>JBLHKT010000011.1:0-102201 GCA_047620485.1 Phycisphaerales bacterium | reverse complement strand
AGACCGAGCTCAAGGCCTTCAACGCCAAGATCAAGAAGCCCTGCGCCGATCTCAAGAAGCTCGACAAGGAGGCCGACCCGCTCCTCAAGAAGAAGAAGCAGGACCGCTCCAAGGACGAGGTGAAGAAACTCGACATCATGGCCGCGACCCGCAAGAGTATTCAGGACAAGATGTTCAAGGAGATGATTTCCACCGAGGCACGCATCAACAAGACCCTCAAGGGCTACAAGCCCCCGCCAAAGGAAGAGCAGAAGAAGCTCCCGCTGCCCAGCTGGATCTCCAAGGACGGGCTGCGCCTCACCGACAAGGCCAGCCTGAACGGCGACGTGGACTTCAAGAAGATGAAGTTCAGCCTCAAACTCAAGGGCACGCTCGACTGATGAGCCTCGGCGTGCCCCGCTCTGCGGGCCGCCTCCGGTTCTCGAGCGGTTCGAGCGTGCCTGTGCGCCGGCTCCGCGGGGGGGGCGCGGTGCTCAGTCCGCGTTCACCAGCCGCACGACCTTGTCGGGCCCGTTGAGGACGACGTAGATGGCTCCGTCGGGGCCGGTGACGACGTCACGGACGCGGCCGATGCCTCGGAGGAGTTCCTCTCGCTCGGTGATGACGCCGTTGGCGAATCGGAGGCGTTCGAGGACCTGGCCGGCGAGGCCGCCGGCGAAGAGGTCGTTGTTCCAGTTGGGGAACTGTGGGCCGCGGCCGATGTCGAGGCCGCAGGCGGCGATGGAGGGGAGCCAACGGAAATTTGGGAGGGCCATGGCGTTGGCGTCGTCGCCGATGACGTCTGGCCAGGGGGATTCGAGGGGTGTGCCGTTGTAGTTCATGCCGAAGGAGATGACGGGCCAGCCGAAGTTGGTGGCTTTGGTGATGATGTTGATCTCGTCGCCGCCTCGCGGGCCGTGCTCGGTGTCCCAGAGGGTGCCGTTGGAATCGATGGCGAGTCCTTGCGGGTTTCGGTGGCCGTAGGACCAGATGGACTCGTAGACGCCCCCACCGCTACCGCCCTCATCGCGGCCGACGAAGGGGTTGTCATCGGGGATGGAGCCGTCGAGGTTGACGCGGTGGACCTTGCCATTGGGGCGGGTGAGGTCTTGGGCGTGGGTGCCCTGGCCGCGTTCGCCGATGGTGAAGAAGAGGTGGCCCTGGTTGTCGAAGACGAGGCGGGAGCCGAAGTGGATTCCGCCGCCGGTGTAGTCGTCGGGGTCGGCCTGCCAGATGGTCTGCTCGTCGGCCCAGGTGAGGGCGCCGCGGCCGGCGCTTCGGACCTTGCCGCGGACGACCTTGGTCATGCCGTCTCGATCTTGGGGGTCGGCGAAGCTGAGGTAGACCCAGGGGTCTGGGTTGCCGGGTTCGAGGAGCACGGCGACATCGAGCAGGCCGCCCTGGCTCTGGGCGCGGACGGCGGGCGTGTTGCGGACGGGGTCGGAGAGCTTGGTGTCGTCGAGGACACGGAGGGATCCGCTGCGTTCGGTGATGAGCATGCGGCCGTCTTCGAACCAGGCGACGCCCCAGGGTGTGTCGAGGCCCGAGTTGATAACGGTCTCGAGTTTGTAGTTGTGGTGTGTGGATTCGAAGACGCCGCCGGCTTTGGGTGTTGGGGCGGGCTCGCGGGTTTTTCGGGCCTGCTCCTGGAGCTCGCGGGTGTAGTTGATGAGGGCCCAGGCCTGGGCGGCGGAGAGGTCGGCGCCGGTGGAGCCGTCGTCGAGGGTGTCGTGTTCGAGCAGGGCGTCGTAGAGGGCGCGGTCGTTGGTGCCGAGCCAGTCAGAGGCGGCGGTGAGGGAGAGGGCGGTGGTGCCCTGGGCGTTGGTGCCGTGGCAGGAGGCGCATTTGTTGGCCCAGAGGTCGTTGACGGGCTGGGCGGCGGCGGGGCCGGCGCTGAGCAGGGCGGCTGCGAGCGCGACGAGGGGCCTGGCGGAGAGGAATCGGCGGTCGGATTTGGTCTTCGGGTTCATGAAATGGAATGTAACGGGTCGGGTGGGGCGGGGATGCACCGGGGGGACACGGGGGGGGCCCGGGGGGGCACCCCTTGTTCGGGGCCCTAAATGAGGGCGAGGAAGTGAGCGGATTTAGCTCAAAAAGACGCGCAGACCTCTTGATGACCAATTAGCATGTGCGGGCGCGGGCCGCCACGTCGGCTAGGGATTCGCCGCCCGCTTCCGAGGCTCAACAGCCCGAACAGATCCTCGGAGAACCACAAACGGGCACCGCGAAGGAAACAGCGATGAAGCTGTATATAGGAAATCTCTCGTTTGACACGTCCGAGGCCCGGCTGCGCGAAGTGTTCGAGGAATTCGGGTCGGTGACCTCGGCCAACCTCATTACCGATCGGGAAACGGGTCGGCCTCGAGGCTTCGGGTTTGTGGAGTTCGGCGAGGCGTCGTCCGGGCAAGCCGCGATCGAGGCGTTGAATGGGACCAATCTGGATGGTCGCGACCTGGTGGTGAACGAGGCTCGGCCTCGTGAATCGCGTGATGGCGGTGGCGGAGGCGGCGGGTACGGTGGTGGCGGCGGAGGCGGCGGAGGCGGAGGTGGAGGCCGCGGGGGTTGGTGAGCACTATATCAAGGCGTGGCAAGGGGATAGCCCCCCTTGAATCGGGAGCGGGTGCTTCTTTGTACCCGAACAAGATTTTTGAGATGGGGGTGCGATTCGATGTGCACCGGGCTATTGTTTGGCGTTCTCTGGTGGATCCGGTCCGATGTTGGGCCGTCCACAGTCTGATCCCGACGCTCTCCGCTGGCCCGAGCAGAAGCACCGGACTCTTGTTTTAGGGCATTGAAGGATAGCGTATTATGACCAAGCTTTACGTAGGTAACCTGCCGTTCACGGCGACCGAGAACGACCTCCGCGACCTGTTCGCTCAGCATGGCGAAGTGACCTCCGCCAACCTCGTCATGGACCGCGAGACCGGACGCCCCCGCGGCTTCGGTTTCGTTGAGTTCGCCGACGCGGCTCAGGCCAAGACGGCCATCGACGAGTTGAATGGCAAGGACTTTGGCGGTCGTGACCTGACCGTGAACGAAGCCCGTCCCCGCGAGCCGCGCAGCGGTGGCGGCGGCGGCGGTGGCTTCGGTGGCGGCGGCGGCGGCGGCAGCCGTGGCGGCTTCGGCGGTGGCGGCGGCGGCCGCGGCGGCTGGTAAACCCAACCGAGTTGCATGAACTCGAAGCCGGGACTCACGTCCCGGCTTTTTTACGCGCCAGTTCCGGGTCGCCAGGGCCGTTTTCGGCAGAACAACTCCAGCCGATGAACGCGTCGATCCGATTTCCCGTATACCCTCGTGGCCGGGAACACTGCCCCGGCCCGCCCCGGCGTTCCATGATGGAGCGCCGGTGGCACGACTGAGCCCGACGGGGTCGGCCCTTTAGCCGACCCGAACGGGAAGACCCGCAGTGAGGGCCTGTGTGTGATGACCAAAGCCGACGCCCCCTTCGTCGAGGCCAGCCCCGTGGCCAGCCCGACATCGACCTCTGAGATTGAATCCAAGCCGATGGTCTCGCTCGCCGACCTGGTGGGCGGGCCGATGACGGCAGCCGAGGCGCCCGGGCTTCCCGGTGAGCCGCACGAGCATTCCGGGTTGCTTGAGCGTTGCCTGACGCTGCTCGCGGTTTTGCTGCCGCCGGCGGCGCTGATCGCTGCGATTATTCTGCTGTGGGGCCCGGGCTTCGGGTGGACGTCGTTCGGGCTTCTGATCGGCGGGTACATGCTCACGGGGATGGGGATCACGGTGGGGTATCACCGGTACTTCACGCACAAGTCGTTTGAGACGAATGTGGTGGTCAAGGCGGCGCTGGGGATCCTGGGTTCGATGTCGGTTCAGGGGAGCCTGTTGCGATGGGCTGCGACGCACCGTTCGCATCACCAGCACTCTGATCGCGCTGACGACCCGCACTCGCCACACACGCACGGCAGCGGGTTCTGGAATCGTGTGCGTGGGGCGTGGCACTCGCACATGGGGTGGTTTATCAGGCCGAACCGGGACACGCTGATGCGGTACGTTCCGGACCTGCAGCAGGACCGGCTGACGCGGGTGATCAGCAACCTGTTCCCGTTGTGGGTGCTGCTGGGGCTGTTGATCCCGGCGGCGATCGCGCTGGCGATCACGGGGACGTGGACCGGGGCGCTCTTGGGGCTGCTCTGGGGCGGGCTGGTGCGGATCCTGATGGTGCACCACATCACGTGGAGCGTGAACTCGGTGTGTCATCTGTGGGGGAACCGGCCTTACAAGAGCCACGACCACTCACGGAACAACGCGATCTTCGGGGTGCTGGCGTTCGGGGAGGGTTGGCACAACAACCACCACGCGTTCCCGACCTCGGCGAGGCACGGGCTGAAGTGGTGGCAGTTTGACATGAGCTACATGGTGATCCGGTGCATGGGCTGGGTGGGCCTGGCCAAGGAGATCCGGGTGCCGAACCAGTCGCGTCGGCACGCGAAGACGGTGGCGTAGGTTCGGGGCGTAGGCCGCGGGCTCAGACGTTTCGATAGACGACGAAGCTGAACCCCGGCTGGGCGTGAGCGCCGGTTGTCGTGGTCGTTGTTGCGCCTGTCCGGGCTCCGTGCGGCGCGCCGGAGGGTGAACAACTCGGAGTTCGCGGAGAGCACGGCGTGCTCTTCGCTGAAACCCGAGTGCGCTGGGTCTCGCCCGTGCACCAAAGGAAGAAGTTCGCAAAGCGGGCGTGCTTGGTGCCCGTTGTCGGGCTGGAGCACGCTTTGTTACAGTACGGAGAGCCCCGACCCGCGAACCCAGGAGGTGCCCAATGACGGACCATTCTTCGAGCAGCGCTGATGCGAGCGACGCCGGCGAGAGCGATGCCGAGTCTTCGCCAGCGGCGGGCACTCCTGATTTCAGCGGGTCGGTGCCGCGCGGGTATGAGCGGCGCCTTGTGCCGCTGCTGTTTGAGGATTACGCCGACGACCTGGCTCGGCGTGTTGGGCCGATCGCTGGCGGGGCGGTGCTCGAGACGGCGGCGGGGACCGGCGTGGTCACGCGGCGGCTGCGGGCGACGCTGCCCGGGTCGAGCTCGCTCACGGCTACGGACTTCAACGCCGGGATGCTGGAGATTGCTCAGGAGGCGCTGGCGGGGCTGCCGGGCATCGAGTATCGGCAGGCCGACGCGACGGCGCTGCCGTTCGAGGACGGGTCGTTCGACGCGGTGGCCTGCCAGTTCGGGGTGATGTTCTTTCCCGATGAGGCGCTGGGGTATCGCGAGGCGGCGCGGGTGCTGAGGCCCGGCGGGCGGTTCTTGTTCAGCGTGTGGGACGATCTGGAGCGGAACCCGATCGCGGGGTGTCTGCACGAGGTGCTTTGCGGGCTGGCTCCTGAGGACCCGCCGGACTTTTTGGCGGTGCCGTTTCGGGCGTTGGATGTGACGGGGATGGTGCGCGACCTGCAAGCCGCGGGGTTTGATGAGGTTGTGGTTTCGGTGCTGGCGAGGCCTTGCTGTGCGGAGTCTGCGGCTAGCGCGGTCGGGGCGTATCTCACCGGGTCGCCGCTGCGGAGGCAGGTCGAGGAGCGTGGGCTGCTTGAGACGGGTGGCGCGGCGGCGGTGCGGGCGATGGCTGAGCGGTACGCGGGTGGAGACGAGGCTGCGGCGTTCGAGGTTCCGATGCAGGCGGTGGTGTTCGAGGCGCGGCTGGGGTGAAACCCGGGAGCGGGTCTGGAAACCGAGCTTCCGCTAGACTCGCGCTGTTGAGCGAACGACCCAAGCAACCCGGATTCCCCTGGCCCTCGCCGAACCTGATGGGGCTGGCGCCGCTGGACGTGTGGGCCCGGCTGCTGTGGAGCGGGGGGCGACGCGGGCGGCTGGGCGGCGGGTGGCGGTATCTGCCGCGAGTGGGGTTTGCGCTGCTGACGAGCTTCGTGGCGACGGTGCTGACGCTGCCCGAGCGGGTGGTGCTGGGGGTTTGGCTGCGTGCCCGGGATTGTGTGCGGGGTGGCGGGCGTGGGGGCGGGCCTCGGATCGAGCGTGAGACGGTGGTGATCACGGGGTATTACCGCAGCGGGACGACGCACCTGCACAACCTGATGAGCTGCGATCGGCGGTTCGTGACGCCGCGTTGGGTGCAGGCGCTGGCGCCGCAGGGGTGGGTGGTGAGCTGGTGGGCGTTGCGGCTGGCGATGCTGCCGTTTGCGCCCAACGAGCGGCCGCAGGACGGCGTGGGGTTCGGGCCCTGGTGGCCGGCTGAGGATGACTTCGCGCTGGCCAACTGGAGCCTGGCGAGCCCGCTGCCCGGGCGGTTTGTGTATCCCAGCCAGCGGGAGGAGTGGTCGCGTTGGCACGATCTTGAGGGGCTCAGCGAGCGGGAGATGCGGCGGTGGCGTCGGACGCTGGCGTGGTTCTGCTGGAAGGTGTGCGTCGGGAGCGGCAAGGGGCGGCTGCTCTTGAAGACGCCGAGCCACACGGCGAGGGTGGCGGAGCTGGACCGGCTTTGCGCCGGGGAGGGCGATCGGCGGGTGCGGTTCGTGCACGTGGTTCGTGACGAGGACGCGGTGCTGCGGTCGAACGTGGTGATGCAGGGGCGGCTGGGGCGGTATGGGCTGGAGGACGCGGAACCCGAGGGGACGACGCGCGCGGCGATCTTGAGGGAGATGCACGAGACCGAGGCGAGGTTTGAACGCGAGGCGGCGGCGCTTGAAGACGCGGACCGCCGGGTGGCGGTGGTCAGGTATGAGGACTTGGCCCTCGACCCGGTCGGGGCGGTGCGCGGGGTGTACGAGGGGCTCGGGCTGGGGTGGGATGATCGCACGGAGGGCGCGGTGCGTGGGTACGCGGAGCGGGTGGCGGGGTATCGGGCTGAGCACGGGGAGAACGGAACCGGAGCGGGTCTGGTCGCTGACGCTCCGGGCTCCTCAAGAGCAGAAGAACCCCCTCACCCCAGCCCTCTCCCCCAGGGGAGAGAGGGAGCAAGGCCGGAGCCCCCTCGGCGCGCGGGATGGGTTGTGGTGCCGTTGGTCGCGGCGGGGTGCCTTGCGGCGTGGCTGGGGATCGGGTGGGCAACGGGCGAGCGGTTTGACTCGTTGGTGTGGCTTTGGGGGCTGGTGATCGGGTGGTGCGGGCTGTGGGCGGGTCGTCGTGGGAGCGCGGGGCTCGGGTGGTGGTGCGCGGCGTGGGTGGTGGTGGTGGTTGGGGTGGCGGTGTGGCCGATGCCGGAGGTGAGCGCGGGGTGGGTCGGCGTGGACCGGGTCAAGAACATCAGGACGGCGTATCTGACCAAGCCGACGAGTGTGCACGTGACGCTGGTGTTCGGGGTGGTGACGGCGTACCGGGTGGGGAGCCGACGGCAGGCGGGTCCGCCGGGTCGGTGAAGACGTGAGACCCGTCGCTTGCGCTCCGGGCTCGTTGGTGAGGGGCCCCACTCCCGTGAGGGGCTCGTCGGGTCGGTCGCGGGGGCCCTGCCAGAGTGGCAGGGAAAGAGGTGTTGATGTCGTAAAAAGGCCGATGAACGGGGCGGGATGCGTGTTTTTCGGGCGGGTGCTCGGTGGCACAAGGGTTGCAATGATACTGGAACAGGTACGACTTCACGGGCCCTGAATCTTGGGGGCCCCGTTCGCAGGCAAGGAGCTATGAGCCATGAGCAAAATCATCGGCATCGATCTTGGGACAACGAACTCGGTGGTCGCCGTCATGGAGGGTGACACGCCGAAGGTTCTGATTAACTCGTCGGGCAACCGGACGACGCCGTCTGTGGTGAGCTTCACCGACAAGGGCGAGCGGCTGGTGGGGCAGGCGGCGAAGCACCAGCAGGTGACGAACCCGACGAACACGGTGTTCTCGATCAAGCGGTTCATGGGTCGGCGGCACGAGGAGGTCGGCTCGGAAGAGAAGCTGATCCCGTACGAGCTGACCGGCGGGCCGACGGACTTCGTGAAGGTGAAGATCAAGGGCGAGGAATACACGCCCCAGCAGATCTCGGCGATGATCCTCGGGGAGCTCAAGCGGACCGCGGAGGAGTACCTGGGCGAGAAGGTTGACCGCGCGGTGATCACGGTGCCGGCCTACTTCAACGACGCGCAGCGGCAGGCGACCAAGGACGCGGGCGAGATCGCGGGGCTCAAGGTCGAGCGGATCATCAACGAGCCGACGGCGGCGGCGCTGGCGTACGGGCTCGAGAAGAAGTCCAACGAGAAGATCGCGGTGTTCGATCTGGGCGGCGGCACGTTCGACGTGTCGATCCTAGACGTGGGCGACGGCGTGTTCGAGGTTCTGTCCACGCACGGCGACACGCACCTGGGCGGCGACGACTGGGACCAGCGGCTGATCGACCACCTGGCTGGGGAGTTCAAGAAGCAGGAGGGCATCGACCTGTCGAAGGACGCGATGGCGATGCAGCGGCTCAAGGAGGCGGCTGAGAGCGCGAAGAAGGAGCTGAGCCAGAGCGCGGAGACGACGGTGAACCTGCCGTTCATCACGGCGGACCAGAATGGGCCCAAGCACCTGCAGGTCACGCTGAGCCGCTCGAAGTTTGAGAGCCTTTGCGCGGATCTGTTTGACCGGCTGCGTGGCCCGTGCGAGAAGGCGCTGGCCGACGCGGGGCTGGACAAGTCCAAGATCGACGAGATCGTGCTGGTCGGCGGCTCGACGCGCTCGCCCAAGGTTCAGGAAATGGCCAAGGACATCTTTGGCAAGGAGCCCAACCGGACCGTGAACCCCGACGAGGTCGTCGCGGTTGGTGCGGCGATCCAGGGCGGGGTGCTGAGCGGCGAGGTGAAGGATGTGCTGCTGCTCGATGTGACGCCGCTGAGCCTGGGCGTCGAGACGATGGGCGGCGTGATGACCTCGCTGATCGAGCGGAACACGACCATCCCGACGAGCAAGAAAGAGGTCTTCTCGACCGCGGTGGACAGCCAGTCGAGCGTGCAGATTCATGTGCTGCAGGGCGAGCGTGAGTTTGCCAAGGACAACCGTTCGCTGGGGATGTTTGAGCTGACGGGGATCGCGCCGTCGCCGCGGGGCACGCCTCAGATCGAGGTGGAGTTCGCGCTCGACGCCAACGGCATCCTCTCGGTGACCGCGACGGACAAGGGCACGGGGACAAAGGCGGACATCCGCATCGAGAACTCGAGCGGGCTGGACACGGCTGAGATCGACCGGATGAAGGCGGACGCCGAGGCGCACGCCGAAGAGGACAAGAAGCGTCGGGAGGTCGTGGACCTGAAGAACCAGGGCGACTCGATGCTGAGCCAGATCCGCAAGAGCCTCGAGGAGCACGGCGACAAGGTGACGCCGGACATCCGCAGCAAGATCGAGGGCGCGATGAGCAACCTCGAGGACAAGCTTAAGGGCGACGAGAAGGCCCCGATCGAGGCGTCGCTCAAGGAGCTGCAGGACGCGTCGATGGAGCTGGGCAAGGCGGTCTACGAGCAGACGTCGGCTGCGGGCGGCGAGGCTGCGGGCGAGGACGCCGGCGACGGTGACTCGGCCGATGGCGACAGCGACGTGATCGATGCGGAGTATGAAGTGAAGGACGAAGAGAAGGACGGGTAAGACCGGCCGGCTGCTTCACCGGGTTCTTCGCGGCATGGAATTCATCACAGCCGTCGGGCGACCGGCGGCTGTTTTTCTGCGCTGGTTTTTTCGTGCGGGTCGCCGTGGCTTGAAGTCAGAAGGGCGGGGTCTGGGCCTCTTCGTTCTCGTGTCGGATCTGGGCGAGGATGACGGCGCGGCCGACGGGTCCGTCTGGATCCTGTGGATCATGGGGGTCGAGGTCGAGATGGGGGTCGAGGTCGAGGACGAAGGCCTCGCCGGTGCGGAGGCCCGGGCCGTAGGCGGCGGGGCCGCTCGTGAGCAGGCCGATCAGCTCGTCGAGGGTGGGGTTGTGGCCGACGATGACGAGCGAGGTCGCGTCGGCATGGTCGGCGATGAGCTGGAGGACGGTGGAGGGCTGGGTGCCGCAGCGGAGGCGGTCGTCGGTGACGAGCCCGAGGCGGAGTCGCGAGTCGATGATCTTGGCGGTCTGCTGGGCGCGAACGAAGGGGCTCGCGACGAGCCGATCGGGCGGGGTATCGAGGGTGGCGAGGGTGAGCGCGAGGAACTCGGCCTGCTGGCAGCCGCGCGGCTTGAGCTCGCGGTCTCGGTCGGTGCCGGTCAGGGAGGCCCGGTGGGCCTGGCCATGGCGTGTGATGGAGAGGATCACGGGTGCAGGATAGCAGAAATCGTGGCGAGAATGCAAGGAAAACCAGGCGGGGCGTACGCCCGGTCGGGAATCTCGGTTTAGGTACAATCCGTCATGCGAATCATTCGGATCGCCCTCGTGACTCTCGTCATGGCCATTGCTGTGTTCCTCGTCTTTGTGTTGATCGTGCCAGTCCCGAGCACGTCCGGTCGTCGCCAGATTCTGGTCTTGAACCTGACCGGTCGCGAGATCGTCGCCCGGCACCAGCAGAGTGATGCAAACACCTGGCACACCACCATCTCGGCCAATCATCTTGTCGAGGCCGGAGGCTCGGTCCTGTTCGATTACGACCGGGGCGACAGGGTTGTCGTGCTGCCCGTGGCCGAAGAGGGAACCAGCTCGACGACCATTGACGGGCGCGAGGTTTTACTGGCGGAAGATTTCAGTCTGATCTTCACCATCGATCAATCGAGAACCACGTCGTTGCGTATCCGGCCTGCCGGGGGCGGTCGGATCAGCGGCGAGATTTCTGATTCGACGGGCGGAGGATAACCCGCCCATTCGAGTTTGATGCGCCATGCCACACGACGCGCCCTCCACGCGGGAGAGGGAGCGAGAAGAAACCCGTCGCTTGCGCTCGGGGCTCGTTGAACCAAGAGAACTCGCGTGCTTGCGCACGCGGCTTGGATCTCGGTGGCGCAGCCTGTGGTCAGGCTTGGGTGGGGCGTTCGAGTCGTTCGATCTTGCCGTCCTCGTGCTCGATGAGGATGGTGTCGGCCTCGCGTGTGAAGAGGGCGTGGTCGATGATGCCGGGGATGTCGTTGAGCTGGCTGGTGAGCTCGTCGAGGGGCTCCTCGCCCTCGAGGGTGACGTCGAGGATGAGGTTGGCGTTGTCGGTGACGAAGGGCTTGTTGTTGAGGTCGCGGCGGACGACGCCGTTGAGGCCCAGGCGGCGGAGCTCGGCGCGGGTGGAGGCGAGGCCGAAGTACATGACGGCGATGGCGAGGGTGGTCTTGGTGCCGATGCGGTCGGAGACCTTGTCGGTGGTGACCATGTAGATGGTGTGCCTGGCGGCCCAGGCGAGCATCCGCTCGCGGGTGATGGCGCCGCGGCTGCCCTTCATGACGCGGAGGTCTCGGTCGATCTCGTCGGCGCCGTCGATGAGGATGTCGATCTGCTCGAGGGTTGCGAAGTCGACCATGGTGAGGCCGAGCTCTTTGGCCATGACCTCGGCGGACTCGCTGGCGCCGACGCACTGGATCTCCATGCCGGTGATGCGGACCTTCTCGGCGAGGGATCGGATGCCGCGTGCGGCGGTTCGTCCGGCGCCCAGGCCGACGGTCATGCCGGACTCGATCTCGCTGATCGCTTGGGCGGCGAGGTCATCGATAGTGGTCTGCTCACTCAAAGCGAATCCCCTGTGCAAGGTTGAGTTCGGTACTGAAGCCGGTGGTGCAGGTCTGGCGTCGCATGTAGGCCTTCCAGGCGTCGGAGCCTGATTCTCGCCCGCCGCCGGTGTCTTTCTCGCCGCCGAAGGCCCCGCCGATCTCGGCACCGCTGGTGCCTAGGTTGACGTAGGCCAGGCCGCAGTCGGTGCCGGCCCCCGAGGGATCGAGGAACCGTTCGCTGGACCGGACCGAGCCGGTGAACAACGCGGAACTGAGCCCCTGATCTACTGCGTTGTTCATCTCGACCGCCTCCTCAAGAGTCTCGTACGTAAAGACATACAGGATCGGTGCGAAGGTCTCGTCCAACGCGACGGGGAGCGTGCCCGAGGGCGGCGCCCGGAGAATCGTAGGCTGAACGAAGGCCCCGCCACGAAGCGGCTCGGGGAGGGACTCGGCCAGGACGCGGGCGCCGCCGGTGATGAGCGTCGCGCCCTGCTCGGTAGCAAGCTTCACGGCGCTCTCGAAACCCTCGACGGCACTCTGGGTAATCAGCGGGCCCACGAGCGTGCCCTCGGCGAGCGGGTCGCCGATGCGGATGCTCTCGTAGGCGGTCTTGAGTCGGGCGACGAAGTCGTCGGCGATGGACTCGTGGATGATGAGGCGGCGGGTGGAGGTGCAGCGTTGGCCGCAGGTGCCGACGGAGCCGAAGACAACGCTCTTGAGGGCGAGGTCCAGGTCGGCGTCGGGCTCGACGATGCAGGCGTTGTTGCCGCCGAGCTCGAGCAGGCAGCGGCCGAGCCGCTGGGCGACCTTGGCCCCCACGACCCGGCCCATGCGGCACGAGCCGGTGGCGCTGATGAGGGGCAGCCTTCGGTCGGCGACCATGGTCTCGCCGACCTCAGCGTCCGAACCGATCACGAGCTCGAAGAGGTTCTCGTGGCCCATCTCGCTGGCGACGCGCTGGGCGATGGTGTTGGTGGCGATGGCGGTGAGCGGTGCGAGGAGGCTTGGCTTCCAAACGACGGTGTCGCCGCAGACGGCGCCGAGCATGGCGTTCCATCCCCAGACGGCGTTGGGGAAGTTGAAGGCGGTGATGACGCCGAGCGCGCCGAGCGGGAGCCACTGCTCCTTCATGGAGTGCTCGGGTCGCTCGGAGGGCATGGTGATGCCGTGGAGCTGTCGGGAGAGGCCGACGGCGAAGTCGGCGATGTCGATGGTCTCCTGGATCTCGCCGATGCCTTCGGCGAGGATCTTGCCCATCTCGAGGCTGAGCAGCGCGCCCAGGTCGTCGAGGTGGGTGCGGTAGGCCTCGCCGATGCGGCGGACGACCTCGCCACGCTTGGGCGCGGGGACCTTGCGCCAGCGGAGGAAGCCCTCGTGGGCCCGGGCGATGGTGGCTCGGGTTGAGGCGGCGTCTTCGACGCGGACACCGGCGATGACCTCGCCGGTGGCGGGGTTGAGCGAGGCGACGACGCCGTCTGAGGGCTCGGCGGGGCCGATGTAGCGGGTGACGATTCGCGGGTGATCGGCGATGCCGAGTCGTTCAAAGAGGGCGGTGGGCATGGGCAATGATACGCGGGCGAAAGGCGGAGGCCGGGGCCGGCTTAACCCCCTCCGTCACGCTTCGCGTGCCACCTCCCCCGTCGGCGACGGGGGAGGATCTCAAGGCGCGTCGTTCACTCCCATGGTGTTCACTCGGGCTCGGGGAGGTCTCGGAGGAAACCGACGAGGCGGTCGAGGGCGGGGCTGACGGCGTCGCGGACGTAGGCGCCGCTGACGCCGGTGCCGATGGCGAGGCACTCGTCGAGGGGCATGCCGGCGATCTGCCCGAAGCTGAAGCCGCCGTTGAAGTGGTCGCCGGCGCCGGTGGAGAGCTTGGGGCTGCTCGTGAAGGGGCCCTCGAACCAGGCGGACTCGTCGGCATTGGCGGCGGCGGCGCCCTGCCGCGGGTGCACGACGACGGTGTCGAGGCCGAGGGTCTGCTGGATCGAGCGGGCGGTCTTGCGGACCGCGCTGCCCATCGTGGTGTTGTGCGAGTCGTCGAAGGGCTCGGCCCCGGCGACCGCGGCGACCCGCTGACTCTCGGCGAGGTTAAGCCCGAGGGTGACGGGGGTGAGTGTGTTGAGCCGCTTGAGCAGGTCGAGCGCGGCGAGCAGGTCCGCGTCGGTGCGTTTGGCGGGGTCGCAGAGGTCGATGAAGATCCGGGGTCGGCGTGCGGGCTCAATCTTGGGGAGGACCTCGTCGATGAGGCCCTGCCAGATGCCGTCTACGCCGCTCATCATGACCCAGTTGACGACGCCCAGGAGCTTGGCCCCGTCCACCATGCTGATGAAGACGCCGAGCCCGACGGCTTCTTTGATGCGTTCCCAGGTGACGTGCTGGATGTTCTGGGGCTTGCCGAGCATGACCTTGCCGTCTTCGAACTCGAGGGCGTCGGTGTGGCCCGGCGCGGCGATCGGGAGGACCTTTTCGCACCACTCGGCGAAGGGCTCGTAGATGGGGCTCAGGGTCTCGGGGGCGTCTTCCTGGCCGATGGCGCCGATGTAGGTGACGCCGACGCCCAGGCGGCCCAGGGCCCCGGCCATGAGCGGGCCGTTGCCGCCGAACCGCTGCTCGCGGACGACGAGCTCGATATTGGAGCTCTTGCCGGCGGCGGCCCCGACGCGCGAGGCGAACCCCGGGATGGTGTCGATGCGGACAAAGTCGTCGAGCTGCATGGTGTTGCGCTGGGAGACGAGGTGGATGATGGAATCGATGAAGCCGTCGAACCCGACGACCGCGGAGGCGCCCGAGGGATCTTCGCCGAAGGCCTGGGCGCGGTCGGCGGCGGCGCGGGCGATGTCGTACCGTGTGCGCTTCGGGGTTGCTCTTGTGGATTCGCTGGTTTTGCTGGACGTGTTCGGCATAGGGCAGACCATAGGACCGCAAGCGAACGCTGTTTCCCGGGCTATGAAGAACCCCGCTGACGAAGGAACCCGCATGACACCCCCACCACCGCTCACGCCCCGCCCCCCCCGCCCGCTGGTCATCGCGACGCAGAACCCGGGGAAGGTGAGCGAGCTCAAGCGACTGCTCGCAGAAGCTCGGCTCGGGGATCGGTACCGGGTGCTCGGGCTCGACGAGGTCGGCGGGCCGTTCGACGAGCCGGAGGAGGGGGCTGAGTCGTTTTTGGTCAACGCGACGATCAAGGCGACCGCGTACGCGAGGCTGACCGGGCACTGGTGCCTGGCCGACGACTCGGGGCTCGAGGTCGAGGCGCTCAACGGAGCGCCCGGCGTGATCTCATCGCACTACTACTCGGACGGCGAGGACCGCGGCGACGGGCGCGAGACGCGTGACCCGGCGAACACGGCCCGGGTGCTGCGCGAGCTGGAAGGGGTCGCGGCGGAAGAACGCACCGCGAGGTTTGTGTGCACGATGGTGCTGGCCAACCCGGAGGGCGAGACGCTGGCGACGGCGCGGGGCACGTTTGAGGGGCGGATCGGCGAGCCGACGAAGGACGGCGTGCCGCGCGGTGAGGGCGGCTTCGGGTATGACCCGGTGTTTTTGGTCGGGCCCGAGTTCACGCTATCGAGCGCGGAGCTGACGGCGGCTCAGAAGAACGGGCTGTCGCACCGCGGGGCGGCGACGCGGGAGATGATCGAGTCGCTGCGGGGGCTCTGAAGGGCTTATCGCTCGGCGGGGGGATCGTCAGGATCAGAAGATTGTGGTGATTCCCCACCAGAGAAGCCAGAGCATCGCGAGGGCAAAGACGACGCAGATGACGACGGAACCGACGGCCAAGATGGGGCTGGGCTTGTTGTGTGACATCCGGGTCTCCTCTCGTGAGTGGAGCGGGCGACGGGTTCTGCGTTCAGAATACCACATTTACCGGTGGCTTTGGCACATTTCGAAACGTCTCGCTCGGGCCGACGATCGCTGGGCTCAGGTCTCCGCGACGCCCCAGAGCCAATGCGGCGGCTCGGGTCGGTTGGCGATGTTGTCGTAGGGCCAGAGGTCGGGCTCGAGGGTGGCTGATAGCAAGTCGCGGGCGTGCTCGAGTTGGAGCACGTCGGTGGGCCAGGTGCTGTCGAGGATTTCGAGGAGAGGGGTCACGCCGGGGTCGGTGCGGATCGCGTCGAAGATCTCGCGCGGCGTGCGGGGGAAGCAATAGCCGGGGCCGGAGATCTCCAGCGAGAACTGGCCGACGTAAAAACCACGCTCACTGCCGAGCATGCAGATCTCCGTCGGGGTGAGCGAGAGCCCGGCGCAGTGCGGAGAGGCGGTGCGGTCGTTGTCGGGCGACTTAACGTCGAGGCGACGGACGGTGTCATCAGGGAGATTACCGATCAAGATGCTGGCGGAATTCAGCGGCGTTTCACCGAACAAAGAGAGGAAAGCCACGATCTCAGCGTGTGTTGGCCTGTCTTTGAAAGACAATTCATGCCGATCTGGCTAGGGCGGCGGCGACGGCTGAAAAGGACGGGCGAGGCGTCGCAGGAGGCGCCGGTGCGAGCGCGAGGCACGGATCGTTTCGGCGTTGATAACCTTGTATCCGGGGTTGGGGTTCGGGAGGCGGCGTGGGCGGTAGTCGGGCGCCAGCATGTCTTCGAGAGAGGGCGACACGCGCGGGTAATTCTGATCTTCAAGGACGAGCTCGGCCCCGATGATGCCGTTGGGCCGAAGCACTCCGGTGTCGATGAACGCGCCGACGACCTCGGCCAGGTCTTTTCCGGTGACGAGAGGCGCGGGGCCCGGGAAGTAATAGTTAAAATCGGTGTAGAAGCTCATGCGGGCATTGTGCGGCCTCGGGCTCTCGAACGCAACCAGAACAAATGGCCACGGGCAGGCCCAAAACGCGGCAAGCCCCGGGGGTGGCCGGGGCTTGTGGAGGGGACCGATGTCCCGCTAAAAAAAAGTACCCCCCGAAGGACTCGAACCTTCAACACGCGGATTAAGAGTCCGCTGCTCTACCGATTGAGCTAGGGAGGCGAGATGTGGCCTTGGTCCGGGGCGTGGGCCTCGGGTTTGGGCTGGGCGAAGTATAACCGGCCTAGGCGAGTGGTCTACCTCATCCACAGGCTTAACCGTGCGGAACGGACAAAGCGGGCGAGCCCGGGCGGGTGCGGGGGCGACACGGGCCCATGTTGAGCGGAAGCCGAGGTTTCCGTGTTTCAGGGGGGGCTGGGGGAGCGGTTGGGGGGCGTGCTGGGGGGGTGTGCTGGGGGGGTGGTTGGGGGGGTGGTTGGGGGGGTGGTTGAGGGGGTGTGGTGAGGTGGTGATGGATTGACTCTTTGGGGGTTCTGGTCTACGCTAGACTCCTTCGGGACCGCTGCGGATTGGCTGCGTGTGTCCCCGGATTCAACGCCCCGGATCGACCCGAGCCTCTCACGGAGACTATCAGCATGCTTCCAGTTCAACGACAGAGCAAGGGCCGCGGGGGCCGCCGCCGGAGCCACGACGCGATGAAGGCCACGAGCGTGACGATCGATCCGCTTTCGGGCAACCCGAAGGCCCACCACCGGGTGGCCAAGGAGTCCGGGTATGTTCGTCCGGGTCTGAAGATCACCGTCAAGAAGCTCAAGATCGGCCTCTGAGGCTTCGCCTCGGGGTAGGTCACTGCCCGGAAGGACCCGGATCATGCGACTGGCTGTGGATGTCATGGGCGGAGACAACGCCCCCGACGCCATCCTCAAGGGTTGTCTCGGCGCGATCGAGGACCTTGACGCTGACGACGCGCTGATTCTGGTCGGTGACGAGGGTTTGATCCGCGAGGCGCTGGCTGCGAGCGGCGTGAGCGACCCCCGGATTATTGTTCATCACGCGCCGGATTCGATCGCGATGCACGAGTCGCCGACGAGCGCGGTGCGGTCCAAGCCGAAGTCTTCGATCGTGGAGATGACGCGTCTTGGGAGCCCGAAGGCGTCGGCTGAAGATCGCTGCGACGCGGTGCTCAGCGCGGGCAACACCGGGGCGTGTGTCGCGGCGGGGCAGATGCTGATGAAGCGGCTTCCCGGGGTGCATCGCCCGGGCATCGCGGTGACGATCCCGGCGTTCCACGGGCCGGTGGTGCTGTGCGACGCGGGGGCCAACCCGTCGCCCAAGGGCACGCACCTGTGGCAGTACGCGGTGATGGCGGACATCTTCACCAAGGCGGTGCACGGCGTGACGAACCCACGGGTCGCGCTGATGAACATCGGCTCCGAAGAGGGCAAGGGCTCGTCGATCGTCAAGGAAGCGCACGACCTGCTCAAGCAGACGCCCGAGCTCAACTACATCGGCTTCGTCGAGGGACGAGACTTCTTCGCGGGGACCGCGGACGTGATCATCACGGACGGGTTCGTGGGCAACACGGTGCTGAAGGTTGCGGAGGGGCTCGTCAAGAGCCTGTTCCAGGCGATCGCCCAGGAGATCTTCGAGTCTGACCCGAAGCTGGCGTTGCAGTTCGAGCCGATCATCAAGCAGATCTACGCCAAGAACGACTACCACGAGCACGGCGGGGCGCCGCTCTTGGGCGTCAACGGCACGGTGATCATCGCGCACGGCACGAGCGAGCCGCGGACCATCCGGGCGGCGATCCGGAACACGAAGAACGCGGTGACGGCGCACGTGAACGACGAGATCGTGCGGCGGCTGGCGGAGGTGGCGCACCTCGACCCGGCCAACGCCAACCAGGCGACGCCCGCGACCCGGGGCCCGGGCGGATGACACCCACCCCCCCGCCTCCCCCCCCACCCCCGCTTCACCAGGGGGTCTCGATCATCGGCTCGGGCTCGGCGCTGCCGACCGAGAAGATGACCAACGCGGACCTCGAAGAGTGCATGGAGACGTCGGACGACTGGATCGTGCAGCGCACGGGGATCCGTGAGCGTCGCAAGATCACGGGCGATGAGTCCACGACGTCGCTGGCGACCGAGGCGGTGCGGGTGGCGCTCGACGACGCGGGAATCGCGGCTGACGAGCTGGACCTGGTGCTGGCGGCGACGATGACGCCCGACATGCCCACGCCGGGGGTGGCGCCGCTGGTGGCGTCGAATCTCGGGTGCGGGCTCATCCCCGCGTGGGACATGAACGCGGCGTGCAGCGGGTTTGTGTACGCGCTCAACGTGGCGTCGGACCTGATCCGGTGCGGCTCGGCGAGCACGGTCGCGGTGGTCGGGGCCGACACGCTGACGCGGCACGTGGACTACTCGACCTACGGGCGGGGCGCGGCGATCCTGTTCGGCGACGCCGCGTCAACCGTGATCCTGCGGCGAAGCGAGAACGCGTCGCTGGGGCGGCTGGCGCAGGCGATGCACTCGGACGGGAGCGGCGCGAAGCACCTAGCGGTGCCGTGCCTCGAGTCGCACTTCCACAACCCGGACGACTTCAACGAGCGGAAGCTCAACCGCGTGCACATGAACGGGCAGGCGGTGTTCAAGTTCGCGGTCAAGAAGTTCCCCGAGGTGATCGAGGAGACGCTGGGGGCTGCGGGGCTGACGGCGACGGACGTGGACCACTTCGTGTGCCACCAGGCCAACGCGCGGATCCTCGAGTCGGCCCGCGAGCGGTTCGGGCTGCCCGAAGAGAAGCTGCTGGTGAACATCGACCGGTACGGCAACACGGTCGCGGCGTCGTGCCCGCTGCTGTTCGACGAGCAGCGTCGGGCGGGGCAGATCAAGCCGGGCCAGCGGGTGATGTTCATCGCGTTCGGCGCGGGGCTGACCTGGGGCGCGAGCCTCTGGCAGCTGTAGCGAAGAAGGCATCGGGCTTCAGGCAAGCGGGCATCAGGGACTAGGCATCCGGAAGACGCGCGAACGGCGCGTGGGTGTGTCGTCGGGACAGGAGCCGAGCGTTGGGCGAGTCTTCGGTCAACAAGAGTCTGATGTTCGGCGTGATCATGATCGTGATCACGCTGATCGGGTGGACCGTGACGCCGCTGTTCATCGAGCACTTCACCGGTTCGACCGACGCGGCCGTGGCGATCGATGCGTGGACGAGCAACGGGTGGCGGTACGGGTTCGCGGCGTTGTGCTGGATGCCGCTGCTGATCGTGCTCAAGGCGCGGGGCAAGTGGCCCCCGGGGCTGTGGAAGGCCGCGATGATCCCGGCGCTGATCAACGCGGGGGCGCAGGTCGCGTTCACGACGTCGTTCTACGAGATCGACCCGGCGCTGGTCTCGTTCGGGCTGCGCAGCCAGATGGTGTTCACCGCGGTCGGCGCGTTCTTGCTGTTCCCGTCCGAGCGGGCGATGATCAGGAGCCCGGTGTTTCTTGTCGGGCTGGCGTTCGTGATCGGTGGCACCGCGTGGACCCTGCTCGGCGAGGCGATGGCGCAGGTCGGCGGGGCGGACGGGCTTGCCGAGAAGGTCAGCGTGCTGGGCGCGGTGCTGGCCCTGACCGCGGGCGCGGGGTTCGCGTGCTACGTCATCGCGGTGCGCAAGTGCATGAATCATCTGGGGTCGATCGTGAGCTTCGCGGCGATCAGCCAGATCACCGCGGCGGTGCAGATCGTGCTGATGCTGATCTTCGGGGCCAGGCTCGGGGCCGGGGCGTTGGACCTTGCTCCGACGCAGTTCATGTGGCTGCTGATCTCCGCGGTCATCGGGATCGCCCTCGGGCACGTGTTCTACTACGTCAGCATCAAGCGTCTTGGCATCACGGTCTCGACGGGCGTGATCCAGCTCCAGCCGTTCACGGTCGCCGGGCTCTCGTTCGTCTGGTTCGGTGAGCGGCTCAGCGCCGGGCAATGGGTCAGCGGCTCGGTCGCGGTCGTCGGCGCGGTGCTGATGCTGGTCGCGCAGCAGCGGGTGATGAAGAAGTTTCGGACCGCTAAAGAAGTCGAACGGGCGATGGAAGAAGAGACCGACCCGCGGGGGTGAGCCTGTTTCACGTCGGCGGGGGGGGCTCGCTACTTCCCGGTGATCGCGGGCATCTGTTTCCCGTCCACCCGCCAGAGCTCGGCGAACGGGAGGCGCAACCTCGGCGGCAACGTCGCGCGGATCAGCGCGCGGGCCAGCGGCCGCCCGGTGAACGCGGCGAGCAGTGCGGCGGTGAGCAGGACGGGATAGGTCACCCCCAGCATGACGGGCCAGGCGAGGCCCAGGGCGAGGCCCGAGGCGGTGGTGTCTCCGATGGCCTGATCGTGATGGATCACGCCGACGAACGCGGCCCCGACCGCGAGCACCAGCCCGAGATATATGGCGACCTTGATCCGCCGCGCCCGCGTCATGAGGATCGGCCAGGGCAGGAAGGTCGCGTAGATCATGAGCCAGAGCGAGGCAACGACCATCGGGTATTCCGGGTCGAGCTGTGAGAGGATGGAGCCGCGCTGGGCGACTCGTTGGCGGATGTCTTGGGCCTCGAGCCACTCCTCTGGAAGGCCGGACCACAGGCGTCGGTTCTGGTCCGCCGTCTCAGGGCCCTGGGTGTCGTTGGTGTACATCTCGTAGATCGAGGTGGTGAGCCCGCGGTACTGGGCGTCTTGCCAGGTGCCCACGGGCACGGAGACCATGACGAGGGTGAAGGCGAGATAGGCGACGACGAGCAGCAGCCACGCCGCGGCGATCATGGCGCTCCAGCGGCGGGCCCAGACGCCCAGCCCCGGGTATTCCTGCAGCGCCGCGACCTGGCCACACTCGGGGCAGCGGGCGATGGGCATGTGGTAGTGCTCGTCGCGTGTGATGACCTGGCCGAACAGATTGAACCCACAGCCGGCGCAGGGGCGGTCGGCCTGGATATGCCCGAGCAGCTCTGGCTTGTCGGGCTTGTCGGGGCGGGCGTTCTGGGTCGATTCGGTCATCGGGGGCCTTTCGAACCGCGGAGAATTCGGCGGAAGCGGCGGGCCTTGGCCCGCACCAGGGTGCGGTTGAGCACGATCAATACCACGCCGAGCGGGGAGAGCAGGAGTTCCATCGCCACGAGGAGCATGAGCCACCGGGTTGCCGGCGCGCGGCCGCGGAACTCGGCCACCACTCGGTGCCCGAACTCGCTGGCGAAATCGGGAAGGCTGCTCGCCCCCCGCGCTCCACCGTTCTCGGAGAGTGTGACCGTCGCGTCTCGCACCGAACCCAAGAGCGGGACCGAAAGCACGATCAGCAGCCAGGTCAGCAGCAGCGAGGGACGCTTCCAATGGGGGAAGCAAGAGCCGAGCCACGCGCCGGTGGCAAGCACGGCGACGACGGTCAGGGCGAGCGCAAACCAGTCATCGGGCTGCATCGGGGGGCCGGGGCCGAGCAGGCCGCCCGCGAGCATCCGCGCACCGGCCGCTGTTGCGCCGAGGCACAACACCGCGATCGAGAGCTGGATCGCGAGGCGTGAGTAGCCTTTGAAGAATCTGAGGAACGCCCGCTGAATCACGACCGCCTCGGGGCGGGTCCGCACACAGGCTGCAGAGCACCGGGGGCAGACCACAACGGGGAGGTGGTAGTGCGGGTCGGGCGTGGCTCGCCTTCTGGAAAGGTCTGAGCCGCATCGGAAGCAGTTGTGCGCGATCCTCACGCGCCAAGGATACGGGGCGAGGGGCGGCCCGGATTCACGCGATCAGAGAATCGGTTGGCGCCCGAAAAAACCCGACGCGGGGTCGGGCTTTGTGGATGATCCGATGGATCAGGTTGTGTGGTGTTGCGGACGGACTCTCGGGTGAGGATCAGAACGGGATGTCGTCGTCGGGCGGCATGTCGTAACCGCCGCCTCCTCCACCACCCCCGGCGTTGCCGCCGGCGTTTGCTCCGCCACCCCCACCGCCGCCGCCGTCACTGGCCGAGCGGGCGTAGCCGCCACCGCCGCCTCCTCCGCCGCCGCCGGCGTTGTCCTTGCCTCCGCCGACGAACTCGAAGTTATCGACGACGACCTTGAGCTTGGAGCGTTTGTTGCCGTCCTTGTCTTCCCACTGATCGAGGCGGAGCTTGCCCTCGACGAAGACGGGGCTGCCCTTGCCGAGGTACTTGGCGAAGGCGTCGGCGCGGTTGCCGAAGATCTCGCAGTCCACGAAGTTGGCCCGCTCGATCCAGTTGCCCTCGCGGTCCTTGTACTTCTCGTTGACCGCGAGGCCGAACTTGCCGACGCTCATGCCGCTGGGCAGAGCCCGCATCTCGACGTCACGGGTGAGATTTCCCATGAGGAAGACTTTGTTGACGTTGCCGGCCACGGGGGCCTCCAATCGGAAAGAATTTGGATCGGCCGCTCGCCCCTCGACTCGATCGGGGGCGGGCAGCCGCGTGAATGCACAGACGGAGTCTACCGCGCCGGGGCGCGGCTGGGCACAAAGCGAGCTCCGAAAATCGGGGCTCAGAAAACGGGATTACCGGGCCGATTCACCCGGCTTTACCCACAGATGCGTGCCCCTGGGAGGGGCACACATCGGGCCCGGAGCGGGCTTTAGCCCTTGGACTTCTCGTCGGCGGGCTTGTCGGCCGCGGCCTCGGCGGGAGCTGCGGCAGCAGGAGCCGCGGCCTCAGCGGGGGCGTCGGCAGCAGGGGCTGCGGCCTCGGCGGGAGCGTCGGCAGCGGGAGCGGCGTCCGCAGCGGCACCCTCAGCGGGGGCTTCGCCGGGAGCGGCGGCCTGCTCCTCGGCGACCGGGGCGCCAAGGCGGACCTTCGAGGACTGCTCGGCGGCCTCGGTGGCCATCTCGGCGCCGCGCATCTTGGCCTCGTCGGCCAGAGCCTGCCGCTCGTCGTTGGAGGCGATCTCCTCGGCGGACAGGTGGTCGGCCTTGGTGATGAGCACGCGGAGCACCCGCTCAGAAATCTGCACGTCACGCTCGATGTGCGAGACCTGATCGACGGGGCAGGTGATGTAGGCGAGCAGGTAGACGCCACGCTTCTGCTTGTCGATCTCGAAGGCGAGGCGGCGGTCGTCCCACTTCTTCATCGCGACGAGCTCGGCACCGGCGCGGGCGAAGATCTCGTCGAGGTGCTCGAGCAGGGAACCGAACTGGGCGGCGGCGGCCTGGCTGACCAGGATCATCACTTCGAAGCTGCCCACGCGGGCGGTGGTCTGGGTGGTCATGTCGTTTCTCCGTTGGGCCCGGGCGCGGCCCGGGTTGACTGTGTCTGCTTGGGTTCGTTGATCGGTGCGTTGGAATCAGGACGGGTCGCGTCGCCGGGTGCCGGCTCGGCGGATGGGGCCGGCTCTGCCGGCTTGGACGGCTCGGCCGGCTTGTCGGGCTTGGGCGGCGAGAGCTTTTTGTTGAACGAGTTCATCGCCGCGGGCACGCCCTGGGCCAGGCAGGCCTGGGCCGCGTCGGCGGCGAGGGCAAAGCCCCGGTCCGCGTCGGCGTGCTCCTCGGTCATGAACCGGCTGAGCACCCAGTCGGCCTTGACGATGCGGTCGGGGACCGCCCCGACCCCGATGCGGACGCGGGGGAAATCTCGCCCGCCCAGGGCCCGGTCGAGATCGGCCAGCCCGTTGTGGCCGCCGGTGCCGCCGCTGGCGCGGACCCGGACGTGCCCGACGGGCAGAGCGACCTCGTCGACCAGGACGATGAGGTCCTCGGTGGGGTCGAGCTTGTAGAAGGCGAGAGCCTCGGCGACCGGCTGCCCCGAGCGGTTCATGAAGGTGAGCGGCTTGAGCAGCAGCACCTTCTCCCCGTCGATCCGGGTGTCGAGGATCGAGGCGTTGAACTTGCTCGTCGCGATGGCGCCGGCGGCGTGTCTGGACGCGAGCACGTCGAGCGCGAGCCACCCGGCGTTGTGCCGCGTGCGCTCGTACTCTCTGCCCGGGTTTCCCAGACCAACAACCAGTTTCATGCGACGGACTCCTTCATTGGGGCCGGCCTGAGCGGGCGCTCGGGCCGGATCGGGGCGAAAACGGGCGTGATCAGGCGGTCTCGCCCTCGGGCTTCTTCTCGTCCACGCGGGTGGGCTCGGCGCCGTCGGCGACCACGGCGGCCTCATCGACCTCCTCGGCCTTGGCCATGATGATCTGAGCAATCACCGCGTCCTCGTCGGTGAGCAGGACCATGGTGGACTTGGGGAGCTTGACGTCGCGGGCGTGGACGGCGTCGCCGATGTCGAGCGCGGAGATATCGACCTCGATCTCGTCGGGGAGGTTGGTGACGACGCAGTTGAGCTCGAGCACCTGCAGGGGGTTCATCAGGATCGCGCCGGCGGACTTGAGGCCGATCGCGTCGCCGACGAGGCGGATGTGGGCCCGGGTGTCCACCCGCTCATCGAGGTTCACGCGGGTCAGGTCGGCGTGGATGATGTTGGTGCCCAGGTAGTCGTAGCCCAGGTCCTTGAGCAGCACGTGCTCGCTCTTGCCGTCGAGCTCGAGGGTGAAGAGCTTCTCGCCCTTGGAGATGTGGGTGATCGCGTCCTTGGCGTCGAGGGTGACGGCAACGGGGTCCTGCTTGTGCCCGTAGACGACGGCGGGGAGCTTGCCCGAGGCCCGGAGGCGGCGGCAGTATCGGGACCCGAGCTTCTCGCGCTTCTCGACCTGGAGCATGGTGGTTTCGGTACTCATGGTGTGTTCCTCGTCAAAGGCCGCGTGTTCTGGTGCGGCGTGTGGTGCGGTGGGGTGTTCCCGGTTCGTGTTGCTTCTCGTCTTGCTTCTGTGCTGCGTTGTGTGTGGGGGGGGTTAGCGTTTGGCCCCCGCGGTGCTCTTGAAGAGCTCGCTGATGGACTTGTCCTGATGGATCCGGATGATCGCCTCGCCGAGCAGGTCGCCGATGCTCAGCACGGTGGTCTTGTGTGCGATCGGCTCGGTCCGGTCGCGAACCGGCACGGTGTCGGTGATGATCAGCTCGTCCACCTCGGGCCCCGCGAACTTCTCGATCGCGTCGCCGGCGAGCACGCCGTGGGTGGCTGCGGCGATCACGCGGGCGGCGCCGTGCTCTCGGACCAGCTTGGCGGCGTTGATGATGGTGCCGCCCGTGGAGATCATGTCGTCGAACATCAGCACGGTCTTGCCCTCGACGGTGCCGATCAGGTTGCCCATGCGGACCTCGGTGCCCGAGATGCGTCGCTTGTTGATGATCGCCATGTCCGCGTCGAGCAGGTTGGCCATGCCCTCGGCGACCTTCACGTTGCCCACGTCCGGGCTGACCAGGCACAGGTCGCCCAGCTCGTCGCGACGGTTCATGAAGTAGTCATGAAACACGGGCGTGGCGGAGAGGTGGTCCACGGGCAGATCGAAGAAGCCCTGGATCTGTGCCGCGTGCAGGTCGATCGCGACGACGCGGTCGGCCTTGGCCGCCGAGATCAGGTTGGCGACGAGCTTGGCGGTGATGGGCACCCGGCCCTCGTCCTTGCGGTCCTGGCGGCCGTACCCGAAGTAGGGCATCACGAAGGTGATCGTCCCGGCGCTCGCCCTTCGCAGGCAATCGCAGAAGATCAGCAGCTCCATCATGTTGTCGTTGACGGGGTCGCACGTCGAGATGACGACGTAGCAGTCGCGGCCGCGGACGTCGTCGTCGAGCTTGACGAAGACCTCGCCGTCGGGGAACAGGTTGGTGCGGGCGTTGCCCAGGTCGATCCCCATGTGGTCGCACATCCGCTGGGCGAGCGCCTTGGAGTTTCGGCCGGCAAAGACCTTGAGCGGCGGCGGGGTCGTGTTAGAAGGCTCGGGGATGGTCATCTCAGACGACTCCTTCGCGACGAGCGCGGAACACACGGTCCACGTCGGCCAGCTGATCCAGGGTGTTGATGCTCAGGATGTCCTCGGGCGGGACGGCGTCGATCACTTCGACCCCCCCACTCCCCCCACGCCCCCCACCGCCCTGTGCCAGCAGCATCGCCGGCACATCGGTGACGTAGTACTCGCCCGTGAGTTCATTGCGTGGGAGGGTTGCGAGGCACGCGAACAGGCCGACGGACCCGAAGCAGTAGTAGCTCGGGTTGACCTCGTTGATCTTCAGCTGATCCGGGGTCGCGTTCTTCTGCTCGACGATCTGGACGAACCCGCCGTCCGCGTCGCGCACGATCCGACCATATCCATCGGGGTTCTCGATGAGGCTCGTGGCCAGGGTCGCGGCTGCGTGGGTCGTGGTGTGCCGCTCGAGCATGAGCGTGAGTGTCTGCTCGCGGATCAGGGGGCCGTCGCCGCAGAGCACGAGCACGTCGCGGTCGTCGTTGGCGAAGTTCTGTGCGGCAGACTTCACCGCGTGCCCGGTGCCGAGCTGCTCGTCCTGAATCGCGTACTCGACCCGATCGCCGTAGCTCTCGAGGGCCTCGCGGACCAGCTCCTGCTTGTAGCCGACGACGACGACGATCTTGTCGCACCCGGCGGCGAGGCAGGCATCGACCACGGCGCAGATCATCGGGCGATCGCCGATGATGTGGCAGACCTTGGGCAGGTCGGACTTCATCCGTGTGCCCTTGCCGGCGGCAAGGATGATCGCGGCGGGTTTGTTGCTGTGATTTGCCATGGGTCTCTTGAGGCTGACGCCGGAGGACTGACCGCATTCTGAAGTGAGAAATAACCCCGCCAGGACTTGAACCTGGACTGGCAGTATCAAAAACTGCTGTGCTACCGATTACACTACGGGGTCAACACACTTCATCTGGTCGTTCGGGAATCGCTCCCGCGGGGCTGCCTTGTTCCTGGCCGAGTGCGGCGAACCGCCTCGACCTCCGCTCGCTGCCGCACGGTCTCCCGTGCGTAGGTACCAAACCGCGAAGTCGCGGTCTGGGAGCAAGCCCAGCCGCGGCACGTGTCGCCCCGATCTCTTGTGAGAAACCCGGGCTTGGAGCAGCGTCTTCTTTGGCCGCTCGGGCGTGCAGGCACACCCGAATGAGAAGACCCATGATTGCGCCTCGGTCAGCGTGCCCGGTGGGGCCCGCCGACGTCCGTCACGATCGGCTCCGCGAGGGGAAGGGTAGGCCCGAAGCGGGGCCCGAGCCATCGCCGGGCCCGGCAAGTTGGGCCCCAAAATGGATCACAGGTTGGATCACGAGGCCCCGGGCTCAGTCGTCCGAATCGTCGTCGTCCGGGCCCTCGTCCAAGTCGTCGTCCAGGTCAGCCGGGTCCTGGGTCGCCTGGTCGCTGATCAGCGAGTAGCAGGTCGCCAGCAGGCCCATGAGCGGGAACCGCCCCTGGGTGAAGGGGCTGGGGCCCAGGCGGCGGAGCAGGAGGTGGCTGGTCTCGGGGGGTGTGATCGGGGTTTCGAGCTGATTGAGCCCCTCACCGGCCTCCCAGAAGCCCTCGATCGAGTCGTCCAAGGAGACGGGCTTGATGTCGCTGACGCCGGGGACGTGGGCCTGATAGACCACCGTTGCTCCGGGCCCCTGCCCTGCCAGGGCCCGCTGATCTCGAAGCCGCTCGAGCAGCTCTTCACGCCCGATGCCCCGCAGATCAAAGATCGCGAACTGGTCTTTGGCGAGCAGCTCGCCCAGAAGCGCCCCGGCGCACACCGCGTGCTTGCACCACGGGGTCTCGGGCTTCCAGTCCTCGCAGGTGCAGGTGATGCGGATCTCCGCGGGCTCGGTGGGGAAGAGCTTGAGGTTCATCGGGGCGAACAGGTCCTCGATGTTCGCGGGGACCTCGCCGGCGAGCAGCTTGGCGGCGTACAACGCCTGGTCGCTCATCATCTTGACGATCTTGTCACGGGCTGAGGCGGTGAAGGGCTCGAGCTCGATCTCGGTGATGTAGGCCTTGGGCATGCGGCCCTGGATCACCGCTTCGACCTTGCTCCCGGCCAAGTCAAACCGCTTGGCCTGCCCCGCGCGGGCATACTCAAGCCCCTCGCGGGCGGGCTCACCGGTCGCGGCGGACTCGATGACGCGGTTGAGCCGCTGGGTGATCCAGCTCTCGGGGGTCTGCCCCTCCTTGGCTTTGAGCTTGATCCCGCCGCGCACGCGACGCGGGTTCACCGAAGCCTTGGGCAGCGTGCGGTAATACGCTCGGGCCTCGCTCTTGCGCTTGGGCGGCGGGGGCGGCGGGGTGTTGCGGATCTGCGGTGGACCACCAGCAGCAGCGGCGGCGCCATCACCGGCAGCGGGCCTGGCTGTGGGCCCGGAAGTGGGCTCGGGTGTGGGCTCGGCCGCATCGGCAGCGCCCGCACCCTCCGCGGCCGTGACCTCGCTCGGGTTCTCGTTCGGGTTCTCGTTCGCGTTGTCGTTCGCGTTGTCGTTCTGCTCGCCCAACGGTCGTCCTCTCTAGCCGGCGTCTCGAATCTGCCCTGAACCCATGCCGTGTTCTCAGTCGTCCTCGTCACCGATCGCGTCGGTGCGAAGGGTGAGCATCTCTCGGAGCTGGTTGGAGTCCAGCTCGGTGAGCCAGCGTTCGCCGTGCCCGATGATGTTCTCCGCCAGCTCCATCTTGGACTCGATCATCTCATCGATCCGTTCTTCGAGGGTGCCCCGGACGACAAACTTGTGCACCTGCACCGTCCGGGTCTGCCCGATGCGGTAGGCCCGGTCGGTGGCCTGGTTCTCGACAGCCGGGTTCCACCATCGGTCGAAGTGGAAGACGTGGGTCGCGGCGGTGAGGTTGAGCCCGACGCCGCCGGCCTTGAGGCTCAGGATCAGGATCGGGGTCTTGCCGGTGGATTCCTGGAAGCGGTCGATGAGCTTCTGTCGCTGGGCCTGGGGGGTGCCGCCGTGGAGGAAGAGGATCTCCTTGCCCAGCTCGTGGCGGAGGAAGGAGCTCATGATGTGCCCCATCTGGCGGAACTGCGTGAAGATGAGCGACGAGTCGCCCTCGGAGATCACCTCGTCGAGCATCTCGAGCAGCCGCACACACTTGCCCGAGCGGCCCGGGTCCACCGGCACGACCGACTTGGGGTCGTGGTCCTTGAGCATCTGGGAGGGGTGGTTGCAGACCTGCTTGAGCTTGATGAGCGCGGCGAGCACCAGCCCGCGCCGGTGGATGCCCTCGGACTGGTCCACGTCGGCGAGCATCCGCTTCACGCAGCTCTCGTACAGCTGGGCCTGCTCGCTCGTCAGGTGGCAGTATTCCTTGCTCTCGAGCTTCTCGGGCAGGTCCGCCACGACGGTCGGGTCGGTCTTGACGCGGCGCAGGATGAACGGGCGGACGAGCCCGCGGAGCTGCGCCGACCGGCTCTGGTCGTGGTACCGCTCGATCGGGACGGCGAACCGCTTGCGGAAGTTGCCCGCGGTGCCCAGGTAGCCCGGGTTGAGGAAGTCCATGATGGACCAGAGCTCGCTGAGGCGGTTCTCAACGGGCGTGCCGGTGAGGGCGACGCGTCGTTCGACGTTGAACGCGCGGACGGCCTGGCTCTGCTTGGCCGCCGGGTTCTTGACGAACTGCGCCTCGTCGAGCACGATGCGGCCCCACGTGACCCTCTCGATCAGCTCCTGGTCGCGGTTGGCCAGCGCGTAGGTCGTGATGATGAGGTCGGCGTTGCCGACCGCCTCGACGAACTCGTCGCCCTGGGCCCGGTCGATGCCGTGGTGCACCACGACCTTGATGCTCGGCGTGAAGCGTTCGGTTTCCTTCATCCAGTTGCCCACCACCGACATGGGCACGACGAGCAGCGTGGGCAGCACGACGGTCAGCCTCGGGTCGGTCTCGCCGGCCGCCCGGTTGCCCTCGGCCTCCTTGCGTTCGTGGGCCAGCAGCGCGAGCATCTGGATGGTTTTGCCCAGGCCCATGTCGTCGGCCAGGCACGCGCCGAACCCGAACCGCTCCATGAACGAGAGCCAGCTGAGCCCGCGTGATTGGTACGGCCGCAGCGTGCCCTTGAACGTGTCGGGCGTCTCGAGCTGCGGGAGCTGGATCGCGGCGGTGTCCATGCCGCCGAACAGCTCGGAGACCCAGCCCGTCGCCTCGAGCCCCACGATCGGGATGCCCGTCTGGCGGATGTCCGAGCCATAGGCCAGTCGCATCGCCTCGACGAGGGGCATCTCGCCGCCCGGGTTCTCTCGGATGAACTTGATCGCGTGCTGCACGTCCTCGGGTCGGATCTCGACCCAGTTGCCGCCGATGCGGACGAGCGGGCTGGCCTGGCTGGCGAACTTCTCGAACTCGTTGAGGGTGAGGGTGGTATCGCCGATCGCGATTTCCCAGTGGTAGCCGACCAGCGCCGAGAGCCCGATCGCGGGCGACGAGGCGGCGGACTGCCCGCCGGACTCGTCGAGCAGCTCGTCCAGCGGGTCCGAGTCGATGCGAAGCCGCGCGCCCAGACGCCCCGAGGGGGAGTCCCACCAGCCGGGTGCCTCGACGGCGAAGCCCTGCTCGACGAGCACGGGCTTGGACTCGCGCAGGAACTCGTAGGCCTGCTCGGTGTTCATCGAGATCTCGAACGGCTCGTTCTCGTCGAGGCACTCCTCGAGCTTTTTGTAGAGCCGGCTGGCGCGGCCGAGCTCGGCCAGCAGCAGGTCCTGCGGGGCCTCAAGCTTCAGGCCCTCGATCACGGCGCTCTCACGCGTCAGCAGCCACACGTCCGCGGCCTCGACCACCACGTCGGGCGCGTCCTGGCTCTGCAAGAAGAAGCTGATCGACCAGTGCACGTCGTCGCCGGCCTTGGTCATGTCGTCGGGGATCTTGTCGCTGACCGGCTCGTTGAGACGGAAGCCCAGGCGCCAGTCCGAGCTCTGCCCGCGGTCCTCGAGCCCGCCGATCCATCGCCGCACGCGGCGGACGATCTCGTTGCGCTGCGGGAGCGGCGAGGGCACCAGCTCCTCCTCGCCCAGCAGCCCGTTGAGCCACGCGACCTGCGGGTCGGCCACCGGGTCCTGCCCCTCGACCGTGTCGGTCATCTCCTCGAGGATGAGCACCGCGCGGCACGCCGCGTCGATCGAGCGGGCGATGAAGTCCTCGGTGATCAGCCACGCGTCGTTCTCGAACTCGTCGCGGGCGGCCCGGGCCGCGGCGGGCATCGCGCCAACCAGCTCACCCACAAGCCCCGCGGTGCGTTCGTCGGCCAGCCACGGGTGCCACGAGCCGGTGAGCTTGCCGGCGCCGTCCTGACGCATCATGGGCACGAACCGCTGGCGGGCGAGCAGGTGCCGCGCCAGCCGAGCCGCGGCGGCGAAGTACCGCACGCCAGCGCCCATCGAGAGTGAGTCTGATTCGTAGAGCCGCTCGACGATCTGGGCCACGTGCTCGGGCTCGATCGAGAGCGTCGGGGTGGAGAAGACGCCGAGCGAGACGTCGCCGGGCGCCTCGGGGCCGCGCCCGAGCGTGAGGCTCAGCGTCGCGCTGGGCAGCGGGCGGTCGTTGCACGCGGGCAGCCGAATATCGATCCTGTCCTCGACGACGCCATCCACACCGGCAAACAGCTCGTGGGGGAGCGTCGCGAAGGGGTGAGCAATCGCGGCGACCTCGAACTGGGCAAGCTGTGCCTGACCGACCCCGGCGGGCCCCGACTCGGACTCGGGCTGGGGCTGATCGGGCTGGGGCTGCTCGGGCTGAGCCGCATCGAGCGCTGGCGGGGCCCCGAAGCGTGCCGTGGACTCGGCCCACACGTGCAGCCGACCGGCGGACCAGTTCGCGTGGACCACCAGCGTGTCTGTTGCCTGCTCGACAGCTTGTACCACGGAAGAACCTCTCGTCTCTCGGCATTCGCCGATTCGCCCCGGTGACCCGTTCACTCAGAGACCCGTTCACTCAGAGACAATGGGGACCCAGGGACTCGAACCCTGAACCAATGGCTTAAAAGGCCACTGCTCTACCATTGAGCTAGGTCCCCAGCACAACCACGAGGCGAACCCCCACTCGGGGGCACAACTCCCACGGGGCAAACCCCCCACGGGGACACAACCCCACTGGGGGCACAACCCCCGACCGGTCGGAATGGTCATCGTAGCCTCACCCCCGCGTTTTTCACGCTTTGGCGGTGTTGAGATTCATCAATCACCCCCCACGCCCCCACACACGTCCCCCCACAGGCTTCGGGGGACTAGCGAGAAGCTGAGCCCGCGAGCCCGAGCAGCAGCTCGGCGTGCCCAGACGCGGCGCCTTGTTGTGCTCGGATGCACGCCAGGCCGTTCTGGGCCAGGCCCGCCCGACGAGCCGGATCGGCCAGCAGCGAGGCGAGCGTGCTGGCCAGGCCTTCGCGGTCCGTGGGCACGATCGCGTCGGCGTCTTCGAAGGTTGCGACGATGGTGGCGAAGTCGCTGACGGCGGGCCCGATGACGACGGGCTTGCCCATCGCGATGGGCTCGATCGGATCTGAGCCGTAGAGATCGAAGAAGGACCGCCCGACGACGACGACGTCGGCGAGCTGGTAGAGCAGCCCGAGCTCGCCGATGGTATCGAGGACGAACCGACCCCCCGCCTCTCTGGTCGGCGGGGTGTCGCTGGGGGGGGGCTGGCCCGCTTCGCTTCGGCGGACGCTGCCGGGCATCGCGGCGGCGGCTTGGGCAAACCGCTCGGGCTTGCGCGGCGCACAGGCGAGCTGCACGCCGTCCGGGCAGGCCTTGTGGAGCAGCTCCTCTTCACCGGGCCCGGTGCTGCCCGCGACGATCAGCGGGCGGTTCGGGTCGAGGCCCATCGCGAGACCAAGGGCCATCGCCTCGGCACTGGGAGAGGGCGATTCACCCGCCCCACCGCCCTCCGCACCACCACCCGAAACGTCAAAGCTGTCCCACTTCATCGAGCCGGTGACCGCGACGCTCGGCGTGCCCATCGCGGTAAAGCGGTCGGCGTAGTCGGGCTCCTGGACCGCGGCATGGGCGAGGCGCGAGAACAGGAGCGGGCGGACCACGCGGGACCATCGGCGGTAGCCCTTGAAGCTGCGCTGCGAGAGGCGGCCGTTGATGACGCAGGCGGGGATGCCTCGCCGACGACAGCCACTCAGGAAATTGGGCCACAGCTCGAGCTCGACGAGCCCCACGACATCCGGGCGGACATGGTTCAAGAATCGGCGGACCGCCCAGCTGAAGTCCAGCGGGTAGCGGACCACCGACGCGGACTGGGCAAAGAGCTGCTGAGCCCGGGCCAGTCCGGTGTCGGTGGTGGTGCAGACGATGACGTGCGCGTGCGGGGTGAGCAAGGGCACGAGCGGCCGCAGGGCGTTGACCTCGCCGACGCTGACGGCGTGGAGCAGGATCCGCGGGCGGGTTGGGGTTTGGGGGGAAGACTCGGGTGAGCCGGCGGGGCCGGGCGAGTGCTCGAGCATCTCGCCGACGTGCCCCATCCGCTGATTCCAGCCCTGGCGCGGCTTGCGGGCCCAGAACGGGGCACCGAGCGTGACGGCCAGGATGTAGATCGCGTCGATGGGATTCACGAGAGAGATCCCATCGGCAGAACCGGCCCCGACCGATCAGACCGGGGGAGGGACGGGGGGTGCGGATCCAAATAGGCGGGCGGGGACTCGAACCCCGGACCCCTCGCGTGTAAGGCGAGTGCTCTGGCCAACTGAGCTACCCGCCCAGAGCGGGTGAGCATAGGGATGGAGGGGGGGGATCGGGAGGGCCAGATCCGCCTCAGCGGGTGGGGGCGGGCAAAAACACGGAGTCCAAAAAGAGATCGCCCGCCTGGGTGGGTAAGACCCAGGCGGTGCGGTTGTTCAAGCAAAGCATGCGGTGGTCCTCCGTGGACCCGGACGGTGTGTGCAGGTGGGGTACGCCCGGGCCCGCTCGACTCTCTCTTTCTCTCCGCTGCGATCTCTTTAGGAGTGAGAAAAGACAGACTTCGGGCAACATACCAAGAAAGAAGGCAAAACGGACGTTGAATCAAAGAAAACTCTCAAAATCGCTGGCACGATCACGATTTATGCGTTTGTTCGGGCAAACCCGCCCCGGCGGCCCCCTCCCGCCCGGTCGGCTGCGGGCCTCCACCCGGGCGGCGGCACCTATGCTCCGCCCATGCCCCCACCCTCTCCCCCCAGCCCGCCGAATCAGTCCAGAACCTGCACCGTCGGCGATCCCCGCTCGGGAGGCGTGACGATCGGCCCGGGTCAGCCGCTCGCGATCATCGCCGGGCCCTGCGTGCTCGAGAGCCTCGAGATGGGGCTGGCGATCGGCACCCAGGTCCGAGAACTCTGCCGCGATCTGGGGCTGAGTTTCGTCTTCAAGGCCAGCTTCGACAAGGCCAACCGCTCGAGCATGAACTCACCCCGAGGGCCGGGCATCGTGCAGGGGCTGGCCTGGATGCACGCGATCCGCGAAGAGCTGGGCGTGCCCGTGACCACCGATGTGCACACGCCCGAGCAGTGCGAGCTGGCGGCCAAGGTGGTGGATCTGCTACAAATCCCGGCGTTTTTGTGCCGTCAGACGGATCTGCTCGTCGCGGCGGGGCAGGCGGCGACCAAGCACGGGGCTGGCGTGAACATCAAGAAGGGGCAGTTCCTGAGCCCCGAGGAGATGGGCGGCCCGGTCCGCAAGGTCGCCGAGGCGGGGTGCGAGAACGTGATGCTCACCGAGCGCGGCACGTTCTTCGGGTATCACCGGCTGGTCAACGACTTCACCGGTCTGGGCGACCTGATGGAGCTGGACTGCACCAGGTTCACGAGCAAGGGATCGCCGCCGGTCTGCTTTGATGTGACGCACTCGACGCAGCTGCCCGGGAGCGGCACCCAGACGGGCGGCCGCCCCGAGCGGGCGGGGCTGCTGGCGAACGCGGCGACCGCGGCGGGCGTGCCTTCGCTGTTTATTGAGTGTCACCCGGACCCGAGCAAGGCGTTCAGCGACGGATCGACGCAGCAGCCGATGGGGGCGATGGCGGGGTTGCTCGAGCGGGTGGCGAAGGTTCGGGCGGCGGTTTCGGGCTAAGAACGAGAACCCGTGACGCACGAAAAAACCGCCCGGATTGCTCCGAGCGGTCTTCATAAATTCGATTTGCGTCGCGATCAGCCGGCCTTGAGGGCGGCCTGCTTCTGGGCCTGGGTGGCCTTGTACTCGCGGAGCCACTGCGGGCGGGGGATAGCCTGGTCGTAGGGGTCGATGTGGACGCGCTTGCCGCTGGGCTGGTCCTGGTAGACCACGACGCCGGCGGTCAGGGCGAAGAGGGTGTCGTCCTTGGCGCGCTTGACGTTGAAGCCGGCCTTGTAGGCGGTGCCACACTGGCGGATGATGATCGCGCCGTGCTTGGCGTTCTCGCCGCCGTAGAGCTTCACACCACGGTACTGGGCGTTGGAGTCGCGACCGTTTCGGGTCGAGCCCTGTCCCTTTTTATGAGCCATTGCAGATTCTCCGCCTGAAAAAGTGGGTCGGCTCCGGGTGTTCGCTCACCGTCGGCCAAGGGGGCAAGCGTAGGCCCGATGGGGGGTTGAGGTCCAGCGAACCCGAAAGGCTTATCGCATGATCCAGCGGGTTTCCGCCGCCGTGAGGACCTGGTTGTTCTGCTCGCCGAAGTTTCCGGGGGTCTCGTAGCGGAGCATCATGGTCTTGCGGAGGGTGAAACGGTGGGCGTCGTCGCCCGAGCCGGTCTCGTAGACGCGGGTCTCGCCGGAGAGCCCGCCGAAGAAGATGGCGACCTCGTCCACGTCCAGGTCCTGGGCGGGCCAGATGACGACGCCGTCTCGGGCATTCTCGGGGCCCTGGAGGACTTGGCCGACGATGCTGAGGGGGTCTTCCATGAGCGGGTTGTCGAGCCGATCCAAGATGTCCTGCGTCACCTGACGCGGCACGTCACGGCCCGAGCGGCTCACGGTCGCGTCGCTCGTGCGGAGCTCGACGTCCGGGGCGAAGAGCAGGTCGTTGTCCCAGAAATTGGTGATGCGGTAGGTGAAGTAGAAGTACCGCTGGGTGCCAACGCCCTCGACATCGATCAGGGCCAGCCGCAGCGGGCCGGGCTCAAACCTGAATTCCCACCGGGTGGGGATGGGGTCGGGCTGGGGCTGAGCCGTGGCGAGGTTCGCGAAGCTGGGGATCACGAGCACCGCGGCGAGCAGCGCCAGCAGGCTGGCGAACGACCCAGAGCGTCGGCCAGAGCGTCGGCCAGAGCGTCGGGAAGATTTGGAGTTGATCGGCATGGGCGTCCTCGGGTCGTCGGGTCGGATCATGTGTTCGGGGCCCGGGTCGGGCCTCGCGGGGGTGCTCTTGGGCGGCTGAGTATCGGGGCAGCCTGAGCCTTCCCCGAGCGGGTAGTCTAGTGGAGGTCCGCACCGCGTCAACCACGGTTCCGGCTTCGACCCCGGTCCCGGCCCGCTTTCTCGACCAATCACACCCCTCACCCCCAACACACACACCCGAACGCCACCCGATGCCCGACCCCACCCCCACCCCACTACCCACACCGAGCCCTGCGGCGACGCCCAGCCCGGCGGGCTCGGCCGACCACCCGGTCGCGGTGCGGGTCCCCAAGGCGTTGCGGCTGGCGGCGGCGGCGCGGCTCGTCGGCGGCAGCGGCCCCTCCCAGGCCCGGGCGGCGAAGAACCTGATCGACGCGGCCCCGCGGCACGGGATCGACCTGAACCTGTTCTTTGCCTGCCGCGTTGGTGAGACCCTGGGCCCGGTCTGCCTGGCGGTGCCCGGCTCGGGCAAGACCGCGGTGCTGTTCATGTCCAGCCCGGTTCTGGAGCCGGAGCCCGAGATCGAGGGGGCCCGGCGCGGGGCTGCGGTGCTCGCGGCGACGGAGCATCTCGAGGCGGCGGGGCTGGGGATTCGGCTGATTCAGGCGCTGCCGTCGCCGGGCGAGATCTGGGCGGTCGAGGCGCTCGAGGCGGGCGGGCTCACCGAGATCGCGACGCTGACGTACCTGCGGCGGGCGTTCGTGCCCGGCGACAAGAAACGCGAGCCGGTGGTCTGGCCCGAGGGGATCACGGTCGGGCCCGTTGGGCCGCTGAGTGGTTCTGGGGATAGCGACCCGGCGGGGCTGATTGAGCTGGTTCGGACGCTGGACGCGACGTATGAGCAGACACTGGACTGCCCGGAGCTGTGCGGGCTGCGGGAGACGGCGGACGTGGTGCAGAGCCACAAGGCTTCGGGGCAGTTCGACGCGGCGCTGTGGCGGCTGGTCCGCAAGGACGGTGAGCCGGTGGGGTGCTGCCTGCTGAACCGGAACCCAGATCTGGGGTCGGTGGAGCTGGTGTACGTGGGGCTGGCCCCGTCGGTGCGTGGGCTGGGGCTGGGGCGGCTGCTGCTCGAGGACGGGATCGCGCGGGCGGCGCGTCTCTCGCCCGAGGCTGAGATGACGTGCGCGGTGGACGCTCGGAACACGCCGGCGGTTCGGATGTACGAGCGGGCGGGGTTCGAGTCGTTTGCGACGAAGCTGGCGTACCTGCGTGGGCTGGGCGGGGCGGGGGAACCAGAACGGGGAATCGACCCCACGGCGCGCAAGGTGTGACGGGTCGGTGGGGTGCGCACTTGTGCACCCTTCTCTCCACAGCGCGTCCAGATTGTGGCGGGTGTGTGGATCAAAAAAGAATGGGTGCGCGCAAGTGCTTGCCCGGATGCGTCAGAGTGCGTTGAGCGCTGTCGGGGTGTGAGAATCCGGTTTGGATTGGGTCACGCGGGGGTGTACTGTCTGCGTGCCGGTCAGGGAGATCGACCGGCGGCAGGCCGATTCCAAGGCCGTCTTCGGGTCGTCGTTTCACCCTATTTCCCGCGGGACCGTTGAGGTCCTCAGCCGGCGCGTCGCGCTGCCGGCGGGCGGTGGGTGTGCGCCGAACGGGCGGTCGTTGGGGCGGGTGCCTTTGGCACGGAACGCCGGGACAAGGACGACGGCCGAATCGGGCCGCGACCGGGGCGCAGGGCTGGATGCCCGGCTCCTCAGGTTGCACGGAAGCTGGGTGTTGCGTCACCCCCCGATTCGATCGGTGTGAAATCCAGGACGGGTGTGGCCGTGGATCGGTGTCACGAAACGCAAATCGCCGAGGAGACTCGGGAAAACAGGACGACGCGGGGCTTCGGGCGGACGGACGCCGACCGGCCCCAGGGCGATCGTCGCCAGACCGGCGGCGGGGCCATTGCGACCGCGAGCACGCTGCGTGCGTCGATCGTGGATCGGCTCGGGCCGGGCCCGGCGGGGCGGTACTTCGGGGCTGACACCCAGCTGGGCATCGAGAACAACCGCGTGACGGTGCGGGTGCCCAACGGGTTCCTGGCCTCGCAGATCGAGCGGCGGTACGGCGCGACGCTCAACGACCTGGCCAAGCAAGCCGGGGCCGACTCGCTGGCGATCGAGGTCACGACGCCCGACGCGGGCACCAACGCCACAGAGACCGAGCGAACGACCGGCGGCTCGCGACGAGGCCGCCCCGGACACGACGCGGCGGACGGCTCGGTCCGGGTCAACAGCGACGCGGCCCAGGCGTTTGTGCGCACCCGGGCACCGGGTCGCGATCGCAACGACGCGGGGGCCAAGGCGAGATCCTCGGGCGGGTTCCCGGCGCACCGGGGATTCCCGGCGCACCACCGGTTCGGTTCGTTCGTGGTCGGGCGGGCCAACCGCGTGGCGTATGAGGCGGCGCGGAGCGTGGCGTGCAACGCGAACCCGGGCGGGATGCTGCTGATCCACGGGCTGTGCGGCGTGGGCAAGACGCACCTGCTGCACGCGGTCGCGTGCGAGTTCCTGGTCCGCCACCCCGGGGCGCGGGTGCGGGTGACGAGCGGCGAGCGGTTCATCCGTGAGTATGTGATGTCGGTCCGCAACAACACGATGGCGGCGTTCCAGAAGCGGCACCGCGAGCTAGACCTCTTGTGCATCGACGACGTGCACGCGGTGGCGGGCAAGGCCAAGACGCAGATCGAGCTGGTGCAGACGCTCAAGGCGCTGGGGACCACCCGGGCCCAGATCGCGCTGGTCTCCGACGAGGCCCCGGCCCAGATCGAGGCGATCGATAAGGGGCTCGTGTCGCGGCTTTCGGGCGGGCTGGTGGTTCGGCTCGACCCGCCTGAGCCCGAGCTGCGGGCCCGGATCGCGCGGGCGGTGGGCGAGCGTCGTCGGCTGCCGATGAGCGAGGCGGTCTGCCGCGTGATCGCCCAGGGCTCGGTGACGATCGACGGGACGCTGGGCGGGGTGCGCGAGCTCGAGGGGCTGGTGCTGCAGACCGAGGCGATCTGGCGGCACGAGGGCGGCGGGATCGGCGAGATCGGGATCGAGACCGCGGCCCGAGCGGTCGCGGCGCGAGGTGGGCGAAAGCCCGAGGCCCCGCCGGCCGGGCCGCTCTCGATCCGGGCGGTGGTGGCGGCGGCCTGCCGCGAGGTCGGCGTGGAGATGAGCGAGTTCACCGGGCGAACGCGGGTGCGGCGGGTGGTGCTGGCCCGGTCGTTGGCGGTGCTGGTGGCCCGCAAGCACACGAACCTGAGCTTCCCCGAGATCGCGCGGGCGATGCAGCGGAACAACCACTCGACGGTGATCACGCAGCTCAACTCGATCGAGGCTCGGGCTCGGCTGGGCGAGCCGTTGGCTGCGGGGTGCCCGCTTGACGGGCTGACGGTGGAGCAGGCGGCCGAGCGGATCGCGGGCTCGGCGCGTCGGCTGGGGTGAGGGGTTCATTCGGCTGAGGCGGGGTGGTCTGGCCGAGGGGATCTGGGGAAATGCGGGTCGCGGGTTGTGCCCGGAGCGGCTTGAGGCCGAAGATACTGGCATGTCGATTGAGATCCCGCTAAGCCGACCGGACCTGGGTGCCCTTGAGGAAGAGCTGGTGCTGACGGCGCTGCGGAGCGGTCGGCTGTCGATCGGGCCGATGCAAGAGGCGTTTGAGGGGCTGGTGGCCGGGGCGTGCGAGACGCGGCACGCGGTGGCGGTCAGCTCGGGGACGGCGGGGCTGCACCTGGTGCTGCTGGCGATGGGGATCGGTCCGGGCGACGAGGTGGTCACGACGCCGTTCAGCTTTGTGGCGTCGGCCAACGCGATTCTGTATGTCGGTGCGACGCCGGTGTTTGTGGACATCTGCCCCAGAAGCCTGAACATGGACCCGGCGCAGGTCGAGGCGGCGATCACGCCGCAGACCAAGGGGATCCTCGCGGTCGAGACGTTCGGGAACCCGGAGCACTTCGACGAGTACGCGCGGATCGCGGCGAGGCACAAGGTCTCGCTGATCGAGGACTCGTGCGAGGCGTTGGGGACGAGGCTCGCGGGCAAGCCGTGCGGCGGGTTCGGGCGGGCCGGGGTGTTCGGGTTCTACCCCAACAAGCAGGTGTGCACGGGCGAGGGCGGGATGATCGTGACGGACGACGATCGGCTTGCGGACGTGTGCCGGAGCCTGCGGAACCAGGGGCGCGCGGTGCCGGCAAACCGGGGCCGCGGGGCGGACCAGGGGAGCTGGCTGACGCACGAGCGGCTGGGGTTCAACTACCGGCTCGGCGAGCTGAGCTGTGCGCTCGGGGTGGGGCAGATGCGTCGGCTGGGCGAGCTGGTCGAGGGGCGTCAGCGGGTAGCGCAGATGTACATGGACCGGATGATGGGCGTGGCGGATCTGATCCTGCCCACGGTGGGCGACGACGTGGAGATGAGCTGGTTCGTGTTTGTTGTTCGGCTCGCGGCCGGGTTCGGGCGCGAGGACCGGGACCGGATCATCCACGGGCTGCGGAACCACGATATCGGGGCGGGGGACTATTTCCCGTGCATTCATCGGCAGCCTCACTTCGAGGCGTTGCTGCGTGAGAACCCGCCGAATCTTCCGATCGCTGAGAGCGTGTGCCAGCGGACGATCGCGTTGCCGTTCTACGCGGGACTGACGGAGAAAGAGATCGATCTGGTGGTGCAGACGCTGGAGCTGATGATGCGTCGGCAGGACCTGAGCCGGGGGTAATGGGGGCGAGTTTCGGGGCTGGGGTTGCCGCGGGGCGGGAGGGGGCTAGCATTGCGGCCCGGGATTGGTCCCGGACTGCGAGGTGACTGATGCCCTATGAGTGCCACTTTACCGGCAAGAAAACGACCTTTGGCAAGAAGCGCGCGTACAGCGGGCAGAAGATCACCAAGGGTGGCTTCGGTCTGAAGACGACGGGCATCTCTCGCCGCACGTTCAAGCCCAACCTGCAGACGGTGCGGGCTGAGGTGACCGACGACAACGGGAACACGACGGTCAAGAAGATCAAGGCGTCGGCGTATGCGATCCGGTGCGGGCTGGTGATCAAGCCGCTCAAGCGGAAGTACGGGTACACCCGGCTGCAGAAGGAAGGCCAGGCGTAACGCCTGACCGAAGGAAGAACTGAATATCGAACTCCGAGCAGCCGCGTGAACGCCACGCGGCTGTTTTCTTGCGCTGACGGGGCAGCACCGACGGGCCGGGCCTGTGTTTTTGAGCGCCGCCGTCCCTTGGGCACGGGCTTAGCGGTTAGGATGGTGCGATCGGAAGCCGGCGATGTGCTGTTGGGAGGTTCGGGTGCTCTGCGAGAACTGTGGCGAGCGAGAAGCGACCATCCACGAGGTCCTGATCGACGCCTCAAACACGAAGTATGAGAAGCACCTGTGCGAGGTGTGCGCCTCGGGCGGGGCCAAGCCCGGCCCGGCGGCTGAGGCGCCGCCCCCGGTCAGCGAATTGATCAGCAAGTTCATGGTGGGCGGGCCGACGGCTCCCCCCACCACCACCGACCCCGGCCCCCCCGGGAACCCCGGCAACCCCGCCCCCCGGGGGCTCGCGTGCTCGGAGTGCGGGCTGGATTACTCGCGGTTTAAGCAGACCGGGCTGCTCGGGTGCGCCGCGTGCTACGCGACGTTTGAGGCCCGGCTGGGCCCGCTGATCGAGCGGGCGCACGAGGGTGGATCGCACCACGTGGGCAAGCTGCCCAAGCGGGCGCTTAACGCGAGCCGAGGCGGGGGACGGCTTGACGAGGTGCTGGGCGACCAGGCCGAGCGGACCAAGCGGATCGCGGAGCTTCGGCGGTCGTTGCAGACCGCGGTGACCGGGGAGCGGTACGAGCAGGCGGCGGAGATCAAGCAGGAACTCGAGCGGCTGAGCCTGCTCACGGATGCTGAGCCCGCGGGCGACGAGGGTGCTGGGGGGGCGGCGTGATGGTTGAGGGCGGCACCAACGGGGGCTCGATGCCGACCTTTGGGTCGGGGACCGAGTGGCTGCGCGGGGCGGGGGCGGCGTGCGATGTGGTGATGTCGAGCCGCGTGCGGCTGGCGCGAAACCTGAGCGGGTACCCGTTCCAGACGACCGCGGACGAGGGCCAGCAGGCCCAGGTGCTCGAGCTGGCGCGGGCTCGGCTGATGAGCGTGCCGCTGGCGGAGTCGGTGATGTGGATCGATCTGCGGGAGATCTCGGCGACCGAGCGGGAGCTGCTCGTCGAGCGGCAGCTGATCAGCCGGCAGCACGCCAAGGGGAAGATCTCGGGGCTGCCCGCCTCGGCGGATCGGCCCCGGGCGGTCGCGGTCGGGCTGCCCGACGAGCGGTTGAGCGTGATGGTCAACGAGGAGGATCATCTGCGGTTGCAGTCGATCCGGAGCGGGCTGGCGCTGACGTCGGCGTACGAGGAGCTCGACGCGACGGACGACGACCTCGAGGCGGGGCTGGACCTGGCGTTTCACCCGCGGTTCGGGTACCTGACGTGCTGCCCGACGAACGTGGGGACGGGGATCCGGCTGAGCGTGATGCTGCACCTGGCGGGGCTCAAGCTGACGGGCGAGATCGAGAAGGTCAAGCACGCGGCGATGGACATGAGCCTCGCGGTCCGCGGGTTCCACGGCGAGGGGAGCGACGCGGCGGGCGACCTGTACCAGCTGAGCAACCAGACCACGCTGGGCAAGAGCGAGCGGGTCCTGCTGCAGGAGATGGAGCGGGACATCGTGCCGCGGGTGATCGATTACGAGCGGCACGCGCGCAAGGTCCTGATGGAGACGCGGCGGGTGTGGCTCGAGGACCGCGTGCACCGGGCGATGGCGACGCTGCTCGGGGCGCGGCTGATGGCGACCAACGAGAGCCTCGAGCTGCTGGGCGTGGCCCGGCTCGGGGCGGTGCTCGGGCTGCTGCCCCGCGTGGACCAGATCACGCTCAACAGCCTGATGCTCGAGGTCCAGCCGGCCCACCTGCAACGCAGCGCCGGGGCGAGCCTGGACCAGCAGGAGCGGCGGATCGAGCGGGCCCGGCTGATCCGGGCTCGGCTGACGGGCCCGATCGGCCCGAACGGTGGATCTGGTGGTGCTGGTGGTACTGGCAACGCCGGGCCGGTGGCGGGTTGAGGCGTGTCGCCTCCCTCCAAGGCTGAGTCACTCGAGAAACCGGAGCGGTTTGTCTGGCCTCCGAGCGGGGAGCCCGTGGAGGTGCTGGCCCCGGAGCCCAAGCCCGAGCCCGAGCCTTCTGAGCCGAGGGTCTCGGGAGTGGTGCGCACGATCGAGGCGGTCGAGGAGGCCTGGGTCGGGGTGCGGGCGAGGAGCTTCACGCGGCGGGCCCAGCTGAGCGGGTGGTCGCCCACGGCGGCGTGGGAGGCGTGCTGGCGGTGCGGAGGGCCGGTCGGGGCCCACGAGGCGGACGGGGATGGGTGCGCGTCTTGTCGGGCTCAGCCGGTGCCTTGGGGGCGTTTTCTGAGCGTCGGGCCGTATGAGGGGGATCTGGCGGCGGCGATTCGGGAGCTCAAGTTCTCCGGGTGGCGGCTCTTGGGGCGGCAGATGGGGGCGTTGCTGGGCGAGCGGATCTCTGAGGAGCTGGCGAAACACCGGATTGAGCCGCGTGAGGCGGTGATTGTGCCGGTGGCGAGCAGCTGGCGCAGCCGCGTCGGGCGGGGAATCGACCATACGGGTGTGCTGGCGGCGGCGGCGGGGCGCTCGAGCGGGGTTCCGGTGGTGCGGTGTTTGCGTCGTCGGCACGGGCCGAGCCAGACCTCGGTGTCGGCGAGTCGTCGGGCTGAGAACGTGCGTGGGGTGTTTCGGCGGGGTCGATCGGGCGCTGGGCTTGGGGATCGGCTTGGGGATCTGGGGGTCGTGATTGTGGTGGACGACATCCGCACGACGGGCGCCACGCTCCGTGAAGCGGTAAAAACCGTGCGAGGCGTAAAAAGATCCAACGCGGCTGAGGGGCTGGGGATCGAGCGTGTGTGGGCGGGGGCTGTCGCGGTGGCCGGTGGCGCTGAACGCCGTGGTAACGCGGGGTTTGTGGGTGATTCTGGTGTGTCAGGGTGAGGGGTTGGAGGGGTGGATCGGGGCCGTCTTGGGGTGTGAATCGGGCGTGGAATGGGGCGTTTGGCTTGATATTTTTGGGCTTGGGTTTTGACCAAGGGAGGTTAAGGGCTAATATATCCCTCGCCACTTCATGTGGCGGGTTGGTCTTCCGGACGGAGGGCTGATCGGGCTTCCTTGGCAAGTGAACAGTTGGGTTCACCGCGAGAGTGTGCGGTGTTGGTACCGGGTGTATACCGGGATCTTCAAGCGAGATCAGCCAGCATCGTATAAAGCTGGCGGTCAGGCTTTCACAGCCCTGGCCGTCGTCTAGCACTCTTGTGCAGTGGACAGCCCTCTCCATCGGGTCCTAGCCCGATGGGAGAACTGAATCTATTTGAGAGTTAGACAAGAACTCGAGGTGTGCCACCTCGAGCGTTTGCTTGATTGATTGCTTGCAATCATGAGAGTGAGCGAAAGACCGGCCCGGTACGCCCTGCTTTGCAGGCACGACCGGGTGTAGTCGGATCGGCTTTAATTGACGCGAATCGGCGTTCGAGCAATCGAGCGTCGTGCAACAATATTCAATTGAAGAGTTTGATCCTGGCTCAGATTAAACGCTGGCGGCATGGCTAAAACATGCAAGTCGAACGATCCCTTCGGGGAGAGTGGCGAAAGGGCGAGGAATACGATCGAATGTACCCCGAGGTGTGGGATAGCTTATGGAAACGTAAGGTAATACCACATGATCTCTACGGAGCAAAGGCTTGCCGCCTTGGGAGCAGCGATCGTCCTATCAGGTAGTTGGTGAGGTAACGGCTCACCAAGCCGAAGACGGGTAGCGGGTGTGAGAGCATGACCCGCCGCATCGGGACTGAGACACTGCCCGGACTCCTACGGGAGGCTGCAGTAACGAATCTTCCGCAATGGGCGAAAGCCTGACGGAGCAATGCCGCGTGTGGGATGAAGCATCTTCGATGTGTAAACCACTGTCAGGGACTAGCAACCATGAGCAGTCCCAAAGGAAGGGCCGGCTAATTCTGTGCCAGCAGCCGCGGTAATACAGAAGGCCCAAGCGTTAATCGGAATCACTGGGCTTAAAGCGTACGCAGGCGGATCGGTAGGTATCTCGTGAAATCCCACGGCTCAACCGTGGAACTGCGGGGTAAACCACCGATCTTGAGGCAGGTAGGGGTCAACGGAACCATGTGTGGACCGGTGAAATGGATAGATATACATGGGAACGCCAATGGCGAAGGCAGTTGACTGGGCCTGACCTGACGCTCAGGTACGAAAGCGTGGGGAGCGAACGGGATTAGATACCCCGGTAGTCCACGCCGTAAACGATGCACACTAGGTCGGGGAGGCTTTCACGCCCTCCCGGCCGAAGGAAAACCATTAAGTGTGCCGCCTGGGGAGTACGGTCGCAAGGCTAAAACTCAAAGGAATTGACGGGGGCTCACACAAGCGGTGGAGCATGTTGCTTAATTCGAGGCAACGCGAAGAACCTTACCTGGTCTTGACATGTACGGATTAACCCCTGGAAACAGGGGCCACGCCCTTGGGTGGAACGTACACAGGTGCTGCATGGCTGTCGTCAGCTCGTGCTGTGAAGTGTCGGGTTAAGTCCCTTAACGAGCGCAACCCCTATCGTTAGTTACTAACACGTAATGGTGAGGACTCTAACGAGACTGCCGGTGTCAAACCGGAGGAAGGTGGGGATGACGTCAAGTCCTCATGGCCCTTACGACCAGGGCTGCAAACGTGCTACAATGGTATGGACAGAGCGATGCAAGACCGCGAGGTGGAGCAAATCGCACAAACCATGCCCCAGTTCGGATAGCAGGCTGAAATTCGCCTGCTTGAAGCCGGAATCGCTAGTAATCGCGTATCAGCTACGACGCGGTGAATACGTTCCTGAGCCTTGTACACACCGCCCGTCACGTCATGGAAGCTGCTAGTGCCCGAAGTCACCTCATTTCAGGGGTGCCTACGGCAAGAGTGGTGACTGGGACGAAGTCGTAACAAGGTAGCCGTAGGAGAACCTGCGGCTGGATCACCTCCTTTCTAAGGGATTTCCTTAGATCCGGGTCGTGCCTCATCCCTCACGAAAGTGTTGAGTGTGGCCGCAGAGAGATCTGCACCGGAATCGTGAACGCAGTCTCGCCCGCATTAGCCGTGTGTCAAAGCACGGTGCGGATAACCGATCGGCAACGATCGGCGAAGTTGAACCCAACTGTTCCTTGCCAAGGACCCACTACGTCCTTATCAACCCCTGTCTTTCGAGACAGGGGTTTTTTTATGCGCCCACCGAACGGGCGAGATCTCCCATCCCTTTGATCCCGGACCGTTCAGGGCCCCAAGTTGCCGTTGGCCTCTGAGCCATCCAGAGGAGCCTCGGCGGGTGCTTCCTCCGGTGCGGGGAGCCAGCGGACCGGGATGTCCTCCCAGCGGAGCTCCGTGGCCACGGTGGGCATGGGGGTGCCGTGCGTCGCGGACCAGAGGCCCGCGAAGTTTGGGGCGGCCTCGAGATCGGGCACGAAGACGAGTGTCGCGGAGGCTGGCCGCGGATCGGGCGGGGTGGTGCGCAGCGCCCAGCCGATCCCGCCGTTGCCGCTGGTCTCGGGGTGCAGCACGATCGGCGGGCTCTGGCTCGACCCGGTGGTGTCGGGTCGGACGCGCTGCCCCCCCCACTCGAGCTCGAAGTGCCCCACCATCGCGATGCCCGGGCCGGGGCCGCCTCGCCAGGAGTGATCGATCCCGAAGGACGCGAGCCCTTGGGTGGCGCTGGGCCGCAGACCCCAGGTGTTTTGCTCGAGCGCCGCCATGGTGTAGTAGTCGTGAGCCACTTTCACGCGGGCCGGGTCTGTGATCCGCTCGATCAGGCCCGGGTCGCTCTGGACGATCGTGACCCGCGTGGTCGCGGTTAGAGTCCGCGGGGTCAGTGGCGTCGCGGTCTCGAGGACGTCTCGCCCCGCGCCGCTTCGCCCGATCGAGGGGTCCACGAAGGGGGCGAGGGTCCAGGTGGTGTTCAGTTCGTATTCCCCGGGCGGGAGGTCGGCGAGTGCGTTTCGGGGCGAGGTATACCTCACGGCGGGTCTGCCCGAGAAGACCAGGGTGCTCGCACCCATGCCGTTCTTCACAATCACCATGTGTGTCCAGGATCGGTACTGTTGCGATTGGTTGCGTGTCGCGCCACTCGTCGACTCGGGCTTGACCGAGACACCGTCGACCTGGATCTCGTCGAGCTCGATGATGAAGAGCACCCCGAGCCCACCGGTCGGGCCGTCCGTGACACTCAGGCGTGGGAAGAGGCCCTCGCCCTCGAGGCGGCCCTCGGGCGTGCGCACGAGCCCCCAGGTCTCGGGCAGTTCGAATAGGTCCGCATAGGTCTGCACCACGCGGTCGATGCCGAGGACGGCCTTGCTCCAACGGCTCTGGGAGAGCTCCCCGGACTGGTGGGCTGGCTGAACCCGCGTGAGCTCGGAGAGGTCGAGGGTTGCGGCGCGGGCGAACTTGGCGGCCTGGGCGTGCAGGAACGCGAGCTGGCCGTCGGCGCCCAGTTCGAGCAGCATCGCGCGGCGTTTCAGCTCGTCGTAGGCCGCGTCCTGGATGGAGGGCGAGCCGAGATCCGTGTCCAGCCCGAGCACCCAGACCGGCTTTGCCGTGTTCCACGCGGTCCAGTGGCCGGTGGCGATGGGAATCGCGAGCCCTGCGGGGAGCAAGGCAATCATCAGCCCCGTGATCAAGAGCCATCTCGGGCGGACACGCAGCCCGATACGCACGGCTTTGGGCTCGGCAAGTCGCGAGGCGCACTCGGGGCAGACGGCCTCGGCGGGGGAGAGGTCCAGCCCGGTCAGATCGAACTTGCAGGCTCGGCAGTGCGGCGCGTCCCCCACTATTCGGCCGCGGAGGCCCAGGGCGAGGAGGATGAAGCCGAGGGTCGTGATGGTGATGAGCAGCCAGAGCATCGGGCGAGTCTAACGGAATGTGAGATCGGGATTTGGGAACTATGAACCGCGGGGCGGGTCTCGTCGTTGAGAGGCTGGGCTCGCTTGGGCCGACGGGGTGACTGGCCCGCAAGAACGGCGGCCAGCGAGAACGGCGGCCAGCGAGAACGGCGACTCTCGCGTGCTTGCGCACGCGGCTTGGATTCGGGAGTTAATCCGGTGCTTTTTGCGAGCGGAGTGGGGCGGCGCTTGACCCCCTCCGTCGCCTGCGGCGACACCTCCCCCGTCGGGGACGGGGGAGGATTCAAGAGTTGGCGAGTTGCTTGCGCTCGGGGCTAACCCCGGGCCGGGGCTTAGTCTGGGCCGGGGCGTCAGTCCGCGTCGGGGTCCTTCACCTTGGTGTGGCGGATGATCTCGCCGGTTGTTAGGTAGACCACGTCCTCGGCGATGTTGGTCATCAGGTCGCCGACGCGCTCGAGCTCGCGGCCGAGCCGGTAGCACAGCAGCCCGGCCTCGGCGTTCCAGGTGCCCGCGTCCATGCCGGTGGTGAGCTCCTCGAACAGCTGCTTGTCCAGCGAGTCGATGACCTGGTCCGACGTCACCAGCTCGCGGGCAGCCTCCTCATCCACGTCGAGCACGGCTCGGAGCAGGCGGTGACAGAAGACGGGCACGCGTTCGCCGAGCTCGACGAGGGCCTCGGGCCACTGGGGGCTGACGCCGTCTTTGACGAGGCGGAGGGTGATCTTGGCGATCGAGGAGGCGTGGTCGCCGACTCGCTCGAGGTCGCCGTTGGCCTTGAGGCAGAAGGCGATGGTTCGGAAGTCGGTGCCGAAGGGCTGGCGGAGGGTCATGAGCCGCAGGCACTCGGCCTCGATCGCGACCTCCTCGGCGTCCACCCGCAGCTCAAGCCGACGGACCTCGCGGGCGAGGTCGGTGTCGAGCGTCCAGAGCCCGCGGACGGCGACCTCGAGCATGTCGATGGTGGTGGTGGCCTCGCGCATGATGCGGCGGCGGAGCTGGGCGAGGTCTCGCTCGAAGACACTGAGCGGGCGGGTGTCGCTGCTCGTGGGCTCGGCGGAGCTGCCGGGCGTGGTGTCTGGGGTGGTGCCGGGGGAATCATCTGGCGAGTTGTCGGGCGTGGGCTTGGCCATCGGTGGTTGCGTTGTCCTTTGATCGGGCCGGAGGGGCGGTGCCACGATTATTGTATCGCGCGGGCCCCGTGGCGCCGCGGCGCGTGTTCAGACCGCGCTAAGAAGCTCGAGGCGACGCGGCAGGATGCGCATCAGGGTCTCGGGCTCGAGATACCCCGGCGGCGGTGTCCAGTAGACCTCGGCCAGCGGCTTGCCCGACGGGGACCGGGCGTTGGTCTGGGCCCGCTCGGGGTCCACGACGCTGACCGAGCCGCTGTTCTTGACGCTCTTGCTGCTGGCGCGGAGTCGTTCGGCGACGCGCTCGGGCTCGGCGGACATGAAGACCAGCCGGTCGCCGCGGCGCGCCAGGGCTCGGACGCCCAGGGCGCGGACGGCGGTCCGGAGGCGGGCCAGGTCGAGGAGTCGCTGAACTGCTTTGGGCACCGAGCCGTAGGCGCTGGTGAGGTCGGCTAGGACCTGGTCGAGCTGCTCGTGGTCGGTCGCGACGGAGATTCTGCGGTAGGCCTCCATGCGTCGGGCGTCGGAGGGGATGTAGGGCTTTGGGATGATGCCGGTGACGCCGATGTCGATCGCGACGTGCTCGATGGGCTCGGGGCCGCCGGTGTCTTGCAGCTCGGTGACGGCCTGGTCGAGGAGGCGGCAGAACATCTCGTAGCCGACGGCGGCGATGTGGCCCGACTGTTCGGCGCCGAGCAGGTTTCCCGCGCCGCGGATCTCCAGGTCTCGCATCGCGATCTTGAAGCCTGCGCCGAGCATGGAGAACTGCTCGATCGCCAGAAGCCGCTTCTGGGCGACCTCCTTCACGGTGCGGTCCTCGGGCAAGAGGAAGTAGCAGTAGGCGCGGTGCTTGAATCGGCCGACGCGGCCGCGGAGCTGGTGGAGCTCGGCGAGCCCGAACCGGTCGGCGTCGTTGATGAGCATGGTGTTGGCGGTCGGGATGTCCACGCCGGACTCGATGATGGTGGTGCTGACGAGCACGTCGGCCTGGCGGCGCATGAACTTGAGCATCACCGACTCGAGCTCCTTGGAGGGCATCTGGCCGTGCCCGACGATGACGCGGGCGTGGGGAACGAGCTTCTTGATGTCGTCGGCGACGCTCTGGATGTTGTACACGCGGTTGTGCACGAAGAAGACCTGCCCCTCGCGGGCCAGCTCCCGCTCGATGGCCCGGGCGATGCGGCGGGTGTTGTACGGGATCACCTCGGTCACGATCGAGCGGCGGTCGGCGGGCGGGGTGGTGAGCGAGGAGATATCGCGGAGCCCGAGCATGGCCATGTGGAGCGTGCGGGGGATGGGCGTGGCGCTGAGGGTGAGCACGTCCACGGTCATGCGGAGCTGGAGCAGCCGCTCTTTGTGCTCGACGCCGAAGCGTTGCTCCTCGTCGATGACGACGAGCCCGAGGTCGGCGAACTTGACGTCCTTGGAGAGCAGGCGGTGGGTGCCGATGACGACGTCGATCTCGCCCTTGCGCAGCGACCGGAGCGTGTCGTTGACTTCTTTGGTCGTTTTGAACCGGCTCAGCGAGCGGACCTTGAACGGGTAGTCGGCGAAGCGGTCGGCGAAGGTCCGCTCGTGCTGCTCGGCGAGGATGGTGGTGGGCACGAGCACGGCGACCTGCTTGCCGTACTCGCACGCCTTGAACGCGGCGCGGATCGCGACCTCGGTTTTGCCAAAGCCGACGTCGCCACAGATGAGGCGGTCCATCGGGCGGTCCGAGCTCATGTCTTTTTTGATCTCGTTGATCGCGGCGAGCTGGTCCTCGGTCTCGTCGTAGGGGAACTCGGCCTCGAACTCTTTTTGCCACGCGGTATCGGCGGGATAGCGGATGCCGGGCATGTGCTCGCGTGCGGCGCGGACGCGGAGCATCTCGCCGGCGAGGTCGCGGACGCTCTCGGCGACCTTGGCTTTCTGGTTTTTCCATTTGGTGCCGCCGATGTGCGAGAGGGGCGGCTTGCCCGAAAATCCGCCGACGTATCGCTGCACGAGGTCGATCTGTGCGCACGGGACGTGCAGGCGGCTCTTGCCGGCGAACTCGAGGGTGAGGTATTCCTGCGGCTCGGCGGCGGCCTTGCCGGCCTTGGAGTATTTGGTGTCATTCTCCCTAGGCTTCATCACCATGAGCCCGAGGAAGAGCGCGATGCCGTGCTCGGCGTGGACGACGTAGGTGCCGACCTCGAAGTCGAGGAAGGTGTCCATGGTTCGGCCGGACTTGAGCTTGCCGGACTTGCGGCGGGCGTCGAAGCGGTGCAGCACCTCGTGGTAGGGCACCAACGCCGTGCGGCCCCCACCCCCCCCACCGTTGCCCGCCCCCCCACCATTGCCCGAGTCCTCGCCGACGATGAAGCCGCGGTGGAGGTAGGCCACACCGATCGTGATGTTGCGCGCGCTCTGCGGGTGCTCGGCGAGCAGCTCGCCCGCCCGCTGGGCCTCGGCCTCGTTGCGGCAGCAGAGGCGAACGGGCACCTCGTCGGCGAGCTCGGCCAGGTCGTTGAACGCCGCGGCGGCGTCACGCTCGAACGGGGGCAGCGGCGAGACGGCGAGCGTGATCCGCGTGTCGGCATCCGCAGCGCCGGCGGAGAACTGGTTGAGCTCGGCGAAGGCGCTAAACCGCTGGCTGAGCAGCTTGAGCACCGCGGGCGGGCCGAAGAGCCCGACGCTGTCGAGGGCCCGCTCGAAGTAGCCTCGTCCCTGCTCGACGACCTCGAGCGTCTCGTGGATCAGGGCGACGGCTTCGGGGTCGAGCAGCTCGAGGACGCTGATGCCGTCGCGGTCGCGGAGCGTTTTGGGATCGATCGCGACGAGGCAGGCCTTGTCGAGGCGGCGGTCCGAGCCCATGGTCTCCAGGTCGATCTCGGTGATGCGTTCGAGGTCGTCGCCGAAGAAATCGAGGCGGACGGGGGCGGTCTGCTCGCCGACTGCGGGGGTGAAGACGTCGATGATGCCGCCGCGCTGGGCGAACTGCCCGGGCTCCTCGATCACGTCCATGCGGGTGTAGCCCGCGTCCACGAGCCACTCGGCGAGCGCGGACGGGTCGTGCGTGGATCCCTCGTCGAGCACCCGCAGCAACGAATCGAGCCGCTCGGGCTTGGGCACGGCCTGCATGACCGCGGCCATCGGCGCGACGAACACTCGCGGGCGGTCCTCGGTCGGCCCGAGCAGGCGGCGGAGCACGAGCATCCGTTCGGCGAACTGCTCGATGTTGAGCCCGGATTCGCCTGGCGCGGCCTCGAGCGCGGGCAGGCGGAGGGCGAAGCGGTCGCCGAGCAAGCCGTTGATCTCGGCCTCGGTCTCGTCGGCGTCGTCGGGGTGGGCCACGAGCAGGACAACGGGGCGGTCGAGCTTCTGCGCCAGGGCCGCGGCGACGAGCCCGGTGGAGCTGCCGACCGAGCCGGTGGCGACGACTCGCTCGGCGCGAGCGAGCGCACCGGCCAAGCCGGTGACCGAGGGGTCCGACAGGATCGGTTGGAGAAGGTCAGCGGGCAGGGGGCACTCCGGCGTGCGGCTCGGGTGTTGGCGCAGCGTGGAGCCCGGCGGATCGGAACGGGCCGAGCCGTCGAGCGGGGATGGGTTGAGCAAGGATAGTCGGTTTAGTTGAAGGTGATGAGCGGGGCGAGCTTCGCGGCGGTCTTCAGGCCGATGCCCTTGACCCGCTGCAGGTCGTTGAGCGAGCCGAAGCGGCCGTTGGCGGCGCGGTCGTCCACGATGCGGCCGGCGAGCACCGGGCCGATGCCGGGCAGGAGTTGCAGCTCGGCCAGGCCCGCTGAGTTGATGCCGATGAGCTGGACCGCGGGCGCGACGGGTTTGGGATCGACCGGCCTGGGCTCCGTCGGTGCGACGGCTTCGGGCTCGGCGACGGGCTCGGCGACGGGTTCGGCTGCCGGTTCAGGCGCGGGCACTAGGCTGGGCCCTGCTTCGGGTTCGGGCTCTGCTTCGAGTGACGGCTCGGGCTCGGTCGCGGTCGGGATTGGCGTCGCCAATTCGGGCATCGGCGTGGCTTGTTGTTCGGCGGCGGGCTCGACGACCGGATCGGGCTGTGCTGGCGCTGCGTTCTGGGGCTCGGCGGGCCACAGCACGATCGTCTCAGACGGGGGAGGCGGCGGCATCGGCGTGCGAGAGGTCCAGGCCCAGAGACCGCCGATGAGCCCGGCCCCGGCGACGAACGCACCGGCAACCATGCACGCGGACTTCGGGATGACGAGCGAATCGGACACGGCCCGCAGTTTACAGGCCCGCGGCGGTCGGTTGGGCGGGATCCGAGGAGAACCGGTCGTCGATCAGGATTTCGCCCGAGGCGACGCGGCGGAGCTCGGTGAGGCGTTCGAGGGCCGGGCGGGGCTTGTCGTTGGCGTCCAGCAGCCCGCCGCCCGGGATTTCGGGCGAACGGGCAATATCACTAAGTTCTTGCCAGCAAATGGTTTGCACGAACGGCTTGGCCAGTGCGATCGTTCCCGCGGCGGACAACCATTCTGCCTGGGCCTGGGGCGACCAGCCCTCGTTGCCGCAGTGCCACGACCCACCCGAAGGGGTGGGTTCATGATCCTGATGATCCTGATGATCCTGGGCCCGCTCGCCCGGCTCGTCGTTCTCGCTCTCTGGCTCGGTCTCGGGTCGGTGGTGCAACGGGTCGGCTTCGGGCGTGAGGCTCGCTGAGGGCACGCCCATCGCGGTGATGGCGAGGGGGCGGTCGAGCACGGCGTAGTGGTCGAGCATCGCGGAAAACGCGCCCAGGTCGCGCGAGCCGTGCCCGCGGCGCGGGGCGCCCATCTGCACCCGCAGCCCGACCGTGTCGATCTGGATGCCCGACTGGGCGACCATCTCCGCAAACAGCGAGGGCGGCAGCGCCTGGCGGTTGGATGTGAAATACTCGCCCCACGGCTCGGTGATCTCGAGCTGAACGCGGGCCTGCGGGTGCAGCTTGCGGATGACGAGCACCGCGATCTTGGTCAGGTCCATCATCTGCTCGAACGAGAGCCCGAAGGCGAGGTTGGCGTGCAGCCCGCTGACCGCGGTCCATCGGGCGACGGTGCGGCGGTAGCGGGTGACGACGGCCTTGACGTGCTCGTAGACCAGCTCGCGGAGCGTCTCGTAGTCGTTCTCCCAGATGTAGAGCCAGTCGGGCACGCACCCGGGGCGGAAATCGACCAAGGGGCCGGCGACCACGGGCTTTCGGGCGGAGCGCACCGCCCACTCGATCCAGCGGTCGGTGCCGGTGAACTCGTATCGGCCCTCGCTGGGCTCGAGGTCGCTCCATCGCATGGGGACGGTGACGAAGTCGCACGCCTGCTTGACGGCGCTCTGGCCGGCTGGGGTGAAGGAGCCGGGCGAGACGACGCAGCCCACCGCGGGGCGGGTGGAGAGCACGATGCCGGTGCGGTTGGGGTTGAGCACGGAGACGGAGGAGCCGCGGCCGGTGGGCTCCTCGGCGGTGGCCTTGAGGGTGGACTCGTAGAGCTTGCCGGAGATGCGGCCCGGGAGCTGGCTGACCGCGTCGATGAGGCAGAGACGTTCGCTGGCCTCGATGGCGAGCCAGAGCGCGGTGTAGGCGGCGGTGCGGAGCTCGGCGACCGCCTCGGGGTGATCGTCACGCTGGGCGACGAGGACGCGGGTCATGGTGACGCGGGCCTCGTCGATCAGCCGCATGACCTGGTGCTCGGGGGGCAGGTCGAAGAGTTGGTACTCCTCGAGCTTGGTGAGCACGAGCATGATGCGCTGGCGGGCGAGTTCGAGCTCGAGCAGGTAGGGGCGGTCTCGCTCGGGGAGCAGGCAGGTCTGGAGGATGATCTCGCCGAGGGGTTGCAGGTCGGGCCGCAGGCCAAGCCGATCGCGGGTGTGCTCGGAGAGATCGACCATGAGGGAGAGGCCCGAGGCGTCGGCGGAGGACTTGACGACGTGGACGAGGCCGTCGTCGAGGGTGATATCGCCGGCGACGGGGACGTTCTCGTGCCCGACGATGGAGGCGTGGCGGATCTGTTGCGCGGGCACGCACGCCTTGGGATCGAGTGGCAGGAACGTCAGCATCGAACTCATCGCCTCCGGGGGTCTGTGGGCCTTTGGCCGAGCCGTGCCTCCCCGCGCGGGCCCGGCACACCGGGTCGCACCGGGGCGCCCCGGCGTGCCGAGCAAGAATACCGCGTTCGTCGGCTCGGGGCGCGTCGCCGGTGTGAGTCCGTGATCGGCACTAGGCTTGTGGCGTGAAGGCCAACCCATCAACCACTGATTCGGGATCCGCCCCCGCCCTTTTCGAGAGCCGTCTGGCGCTGCCAGACCGGCGGCGGGGCAAGGTCCGAGATGTGTATCGGCTGCCGGGCGAGCCGGGGCAGACACCCGACCGCGTGGTGATGATCGCCTCGGACCGTGTGAGCGCGTTCGACGTCGTCCTGCCGACCCCGATCGCGGGCAAGGGGCGGCTGCTGACGACGATCGCGGCGTTCTGGCTGCGTTGGATCGAGGCCCGGGGGTTGTGCCAGACCCACCTGCTCTCGACGGAAGCGGGCGATCTGCCCGAGTCCGCGTTCACCGACGAGACGCCGATCGGGGCGATCCGGGGGCGGGTGACGATCGGGCGGGCGTGCCGCGTGATCCCGATCGAGTGCGTGGTTCGGGGGTATCTCGAGGGCTCGGGGTGGAAGGATTACCAGCAGACGGGCGCGGTGTGCGGGCACGAGCTTCCCGCGGGGCTGGTGCGGTGCGGGCGGCTGCCCGAGCCGATCTTCACGCCGGCGACGAAGGCCGAAGAGGGGCACGACGAAAACATCAGCGAGGACCAGGCGGCCCGGGTCATCGGGCGTGAGATGATCGAGAGGCTTCGGGCGGTGTCGCTGACAATCTACGCCGCGGCGAGCGCGTACGCCCAGGAGCGCGGGATCATCCTGGCGGACACGAAGTTCGAGTTCGGGCTGCCGCTTGGCGCCGACGGCGAGCCGGAGCAGGACGCGGAGCCGATCCTGATCGACGAGGCGCTGACGCCCGACAGCTCGCGGTTCTGGCCGGCGGATTCGTACGAGCCGGGGCGGGCCCAGGCGAGCTATGACAAGCAGTTCGTGCGCGAGTACTTGCAGGGTCTGGTTGACGCGGGCTCGTGGGACAAAGCCGATCCGGGGCCGGCGTTGCCCGAGGGCGTGATCGCGGGGACGCTGGATCGGTACCGGGCGGCGACGGATCGGCTGACGGGGCCGACCGCCTGAACGGGCGCCGCTCGTGGGCGGGCATCGTTTGTGAGCGGGCGTCGGCTCTCGAAACTCAGTTGACCTTGAGCCCCTCGACGGCCTGATTGGTGCGTTCGTCCTGCTTCCTCTTGAGATCGGCTCGGAATTGGTCCATGCCGTCGGGCTCGGGGAAGGAGGTCTCGAAGGCGTCTGGCCCGAACTGGGCGGCGATGGCGGCGCCGTAGCGTTCACCGAGCGGGTCGTAGACGTATCTTTGCAGCCATGGCTCGGCGATGCGGCCGGCGTTGTAGTAGAGCAGCTCGGCCTCGCCCGGGGGGACCTGCATGATGAGCTGGGCGAAGATGTTTCCGGCGACGAACTGGAAATCTCGGTCCCAGTACTCGGTCCGGGCGTTCTGGCCGCCGGCGACGACGTCGCGCAGCTGCTTCTCGTTGTAGTAGGCGTGGGCCTGGCGGGCGTAGCTCCACATGCCGTGGAAGGCGTTGTCGTCACCGATGAGCAACCCGGTGAAGATGGCCCCCTCGAGCGCGCTGGTGACCTCCTGCACCGCGACGGAGGGCGAGTCCATCCGGTCAACGAGATTCAGCTTGACGAACTCGGCCAGGGGCAGCGAGAGCAGGAGGTTGCGGTCCGGGTCGTTGTTGTTGCGGCCCGTCCAGGTGCGCAGCCGCTCGTACCACTTCTCGGCCTGGTTGAGATCGCCTCGGCGGTAGTGGTACGCCATGACGTCTTCCATGAAGTTCTCGTAGCCGGCGGCGTAGGGTCGGTAGCTGCGTCGCTCCGCGTTGAAGATGCCGGTGTTGCCCACGACCTCGTCGAGGATGTTGCCGTACCCGTCGGCGAAGTCGATGTTGGTGACCGCCTGGTAGTAGGCGTATCGGCCCTCGACGACGTCGAGGAAGTTGTAGTAGAGCTCGCCCGAGCGGAACATCTCCTGCAGGCTCTGGGCGTAGACGCGGTAGGCGCCCACGAAGTCGAAGGCGGCGGAGTTGCGTTCGTCCACCTCCATGGAGCCGACGTCCACGCCGCGGGCGGCCCAGTAGAGCCCGTGGGCGGCGGGCAGGCGCCAGTCGACGGGGCCCAGGTCGTCGGTGAGCCGGTACATCCGCAGCGGCTCCATGTTGTAGTCGTCCTCGAGGACCTGCCTGCGGGTGAAGGCGAGCAGCGAGGCCTTGTCCTCGGGGGTGAAGCTCTCGTCGAGCCACAGGCGCAAGAACGCGGAGCCGGTGCCCGCAGACTCCTGCTGGCTGGCCTCGACCATGTCGAATCCGCGCCGCTCGTAGGCGTCGAAGAGCGCGGCGCCGCGGCACAGGTCGAAGCCGATGGGCTTGCCCAGCCGCTGCTCGTAGGCGTCGGCCATCGCGGCGGCGCCGGGGCTGACTGACCGGAGCTGCGCCATGCTCGCCGGGGCGTCCTTGATGGGCGTCAGCCAGTCGAGGTACTGCTGGATGCGGACCGCCGATTCCCGGTTGGCGTAGTTGGGCTGCGGGGGGCGGCCGAGCACGAACTCCCACTCCATGGCGTGCTGCCGCTTGTAGTACTGGTTGGAGTCGTCGGTGTAGCCGCCGACCTTGTGGAGGTAGATCCAGCCCAGCTCCTTGTGCAAGAGCATGTCGTTGGGGTTGGCTCGCAGGCCCTCGTCGCGGAGCAGGCGGATGCCGGCCTGCACCCACTGCCAGCGTTCCTTGGGGGTCTGGGTGGTGACGGAGATGTTGTAGGCCATGTTCCAGGCCTGGAAGACCCAGACGCGTGGGAAGCGTGGCTGCAGCTTGGTGATGGCTCGTGAGAGCTCCATCGCCTCGAAGTGCTTGCCATCTTCCTGCAGCGAGTTGGCGCGGATCCAGAGGAAGTTGACGAAGACGCCGCGGAAGGCACCCATCGCGATGCCCATCGCGACCTGGGGCGGGTCGCCCTCCTCGCCGCGATCGGTGTAGGCCAGGCCGTGGCGACCGACCGAGGCGGCGAGCCTGGGGCTCAGCACGCCCGAGCCGAGCAGGGAGCCGAGCAGCACGAGCCCCGCGACGATCCGGACTCTGGTTTCCATCCGCATAGGGTCGCCCTCCGGGGCTGTGGGTGGTCTGAGAAGCCGTACGGCTCAGTGGCCCGAATAGATCGCGAGTTCTCGCTTGCGAAAGATCATGACGCCTGTGACAAACAGGACGAGCATCGCGACGAGCAGCACGGTGGTCCCGCCGGCGACCTCGGCCCACGAGAGCAGCCGCCCGTCGGCCAGGCGGGTGGTGGGCCGCAGCTCGGAGTAGACGAGGAACCGGTCGGAGACGAACTGGGCGACGCCCCGGATCATGATCCGCCACTGCTCGACGTTGCCCTGGAGATCCTTGACCCGGTACTGGTCGATCGAGGAGCTCACGAACGATGCGCCCTCGGCGACCAGGAACGTGCCGATCGAGACGAGCCCGGCGACCGGGAAGCTCAGGAACGAGCCGGCCCAGACGCCCAGGGCCGCGAGGAAGGCCAGCTTGACCCAGAGCACGAAGACGATGCGGACGAAGTTGAGGCGGTAGCTGCCCGCGGCGTAGCTGACCTCGAGCCCGTCGGTGGGGAACGTGATGGTGCCGGGGTTGGGCATGAAGATCGGGCGGCCCTGCTCGTCAACAGAGAGCGAGCCGTTCCAGACGCGGAGCACCAGCTCGCCGTTGTCGTCGATGAACTCGGGGGAGAGGGTGAGGGTGTGGCTGAATCCGAGCCCGGTCCTGCGGCCCGGCATCTGGGTGATCGGGCCGATGGGGGACTCGAAGTAGAGGGTGTACATCTCGTCGGGGCGGTTGCCCTCGGCGTTGATCTTGTACCGCAGCGTGATCGGGCGGGTGGAGGCCTTGGCCTTGCCCAGCCCGTAGAAGATAAACTCCTCGAACTGCTCCTCCCTCGGGTCGATCGAGCGGTACTCGAGGCTCTGCTCGCCGAGCACCTCGAGCCGCATGCGGTACATCTCGGCCGGGGTCGGGTCGTAGCCGGGGTCCTGCAGGCGCTCGGCCTCGATCCGATCGCGGACCGCGACGTCCACGCCCTCGTCGTTGTAGTCGATGATGTCTCGCGGGTTCACGCTCTTGCGGGCGGTGAGCACCTGGCTCTCGAGGACGATGCGGTCCTCGGTGAGGTTCATCGGGTCGATCTGCCCCGCGATCTCACCCTCGGCGGGCTGGTTGCGGAGGTACTCGGTGAACAGGAAGACGCCGCTCGACGAGACGGCGAGCATGATCGCGGCGAGGCACGAGACGCCGAGCCACTTGCCCAGCAGGTACTCCCACGCCGCGACCGGCTTGGTCATGGTCTGCCAGATCACTTTGTCGCGCTGCTCGAAGGCGACCGTGCCCACCGAGAAGAAGACGACCATGGTCGCGATGATCCAGAAGCCGCCGCCCGTGGCCCACTGCAGGAACGTCTGCACGCGGTAGCGCAGCGGCTGCTCGGGGTCGAGCACCAGCGGCAGGGCGGCCATCAGCACGATGAGCATGACAACGAAGATCAGCGAGAGCTTGAGCCGCACCGCCTCGGCCAGGACGTTCTGCGCGATCGCGGCGACCGGGCGCGAGCCGCCCAGCACCAGCCGCATCGCCTGCATGAGCGCGGTGAAGGCCATCGTCAGGAGGACCACGCCGCCGAGCATGCGGCCGGCCCCGCTGGTGGGCCCGTAGAGCAGCATCGGGCCCGCGACGCCCGCGGCCGCGACGCCCAGGCCCAGGTACGTCAGCCCGAGCCCGAGCCAGATCACCACGAGCGAGGCGAGCAGGCCCGAGACCGCCATCGCGATCCGGGCCGCGACCGGGTCGCTCGAGCCGGCGAGGTTGGCGAACAGCTGGTACTGCGCGGTGAGCTCGCGGGCCAACTCCGCGTCCATCCCCTCGGGGATGTCGATGCCGGGGACCGCGGGCTGACTGGTCGCGAGCACGAGCCAGGTTCCCAGCGCGGCGATGGTCAGGGCCGTCACGACGATCGTCGCGAAGACCTTGAAGCCCCGCGTCTGCTGGAGCCGGTTGGCGGCGCTGAGGCGTTCTCTGAACGTCACCGCGGGTTCTCCCCCGAGGGCCGATCAGCCGAGGGCTGGTCAGCCGAGGGCTGATCGGTGTCCGAGTCATCGCCGTCGGACGGGTCGAGCAGCGAGCTGATCACGCCCAGATCCACGTCGTTGTCTGGCGCGGGCTCCCCGCCGCCGATGTTGGCGCTCGGCTCGGGCTTGGCGGGCTTGGCGGGCTTGGCGGGCTTGGCGGGATCTGAAGATTCGTCCGCCAGGAGCGATCCGATGACGTCGTCGCCCTCGGTGTGGGCCGGGGGCGTGTGGCCCGGAGTGCTGGTTTGGCCGGTGTGACTGGTCGTTGCCGACGGGGGCGGTGCGTCCTCGAGCAGCTTGGAGATGAGCGCGTCGCCGGAGTCCGCGTCGCCCTTGAGGAAGGCGGCGGTCGCGCCGCTGGCCACCGCGCCCGAGGTCTCGAGCCGCTCGGCCCTGGCCTGCTCGACGATGCCCAGGAAGAACTCCTCGAGCTTCTGTCGCGGGCGGGCGACGCTGCGGATGGACTTCTCGCCGCCGGTGCGTTCTCGGATGAGCTTGTCGATCGCGTCGATGGTCTCGTCGTCGAGGGCGTCGGTCTCGATGGCGGTTTTGGAGTCTGAGGCGAGCAGCTCGTCGCAGGTTCCCTCGCCCCGGATTTTTCCGCCGTAGAGGATGACCATGCGATCGACGACGTCCTCGACGTCGGCGAGCAGGTGGCTCGAGAGGACGACGGTCTTGCCGCGTCGGCCCAGCTCGAGGATGAGGTCCTTGACCTGGCGGGTGCCGATCGGGTCGAGCCCGGTGGTGGGCTCGTCGAGGATGAGCAGGTCCGGATCGTTGATCAGGGCCTGGGCGATGCCGATGCGTCGCTGCATGCCCTTGGAGTACTCACGGACGGGGCGGAACTGCGCGTGCTGGAGCCCGACCATCTCGAGCAGCTCGTCGATGCGGCGGCCGCGGGTCTTGGAGTCGATCTCGAAGAGCTTGGCGTAGTACTCGAGCGTCTCGCGGGCGTTGAGGAACGGGTAGAGGTAGCTCTCCTCGGGGAGGTACCCGATCCGCTTCTTGGTGGGCACGTCGGTGGGCGGCTTGCCGAAGACGGCGACGCGGCCCGAGGTCGGGCGCAGCAGCCCGAGGATCATCTTGATGGTGGTGCTCTTGCCCGAGCCGTTGGGGCCCAGGAGCCCGAAGATCTCTTTGGGGTAGACGACCAGGTCGAGCGACTCGACGGCCTTGGCGTGGGGGCGCATCCAGAAATCGCGGAAGGTCTTGGTCAGCCGCTGACACGCGATCACGGGCCGGTCCGTCCGTGCGGGTCCGTTGGTGGCGTCGTCGTGGGTGCTCGTGGTGGCGGCGGTCTGGACCATGTGCTCTCCTCTTGCCGCGGGCTGGCGGGCAGGTTTAGTTCCCCTGCGTGGCGTCGAAATCTTCGAGGGCCCGACGCTGTTCCTGATCGCGTGCTTCGCCAGAGAACCCGGCCTGCTGCAGCCGCTGGGCCTCCTCGAGCATCCGTTTGATGTCCGGGTCCTCGTTGATCCGGACCTGGATCGCGTCGCTTTGGCCATCGCGGACCATGAACAACTGCACGAAGGGCTTGTTGTAGAACACCCGCATGCCGTCGGCCCACTCGCGCATGACCATCAGCCGCGGGTTGGCCTCGTATCGCTCGAGCTGGGCGCGGAAGAGCTCGAGATCGCCGCGGGCGTCGGAGACGATCTGGAACGCGTCGTTCCTGGCGTTGGCGAGGATCTGCGAGACCTCGCCCGAGACGCGGGTCGTCACGGTCTGCCCGTCGATCTGCACGGGCTCGCCGTCGAGCATCGCGTCGATCTGGGCCAGGATCGCCTCGGACTCTGCCAGGTTCTCCCCCACCTCGACCGAGGCCTCGTACTCGTCGATCAGGCTGACCAGGTGCGAGGCCCCGAGGCCCGCGACCCGGTTGAGCTCGTCCTGGGCGAGGGTCCGGGCCTCCTCGCGCTTCTGACCGGCCTCCTGCTGGGCCGACTGCACCTTGGCGAAGTCATCGAGCAGCGTCGCGGGACCGAACTTCTTGTTGAGCGTCATATTCTCGATCTTCAGCCCGCTCTGCATCTCGTCGAGCTTGGCCTGCGCGACGTGGCGAGCCTCGGCGGCGACCGTGTCGCGGTCCTTGAGAAGCTCGTCGATCGTGGTCATCGCGACCGCGTGCACCACGCCGGTCATCGCCGCGACCCGGACGAGCTCCCGCTCCTGCGCGGGGATCACGTTTGTCGCGTACTCGACGTGGTCGTCTCGTCGGTAATTGACCGTCCACTGGGTGTGGGCGATGTTGAGGTCCGCCGTGATGAGCGAGCCGTCCTCGGCGGGGTCCAGGCTGTTGCGTTGACTCAGCTCGGACTCGGCCTGCGACCACTTCCCGTTGCTGACCATGGGGAAGAATTCCCGGTTGGTCTCGAGGCGCAGCTCAAGCGAGCCGGCCCCGATGGGGACGATCTCGCCGATGGGGTAGGGCCAGGCAAACGCGAGGCCCCGCTCGAGGTTGCTGTCCTGGATCTTGCCCAGGCGAACGCGGAGCCCCCGCTCGCCCTCCTGGATCATGCGGAACCCGCTGCCCAGGAAGAGCAGCACGAGCACGAACATGCCTACCTGCACGAGGCGGAAGGTGATCCTGAGCGCGTCGGCCAGCGACTCGTTGGCCGCGTCCATCCGCATCGCGGCCCGGGCCTGGTCACGGACGTCGGCGTCGGCGCGGAAGCGGACCGAGGTCGCGCGGCCGCTCGCGGTCGGCATGCCGCCGGGCACGGGCGAGCCCGGCCCGGCAGACTCGCCCTCGGGGGGCTGGCTCTCGGGGTTGGGGTTGGTCGGGGTCTCGTCGCTCACTCGCCACCCCCGGAGGTGATGTCGAGGGCGCCGCCGGGCACCTCGATCGAGCCGCCGGGTAGCTGCGTCGGGATCTCACCGGCGGTGAGGTCCTTGAGCACGTCGGGGCTGAAGATGCCGAGCCCGAAGTCGCTCGTCGAGAGCACCAGCGTGGCCCGCTTGGCCATCGCGGTCTTCATCAGGTCGATGTTCTCGAGGAAGACCGCCAGCTCCGGGTTCGAGTTCTGCTGGGCCAGATAGACCGCGGCCTCACGCTCGCCCTTGGCCCGGATCTCCTGGGCCCGGCGACCGGCGAAGGCTCGGATCTTGTCTCGGGCGGCTCCGGCTTCGGCCCTGATCGAGTCGGCTACGGCCTCGCCCTCGCTCTGGTACCGCTGGGCGAGCCGATCGCGATTGGCCCGCATGCGTTCGATGACGCGGGTGGTGGTGCCCTCGGGGAAGACGATGCGGTCGATGCCGACGGTGATGATCTCGATGCCGTAGTCGGAGAGGGGGGTTCCGCCGTCGCCCCCGCCGCCGGACATCATGAGTTCCTTGAGACGGGCCTCGAGCGCCGGGATGCGGCTGGCCTGGGCCTCGGCGGTGAACAGCTCGTCCACGCGGTACTTGCTGGTCTCGCCGAGCTGGCTTCGGAGGCGGTCGCGCAGGACCTCGTTCTCGGCCTTTCGGTAGTGGTCCACGGAGCGGTCGCCGGCGTCGGAGAAGCTCTGGAAGAACTTGAGCGCGTCGGTGACGCGGTAGGTCATGTAGGCCTCGACGATGATCTGGAAATCGTCGGCGGTCTGCTGCGTCTCGCTGCGGGTCTGCACGAGGCGGCCGCGCTTGTCGTACTTGGTGACGCTCTGGACCGGGTAGGGCCACTTGAACTTGAGCCCCGGCTCGTCCTGGACGGCCCCCTCGCCGGCGGCGCCGAAGGTGGTCCGCACCGCGGTCTCGGTGAACCGGACCGTGTAGGTGATGGTGTAGAGCACGATCGCCAGCGCAAACAGAGCGCCGAACAGGTGAACGATGTATCGGTTGAGAATCTTGAACAAGGCTTGGCCCCTTCGGTTCTGCCGCGTGCGGCGTTGGCGCCCTGGTTTATTCGTTCGCGGTGCCGGTCGAGAAGACGTCTCGCCCGGAGAGCCGGTCGTTGAGGTCGATCACAGTTTCCATGGGCACGCCCTCGTCGGTGAGGTAGACGCGTTGCCCGCTCATCGCGACGCGTAGCGCGTCGAAGTAGGCCTTGGATCGGTAGAGCATCGGGGCCGCGTCATAGGCGGCGAGCTGACCCGCGAACAGCGCGGCCTTGCCACGCTCACGCATGTGCACCGCCCACCGCTGGCTGCTGGCCGCGAGCAGCTGCCGGCCCGCGTCGCCACCGGCCTGCTCGAGCAGCTTCTGCACCGCCAGCTCGGCCTGGGCGATCTCGCCCGGGGTCCCGCCGCTGGTCCGCAGGGCGTCGATCGCGTCGAGCTGCGAGACGATCTGTCGCGAGAGCTCGACGCTGCCCGCGGCCTCGGTGAGCACCCTGATCTCGTAGCCGCGGGCGTTCTCGATCGTCTTCTCACGAACCTGCTGGGCCTGCACGACGCCCTCGAAGGCCGGGGCGACGTCCCGGGGCGGGTGCACCCCGGCGACGCCGACAAAGACGAGCTTGATGCCCGCGCCGCGTCCGTCGTTGAGCGTGCCGTACGCCGTCTCCAGCTCGGCCCGCAGGTTTCCCGCCAGCGAGCTCCGCGCCGTCGAGATCACGTCATCGACTGAGAGCGTCGAGACGTGCCTGGTCACGACGGCCTGGCCCATCGACTCGAGCAGGTCCTGCTGCTGCCCCGGGGAGGCGATCAGCGTGTACAGCTCGACGTTGCTGATGGTGTAGTGGACGGGGACCTCGATGGCGACCATCGAGAGCTCGCCGGGAAGCTCGTTGTCGCGCCCGGCGCGACCGGGCTGAACGACGTGCAGCTTCTCCATCGCCGCGTGCTGGGTGGTCCAGAGGATCGGCCCCGAGTCGTCGTCGGGCGGGTTGGTGCCCAGGTGCATCACCTGCACGCCGGTGGTGGTCGAGACGGTGCGCGAATCGTTCTCGCCGACGGCGACGACGTGCTCGGGCGTGATGACCTGCCCGATGGGCCAGGGCCACTTGAGGTGCAGCCCGGGCTCGACCTGGGCGTCGGCGACCTTGCCGAACGTCAGGATCATCGCCCGCTGGTGGGGCTGAATGACGACGAGCGTGGACATGAGCCAGCCGGTCAGCACGCCGAACAGCAGGAGCCACGCCGCCCACTTGCGCAGCATCTGGAAGAACCAGGAGCTGGTGACATCGACGCCGAACTGGTAGTTGATCGCGTCGCCGATGCTCTCGGCGATCTTGTCCGGGGCCGCGACGAAGCCGAGGATGCGGCTGTCGAAGCTCGGCCGCATGATCTCGCCCGGGGCCCGCGGGCGGTAGACGTCGAGCACGAACAGGATGAAGATCTCGATCCCGCCGACCATCATCGCGGCGGGGATCACGACCTGCAGCAGGCGGTGGGGCCAGTCGGGCCCCTTGGCCGAGAGCACGAAGAGCGAGATCATGAGCAGCAGCCCGAGCAACGCCGCGCCGACGGCCTGGGCCGCCCCGCCCCGCAGCGCCGCCCACGCCGGCTCCTTGCTCATGCCTGAAACAAAGCGGGCGAAGACGAAGCCGACCACGGCAAGCACGAGGCCCATGCCCCCGCCGAACACCTCGAAGGCGGGTGAGGCGAAGTCGTCGGGGCTGTAGTGGGCCAGCGCCGAGCCCGAGCCCCCGGCGAGCCGCAGGTACCCGATGCCCAGCAGCAGAGCGCCGACCAGCAGGCTCATGCCGGGGATGAACCATTTAACGATCAGCTCGAGGCGCTGGGCCGCGGGGCGCAGCTCGGCGTTTGAGGCATCAAACGCGCTCGAGGCCACCGACTCGGTCGCGGCGAGGCTGTCGGCCTCCATCGCCTCGATCCGCTCGCGGCGGTGCTGGTCGTGCAGGATGAGCAGGGCGAACCAGACGAGCGAGCCGGTGCCGACCGCGATCGCCGCGGACATCGCGGCCAGGTCGCCCCCGCTGTACCGGGCGTAGATCGCCAGGGCGATCGCGAAGCCGGTCTGGATGAACAACCCCAAGAGGCTGGTCTTGGTCGCCTTGCGATAGGTCAGGTAGTCGGCGTTCATGGTTTCGCTGACACTCCGATGAGGCCCGAGAGAGCCTGGTGAACTGACCCGGGGAGGCCCCCGCGTAGCCGGACAAGAGAGTCCGCTGATCCAATCGACCGCGCCGTGAAGGATGGCGGGGGTTGCAATTGTCCGCTCGCCGACCGCTCGGATCCACCCGGGGCCCCACGATGCGGCGACACCCGGGCCGCCCCGAGTCTGCCCCGGTGTACGAGCGGCGCGAACCCCGGTTCGGCCGGTGTCGTAAAAAGCTTCACCCGGCCGGCCCCCAAACCGGTGGCTCGCGGGGCCGGCCCGCCTCCGCCCACACACCCGGATACCATCGCCCCATGATTTCCCCTGTCACCACGATCGCGAAAAACACACTGATCGAGTCGGTCCGCCAGCCCGTCTTCCTGGTCATCGTGCTCGTTGCGGGGCTGCTGCAGGTGCTCAACACCTGGATCACGGGGTTCTCGATGGGGTACCGGCGGGTGCCCGGCGAGGTCACCGGCGACGACAAGCTGTTGCTGGATGTCGGGCTCTCCACGGTGTTTGTGTGCGGCATGCTGCTCGCCGCCTTCATCGCGACCTCCGCCATCAGCCGCGAGATCGAGAACAAAACCATCCTCACGGTCGTCTCCAAGCCGATCGGGCGGACCTCGGTCATCCTGGGCAAGTACCTGGGAATCTCCGGGGCGCTCTCGATCGCGATCTACCTGATGCTGCTCGGGCTGCTGCTTGGGATCCGGCACGGCGTGCTCTCGACGGCGGCCGACGACCCGGATCAGCCCGTCATCATCTTCTCGATGCTCGCCATGTTCGGCTCGCTGTTTATTGCCGCGATCACCAACTTCATGTACGGCTGGCAGTTCGGGCAGACCACCATCGTCGCGATGGTCCCCCTGCTCACGCTCGCGTTCTTCGGCGTGCTGCTGATTGACGAGGACTGGAAATTCCAGGCGATCACGACCGATCTCAAGCCGCAGATCATGCTTGCCGGGGCGGGGATGACGATCGCGTTGATGGTGCTCGCCGCGGTCGCGACGGCGGCCTCGACCCGGCTGGGGCAGGTCATGACGATCACGGTCTGCGCCGGGGTCTTCGTGCTCGGGCTGCTCTCCAACCACTTCGTCGGGCGGTACGCCTATCTCAACACGCCGATCGGCGAGATCGAGATCGTCGAGCCCGGCACGCTGCTCTCCGACTCGCTGGCCGACATGGGCGCGGTCTACCGCATCGCGGTGCCCCGTGAGTACACCGCCGAGCTCGCCGTCGGCGACCCGCTGTATTACGGGGCCGCGCCCAACGGCGTCGGGATGTCCGTCCCCGACTACAGCCCCGACTTTGACGCCTCGACCCTGAACCTCGAGGACACCCGCTGGCCCGAGGGCACGCCCAACGCCATCGTGATCACGGATGTTGATCGGGACTCGCTGGTGCTGACGGTCAAGAACGTGGGCAACCCGCCGGTGGCGGTCCGCGTGCCGCCCCAGCCGGGCAACTTCCTGTTCACGCAGCCGACCGAGGTGAACCCGTGGGCCCGGACGGTGTGGGGCGTGGTGCCCAACATGCAGGTGTTCTGGCTGATCGACGCGGTGAGCCAGGCCAGGCCGATCCCGCCGAGCCATGTCGGGCTGATCGCGCTCTACGGGCTCAGCCAGATCATCGGGCTGCTCGCGATCGCCGTCCTGCTCTTCCAGACCCGCGACGTGGGGTGATTCAGCCTCCCGCTCCGGCGGGCACAGCCTCGTCGGCGGTGGCTTCGTCACCCGCATCCCCACGACTCGACCCGTCAAGCCGTTCCGCCCACTCAGCGGCCTGGGCATCGTGCCCCGCACCCGGCTCGGCTTCGTGCCGCGCGATGTAGTGATCCGCGATCATCCCGGCGATCGCCTCGGCCCACCCCGTGTTCCCGATCGAGACGAGGATCGCATGCGACTCGAGCAGCGATCGTTCGGCGGGCCCGAAGAGCTCCAAGGCGATCTGGCTCTCGCCGAGCGTGGCCAGGTACAGCCCGAGCGTGAGCGGATCGGCGGTGGCTAGCACTCTCCTGGCCGCGGGGAGGTTCTCCTCGAGCAGCCAACGGGCGCCCTCGGGCTTTGAGGTTTGGATGAGAAAATCGGCGAGGCTATTCACCGAACTCAGCGTGCTCTGGTGCTCTTCGCCCAGCACACGCCTCTGGATCTCCAGCTTCTTCAGGTAGAGCGGCTCGGCCTCGGCATTCCGCCCCTGTACCTTGTAAAAGATCGCCAGGTTGCCCATCGAATCCAGCGTGCTCGGGTGCTCTTCGCCCAGCACACGAGTGCGCATCTCCAGCGTTTTCAGGATGAGCGGCTCGGCCTCGGCATTCCGCCCCTGTACCTTGTACAAGATCGCCAGGTTGCCCATGGTTAACAGCGTGTTCGGGTGATCCTCGCCCAGCACACGGCTTTGGATCTCCAGCGTCTGCAGAAAGAGCGGCTCGGCCTCGGAGTGCCGACCCTGACGATTATACAATGCCGCCAGGTTGGTCATTGAATCCAGCGTACTCGGGTGCTCGGCGCCCAGCACACGAGTACGGATCTTCAGCGTCTGCAGGTAGAGCGGCTCAGCCTCAGTGTACCTAGCTTGGTGGTGATACAAAGTCGCCAGGTTGTTCATGGAACTCAGTGTGCTCGGGTGCTCCTCACCCAGCACACGAATCCTGATCTCCAGCGTCTTCTGGTAGAGCGGCTCAGCCTCAGTGTACCTAGCTTGGTGGTTATACAAAGTCGCCAGGCTGCTAATGGAATCCAGCGTGTCCAGGTGTTCCTCGCCCAGCACACGAATCCTGATCTCAACCGCTCTGGGCAGGTGCCGCTCGGCATCCTGGTACAGCCCGAGGTCCATGTAGACAATGCCGATCACGGCGTGCAGTTCGGCCGCGACCAGCTCGTCGGTGATCTCACCGCTGGTCAGCCGCTCCGCCGTGTTGTCGAGGATGCCCTTCATTAACTCGATGTCCGCGCCCTGCGCCTCGGCCGGGTTCACGCTGCTGAGCATGTCCGTGATCAGCGTCTTGATCTCGGTCGCCCGGGCCAGCTCCCGCTCGGCACGCGCCGTCTCGAGCTCGGCGAGCTTGGTCTGGCCCTTGGCCACGCGCTCGCTGGCGCGGGCCTGGGCGGCGAAGACAATGCTCACGCCCGTCGCGCCGGCCAGCGTAAACATCACGAGGCTCGCCGCGACAACGCCGGCCTTGTTGCGCCGGGCGAACTTCCGGGCCTTATACACGCGGCTGGGCGGGCGGGCCTGCACCACGTCGCCGTCGAGGAACCGCCCTAGCTCCGCCGCCAGCCCGTTTGCCGACTCGTATCGGCGGTCTCGCTCCTTGGCCAGGCACTTCATCACGACCCAGTCCAGCTCGCCGCGCAGTCGTTTTTCCAGCTGGCGTGGCTCGGTCTGGCGGGCCTTGGCCATGCGGCTGGCCAGGTCCGCGTCCGAAGAAATCACCGTGCTCAGCCGAGTGCTGGGGCGTGGCGGGTCGTCCTCTCGGATGATGCGCTGGATCTCGGCCAGCCCGGCCTGGCGCAGCTGCGCCGACTCGAACGGGCGGCGGCCCATGAGCAGTTCATAGAGAACCACGCCGAGCGAGTAGATGTCCGAGCGGGTGTCGATGTCCGTGCCGCTCATCTCGGCTTGCTCGGGCGACATGTACTCGGGCGTGCCGACCAACTGGCCCTGCTGCGTGAAGATCGTCGCCTCGCTCAGCCGCTGGCTGATGGCCTTGGCGACGCCGAAGTCGATGACCTTGGGGGCCGGGCCTTGTTCCGAGTGGCCCACGAGGATGTTGCTGGGCTTGAGGTCTCGGTGGATCACGCCCTTGGAGTGCGCGTGCTGCACGGCCTCGCAGACCTGCTTGAAGAGGGCCACGCGGGCCTCGATCGAGAGCCGGTTCTTGTCGCAGTAGTTCGTGATGGGCTCGCCGCGGACGAGCTCCATCGCGAAGTACGGCCGCCCGCCGTGCTCGGGCTCGGTGAGCCCGCCGTCGAAGATCTTGGCCACGCACGGGTGATCCATGACGGCCAGGGCCTGCCGCTCGGCCTCGAAGCGTGAGATAACCGAGGCCGAGTCCATCCCGGCCTTGATGACCTTGACGGCGACACGGCGTTTGACCGGCTCGGTCTGCTCGGCTTCGTACACGACGCCGAAACCGCCCTCGCCGAGCACGCCGAGCACGTGGTACTTCCCGATGCGGTCAGGGAGCGAGGCCTGCTGGCTGTGCGGGGCACCGCGATCGCCGGGATCGGGAGCAATCGGGGCGGTGGGCAGATCTTCATTCATCCTCAGAGTTTACAGGCAAACCCCGTGACGAGATCCAGAAATGAATGAGGCGATTCTCCTGCTTACTCCGACGCGATCGCTCGGCCGTACACCTTCACCGCCTTGGTCGCGGCCCCGTCCCAGGTCAGGCCGCGAAGCTCGAACGCGCCGTGCTCGCGCAGCGTCTCGCTCAGCGGCGGGTACTTGAGAACCGCGACTATTTTATTCGCCATCTCGTCGGTGTCCCAGAAGTCGACCTTCAGCGCGTGCGTCAGCACCTCGCTCACGCCAGACTGCTTGCTCACGATCACCGGCGTGTCGTTGCGCATCGCCTCGAGCGGCGCGATCCCAAACGGCTCAGACACGCTGGGCATCACGAAGCAGTCAGCCATCCTGAACACGCGATCGACATCTCGCCCGCGCAAGAACCCGGTGAACAGGACCTTGTGCCCGATGCCGTTGGCCGCCGCGTCCTCGATCATTCGCACCGCCATGTCGCCCGAGCCGGCGACCACGAACTTCACGTTCTCGATCTTCTCGAGCACCCGCTTGGCCGCCTGAATGAAGTACTCGGGGCCCTTCTGCATCGTGATCCGCCCCAGGAAGAGCACGATCTTGTCCTCGCGTTCGATCCGGTCGGTCGTGAGGGCCGACTGCAGGTCGTCCTGCTCGACGCCGTTGTACACGACGTCCACCTTGTTCTCGTCGGCCCCATACCGGGTCACGCAGATCGACTTGGTCAGGCGGCTCACCGCGATCACCCGGTCCGCCCCGTGCATGCCCGCCCGCTCGATGTCGTAGACCTGCTGGTTCACGTTCTCGCCGGAGCGGTCGAACTCGGTCGCGTGGACGTGACAGACGAGCGGCTTGCCGGTGAGGGCCTTGACGGCGAGCCCGGCGGGATAGGTCAGCCAGTCGTTGGCGTGGATGACATCGAAGTTGTTCTGCAGCGCCAGCGCGCACACGAGCTTCGCGTACCGCTGCGCGTCGCCGAAAAGGTCCTGCCCGTACTGCCCGTCGCCGGTCGGCCCCTCGTCCATCTCAGCAAGGATCTTGGTCATGACCTCGGCGAGCTTCTTGGCCGTGGCCCCGCGGATCGCGCCAAGCCCCCCACCGCGTTCTTCACCGGTGCCACCGCCACCGTTACCCCCGCCGGTGCCATCGATGCCACCGGGCCGCAGGCTCGCCAGCGCCTCGACCGCGTCCGACTCCCCGAGCCCGGCGAGCATCTCGCGGATGCTGTCGGTCCCGCCGACGTTCAGCCCGGTGTACGGGCCAGAGAACCCCGCGGGCACGCTCGTAAACGTCGTCGTGCCCGGCGCAGCACTGGGCATGGGCATCGGCCCGGCCCGGCTCACCGGCGGCGCCATCGGCACAGGCACGGAAGCATCGATCACGGGCGCGAGCCCCTCGAGCACCTCGCCGACCGGCGTGTCGGGCTCGTCTTCGGCGATCTGTTGCACCCGGGCCACCGCCCGGCGCAGCGTCTCGGGGCCCATCAGCTCGACCATGTCCGACCGGGCGTTGCCGATCGGCTTTGGCAGCACAAACATCACCTCGTGCCCCTGCGCGTTGAGCGCCCGGGTCAGCCCCTGGCACGCGGTCCCAAGGCCGCCCGACACAAAGGGAGGGAACTCCCAACCCAGCATTAGAATCCGCATACGTCCGCTCCGAATCCCTCGGGTCCACCCTCAACAATCGACACGCTGAGCCACCCCCGGGCGGCCCGCGTCACAGTCGCTCAATCCTCGCCGGTGGTGTCCATGTCACCGAGCTGGCGGAAGGTCATCTCGTAGCCGAGCAGGCAGGTCGTCACGGTCTTTGCCGCGCCGTCGCTCCCGGCCTCGGCCACCCGCACCGGCGTCCTGGACCGGAACGTGAAGAGCATGTCCTCGCTTCGGAAGTGCTCAAAGCCGAGCGGCTCGCCCTCGTAGTCGAGGTCCGCAAGCTCCTCGTCGAGCAGCTCGTCGAGCTTGTCGCCCGTGTGCATGAGCTGGGCCTCGATGGACTCGCTCTGCCACCGGTCCGCCATGACCAGCGAGACCCACACGTCCTCGCCGTGCGTCTCGACGCGATAGAACGACTGCTCAGCGGAGTCCTTGGCGGAACAGACGAGCATGCCGCCCTCGATCTCGACGGCACCAAACACCCCCGCCTCGGTGGCCCGGGCGGCGACAGTCTCGAACAGGCTCTGCACGGAGGATTCTAGGGTCATCATCTCACTTCTCGTCGTAGGAGGTCTTCGACTAGCCGACCCGATTCGGGGCTCGGCCACGCCGGTTATGGGAGCACTTTCGTGGGCTCCGATCCGTGGATCGGTCCCCGAGTGTGACAATAGGCCGCCCGACGGAGTCTCCGCCCCTCCAAGGCCCGGTCGGCTCGACCTCGCACGAAGCGGGGCTATAGTGGTCCCCGCGGTCCTCGGCCGCGGAGCATTGCAGCCCAGGTGGCGGAATTGGCAGACGCGCTACCTTGAGGTGGTAGTCCCGGTAACGGGGTGGAGGTTCAAGTCCTCTCCTGGGCATTGCTTTTTCGAGTCCCGGACCTTCTGAGTCCGTGACTCTTCGAGACGCCGACCTTCGAGCGTCTCCCCCACTCATCCCTGATGATTCAATCTCCGCGAGCCGCGGGGACCGTGTTCATTCCGACGGGTGTGGCCGCTCGCGCCCAAAGAGTCCGCCGGGAGTTCTCCAGAACAGAACCACAGCGCAGAACCCAAACCCGCCCGCACAGCCCCACCCCCACTCCACATCCAAACTCAACCGAGCACTCGCCTGACGCTCTGCGAATCCCGCGGGGTCGCCCGCCGGCGGATTGCCGTGGATTGGGCCGCCCGAAAGCCCGATATCGCCCCTGACACGCCATTCGTCAATCGGCCCTGCGTGCGCCGCGACCCATCTCCCACGGAACCGCCGCTTGTCGAATATCGATCCAAACTCGCTCGAGGCCTGCCTGCGACTGATCCCGGCGTCGGATCTCGCCTCGGGCCGCCTTCGGCTCGATCCGGGCTGCGCCGCGGGCCTGGTGACCACCGAGTCGATCATGCTGTTCCTCGAGGCGCGGTCGGTGAGCCCCGAGACCATAGACGACGGCGGGGTGACTGAGCTTGCGAGGCTGGCCGAGGAGGAGCCCGAGAAGATGCAAACCGTGCTGGTGTGCGCCGCGATGGCCCCCGAGCCGGGGCGAGACGGCGGGTTCGAGATGATCGAGTCGATCCAGACTCTCGTGGACAAGGTCCGCGACCGCGAGGCCAAGCTCAGGCAGCGTCAGCGGGGCGAGGAGAGCAGCCGGGAGAAGGGCCGACCCGGCAGGGCCGCCGCGGCGAGCCCCGAGCCCGAGATGCACGTGGACTTCTACAACCAGTCGTCCTTTGTGGTGGTGAACCTGAACGACCCGCTGGGCCGGTGCGTGGAGCCCACGCCGGGCCGCGACGGGCTGGACATTTTCGGCAAGGTCATCCCCACCACCCCGGGCAAGCCCTCGAGCGATCACTTCGACAAATCGATCAGGATCGACGACGAGGGCCGCGCCTTCGCCGGGCTCGCCGGCCGCTTCATCACCGACCGCGCCGGCATCCGCGTCGAACGGACCCTGGAGATCGACGGGCCCGTGAGCTTCGTGACCGGCAATATCGACTTCCCCGGCGAGGTCAACATCTCGGCGGGGGTGAAGGACCGCTTCGTCGTCAAGGCGGGCAGCCACGTCTCGGTCCGCGAGCTCGTCGAGGCGTGCACCATCGAGTGCCTGGGCGACCTGCACCTGGTCGCGGGGGTCGCCGGGCGGGAGATGGCCGAGTTCAGCGTCGGGGGCAACCTCTCGGCTCGGTACCTCGAGGCCTGCACGGGCACCGTGGCCGGCGACACCGAGATCAGCGGCGAGATCACCAACTGCGGGCTCGTGCTCGAGGGAAACCTCACCAGCCCCTCCTGCACGGTCCGAGGCGGCGAGCTCTCGGTCGCCGGTCGGATCGATATCGCCACGCTCGGCTCAGAGAACGGCACGCACACCATGGTCCACGCGGCGAGCCTGCACGGGCTCGACCGCCTGCTCGACCGCGTCATGCAGGTCGGGCCCCAGCTCATCAACGCGCTCGACCGCGTGAACACCCGGATCGAGTCGTCCCGGGCGCTCGAGACCGTCGACGACCACACCGCCGGGGTCCTCGAGACCCTCGAGAACCAGCGCAATGAGAAGGGCACGCTGCTCAACAAGCTCGCCACCGGGCTTGAGCGGATGCTCGAGCTGACCGCGAAGAAGACCGAGGTCCACTTCATGGTCCGCAAGGTCATCCACCCGGGCTCCGTCATCACCTTCAAGGGATGGCGGGCTGAATTCGAACAAAAGGTGCGCGGCCCGATCCTGTTCACCGTCAACAAGGCCGGCCACCCCATGGCCACCGCGCCCGGCGAGAGCAAGCCCGGCCCGCTCGACCGCTTCGCCCGAGTCATCGAGGACACCTCGACCATCTCCGTCGAGATCGCCCAGGCCCGGGCCCGCGAGCTGCGTCAGCGGACCCAGGCCGACCAGGCGTCCAAGGCCGCCTGAGCCCCCGGGCCACAAGCCCCCCGCCCCCTCGACCAACGGGCCCCCAGAAACCCACCCCTCGGAACCAGATGCCCCCGGCTGCGAACGGTGAGTGATCGCCCGGTACACTGGGCGACTCAGAAAGACTCCGGGGATGATTCGCACACCTTTCCAAACCCGAACGGCGGCCCTGCGTGCCGCGTGTCTCACCGCCGGCCTCATGGCCGCGATGCCCGGCGCGCTCGCGCAAACCACCCCCACCACCGCCCCCACCACCGAGCCCTCCCTGGCCAGCTCGATCCAGATCCCCGGCCCGCTGGAACTCGCCCGCCTGCCCGAGGCCGCGATCGCCCATCGAGACGGGCGGCAGATCCAGGGTGAGATCCTCGCCGAGGACAACTATCGACTGATCCTGAATCTCGGCGGCCTCCGCACCGAGGTGCTCCGCGTTGATATCAACTCCATGCGACGCCTGCCCCCGGCGTTGGACCGCTACGAGACCGTCCGGTCCTCGATCCCGGTCAGCGACATCGAGTCTCGCCTGGCGCTGATCGAGTGGCTCCGACGCCGCATGCTCTACACGCAGGCGCTCGACGAGGTGGGCGTGGTGCTCGGGGCCGAGCCGGGCAACCCCTCCGCCCTTCGGATGCGGACCTGGCTCGAAGCCCAGATCCGGATGCAGCAGGTCCCCGCGGCGCCCGCGGGGGACGACGCGGGCCGTGCCCAGACCCTGGACGTGATCCGCGCCCGGGCGGGCCGCAGGACCCCGCAGGCCGACCTGCCGACGCTGACCGAGGCGCAGATCAATCGCATCCGCGTGTACGAGGTAGACCTGGACAGCCCGCCGCGGATGGTGGTCAATCGCGAAACGCTCGAGCGGCTGTTCGCGGCGTACGGGGCCTCGCCGCTGTTGCCGCAGACCAAGACCGGGCGAGACGCGCTGGCCCGCCGCCCGGCCCACGAGATCCTCGAGCTGATGTTCAAGCTCAAAGCCAGAGAGATGTACCCCGAGATCCGCGTGCTCTCGGACCCCGAATCGCTCAAGACCTTCCGCGACCGCATCCACGGGCGCGGCGGGTGGCTCATCAACTCGTGCGGCTCGGTGCGTTGCCACGGCGGGATCGAGTCAGGGCCCTTCCAGCTCGTCACCAAGCGGGCCTTCTCCGATGAGGCCGTCTATACCAACTTCTTTATTCTCGACAACTACAAGCTCGCCGACGGCACACCCCTGATCGACTACGACGAGCCCGATCGATCCCCGCTGCTGCTCATGGCGACCCGACGCGACCAGTCCTCAAGGCCCCACCCCGAGACCCAGGCCAAGCGAGGCCCGCTGGCCTGGAGGCCCATCTTCAACTCGACCAGCGACCCCAAGTTCCGTCAGGCCTCGGACTGGATCCGATCGCTCTACCGCCCTCGCCCCGACTACGGCATCGACTACGCACTGCCCGGACAAGCCCCCGACGACCCGACGGCAGCCCAGAGCGGCCCGTTCGACAGCCCGAGCCAGAACCCAGATCAAAGCCCGGACCAGAACCCGGACCAAGGCCCAGACCAGACGCCCCCCCAGCCTACCCAAGAAGCCACGCCCCAGACCGACCCCCAGACCGACCCCCAGACCGATTCCTAGGCCGACCCCGAGACCGACCCCAAGACCGCACCTGAAACTGACCCCGGGTCTGATCCGGAGTCTGGCCCTGACGGATGAATCCTCCGCCCGGCTCGGCTAAAGTCCTGACCCCGGGCGAGCCCGCCGCACGCGGCCCAGCCGCACGCGTTCCCACTACCCGCCGATCCGTTCGGCCGAGGCCCACCAGCATGCTGTACCGCACCACTCCCGCACTCTTCATCACCGGACTCTCGCTCGCCTGCATCTCAGGCTGCGGCCAGGACACCGACTCAGCCAAGGTCACCGAGGCCGCCAACGTCATCGACGTGCGGCATGTCGAGGACGTTGAGAATTCGTACGCCGACATCATCGGGCTGCTCGACAGCGTCTCGTCGTCGGCCTCGGTGGGGACCACCGAAGCCGCGGCCACGCTTCTCGGGGCCGCCAAGTCGGGCGTCGCCTCGAACAAGGCCCAGGCCAGCCAGAAGGTCGAGTTCACCGCCCGCGAGATGGGCGTGGTGGTCCGGGCGACGACGGCCAAGTGGCAGCGGCTCGACGCGCAGGCCAAGGCCGCCTCCCAGATCACCGTCGCCGATGAGCTCGCCGACATCGCCGTGCTCATCGAGGAGCGGCGGGCCGAGCGGACCACCAACGAGCAGGCCAAGGCCGGGTTCGATGCGCAGGTTGCCGAGCTGGACACGCAGATCGCCGACTTTGCGGCCAAGGCCTCGGTGCAGCGCGACGAGGCGGGCACGCTGCGGCTGAGGCTCTCGCAGGTGTCGGCCTCCGAGGCCGCGACTCTGGCCGAGCGGATCCGCGAGTTCACGCTGCGGGCCGACGAGCTCGACCGCCACGCCTCGGAGCGACAGACCGCCCGCGACCAGATCACGCCCGAGGCCCGCGAGGCCTCGCTGAACGTCGAGAAGATCGAGATGCAGTTGCAGCTGCTCGACCGTCAGCGGGCCGAGGCCCAGGCCCGCGAGCAGCAAGCCCAGGAGGACGCCCGCAGCGCCCGCGCCGCCGCGGACACCGTCGCGAGCGAGCTGCGAAACCTGGCCGCCGAGCTGACCGCGTTCGTGGACGGCGATCTGATGTCGGCGCACGACTCGGTGGACTCGGAGATCTCAGCCTCCCAGCGGTCCACGCAGCAGGGCCGCACGGTGACCCGCCAGAGCAGCGCCCTGACCTCGGCCGCGGCGCTGCAGGCCCGCGGCATCCTCGAGAACCGCCGGGCCTCGGCGCTCGAAGAGGTCGCCCGCGTGTACCAGAGCATCGCGGCCTCGGGCGTGATGCCCACCGCGACCGAGTCGGTCGAGTCCTTCCACACCCGCGCCCTGGAGGCCCACGAGGCCGCGTCCCAAGCCTTCACCTCCGCGGCCTCGGCGCTGCGAGGCGTGCGGCTGGTCGGGCGAGAGTTCCGTGGCACCTCGGACCGGCTCAAGGAAGCCGCCGACACCCTGGACCGTCTCGCCGCGACCCCGCTGGGCGAGATCCCGGATCTGAGCCCCGCGCCCGCCGCGGAGGACGCGTTCGGCGACGACGACTTCGCCGATGACGGCGCTACGGACGACGAAACCCCCGAGGGCGAGCCCCTCAACGAGATCTGAGCCCATGACACCTGAGACCGCAGACATCCCGGGGATCCCCGTGCCGCAAGAGGTGCAGCAGCACCTGGTCAAGCCGAGCGACCCGGTCGAGGCGACCGTGGTTGCCAGCGAGCTGTGCACGATGAGCAAGAAGGCCGCCGGGTTTGTGCGCCACGTCGCGATCGATGTCTCGGGCACGCCGCTCGAGGGCCAGTTCTGCGCGGGCCAGTCCTTCGGGGTCGTCCCGCCCGGGCTGACCGAGAACGGCCGCCCCCACAAGCTGCGGCTGTACTCGATCTCGAGCCCGACGGCCGGCGAGGACGGGCAGGGCAAGGTCCTGTCCACCTCCGTCAAGCGGGTGCTCGACGAGAACTGGGACGACCACACGCTGTTTTCTGGCGTCTGCTCCAACTACCTGTGCGACCTGCAGGTCGGCGACAAGGTCATGGTGACCGGGCCGGCCGGTAAGCGGTTCGTCATGCCCGCGGACCTGGCGGCCCACGACTACGTCTTCTTCGCCACGGGCACCGGGATCGCCCCGTTCCGCTCGATGCTGGGCGACCTGGACGCGGCGGGCTTCCCGAGCAAGGTCCTGATGATCATGGGCGCGCCCTACACCTCGGACCTGCTCTACCACCAGTGGCTGCTCGACCTGGAAGAACGCCACGAGAACATGACCTACCTCCCCGCGATCAGCCGCGAGCTCAACGAGGACTGCGGCCGCAAGCTGTACGTCCAGGACCGGATCGACACGCACAGCGAGGTGCTGGGCCCGATGCTCTCCTCGGACCGGACCCTGGTCTACGTGTGCGGCATTGCGGGGATGGAGCTGGGCATCTTCCAGCGCATGGCCCAGGTGCTCGAGCCGACCAAGCTCGGGGCGTACCTGCAGCTGGACCCCCAGATCGCCGACGACGTCGCGGCGTGGGACCGCAAGATGATCCCCCGCAAGATCAAGCCCACCAAGAGAATGTTCCTCGAGGTCTACTAGCCTCTCGTCCGCCCTCTCGTCCGCGTTGATGTTGCCCGCCGAGCGGGAGAGACCACAAGGAGTCGTGCCGTGCCGAGTCAGATGTTCATCCGCCGTCTCACCGCGTCGCTCGCCGTCGCGCTGACCGCCCTGCCCTCGCTGGGCCAGATCATCGACCTGTCGCCGGTGATCCCGACCAAGTCGGTCATCAGAGGCACCGAGCAGGCCGCGATCGACACCTTCGTCGATGCGCACACCAAGCAGATCGAATCCGGCGACATCACCGCCGTCATCCGGTCACGCACCGCCCTCACCAAGCCTCTCGAGAGCCCCAGCGTCACCCGGGCCTTCCGCCGGGCGTACGGCGACGCCGTGCTCCCGGTCGTGCAGTCCCTGCTCGCCTCAGACGAGACCGTGCGCCAGATGGCCGGGCTCCGGATCGCCGGCAAGCTGGGCACCGACGAGGCGGCTCAGCTGCTGCTCGATCGAATGAGCGACCTCGACGAGGGGACCCGGTTCTTCGTCATCACCTGCCTGGGTGAGACGATGAGCTCGATGATCACCAACTCGTCGAGCCTCTCCACCGCGACCGCGACCGACGTGGTGAGTGCGTTGGGCGGCGCCATCAAGCACGCCGACTCGGCGACCTTCGCCGACGCCGGTGTCCGGGCGTTGGCCGTGGGCACTCGGATCTCGCAGCCGCAGCAGGTGGACATCCGATCGCTCGTGATCGTGAGCCTGGCCGAGTCGGCCGGCGACCGCCTCCGCGGGATCAGGGCCAACGACCCGGACGCCGCCGACGAGATGATCGCCGCCCTCCGGGCCTGCGGCGCCGTCCGCGACGCCATCAGCCTGTCGCAGTCCGACCCGACCCCCGCCGCGGCAAAGGCCGCGGTCCGTCTCGGGGCCGACTGTGTCGGGTACGTGTACAGCCGCGTCCGCTCGGGCGCGATGGCCGCCAGCGGGGCCCAGGAGCACGAGATCGCGCTGCTCATCGCCGGCGAATCGGCGATCTACCGCGGACGGATCGCGTTGAAGGAGCCCGCCCCGCCCCAGACCAACCTGTTCGACCAGCTCAAGGAAGGCAACGAACGCGAGTTCAGCTTCCGCGCCAGCGAGCTCGTCGGGCCCAAGTCCTCCATCGTCGGCAACCACGGCTTCGACCAAGACCGCTTCATCCGCCCAGCCGCAGACGACTAAACCGATCCACCCCCTCGCCTTCTGGGCCCGAGTCGCCCTCTGGGCCCCTGGGCCCGGGTTCTTTGTGCGCGAGCCGGGAAACCCGCAGCCGCGCCGCGCGGTAAGGTTGCTGACATGGCCCGCCTGCTCATCCCCTTCATCCTGCTCATCGTGCTCGTCGGGGCCTCGGTCGCGACGGACCGCCCGCTGCCGCGCGCCGACCTGGTGATGTACAACGGGAGCGACGTCAACACGCTCGACCCGCAGCGGATGACGTGGATGCCCGACCTCCGCGTCGCCCGCGCCATCTTCGAGGGGCTCGTCCACAACGACGTCTTCACCCAGGGCTTCGACCTCTCGCCGGGTGTCGCCGAGCGGTGGGAGGTCTCGCCCGACGGGCTGACCTACACCTTCCATCTCCGCCCAGACGCGATGTGGTCCAACGGCGAGCGGGTGACCGCCGAGCACTTCCGCTACGCCTGGCGCCGCGCGATGCTCCCGGACATGGCCTCCAAGTACTTCGACTTCCTGATGTACATCGACGGGGCCCAGGCGTTCTACGACTGGCGAAAGAACCAGCTCGACCTGATGGCCCAGGGCAAGGGCCCGTTCGCCGACGGCGACGCCCTCTGGGCCGCGACCCTCAAGAAATTCGACACCACCGTCAAGGTCAACGCCCCGGACAACCAGACGCTCATCGTCCGCCTCGCCCAGCCCGTCCCCCACTTCCTGGACCTGTGCGCCTTCACGACGTTCTTCCCGGTCTACCCGCCGCTGGTCGATCAGTACGAGCGGCCCTCGCCGACCACCGGGGCCCTGCAGCGCCGAACCGGGTGGACCAAGCCCGGCGTGCTTGTCTCCAACGGCGCCTTCACCCTGCAACGCTGGCGGTTCAAACGCGAGATGCGGCTGGCCAAGAACCCGTTCTACTGGGACGCCGATCACATCGCGCTCGATTCGATCTCGATCCCCTCGATCGGCGACCCCAACGCCGCGATCCTCGCCTATGAGACCGGCGCGGTGGACTTCATGGCTGAGGTCACCGCGAGCTACCGGGGCGACATGATCGCCGCCAAGCAGCGGTTCTACGACGAGCACACCGAGCAGATCGAGGAGATGCGGTCGCTCGGGCTCGACCAGTTCGAGATCGACCGCCGCCTGCCCGACGACCCGCGCAAGAACGTCCACGCGGTCCCCGCGTTCGGGACGTACTTCTACAACTTCAACTGCCGCCCCGAGCTGGGCGACGGCCGCCCCAACCCCTTCGCTGACGCCCGCGTCCGCCGTGCGTTCGCGATGGTGGTCGACAAGGGCGCGATCGTCCGCGAGGTGCGGCGTGTGGGCGACGCGACCGCGTCCACCCTGATCCCGCCGGGCTCGATCGGCGGGTACACCGCGCCCAACGGGCTGCGGTGCATCTCCGACGCCACCACCGAGGCCCAGCGGCAGGAGATCATCGACGAGGCCCGGGCGCTGCTCGCCCAGGCGGGCTACGCGAACCCGTCTGAGGACTTCCCACTCACCGTCGAGATGCTCTTCAACAAGGACTCGGGGCACGACCTGATCGCGCAGGTCATCGCCAAGAACTGGTCCAAGCACCTGGGCGTCAAGGTCCGCCTGGCGCAGAAGGAACTCAAGATCTTCCGCGAGGACCTGCGGCTCAAGAACTACATGACCGCCCGGGCCGGGTGGTACGGCGACTACGGCGACCCCACCACCTTCCTCGACCTCAACAAGACCGACAACGGCAACAACGACCGCGCCTTCTCCAGCCTCGAGTACGACTCGCTGCTCCGCCGCGCCCAAGGCGAACGCGACCCCGAGAAACGCATGAAAGTCCTCGAGGAGGCCGAGCGGTTCCTCGTCGAGGAGGCCGTCCCGCTGATCCCCATCTTCCACTACTCCACCGTCTACATGTTCGACCCCGACGAGATCACCGGGCTCAGCACCCACCCGCGGACCAAGCAGCAGATCTGGCTCATCGACCGGCTCGGCGACGGCAAGGGCCCCGACACCCCCCGCCCGATGGCCGCGAGCCGACCCGGGATCGAGACCCTCGACCAGCTGGAGGGCTCGCCGTGATCGGGCTCGTCCTGCGGCGGCTCGCGCAGCTGCCCCTCATCCTGCTCGTGATCTACACCGTCACGCTCACGCTCGCCTGGGCCGTCCCGGGCAACCCGCTCGAGAACCCGGAGGGCCGCCAGCCCCCGGCCGAGGTCGTCGAGCAGATGAAGCGGCAGTACAACCTCGACTCGTTCCCCCGGTTCTACGTCACCTACCTCGACAACGCGACCGGGCTCCGCTGGGCCCGAGACACCCTCAGCGGGCGACTGGGCGAGGCCCGGGCCGACGCCGAGCTCGCGGGCATCGCGCCACCGAGCCGCCCGATCTTCGACCTGGGCCCGAGCCTGCAGTACGACGACTGGACCGTCAACGAGATCGTCGGCGGCGCGTTGCCCGTCTCGGTCGCGCTGGGCGGGGCCGCGATCCTCATCGCCCTGGCGATCGGTGTCTTCGCCGGGCTCGTCGGCGCGCTCAAGCCCAACAGCCCCGCGGACCTGGCCACGCTCGCCATCGCGCTCATCGGCATCAGCCTCCCCAACTTCGTCATCGGCACCGTCCTGCTGCTCCTGTTCAGCCTCGTCTTCAACATCTTCCCCGTCGCCGAGTGGGGCACGGTCCGCGCCCTCATCCTGCCCTCGCTCACCCTGAGCCTCCCGTTCGCGGCCTACATCGCGCGCCTCATCCGCATCGGGCTCATCGAGGCCGTCGGGGCGGACTACGTCCGCACCGCCCGGGCCAAGGGGGTCGGCGAGGTGAAGGTCCTCATCAACCACGCGCTCAAGAACGCCTTCCTGCCCGTGCTCAGCTTCCTCGGCCCCGCCACCGCGCTCGCCATGACCGGGTCGTTCGTTGTCGAGCGGGTCTTCTCCGTGCCCGGGCTCGGGCAGCACTTCGTCAACGGCGTGCAGAACAAGGACCTCTTCCTCATCATGGGAGTCGTTCTGATCTTCGCGACGATGCTCGTGGTGATGAACCTCGCCGTGGACGTGCTCTACCGGTGGATCGATCCGCGGATCGCGTGAGACGCCAACGCCCCATAACGCGGGTTTGTTGCATTGTTGTTTCCGCAGCCGACCCGTGACCGAAGAGTTGAATAGCCAAGCAATTATGCGCGGTATTTCAACTCGTGCTCTCGACCCGGGGACTCCGTTTGTGTAGACTAACTTCGATGCTCGTCCGCCCGCTCATTCTGTCGCTGCCGCTTGTCGCGTTGGTCGGTTGTCGCGCCGCGGCCCCGACGCCCGCCGAGCTTGCCAGCAACGTCAAGAGCCTGCTCCCCACGCTGAGCGATCAGCCGTGGGCCGGGCCCGGCGAGCGAGCACAGCTCAAGAGCGACGAGCCCCGGTTCGACTTCACCCAGACCGCGTTCGACGCGACCTGGTCGTGGGAGAACGGCGAGCAGTACGTGGACCCGCTCCGCGTCGCTCGGCAGATGGTCCGCGAGCTGGACCGCTCGCCCAGCAAGGTCGAGAAGAACGGCACGAGCCGCGTCTACGAGTTCAGCGACACCGTCACGATCGTCTGCGTCAACCCGGTGGTGGTGCTCATCGAGCCCAAGCCGAGCAAGACGACCTCGCTGGCGGGCAAGGTCAGCCGCTCGACGCTGAGCGGGCTGATCAACGTGGGCGGTAAGTCCGTCGAGCTTCCCGCCGCATTCAAGTCGGGCACCACCGTCGCCTCGCTCGACGGGCTCCGGTACTACACCAAGGGCCAGAGCGACGAGCCCACCCCCGTCAAGATCAACGAGAAGGGCGTGGGCACCATCGACGTGCCCTGGGGCACCCTTGAGGTCCGCCCCGACGTGTTTGATGGGTACAGCGTCCGCGCGATCGCGTCGCAGTAAGCCGCGAACGGCTCTTCAGCATTTCAACGAGTGAGATTCGCAACGATCGGGTGCGGCTGTGCGCACGCGGCTGATTGATCTAAGCCAGACGGTTCTCAGCCGGCGATCTCGAACGACGCGCCCCGCTGCACCTGGCACGCCACGAAGCTCAGCAGCTCAAAGTCCCCGGCCTTCTGGCCCGGAGCGGTCACCTTGCACACGATCGGCACGTTGCCGCCTGCGGAGATCGTCACGGTGCCGCCCGCGGGGTTGGACGCGATGATGCGGCCTTGCACGCGGCGGGGCCGCCCGAGCACGGGGTCGATGAACTTGCCGCCGCTCTGAACCACGTCGATCCGCTTGGCCTCGGCCCGGACGGTGCCGATGAGCCGCTGCCCGATCTTCTGGGCGATCCCCTCGGGCAATGTCCCGCCCAACGGCTGCAGGCGCAGCTTGTATTCGGAGTTGTCGGGCGCGAGCACCAGGAAGGCGGGCGTCGTGGCGGTGGCCTCGATGACCTCCACCAGCTTGGCGCGGGTCAGCTCTTTGTCAATCGCGGTGGTCGGTGCGGGGTCAATCATGCCCCAATCGTAGGCGAGATTGGGGCGAGATCGCCCGTCGCTGGATCAGGCGCTCGCGTCCGGCTCGACGCTCGGCCTGGGCACGTCACGCCCGCCAGCGCCCATCCGCAAGAAGTTCCAGAGCAGCACCGGGCCCTGCGTGGTCAGGAAGCTCTCGGGATGAAACTGCACGCCCTCGAGCGGCTGCTTGCCCCCCCCACCATCGGCCCCACCATCGGCCCAGACGCGGCGGAGCCCCATGACCACGCGTTGCCCGCCGGCCTCGGGAAGCTCATCGGTCCAGGCGCTGACCTCCCAGCCGTCCTCGCCCGGCGCGGGCCGCGGCGGCACCGACTCGGGACGAACCGCGAGCGAGTGGTACCGCGTGGCGAGGAACGGATCACTCAGGCCCTCAAACAAGCCTCGGCTGTCGTGGTGCACGGGCGAGGTCTTGCCGTGCATGATGACCGGGTGCCGCTCGACACGCATGCCCCACCGGTCGGCCATGCACTGGTGCCCGAGGCAGACGCCCAGGATCGGCACACGCCCCGCGAAGTGCTCGATGATGTCGGGCGAGACCCCGGCCTCCTTGGGCGTGCACGGGCCGGGCGAGATGATCACGTGCGACGGGCCCTTGCCGCCGTCGAGCCGGTCGGCCTGATCGGGCGTGATCCGGTCGTTGCGCACGACGACGAGATCCCGCCCGGGCTCGAGGGTGCGGTCGAGCTCGCCGAGCCGCTGCACGAGGTTCCAGGTGAAGCTGTCGTAGTTATCGATCAGCAGGATCATCGGGCCAAAGGGTAGGCCCGAACTGAACACTCAATTCGGGCGCTCAATTCGGGTGATTCTCCCGGTTGGCGCTGGGATCGGGGCGAGGTTTCAAGTAGGATCAGGGTTGGTTTCGCTGCGGGACGCTCCGCGGGCGCTGCCAGGAGGAGCGACTGATGATCCGAGTCTCGATGGGTGTTCTGGCGTGCTGCGGTCCGATCTCGCTGGCACAGGAGATCGGCCCGAGCACCGCCACCGAGCCTTACGTGCTTCCTGTGGCCCCGGGCGTGCGGACCGTCTCGGTGCTCACCGTTGGTGAGACGGCCGCGGCGGGCGGGACCCGGATGGTCGGCAAGCCGGACGGCATGGGGGTCTACGCCAACGGCGACGGCACCTTCACCGTGCTGATGAATCACGAGCTGAGCGACACCGAGGGCATCGTTCGCCGCCACGGGGCCCGCGGGGCGCTGGTGAGCCAGTGGACGATCGGGCCGGACCTGAGCGTGCTGACCGGGCGGGACCTGATCCACACGACGCACGCCTACGACAAGGCGACACAAACGTACCTCAGCGGGCCGGTCACGCTGGATCGGTACTGCTCGGGCGACCTGGCAGCCCCGAGCGCGTATCGGTTCGGCGAATTCGGCACCGACGCGCTGATCTACATGGCCGGCGAGGAGACCCGCCCGCCGTCGTCGCCGGACCACGGCCGAGCGTTTGCGCACGTGATCGACGCGGAGGGGGCCGAGCTGTTCGAGCTGCCCTGGATGGGGCGGATGTCGTTCGAGAACGTGGTCGCCAGCCCGGTGAGCCAGCTCAAGACCATCGTGATGGGCACGGACGACGCGAGCAGCTCGACCGCTGCGGTCGGCACGCCCAGCGAGCTGTACATGTACGTGGGCACCAAGAAAGCCGAGGGGATCGCGATCGAGCGGGCGGGCCTGACGGGCGGCTCGCTCTTCGGGCTGCGCCTGCCGGGCTCGGCCGGGGGGGAGTCCACGACCTACGGCTTTGGCACGACCGAGTACGTCGGCTCGGCCCGGTTCGATCTCGTGGACTTCGGCGACGTCTCCGATCGGTCGGGCGTCACGCTGCAGACCCAGTCAATCGCGAACAACGTGTACCGGTTCAAGCGGATCGAGGACGGCGCGTGGGACCCGAGGCCGGGCTTCGGCAACGATTTCTACTTCGCCACGACCGGCGACGGCTCCACGACCTCGAGCCGAGTCTTCCGGGTGCGGTACGACGACCTCACGCAGCCCGAGCTGGGCGGCGAGATCACGATCATGCTGCGCGGCGACGAGGGGCACCGGAACCTGGACAACATCGGGTTTGACCGCCTGGGGCACCTGCTCGTTCAGGAGGACCGGGGCAGCGCCACGCAGCTGGCCAGGATCTGGCAGCTCAGCGTGGACACGGGCCGGTTCAAGCTGATCGCGAGAGCCAACTCCTTGTTCTTCACACCCCGGGCCACGAACTTTCTCACCACCAACGAGGAGACCACGGGGATCGTGGACGCCTGGGCCCACCTCGGGCCCGGCTGGTTCTTGTTCAACCTGCAGGCGCACTACTCGACGGACGTGGAGCTCGATGAGGGCGGGCAGCTGCTCGCGCTGTTCAACCCGGACAGCGTCTGCCCCGGCGACCGCGACGCGAACGGCGTGATCGATAACGCGGACATCGTGGCGTATGTCGGGGAGTTTCTCGCCGGCGAGGTGCTGGCCGACCTCAACGAGGACGGCGTGCTCGACCATGGCGACATCGGAGCGTTCATCGACGCGTATCTGTCCGGGTGCGGGCTGTAGCCCGAGACCAGCTCAGGCAGCGTTCTTCCACTCGCCCAGGGTGCCCGCGACGCCGTCCATGGTGACGAGGAAGAGCTGGGGGCTGATGGGGTAGGGCAGCCGCTCGTAGTCCTCTTGCACCCGTTCGGTCAGGCGGTCGAGGAACTCCTGGGGCCCGGCGGACATCGCGATGAACATGTCCCGGGCCGGGGTGGCGACGTAGAAGTTTCCGCCCAGCTGGGGGGCCAGGGTGGACCAGAGCGAGGAGAGCAGCAGCCGGGCGGCGTCGTAGCCGTCCTGCTCAGCCACGATGACCGCCCGGCCACCCTCCTTGCTCTCGATCACCTGAAGCTCAAGTTCGGGGACGTAGTCCTGCAGGTTCTCGCGGGCGATCTCGTCGAGCTCGTCCATCGAGATCCCCCACCGGCGGACCTGCTCGGTGGTGAGGCTGACGGTCATCTGGGGCAGGTCGAGCACGAAGACGACCACGGTCCCGTTGACGTAGGGCACGTGGGCGACGAGCTCTCGGGAGAGGTGCTCGAAGATCGACTCGGGCTGAACGCGGGGCATGATCTTGGTGCGGGCGACCTTGAAGGGCACGTCGGCCATGTCCAGGGCCTCGCCGCTGAAGAGCTGGTCGAGGAAGTGCTCGACGATGTCCGAGCCTCGGTCGGGCTCGTGGGCGACCATGCGGAAGAGGTTCTCCAGGTCGAGTCGGCGGCCGTTGACCAGCAACTCGCGGGGGCTGGTCAGGTCGATCCGGTAGCCGGGCTGCATGCGCCGGATCAATCCGGCAACCTGCTCGGCAAACGCTTCGGGCTCGGTGGGCATCGAACTCATCTCACGACCTCCATACCCACCTGAACAGGGCGGCACCTTGCCAACTCCCTCCGTCCCTGGGCCAAGTGCCTGATCGGAAGCCCCCGATGGTGGATCAACCCTTGTTGCCGGGAAGGGGGCAAGTCTGGGCGGTTCGCGCCCGCGCGACCGTCCAGGTCGGCCCGGGGCGGTCCGGGGCGGTCCGGGAATCGGGGGGAGACGAGGCTGTACAGGTGTGATGGGGCCCGACCGAGCGTGGGGGCGGTGTGCGGGGTAGAATCGCCGCCTTGCGGGGAGGTCCTCGGCCCGGTACGGGTCGGGGGGTTGACCCCGAGAAGGACTAGTGCACCGGCGGCTTGCCATGACCGCCCGCGCCAACGACAGAGTGGCCCTGTTGGAGATGACACGTGACCGAACAAGAGATCGAATCCAAGGTCATTGATATTGTCGCCGAGCAGCTCGGCGCAGACAAGGCCAAGATCAGCCGCGACACCTCGTTCGTGGACGACCTGAACGCCGACAGCCTCGACACGGTCGAGCTGGTCATGGAGTTCGAGGACGAGTTTGAGACCTCGATCCCGGACGACCAGGCTGAGAAGATCACCACGGTTGGGCTGGCGATCGATTTCATCAAAAACGCCCAGGGCGTGGACTGATCCCGCCCGAGGGGAATTGGTTACACGATGAGCGCTGTGGAACAACAACATCGGGTCGTGATCACCGGGGTCGGTGCGCTGTCCAATCTGGGGTTCACCGAACCCGAGACCTGGAGCGGCATGCTCGAGGGCCGCAGCGGGATCACCACGATCCAAGACCCCCAGTTCGATCACTACGACGGGTGGGCGGTCACGATCGCCGGCTCGATCAAGGACTGGGACCCCTCGACCAAGATCGAGAAGCGGGCGCTCAAGAGGCTTGATCGGTGCACGCAGTTGGGGCTGTACGCCGCGGAGGAAGCGATTGCGCAGTCCGGGCTGGACCTGAGCACGGGCGATTTCACCCGCCGCGGGGTGGTCATCGGTTCGGGCGTGGGCGGGATCTCCTCGATCGAGCAGAACGTGATCACGCTGCGTGAGAAAGGCCCGAGCCGCATCAACCCGTTCACGGTGCCTCGGCTGATGGTCAACGCGGTCTCGGGCAACCTGTCGATCCGGCACAACCTGCAGGGGCCGGCCTCGGCGCACGCGACCGCGTGCGCCAGCTCGGGCCACGCGATCGGCGACGCGATGGGGTACATCCGGCGGGGCGAGGCGGACGTCATGCTGGCCGGGGGGTCCGAGGCCTCGGTGACCCCACTGTGCATCGGTGCGTTCATGACCATGAAGGCTCTCTCGACGCGCAACGACGAGCCGACCAAGGCCTGCCGCCCGTTCGACGTGGACCGCGACGGGTTCATCATGTCCGAGGGCTCGGCGATCTACATGCTCGAGAGCGAGGCCCACGCCAAGGCCCGCGGGGCGACGATCCTGGGCGAGCTGGTCGGGTTTGGCAACTCGTGCGACGCCTACCACATCACCGGGACCGACCCCAACGGGCTGGGCGCGTCGCGGGCGATGAAGGGGGCGATGCGTGACGCGGGGCTCAACACCGAGGACATCGGGTACGTCAACGCCCACGGCACCTCGACCCCGATCGGGGATGTCTCGGAGGTCGCTGCGGCGATCAACGTGTTCGGCGACCACGCGAGAAAATCCGCGGGGGGCCCGCTGCGGATGAGCAGCACCAAGTCGACCCACGGGCACGCGTTGGGCGCCTCGGGGGCGATCGAGATGGTGGCCTGTCTGCACGCGTGCCGCGATGGCGTGCTGCCGCCGACGATCAACCTGCAGACGCCGGGAACCCGCAACGAGGACGGGAGCATCACCGAGTTCGACCTGAACTTCGTGCCCAACGTCGCCGAGGAGCACCGGATCAAGTGGGCGATGAACAACACGTTCGGGTTCGGCGGGCACAACGTGACGCTGATCGTCGGGGCCTACCAGGGCTGAGCCCGTAGATAGAACGCTGATCGCGAAACTCTCCCGACCCAGCCACGCGGCTGGGTCGGTGCTTCTTTGCGCCCAATCCGGGCCGATGGCCCGCGTTGGGGTTCGGCACGGCGATTGCGTTGTTCTGTTCGCCCGGGCACGGTGTGCGCCTGCACGGGCACCGGGATCGAGCCGAAGAGAGTGGTGGCATGAGCGAATCAAGATCCATCAAGGGCATGGAAGTCCCGATCATCGTGCAGCTGGGTCAGCGGTCGATGACCGTGCGCGAGGTGATTGACCTGGCGCCGGGCTCGATTATCGAGCTGCCGATGAAGGTCGAGGACGAGTTGAGCCTGTACGTCTCCAACAAGCCGATCGGGCAGGGGACCGCGGTGAAGATCGGCGAGAACTTCGGCATCCAGATCACTTTCATCGGGGATCTGCGGGCCCGGCTTGCGGCGGCGACCTCGTTCACGATCGGCTCGAGCCGTGAGGAAGAAGAGGGGCCGTCGGCCGAGGCGCAGTACGAGGCGATGATGGCGGCCGGGCAGCTCTGAATTCGGCGAAATTGGGCCTTTGCTGCCCTAAAAACGCGGTTTTTGCGAGGTCTCCGGGTCCGTCTGGTAGGTCTGGAAGTCGGCTCCCTACCCTTGTCATGGGGATGGGTCGAGCCCCACCCCCCGGGAACGCCGATAGGCCATCGGCCCCCCATAAGGAATCCAGATGCCCCGCGATATCCCCGTCGGCAACGGCGACCTCCTGATCACCTTCGACCACCTCTACCGGGTGCGGGATGTCTACTTCCCCCGCGTCGGGCGGCACAACCACACCGACGGGCACATCCAGCGGTTCGGGGTCTGGGTGGACGGCGAGTTCGCCTGGATCGACGAGGCCGGGTGGCAGCGGAGCCTGAAGTACCAGACCGACACGCTGGCGACGGACGTCCGCCTGGTGCACGAGGGGCTCGGGCTCGAGATCGTCTCCTCGGATTGCGTGGACTTCCACGAGCCGGTCTACTTCCGCCGATGCACCGTGCGGGATACCTCGGGGCACCCGCGTGACGTGCGGCTGTTCTTCCACTGCGACCTGTCGATCAACGGGTCGCCGGTCGGCGACACCGCCAACTACGACCCCGAGTGCTCAGCGGTTGTGCTCTACAAGGACGACTCGTACTTCCTGCTCAACGGCGCCGACCGGCACAAGATCGGGATCGACCAGTGGGCGATCGGGGCCAAGCGGATCGGCGACGCGGAGGGCACGTGGCGCGACGCGGAGGACGGGATCCTGGGCCGCAACGCGATCAGCCAGGGCTCGGTGGACGCGACCGTGGGGTACAACCTGGCGGTGCCCGCGTTCGGCGAGGCGGCGATCACGCACTGGATGGCGTGCGGGCACTCGTACAAGGACGTCAAGGAGATCAACAACCGGATCTGGGAGCGTGGGCCGGATCGGCTGATCGCGCGGACCGAGTCGTACTGGAAGCTGTGGTGCCGCAAGGAGCCGATCGACACGGGGGTGCTGCCGCCCAAGGTCAGCGAGCTGTTCTACCGCAGCCAGCTGGTGCTGCGGACCCAGATCGACAACGGCGGGGCGATCATCGCGGCCAACGACTCGGACATCACCCACTTCGCCGGTGACCATTATTCCTACTGCTGGATGCGTGACGGGGCCTTAGTGGCCCACGCGTTGATCCTCGCCGGGCAGAGCGAGCTCAGCCGCGGTTTCTTCCGGTTCGCGGCCCGGTGCATCGAGGACCAGGGGTACTTCCTGCACAAGTACACGCCCGACGGGCGGCTGGCCAGCTCGTGGCACCCGTGGATGATCGACGGCCAGAAGATCATGCCGATCCAGCAGGACGAGACCGCGCTCACCGTCTGGGCGCTGCGGCAGCACTTCAACACGTTCCGCGACGTGGAGTTCATCAAGCCGCTCTATTCCAGGCTCATCGCCAAGCCCGCCGAGTGGATGCTGAGTTACCGCGACCACAACGGGTTGCCCCAGCAGTCGTGGGACCTTTGGGAGGAGCGCCGCGGGGTGCACGCGTTCACGGTCGCCGCGACGATCGGGGCGCTGCGTGCGGCGAGCGCGTTCGCCGAGGACTTCGGCGAGAGCGACCGGGCCGCGGCGTTCCGCGAGGGCGCCGAGCGGATGAAGAGCGCGCTGACCAAGCACTTCTGGCACCCCGAGCAGCGGGCGTTCGCCCGGATGGCCACGCCGCTCGACGACGGGACGTACCGGCTCGACATGACGCGCGACTCGGCGAACTTCGCGCTCTGGGCCTTCGGGGCCTACTCGCCCAACGACCCGTTCATCGGGGCGGAGATGACCGGGCTGCGCGATCGGCTGTGGTGCAAGACCGACGTGGGCGGGTGCGCCCGCTACGAGCGGGACTACTACCACCAGGTCGAGACGAGCAACACCGACGACATCCCGGGCAACCCGTGGGTGATCTGCACGCTGTGGCAGGCGTGGTGGCAGATCGAGCAGGCAACGACGGTCGCCCAGGTCGAGTCTTCGCTTGCCGATCTGGAGTGGTGCGTGGAGCGGGCGCACGAATCGGGCGTGATGGCTGAGCAGTATGACCCGCACACGGGCGCGCCGATCTCGGTGAGCCCGCTGACGTGGAGCCACGCGACGTTCGTGACGGTCTGCATCCGGTACGTGCAGAAGCTGGCCGAGCTGAAAGCCGCGGTTGCGGCTCCGCAGCCGATGACCGCGATCTAAAAAAAGGCAACTGGGATCAGGCACAAGGGATCAGAAAAACGAGCCCGGAGCGCGAGCGACGGAATTCTCTTCTTCTGACAAGCCCTCGGCGCGAGCCGAGGGTCCCGGTGACGCGAGAGTCCATGGGCACCCTCGGCTCGCGCCGAGGGCTCGTAAAGGCATGCGGGCTTCACGCCAGCTTGCTGACGAGCCGGCCTAGCGACTCCAGGTCTCGCTTCTCGAGCACGACCTTGATCTCGGTCTCGGTGACCTTGAGCCCGGCCCCCTTGGCCTTGGTGAGTGCCTGCTCGGCGCGAATCCAGAGGCGTGTGAGCTTCTTCTCGTCGCCGTCGGCGAGCGCCATGTCGGTCGTGATCTCGGCGAGACGTTGGGCGAGGATGGTGCCGTGGTTGTCGTAGTACCGGTCGATGATCTTTTTTTGTGACCGTGAGAAATCGCGTCCAGATGCCATCGGGTCCCCTACTTCTTGATCTTCACGTGGCCCTTGCCCTTGGTGACCTTGCCGAGCACGTGGACCTCTTCGCCGAGCTTGCGGAGTTTCTTGGCAACCCCCTGGGCGAAGGTCGGCCGCACGATCAGGGTGTACCCGATGCCCATGTTGAAGACCCTGGCCATCTCCTCGTCGCTCACGCCGCCCTTGGCTTGCAGGAACTTGAAGACCGCGGGGACCTCCCACGAGTTCTTGTCGATCACCGCGTCTACGCCGGGGTGCAGGGCTCGGCAGAGGTTGCCCGCGAGCCCGCCGCCGGTGATGTGGGCCATGCCGGTGACGACTTTCTTGACCTTGTAGGACCGCTGCATGCGGACGATCTGGTCAGCGTAGATGCGGGTGGGTTCGAGCAGCACCGCGCCCAGCGATCGGGTCTCGTCCAGCTCGGGATACACCTTGTCGAGCTTGAGCTTGGCGTGCTTGATGACGCTGCGGACCAGGGTGTAGCCGTTGGAGTGGACGCCGCTGGAGGCCAGCCCGAGCACGATGTCGCCCGGCTCGACGCGGGTGGTGTCCGTGGCCCGGTTCAGCTCGACGACGCCGACCGAAAACCCAGCCAGGTCCAGATCGCCGGGGGCGTACATGTCGCTCATCTCGGCGGTCTCGCCCCCGATGAGCGCACAGCGGGCGAGCTCGCACCCCTTGGCGATGCCCTTGACGACGTCGTGGAGGATCGCCTGCTCGACCTTGTGGACGGCGACATAATCCAGAAACAGCAGCGGCTCAGCCCCCTGGACGACCAGATCGTTCACGTTCATGGCGACCAGATCGATGCCGACGGTGTCGTAGACGCCCATCTCGATGGCGAGGCGGAGCTTGGTGCCCACGCCGTCGCAGCAGGCGACGAGGACGGGGTCCTTGAAGTTGTGCTTGAAGATCTGCTCGTTGTAGTCGAGCCGGAGGAGCCCGGCGAAGCCTCCGGGGTTCTGGATGACCCGCGGGCCGTGGGTCCGGCGCATCATGGCCCCGATGGAGGAGGCGAACCGATCGCCGGCCTCGATGCTGACGCCCGAGCTGGCGTAGGTGAGACCCGGCGATTTGGTGGGTGTTTGAGTGCTCACAGCCCAAGGATAAGCCCCCACTTGGGGGCTTGCCGGGGCTAAGATGGCATCGACCTACAGATCCGCGTGAAATTCCGGCACGAGCCGCGACCGCGATCCGTTTCGGGCTGCCCCCGAGCCCGGCCGCCACGAAGTCCCCTGTTCTTTCGACGCATAGGAGCCCCGATGTCCGCCAACTACCTGTTCACCTCCGAATCCGTCTCCATGGGCCACCCCGACAAGGTGAGCGACCAGATCTCCGACGCGATCCTCGACGCGATGCTGACCGACGACCCGCACAGCCGCGTGGCCTGCGAGACGCTAGTGGCGACCGGGCTGGTGGTGCTGGCCGGGGAGATCACGACCAAGACGTACGTGGACATCCCGGAGATCGTCCGCGAGACGATCCGGGAGATCGGGTACAACGACGCGTCGATGCGGTTCGATGCCGATAGCTGCGCGGTGATGGTGGCGCTCAACAAGCAGTCGCCGGACATCGCCCAGGGGGTTGACCGCGAGGGCGCGGGCGACCAGGGGATGATGTTCGGGTACGCGTGCGACGAGACGCCCGAGCTGATGCCGCTGCCGATCATGCTGAGCCATCAGCTGGTGGCCCAGCACGCGCACGTCCGCCGCGAGAACACGATCGCGGGCCTCCGCCCGGACGCCAAGAGCCAGGTGACGGTGGAGTACGAGGGTCGCAAGCCGGTGCGGGTGGACACGGTCGTCCTCTCGACGCAGCACGACTCCTCATGGAACGATCGGCAGGACGAGCTCAAGCGGCAGGTCATCGAGCACGTCATCAAGCCGGTGCTGGGCGACAAGTGGAACCCGGGCATCACGGTGCACGTGAACCCGACGGGCCGCTTCGAGATCGGCGGGCCGCACGGCGACGCGGGCTTGACGGGCCGCAAGATCATCGTGGACACCTACGGCGGACGCGGGCGCCACGGCGGCGGTGCCTTCTCCGGCAAGGACCCGACCAAGGTGGACCGGTCGGCGGCCTACATGGCGCGGTACGTCGCGAAGAACGTGGTCGCGGCGGGGCTCGCCGACGAGTGCGAGGTGCAGCTGAGCTACGCGATCGGCGTCGCTGAGCCCACCAGCGTTCACATCGATACCTTCGGCACCGCCACGGTTGACGAGGGCAAGATCGCCGCGGCGGTCCGCGAGGTCTTCCCGCTGACGCCGCGTGGCATCATCGAGAGCCTCGGGCTCCGCAAGCCGATCTACCACACCACCGCCCGGCACGGGCACTTCGGGCGTGAGCCGTACACCAAGGGCGGGCTCAACTTCTTCACGTGGGAGAAGACGGACAAGGCCGAGGCGTTGAAGGCCGCGGTCGAGAGCGGCGCTGTGGCGAACGCCTGAGTCAGGCCGATGCCTGAGTTAGGCAATCGCATTGAGATCACACGACGCGGACCCCAAGGGGGCCGCGTTTTTTTTTATGCTTGGAGCGTGTCATCCTGCGGGCGGGCGTGACCGGCCGGGGGATTGGCGAGCCCTCGACGCGAGCGCCGGGCCTGGGTGACTCGGTAGGGGTCGGCACCCCCGGCTTGCGCCGAGGGCTTGTTGTTGAATCCCGCACCGACCCACAACGCCGAGTCGGTGGCACGGGAAAAAGCGAACGATCGCAGCACCCGAGTTCTCTTGTTTGAACAAGCCCTCGGCGCAAGCCGAGGGTACGTGCGATTTGAAAGGCACCGAGGGCTCGCAAGGCACTCGCGTGCTCGCGCACGCGGCTTGGAAGAACAAACTCGTGAGGCCTGATCCCTATTGAGAACAGCCCGCGTCATACAGACTGCGCCCTTGGGCGTACCGCTGAACCGCGGGGTCGAGGCCGTCGATGGGTGCGGAGTCACCCGTTGCGAGTTGCTCGCGGATCGCTGTCGCGTTGACGTCGATCAGCGGGGTGTCGAGCAGGGCGGCCCGGGCGAGGAAGCGGGCCGCGTCGGGTTCGGCCCAGCCGCCCGCGAGCATCCCGCCCCTGAGCCCGTCGGAGTCGCGGAGGCCGTCACGGGCGATGACCACGGGGCGGGCGAGTTCGAGGATCCGTTCCCACTCGTGCCAGCGGTTGAACGCCACGGCCTGGTCGGCGCCGATCAGAAACGAGAGATCGGTGCCGGTCTTGGCGGCGACTTCGAGCGTGTCCACCCAGTAGCTTGGGGCGTCTGAATTCTCGGCTCGGGTCAGTTCTTCGGTCCAGACCGACCAGCGGGCCCCGCTGTGCGACTCGCAGGCCAGCCGAATCATCTCGGCCCGGTGGTGGCCCGAGGTCGGGCGGTTGTGCTTGTGCGGCGAGATCGCGGCGGGCACGAAGACAAGCCACCCGCCACCCTGCGCGAAGAGCCGGTCTCGGGCGACGAACGCGAGCTGGGTGTGCCCTTGGTGCACGGGGTCGAAGGTGCCGCCGAAGAGCAGCACGGCGGGGCGGGTGGCCCGGGCTCGCGCCGCGCCGGGCAGCATGTCAATTGAGGGGATCACGGGCACAGAAGATGGTACGGGGAGGGTTGAGACGGGGCGGGTTTGGGCTAGAATCGCCCCACCGCTTTCGGGCGGATTGGCCCCATCGTCTAGCCTGGTCCAGGACACCAGGTTTTCATCCTGGTAACGCGGGTTCAAATCCCGCTGGGGTCATTGAGAAACCCCCGGCAGCACGCTGGGGGTTTTTTCATGCGCGGTCTGGCAGGAGCGGGCTGGAAGCCGCTGCGGTCACACAGCCGTTTCCGAGGCGACGTCCCTGAGCAGGTACTCGACCACCTCCGCGGCGGTGTAGGTCTCGGCGCCGGGCCTGAGAAACCGGGCGACCTCGACGGCGTCGTCGCCCGAGGTGACCAGGGGCAACTCGGCAGCACGCCCCAGCCCGATGCTGGCCATCAGCCCGTTGCAGAGACAGACGCGGCCCTGGGTCTGCTCCTCGGTCCCGCCCTTGGCCACGTAATCAGCCACGGGCTCCGCGGGGCACCGCCAGCCCATCGTGCCGTCGGGGCACTGGTACGCGTGCCGGAGATACCCCAGATCGCACAGACGCTGGGCCTGGGCGGCCTCCGGCGTGAGGGCGGCGGGGTCGGCGCGGGTGCCGGACAGGTTCACCACCTTGATCGGAAACCCGGTGGGTGAGGCCAGCGGGTCGGTGAAGACGCTCAGCTCGCCCGCGGCGCTCTTGGCAAGCACCCGCTGCTTCAGGGTGTCGTCCATCCCGGACTCTTCGCAGTAGGCGAACGCGGTTCCGACCTGCACACCGGCGGCTCCGAGCCGCAGCGCCTCAGCGACTCGCTCGGGGCGGGCGTACGAGCCGGCGAGCCAGAACGGGAGGCCGTGCGCACCGATCGCGGTGAGATTGGCGATGTCGCGTTCGCCGTAGATCGGCTCGCCTCCCGCGGTGAGCTGCATCTTGCCTCGCGGCGGGGCGTTGTGGCCCCCGGCCTTGGGCCCCTCGACGATGAACCCGTCCACACGCCCGCTCGCCTTCTTGGCCATGACGCTCGCGAGCGTCGCGGTCGAGACGATCGCGTAGAACTCTGGCCGGTGCAGGTCGGCGGGCGGGGCCACGCCCTCGGGCCAGAGCGACGCGGGGTCGAATCGCGCGGTGTGCCGGTCGTCGGGGCCGGCCCCATGAACATCGAGCACGAGCTCGACGGGCTCGCCCAGGGCGAGGCGGTCGAGGACGCCGGGGATGGCTCGGGGGATTCCTGCGCCCATCAGCACGCACGAGACGCCGGCGAGCATTGCGCCGTAGAGCGAGGGCAGCGTGGGGGCCTGGATCTTCTCGAGCAGGTTGATGCCGACCGGGTTGTCGTGCCCCTGCCGGGCCAGGAAGACCTCGGCGAAGTTGCTCGCTACCAAGAGCTCGAGGGCGGCCTTGGACGGGGCGCCCGACGGGAGCGGCTTGGACTTGAACGGGGCGTCGGCGGGCTTGCCCCCGGGCACGAAGTAGCGGTCGAGGATGCGGGCCGCGACACCGGGGATGGGGAAGTTGGCGAGGGCGTGGCGCATGTGGCCTCCCTCGTCGCCGGTCTGCAGGCGGCGAGCCAGGATCAGGTCCATCGCGGTCCCCGAGATGACGCCGAGCTGGCCGGTGAGGGAGACGGCGCGGGCGAGGCGCCAGCCGGAGACCCCCACCCCCATGCCGCCCTGGATAACGAGCGGACGACTAGATGATTTGCGGACTTGCATATCCGATTCTAGCCCCCGACGGTTCCTCGCGCTCTGCCGCAGAGTGCTTATCCGGTATGGGTCGGGGTTTGCGCGGGTGGTGCGAGCTGGCTCACGCGGACTGGCGGGCGTTGACCGCTTGCGCGGCGGCCCACCTGGCGCACGTTTGGATCATCTCGAGCCGATCGATGGGCTTGGAGAGGTAGGCATCGCAGCCGGCTTGGAGGCATTTCTCGCGGTCGCCGTCCATGGCGTGTGCGGTGAGGGCGATGATGGGGATCCGGTGGCCGAGCTCGCGCAGCGCCCGCGTGGCCTCATAGCCGTCCATCTGGGGCATCTGCATGTCCATGAGCACGAGGTCGAAGGGGGTGTCGCTCTGGCTCACCGCGTCCAGGGCGAGACGGCCTGTCTCGACGATCTCGACCTGGGCCCCGGCCTTCTTGAGGTGGAACTCGATGAGTCGCTGATTGTCGCGTCCGTCCTCGGCGACCAAAACCCGCAGCCCGGCCAGCGCGTCGGCCGAATGCACGGCCGGCATCTCGACCGCCTCTTGTGGCATCTCTGGCCCGGCGATGTGTGAGGCCTGCGCGGGGGTGACGGTGCTGAATTTCGCGGGGTTCCCGGAGCTGATTCGGAGGGTGAAGGTGCTGCCCTCGCCGAGGTCTGATTCGATCTCGATCCCGCCGCCGAGCAGCTCGGCGAGCGAGTTGGAGATCCGCAGGCCCAGGCCGGTGCCGCCGAACCGTCGCGAGGTGGAGCCGTCGGCCTGGCTGAACGCGTCGAAGCGGGCGACCTGCTCGCGTTGCTCGGGGCTCATGCCGATACCGGTGTCGGCGATCTCGAACCGGATCATCTGACGCTCGGGGTTGGCCGTGACCGAGACCGTTACGCGGCCCACGTGGGTGAACTTGATCGCGTTCTGGATCAGGTTGACGAGGATCTGGCGCAGGCGGGTCGGGTCAGACTCGATCCGCTCGGGGATGGGAGTCTCGTAGCGGACGCTCAGCTCGATGCCCTTGTCGGCGGCCTTGGAGCCGAGCATGGAGACGACCTCCTTCACGATCCGGACGGGGTCGGCCACGATCCGCTCGACCGTCATCTTGCCGGCCTCGATCTTGGAGGTGTCGAGCACGTCGTTGATCACGTTGAGCAGGTAGTCGGCGTTGCTCTTGATGATCTGGACGGCCTGGCGGGCCTGGGCCGGGTCGGAAAGGATCCCGTCCTCGTCGGCGAGCAGGTCGGCGTACCCGAGGATCGCGGTCATCGGCGTGCGGATCTCGTGGCTCATGTTGGCGAGGAACTCGCTCTTGGCCCGGTTGGCGCCGTCGGCCTCGCGAATCGCGATGATGAGCTCCTGCTCGGTCTGCTTGATCTGGGTGACGTCCTGCACGGTGCCGATCGAGCGCAGCGGCGTCCCGTCGTCGGCGTAGGTGGTCTCGCCACGCGCGAACACGTGCTTGATGCGCCCGTCGGGCATGAGCAGGCGGTGGGTGATGCCGTAGGCCGTGCGGTCCTCGACCGATCCCTGGTAGGCGGTGTTGACAGCCTCGCGGTCATCGGGGTGGATGACGCTGAGGAAGCCCTCGTAGGTCGCGCCGAACTGCTCGGGGTCGATCTCGAAGATCTCGTAGATCATGTCGGACCAGTTGAGCACGCCGGTGACCAGATCGAGCGACCAGCTCCCGATGATCGCGACACGCTGGGCCTCGCGGAGCTGGAACTGGCTCCACTGGACCTTCGCCTCAGCCCCCTTGCGTTCGGTGATGTCGGTGCGGATCGAGACGAACTTGCAGACCTTCCCGTAGGCGTCGTTGATCGGGGCGACGATGGTGTCCACCCAGTAGAGCGAGCCGTCCTTGGCCCGGTTGCAGACCTCGCCCCGCCAGGAGTCACCACCCGCGATGGTGGTCCACATGTCGACCCAGAACGACTTGGGATGGTGCCCGGAATTGACGACCGTGTGCTTCTGCCCGATCAGCTCCTCGCGGGTATACCCGCTGAGCTCGCTGAACTTGTCGTTGCACTCGGTGATGCGGCCGGCGGTGTCGGTGACCGAGACGATGGACTGCTGATCGACCGTCTGGCGCATCGCCTCGCTCTCGCGCATCAGGTCCTCGGCGCGGTTCTGGGCCACCATCAGCCGCTGCATCATCTCGCTCCACTCGGTGATCTCCACACCGGTCGAGACCATGAACTCAGCCTCGCCCTCGTCATCGCAGAGCACGGTGTTGGACCACTCGATGAGGCGATGCTCGCCGCTCTGGGTCACCCACTCGTTGGTGTAGGCACTCCGCTCCCGCTCCGGGTGCTGCATCGCCTTGGTGAACATCTCGGTGTAGAACGTCTGGGCCTGATCGCGCGGCAGCACCGTCTCCCACGGGAAGCGGCCCAGGACCTCGCTGGCCCTAGACCCGCTCAGGTCCTCGGCGGCCCGGTTGAACCGGCGGATGCGGCCCTCGTGATCGAGCACCACCACCAGCGCGCCCGCGTTGGAGAGCACCGCGTTGTTGAACGCGAGCTCCGTGCGCAGCCGCGACTCAGAGCGGTTCCGCTCGGTGACATCGACGCCGAAGCCGACGACCTTGGTGATCTGGCCGTTCTCGTTGCGCATCGGGCCGAACGTGACGTCCAGCGAGATCATCTGATCCTCGGCGACCCGAACCTGTGTCTCGTACCGGACGGTCTCGCCCGAGGCCGCTCGGGCCAACGCGTCGCGCAGCGTCTGCTGAACCTCGGGGCAGAACGCCCACCAGTAGGCCTCCCAGAACGGCTTGCCGATGACCTCGTCTCGCTCGATCCCGGCGGCCTCAAGCGGCGCCCGGTTGGCGTCGAGCAGGTTGCCCTCCAGATCGAACAGCCCGATGAACCCGAAGCACGAATCGATGATGCCCCGCAGCTGAGCCTCGTTCTCCCGCAGCACCGTCTCGGTGTGCTCGCGGGCCCCGGCCAGGGCCTCGTCCCGCTCGACGAGCTTGCGCCCGAGGCGACCGATGAGCAGGTACCCCGTCACGATGAACAGAAGCGTCAGCACCCCCGTGCCCACCGACTCGGCGATCAGGCGCGATCGGCTCTGAACCACCATCGCGCTGATGTCCCGGAAGGTGTACAGCGTTGCGGCGTCGTTGCCCTCCGCGTCGTAGAACGGCAGGCTCGAGAGCAACATCTCTTTGTCGTCAGACCGGGCGATCTCGTAGCGAACCTCATGCAGCGAGGGGCAGGCCGGGGACTCGCTGTCGTGGGACGTCTCGGGCGTGCTCCCGTGGGCCTCGACTTGGCGGCGCAGCAGTGACTCGCCCC
>JBLHKT010000010.1:0-106763 GCA_047620485.1 Phycisphaerales bacterium | reverse complement strand
GGCCACGGCGTTGGAGTGGACCTTCCGGGCGGCCGCCGGATCGGTCGATGGGTCGCCGTGGAGCATGACCTTGGGGCCTTCGGGCTTCGTGGGATTGGGTTCTCGCTTAGGCATCGCTGGCCCCCTCCCCGCCGGTGAGGTCCGAGGCCCCGACCATCGCCGCGATGCCCGCCCGGACGGCTTCGGGGAGGTCGGGCCAGGACTCGATCAGCCGGGCGAGGCGTGGGTCGGGAGGTGGAAGTGCGCCGGATTCTGCGCCGCCCAGCTTGGGAATCGCGGTTTCCCCCGAGGACTCTGGGGGTAGTTCAAGTCCCTCCGGGCCCATTGACGCGAATTCCCGACCGGCGCGACCGACCGCGCTATGGTTCTGGCCCGGCACCACGCCGACCCGAGCCCTCCCAAGTCCCAGCCGAGAAAGGCGACGCCACATGGCCGACCAACAGCAACAACAGGTCCAGCTCCGCATCGACGAGTCCAAGATGACCACGTCGTTCGCGAACACCATCCGCACCTCCGCGACCGGCGAGGAGATCATCCTCGACTTCGGGTACAACGTCCCGATGCAGGCCCCGGGTCAGCAGCCGACCATCGTCTTCAACGTCGGCAGCCGCGTGATCATGAACTGGACCGCCGCCAAGCGGTTGGCAATGTCGCTGGGCAGCGCGATCCGCCAGTTCGAGGCCCAGAACGGTGAGATCCAGCTCTCGGCTCCCGGCGCCCCGGGCCCCGCCGCCGCCCCGACCAACGCCGCCCCCGCCAACTCCGCCCCGGCCGGCCCCGGCGGCATGCCCGATCCCAACGCCGGCTGAGAATCACCGGCTGAGATTCGAGACCCGAATCGCACCCGCTGGTTCTCCGGATCAGCACGCGAAAACTCGAACACCGGGAGATCGGCCGACGGAATCCTCCGCGACCGGCATCCCGGTGTTCTGTCGTAGAAACCTCCCGGGTTTCTGGTGCCGCACGCAACGCTTGACACCCCTCAGATGAACAACCAAGGCATGAACACCCCCACTCCCCCCCCAGCATCCCCCCCAACAACACCCCCCGCCGATCCGCTGATCGCACGCACCGCGCCGCTGGTCCGCAAACTCCGCGAGACGGTCGAGACCGTGGTTGTCGGGCAGGACTACATGGTCAGCCGCCTGCTGGTCGGGCTGCTCACCGGCGGGCACGTGCTGCTCGAGGGCGTGCCGGGCCTGGCCAAGACGCTGACCGTCAACACGCTGGCCAGGGCGATCCACGCGGACTTTAGCCGAATCCAGTTCACGCCCGACCTCCTCCCAGCGGACCTGGTCGGCACCCTGATCTATGACCCGCGAGACCACTCCTTCACGCCTCGCAAGGGCCCCGTCTTCGCCAACATCGTGCTGGCCGACGAGATCAACCGGGCACCGGCCAAGGTGCAGTCAGCCCTGCTCGAGGCGATGCAAGAACGCAACGCCACCATCGGCGACACCACCCACCCGATGCCCGACCCCTTCCTGGTCCTCGCGACCCAGAACCCGATCGAGCAGGAGGGCACCTACCCGCTGCCCGAGGCCCAGATCGACCGGTTCATGCTCAAGCTGCGGGTGACCTACCCCAGCAAGGCCGAGGAGCGGCTGATCGTGGACCGCATGGCCAACAGCACGCCGGACATCGAGATCGAGCCGGTCGCGACGCTCGACGACATCCGCCAGGCGCAGCTCGCGGTGGACCGGGTCTTCGTCGATGACCGGATCAAGGACTACGTGGTGGACCTGGTGCACGCGACGCGCGACCCGTCGGGGCTCAACTCGGCGATGGACCTGCCCAAGCTGATCGAGTACGGGGCCTCGCCGCGTGCGTCGATCTCGCTGGTCAAGGCGGCCCGGGCGTTCGCGCTGCTCGAGGGGCGAGACTTCGTCTCCCCGGCGGACATCAAGTCGATCGGGCTTGACGTGCTCCGCCACCGCGTGCTGCTGACGTACGAGGCCGAGGCCGAGGGGCTCACGAGCGAGGACATCGTGCGTGAGATCTTCGACCGTGTGCGAATCCCGTAAATCTCTCCGGAGCCCGCCCCCCGATGCTGACCGACGAGCTGATGCGTGAGGTGCGACGGATTGAGATCCGCGCCAAACGAAGGGTCAACGACCTCTTGGGCGGGGAGTATCACTCCGCGTTCAGAGGCTCGGGGATCGAGTTCGCCGAGGTCCGCGAGTACATCCCCGGCGACGACGTCCGGTTTATCGACTGGAACGTCACCGCCCGCACCGGGCACCCGTTCGTCAAGCGGTTCACCGAGGAACGCCAGCTAACGGTGATGCTGCTCGTGGACACCTCCGGCTCGATGTCGTTTGGCTCGGGGGCCAAGACCAAGGCCCGGCTCGCCGCCGAGGCCGCTGCGATCATCGCGCTCGCCGCGGGCCGCAACAACGACCGCGTCGGGCTGAGCCTCTTTGGCGGGCCCCGCTCGCTGACCATCCGCCCCTCCAAGGGCAAGAGCCACCAGCTGCGGATTATCCGCGAGATCCTGGATTCGCAGGCCGAGGGCACCGGGCCGAGCCTGGCGCAGACCCTCAGCACGCTCGACCGGGTGCTGCCGCGCCACGCGATCGTCTTCGTGCTCAGCGACTTCCTGGGCGAGACCGCCGAGTCGCTGGCCAACCCCGAGAGCATCGACTGGCTCCGGCCCGCCAAGCATCTGGCCCGCAAGCACGAGCCCGTGGCGCTAGTCATCGATGACCCGCGCGAACGCGACCTGCCGCGGCTGGGCCTCGTCGAGCTTCAGGACCCCGAGACGGGCAAGGTCTACCTCGTCGATCTGGGCGGCAAGTCAAAGCGCAGCCGAATCCACGACCGGGCTGAATCCGAACGGCAGGCGCTGCGGCGGGTGCTGCAGGGCAGCGCCATCGACATGGTCGAACTCTCGACCGATCGGCCCGTCGGCGACGACCTCGCCCTCTACTTCCACAAGCGGGAGCGGCGGCGATGAGGCCGGCGCGTCCCATCCTCTTCGTGCTCTTGGCTGCTTTTGCGGTCGCGCCCTGGGCGTGCACCCGCGAGTCGGAATCGCCCGCCGCGACCGACGCCGCCGAAGCCAGCGCCAGCCGCGACGGCGCGAGCCTTGTTGCCACAGCGGACCAAACGACGCTGCGCACCGTGGACCGGCTCACGCTCACGATCCAGGCGACTGCGCCGGCGGGCATGGTCGTGCGTGATGTGGCGCTCGACGCCGAGGGTGCCGGGTGGACCGTGGTCGATCAGCCGTTGCCCGAGGCCTCACTCAACGAAGAAGGCCGGGCTGTCCGCACCGACACGCTGGTGCTCGAGCCGTTCCTCGACGGCGAGTACACGATCCCGCCGATCCTGGCGAGCTTCGCCGCTCCGGGAGCGCCCGGCTCGGTCCAGCTCACGACCACCCCCATCGCGATCAGGGTTGAGAGCGTGCTGCCCGAGGAGGCCTCGGTGGACGATCTCGCGGCCCCCGCTGGCCCGATCGATCCGCCCGCCGCGGCGCCGCGCCCCACGAGCCCGTGGGTTGTCGGTGGAGCCGCGTTGGCCGGAGTCGGCGTCCTCGCGGTGCTCGTGGTCCTCGTGCGTGCTCGGTTGGCGCGCGAGCCCTTGCCAGACTTTGCCGGTGAGCTGCGGCTGCTGCGGGCCCACCCCACGCCCGACGCCGAGCACGACCGTGACCGACTCGCCTCGATCCTTCGCCGGGCGCTCGAGTCGCAGGCCTCGCGGGATCTCGATGACCTTCTCGACCGCCTCGACGCTGAGCGGTACGCGCCGTCGGACCGACGCCCGACGGGCCCGATCACCGAGCAGATCGACGCGGCGATCAACACGCTTCATGCGATGTCGCTGTGTGGGGGGGGGGCCTCGTGATGGGCACGCTCCCCGAGATCGTGTTCGCGTGGCCGTGGGTGTTCGCATTGGCTGCCATCTTGCCGCTGCTGGCGCTGCGACTGATCCTCGCCCGTCACCCGCACCTGGCGTACTCCGCGGCTCGGCGGGCCCAGCTCGCCGGGCGCTCGTGGCGGGTCTCGCTGCGGTGGGTCCCCGGGCTGCTTCGGCTTATCGCGGTCGCGTTCCTCATCGTCGCGCTGGCCCGCCCGCAAACGATCGATGAGCAGACCAACACCAAGGTCAACGGCATCGCGATGCAGATCGTGGTGGACCGCTCGGGCTCGATGGACGAGCTGGCCAACTTCGACGGCGCGAATATGAACCGGCTCGAAGCGGTCAAGAAGGTCGTCGCGGAGTTCGTCGCGGGCAACGGCGACGACCTAGAGGGCCGCAAGGGCGACCTGATCGGGCTCATCGCCTTTGGTACGTACGCCGACACGGTCTGCCCGCTGGTTCGTGAGTACGAGCCGCTGCTCGAGGCGTTGGCCCGGGTGCGGATCCCGATCGCCGAGTCGGAGCAGGGCACCGCGATCGGCGACGCACTGGCGCTGGCCGCGGCCCGGCTCAAGTCCGCCGAGGAAGAGCTCAGCGCCAATATCGCCAAGCAGGGCAGCTTCACCATCAAGGGCAAGGCGATCGTGCTGCTCACCGACGGCGAGGACCGCAGCTCCCAGATCGACCCGGCCGTCGCCGCGCAGTTGGCCGCGGACTGGGGCATCCGGGTCTACATCATCGGGATCCAGGGCAAGTCCAGCCGCGGGCTCTTCTTGCCCAACCGCAACAGCGTGAACGAGTCCACGCTGACCGAGGCGGCGGAGTCTACCGGCGGGCGGTTCTGGTCGGTGAACAACCTGGCCGACCTGCGCGAGGTCTACGCCGAGATCGATCGGCTCGAGAAGACCGAGATCGAGATCGACGAGCAGACGACGCGCGACGAGCGGTTCACGCTGGCGCTCTACCCCGCGCTGGGGCTGCTGACGCTCGAGCTCTTCGCCCGGCTCACGCTGCTGCGGAGGTGGCCATGATCCCCATCATCTCGACGGCTCAACCGCTCATGCTCACGCCGACCGCGTCGGTCAACCCCGACCTGCCCATGCTCAACCTGGGCGAGCCACTCTGGCTCGTCGGCCTGCTCGGCGTCGCGCTGCTCGGGCTCGTCTCGCTCTGGCTGGGCCTGGTCGCCCGCCGCCGCCTGCGGGCGTTCGCCGACGACGCGCGGCTGGCGGACCTGCTCCGCGCCGTCTCGCCGACCCGCCGGTGGTTTAAGCTCACGCTCGTGCTGCTCTCGATCTCCCTGCTGATCGTCACGCTCGCCCAGCCCGAGAGCGACCCGGTCGAGACCGAGGTCGTGACGCAGGGCCGCGACATCGTCTTCGTCGTGGACGTCTCTCGCTCGATGCTCGCCTCGGACCTGTCGCCCAACCGGCTCGACCGCTCCAAGCTCTGGATCAAGGACCTGGTGGCCAACCTCGAGGGCGACCGGGTCGGGCTCGTCGCGTTCGCCGGGGCCGCGGTCGTCAAATGCCCGCTGACGCTGGACCGCAAGTTCTTTAATCTGGCGCTCGACGAGCTCTCGCCCAGCTCCGCCCCGGTCGGCGGAACGTACATCGGCGACGCGATCCGCAAGGCGATGAACTCCGTCTTCCTCGTCGGCGACCTGCCGGATCGCGAGAGCGAAAACGGGGACGGTAACGGGGACACCGCCGAGCCCGTTCGCGACATCATCCTCATCACCGACGGCGACGATCAGGACAGCTTCCCCGTCGAGGCCTCCGCGGTCGCGGGGCAGGCCGGCATCCGCGTCATCGCGATCGGCGTCGGCTCGGAGGGCCGCGGGGCGACCGTGCCCGACCCCCACTCCGACGGCGTGCTGCACTACCTGGGCCAGCCCGTGCGCAGCTCGCTCAACGCCGCGGCGCTCGCCGAGATCGCCACCGCGTCGGCCGGCGGGCTCTTCCTCAATGTCGGCACCGGCGAGATCGACCTCGCCCAGATCGACCGCGACCTCAACGCGATCGATGCTCGCACGGACACGGGCACCTCCGTCACCGTCGAGTATCAGCCCCGGTTCTACATCCCGCTCTCGGCGGCCCTGCTTCTGATCGTGATCGAGCCGCTCGTCTCCGACCGCACACGCCGGCGCCGCACGCCCGAGATCAGGAGCACGGCATGACGACGATCCTGGCTGAGCTTGTGCTCGCTGCCGTTCTTGGTTCAGGACTCGGTTCTGGGCTGGCTGCTCATCAGCCGCCGATTACCGCGCCGATCGCTCCGGACACCGCTTCAGATACCGCGACGGACAGCACCGTCGAGGCGACGCCGATCGAGGCCCCCCCGCCGCTGAGCGCCGAGACCGCACGCGGCAGGCTCACCGAGCTCGTCGCGGAGCTTCGGGCCTTTAAGGAGAACGCGAGCGACGAGACGTTCGCCGCGGACCTGGCCGACCTGACCGCACGGCTGAGCGAGACCGCCGATCGGACCGAGGACGCGGGCCTCAAGGCCTCGGCGTTGCTGAACGCGGGCGTCGCGATGCGGATGGCCGGGCTGTTCGACGAGGCCGCCGAGTCGTTCCGCGCCGCCGACCGGGTTTCTCCCTCGCCCCGAGTCCGGGCCGAGGCCCGGTTTGCGCTGGGCTCGACGCTGCACGCCAAGGCGATCGCGCCGCCACCCGAGCCCACGGCCACGGCCGAGGGCGAGGCATCGGCCTCAGCGCCCAACCCGATCGACCAGCTCAACGCCCTGGCTGCGGCGCTGGGGCCCGCGGCCGCCGCGTTCCGAGCGGTGCTCGACGAGGACCCGGGCCGGGCCGACGCCGCAGCCAACTGCGAGAAGATCCGTCGGCAGATCAAGCAGGCCCAGGCCCAGTCCCAGCAGCTACAAGACATGATGGACCAGCTGCAGCAGCAGAGCGACGAGCTGGGCGACCTCGCCGAGCAGCAGCAGGAGGCGTCCGACGAGACGGAGCAGTCCGACCAGTCCCGCCGCGAGGAACTCGAGCAGCAACAGAGCGACATCAGCGAGCAGACGCAGCAGGCCCAGCAGAACATGGACCAGACTCAGCAGCAGGCTCAGCAGGCACAGCAGCCACAGATCTCCGACCAGATCGAGCAGGCCAAGCAGGAGCTCGAGCAGGCCCGCGACGCGCAGCAGAAAGCAGAGCAGGCGTTGCAGCAGGGCAACCTCGACGAGGCGACCGAGCAGCAGCAGCAGGCCGCCGACGCGCTCAAGCGGGCGCAGGAATCACTGCAGCAGACCAGCGAGCAGAACCAGCCCTCCGAGGAAGAATCGCAGGGCGACCAAGAGAACCCCGACGAGCACAACCAGGACACGGGCACCCAGGACCAGCAGGCCCCCGAATCCGAAGAGCCCGGCGACCAGCTCGCGCAAGACCTGCTCGACCGCGAGCAGCAGCAGCGCGAAGAGCGTGAGCTGCGACGCTCACGGATCGCCCGCCCCACCCGCGTAGAGAAGGACTGGTGAGCCCCATGCGTTCGATCATCTTCACACTCCTGGCGGTGCTGAGCCTCGCCCCCGCGGCCCGAGGCCAGGGCGACGAGATCAGCGTGGACGCCCGCCTGAGCCAGCAGCAGGCCTACGTCGGCGAGATCCTCGAGTACCAGATCGTCGTGCAGAACGCCAAGCCCGATGAGGTCCCCGAGATAGTCTGGCCCCGCGGCGTGAAGGCCACCTTCTCGGGCTCCAACTCGATCAACCAGCAGTACAGCTCGCTGGACCCCAGCACCGGCCGCATGACCCTCAAGGCCCGCAACACCACGCTGCTCACCTACCGCCTCGTCACCACCGAGACCGGGCGGTACACCATCGACGGCACCACGCTCTCCATCGGCGGCGACACCTACGACGTCAACCCCGTCACGTTCACGGTCCTCGATGCGCCCGAGGCCGACGACTTCGACGTCATCGTCCAGCTCGACCGCACCCGCGTCTTCGTCGGCGAGACCCTCCGACTCCGCGTGCACTGGTACCTCTCGGCCTCCGTCAGCGAGTACAGCTTCCGCCCGAGCACCAAGCCCGATTCCTTCGAGGCCGTCGGCGACGACGCGACGACCCAGCTCTCCCGCCGCGAGCAGCTCTACCCCATCGACGTCTTCGGCATCCGGACCGTCGCCCGCCTCCGCGACGCCACCTACAACGGCGAGCGGATGCGGGTCCTCTACTTCGAGCTGCTGGTGCGCCCCACCGAGGCGGGCGTCTTCGAGATGGGCCCGATCGGCGTGCTCTTTGACCGCCGCACCGCACGAGGCTCCAACGCCCGCACCATCTCCAAGTCCGACCCGATCATCATCACCGTCGAGGCCCCGCCGACCGAGGGCCAGCCCGAGGGGTACAACGGGCTGATCGGCCAGTTCGGCATCGAGGCCTCCGCGGCGCCGACCCGGGCCAACGTCGGCGAGCCCATCGATCTCACCGTCCGCATCCGAGGCGACGAGCCCATGACCGGCGTCCGCACCGGCCCGAGCCTCGCCGCGATCGGCGGCTTCACCGACGACTTCCGCCTCTCGCCCGACGGGTGGAAGCGCCAGCCCGCCTCGCCCGGCGAGCGGGTCTTCACCACCAAGATCCGAGCGCTCACCGGCGCGGTCGAGGAGATCCCCCCGATCCGCCTGCCCTACTTCGACCCGGTCAGCGCCGAGTACGCCACCGCGGCCACCCATGCCATCCCGCTCGACATCGAGTCGGTCCGCACCACCACGCTCGAGGACGCGATCGGCGGCGAGGTGCCCTCCGCCGGTGCGCCGGGCATCGAGCGATCGGGCCCGATCTTCTGGGCCGAGGACCGCGGGGCGAGCCTGCTCCGCCGCGATCCGGTCTCGCCGATCTCGATCGTGAGCAGCCCGGTCTGGGCCTCGCTCGCCGCAGTCCCGCCCGCAACATACGCCGTCGCCTTCGTGGTCGGGGCCTGGACGCGATCAAGAAACCCGACGCTGGCGCACACCCTGGCCGGGCTCCGCGCGGCCCAGCGGCTCGCAGCCCAGAGCGACCACGCCCACGCAGCCCACAAGGTCCTGCAGGTCACCTTGGGCATCGACGACGACGCGGTGACCTCGGCTGATGCGATGCGTCTGCCGATCGCCATCGAGCACCGCGAGTCGCTCGCCGCCGCCGTGCTGGCCCTTGAGGCCGACTACGTGGGCCGGTCGCATGGCGCGAACGCCCCCCCACCACCACCTTCACCGCCCGTGACCGACGCCATCGCGGCGCTGCGCGAGGCTGCCAAGCGGGGTGAACTGTGAACTCTGCCCGACTCACCATTTCGCACGCCATGAGGTCCGCCATCGCCTTGCTCGTCCTCGGGACAGCCTCGCTGATCGCACCCGCTCAGCTTGCCGACCCGGACACGCTCTCGCCAGACAACGCGTTGAGCAGCGCACCCGCGATGAACAGCTCGCCCGCTGCGGTGATCGACCTTCCCGAGTTGTCACCCGAGCAGTTGCTCGCCCAAGCCGAGGCGTGGATGGACCGGGGGCTGGAGCTGGCCGACGAGCACCGGGCCGACTCCGCCGCAGCGTTCTCGCAAGCCGCGACGCGATACGACACCCTGGTGCACGACTTTGGCGCGCGCAACGCCCCGATCCTTCGCGCGACCGGCATCGCCAAGCTCCACGCGGGCGACACCGCCGGCGCGATCGTCGCGCTCCGCGCCGCACAGCAACTCGACCCCACCGACGACCGCACCCGTGAATCGCTCGCGGCGGCCCGGGCCCGAGTCGAGGCCGCTCCGCTGATCTCGGTGAGCACCCGCACCCGCCGATGGCTCGGCGTGTGGCGCGGCTACGTCCCGCGCTCGGCGCTGCTCGGGTGCGGGCTCGGGCTGCTCGCGTTGGGCTGGTTCGTCGGCGCGGCCAACACGCTCTGGGGCAGGCCCCGCAGGCTGTGGATCGCGACGAGCTTCATCCTCGCCGCCCTGCCGCTCTCGGTGCTCGGCTACGACCTCTGGCAGAGCCAGGCCACGACACACGTCGTGCTGGCCCAGGAAGCGGTCGGCCGCGGCGGGCCCAGCTCCGAGGTCTACGAGGCGTCGTTCGAGGACCCGCTGCCCGCGGGGCTTGAGGCGATCGCCACGGATCGGCGGGCTGGGTGGACGAACATCCGCCTGGCGAGCGGCGACGAGACCTGGGTCCGCAGCGACACCCTGATCGGGGTAGAAGCCTTACTGGGTCAATGAAAACGTTTCCCCCCCCGGTTCGCTGGGTTCACGCCGCCCGACGTTCTGATAGACTGGCACAGACCAGCGGCCGAAGTGTGTGCGTTCGAGCACCTCACCGTGCATCACGGAGCGGCAACATGAACAACGCGACAGCACATTCATGGGAGCACCCCGCCTCGCCCTATCGCGTCGATCTCGATCATCGCGGTGACTGGTGCGTGTGGCAACAGATGCCCGGCGGCGGATGGACCGCGATCCATTCGTGCCTCTCACACAACGACGCGGTGAACCGAGTGGCGAGACTGAACGCAGAGCCGAGGATGTCGATCGACGGTTCTGCGCTCGGGCTGACCTCGGGGGTCTGAACGACCGCCCATACGAACGTGCAGCACATCAGAGTCCGCACGGGGGGATATCGCGGGGGGCGGCGATTCACACCGCAAGGCGTCTCAGTTCGAACACCATCACAGCGGTCCCGGACGCGGATCACGGCGAGAGGGGCCTCGCCACACGCTCGGACGGCGGCTACACTTTCCCCTGCGAGGCCCGGCCCCGCGACACCTTGGCGGGTGTAGTTCAGTGGTAGAACGTCAGCTTCCCAAGCTGAATGTCGTCGGTTCGATCCCGATCACCCGCTTTGACCCCAATGCCCCGCAAGGGGCATTTTTAATAGGGCTTACGCCGCTCGCTTCGGTGCCCGTCGCGTGGTCGGCAGGATCAGTTTCCGCGGGAAGCCGTTCACGGCTTTCGCCCACCCTCTCTCAATCATTCCCATTCGGGCTTGATGTTGAGCTCGACACCCTTCTTGGACCCGTGATCAGAGGAGGAGTCGAACTTGTCCTGGTTCTTCTGCCCCTGGGTCATGAGCTTCTTGAACTGAGCCTTGAAATCGCTCTCGGTCAGCTCCTCAGCCTTGACGAGCCAGTCGGTGATGATCGCGTACGTCTCAAGGTGCAGCAGCCGGTGTATGTTCTCGTGCTTCTCGAGAGCCTTGTACATCCGGTCCCACTCCTTTTTAGCCCCCTTGGGGGCACCGCCGTACTTGGCCCACACGGGCATCTTGATGACGTACGAGGGCTTGAGGGTGACCTCGGTGACCTTCTTGCTCTTGGCCTTGTAGGCGAACCCGATCTGACCGTCGAACTCGCCCCACTCGTCGAGCTTCTCGAGTTCCTCGAGGGCGCCGCCGAGCGTCTTGGCCTTGAGGCGGATCGAGTTCTCTGTCTTCTTGGATCCCCACTTGGATTTCACGTTGATCGCTGGCTTGCCCATGTCTGATTCCTTGCCGTTCTTGGGAGATCGCTCCACCCCGGAGGGTGTGCTGAGAGTGTCCAGAGCCCGATGCTCTTTCTTCTTGAGCGGAAGAACACACAACAACTCACGTCTGAGACTAAATTCTTTGAGCCCGCGATGAGCGATTCAATCCGAACTCACTTGGGCAACGCCTCGGCCGCCCGGATAATGTCGCGAAACCGCAGATCAAGCTTCGTCAATTCTGTGTGAACCATCTCGAAGCTCGCCTCCAACTTCGAGGCGTCCTTGTGCATTTTCTCAACCTCTTTTTTCAGCGTGGCCGACTTCCCCTTGTCCTTCGCCTTCTCCGCTTTCTTCAGCTCCTCTTGTTTCACAATCAGCTTGTCAGCCACCTTGTACCAGCTCTTATTGATGACATACAGCTGCTGATACGACAGCTTCCACATCACGTATTCGTCCCGGAGGAATTTTTCACCCTTCTCCAACAGCCCCACAGCATCTCCGACGCTCTTCTCTTTTCTCTTCTCAACCGTCTTGCTGTCCGAGTCCCACTTCTTGATGTTGACCATTATCTTTTTGTAGTCCGGGATACCCATGGCGAAACCTCTTCTCGTGAGAACCATGCCGAACCCAGAGCACCACGCAGCACCCCGAGACCTGACCCCGAGTGTAACGAAATCGGGGACCCCCTCCGTGTTTTACTGTTTCCCGATCCGGACCGGGTTGTGCGTTGCTCACCGCACCGCGACGAACCGGTCCAACCGCACACGCGGCGAGAGGTACTCATCGCGTGGCGGCTCGGCGTTGCACAACGCCGTGGACAGGTACTTCTTGTTCGAGTCGGGCAGCACCGTCACCACCGTGCCCTCGCCCCCCCGCTCCTCGAGCCGCTGCATCGCTCCGATCACGTTCGCGCCCGACGAGATACCAACCGCCAGCCCCAGCGCGTAGCACAGCATCTGCGCCATCAGAATCCCGTCGCCGTCCCACACATCCACGACCTCATCGAGCTCGTCAAAGTGAACGATCGACGGGATGAACTCGTCGGAGATCCCCTGGATGCGGTGCTGCCCGGTCCGGTGCCCCGTCCGCATGGTCGGCGAGTTGGCCGGCTCGAGCGGGTGAATCCTCACGCCCTTCGCCCAGGGCTTTTCGCTCCGCCGCAGGCACCGCCCCACCCCCATCACCGTGCCGCCGGTCCCCACGCCCGCGACGAAGACGTCGGGAGTCTGCCCCAGCTGCGCCAGCTGCTCGACGATCTCGGGGCCCGTGCCCAGCTCGTGCGCCTCGATGTTCGACTCGTTATCGAACTGCGAGGGCAGGAACACCCGCTCGTTCTCCTCGGCGAACTCACGGGCCAGCCGCACCGAGCCCACGAACCCGCCCTGGGCCTTGGAGACCGGCACCACCTCCGCCCCGAAGTTGTGCATCAGCTGACCACGCTCGGCGCTCATCCAATCGGGCATGTAGATCCGCACCCGGTGCCCCAGCGCCCGCCCGATCGCGGCGAACGAGATCCCCGTGTTCCCGCTCGAGGCCTCGACGATCTGGTCGCCCGGCCGCAGCGCCCCGCTCTCGTACGCCCGCCGCAGAACGTGCAACGCCATCCGGTCCTTCACGCTGCCCGTCATGTTCATCGACTCGTACTTGGCGTAGATCCGACGCGGCTGACCGTCCACGCGGTAGTGAATCTCCAGCAGCGGCGTGCCACCGATCAACGCCGCCACACCATCGACCGCGCACAGACACTCGGGCACACTCGCGGGCGGGGCACTCAGCTTGGCTCTGTTGGAACTCATGGGGCCCTTCCTATACCGGACTACCGTGTCCAGTATAGCAGCGGGCCCCCGGTTCTCGCGCGCAAACCCGGGGCTCCGCCCCAGATTTCTTCCCCTCCCGGTCCCATACCATCGAGCCCCGCCGCACGCCCATGGAGCGTGCGAGCCCAAGGAGCGATCAGCCATGAAGGTCACCGTCTACAGCACCAAGGCCTACGACCGCGAGTTCCTGCAAGCCGCCAACGCCGCGCACAGCCACGAGCTGCTCTTTTTGGAGGCCGGGCTCAACGAGCACACAGCCGCGCTGGCCGACGGTTCGCCAGCCGTCAGCGCCTTCACCAACGACACGCTCAACCGGGCCGTGCTCGAGCAGCTGCACCGCCAGGGGACGCGGGTGATCTCGCTCCGGGCCGCGGGGTTTAACAACGTGGACCTCAAGGCCGCCGCCGAGCTCGGGCTCACCGTGGTCCGGGTCCCGGCCTACTCGCCCTACGCGGTCGCCGAGCACACGGTCGGGCTCATCCTCACGCTCAACCGGAAGCTCCATCGCGCGGTCGCCCGGGTTCGCGAGCAGAACTTCTCACTCGACGGGCTGATGGGGTTTGATCTGCACGGGCGCACGGTCGGCGTGGTCGGCACCGGGCGGATCGGGATCGTGGTCTGCCGCATCATGAACGGCTTCGGCTGCCGCGTGCTCGCCCATGACCCGTTCCCCACCGACGAGCTGGACGGCATCGCGACCTACACCACGCTGCCCGAACTTCTCCGCGAGTCGGACATCATCACGCTGCAGTGCCCGCTGACGCCCGAGACGCACCACCTGATCGACGACGGGGCGCTGGCGTCGATGAAGCCGGGCGTGATGCTGATCAACACCAGCCGCGGCGCGGTGGTGGACACCAAGGCCGCGATCCGCGCGCTCAAGTCCGGGCACCTGGGCTACTTCGGCATCGACGTCTACGAGGAAGAGGGCGACCTGTTCTTCCGAGACCTCTCGCAGGTCGTGCTCCAGGACGACGTCTTCGCGCGGCTGCTCACCTTCCCCAACGTCGTCGTCACCGCCCACCAGGCCTTCTTCACCCGCGAGGCCCTGACGAACATCGCCGAGACGACATTGCAGAACATCGCGGACTTCGAGGCCGGAGCCGTCCGCGAGGCCAACCGCGTCAGCGACCACCTGATCCGGTAGGATCCGAAGCGACGCTCCACTCTGATCGCCCCACCTGACCGCTCCGCGAGGACCCCGCCGTGCCAACGACAGACACATCCCTCCGAATCGGCGTCATCGGGCTCGGGTTCATGGGCAAGACCCATCTCGAGGCCTACGCCGCCGCGATCGCTGAGGGGGCCAACGCCCAGCTCGTCGCGGTCGCCGACGCGGACGCGGACCGCCGCGCGGGGATCCCCACCGGCGCGGGCAACATCGGTGAAACGACCGGCGAGCGGATGTTCGACCCCGCGAGAGTCACCGCGTACGAAACCGCAGCCGAACTGCTCGCCGACGAGCGTGTCCAGCTCGTGAGCCTCTGCACCCCCACCGACACGCACATCGATCTCGCAACCCGTGCGCTCAGGGCGGGCAAGCACGTGCTGCTCGAGAAGCCGGTCGCGCTGACGCACGAGGCGGTCGAGGAACTCCAACGGGTCGCCGAGTCTGCGGGGTGCGTGTGCATCCCCGCGATGTGCATGCGGTTCTGGCCCGCGTGGGCCTGGCTCAAGGGTGCGATCGACGCACAGAAGTACGGCTCGGTCGTCGCGGCCCGCTTCGAACGCCTCGGCTCACGCCCGACCTGGGGCCAGGGCTTCTACAACGACGCGGCCCGGTCCGGCGGTGCCCTGTTCGACCTGCACGTCCACGACACCGACTTCGTCGTCCACTGCTTCGGCGAGCCCGTGTCCGTCTCGTCGCTCGGCAGCCGCTCGCACGTGCAGACCGTCTACGAATTCGCCGAGGGCCCCGGTTTCGTGCAGGCCGAGGGCGGGTGGCTCAACAGCCCCCACTTCCCCTACCGCATGCGGTACACCGTGGAGTTCGAGAACGCCGTCGCGGACTTCGACCTGACGCGCGACGATCCGTTGCGGGTCCACACCGCCGACGGCACCGATCTCCCCGAACTCGAACCCATCACCGGGTACGACGGCGAGATCCGGTTGGCCATCCAGGCCGCGACCGCCGGGGCACAGCCCAGCCCGTCGCTGCGAGACGCGGCGATCGTCACCCGGGTGCTCCAAGCCGAGGCGCAGAGCCTCGAGACCGGCGGCCCGGTCGTGCTGCGCGATTTCAACCCTGCTTAAGCGTGTGACCGATCAAGTGAACTTCCTGAACTAGCCCCGAGCGCAAGCGAGGGGTTCTCGGTTGCCCGCGCAGGCGTCTCGGATCAAGCCAGAGAGAAACCCGTCGCTCGCGCTCCGGGCTAGTCTCTCGGATCGTCACGGGCTCGTTTCTCGGGTCGCCCGTGGATGCGCCCCGGATCCATAAGGCCGCTTCTCACCCGAACCGACCGCGGATCTCGAGCCGCCAGGTGTCCGCGGCCTCGTTGTTCGCTCGCCCCTGCAGATACTCGACCGTGCCCGGCGCCGCCTGCCCCGTCCGCCACGCGGGGTCGGTGTCCAGCGCTCGCCCGGCCTCGTCGAAGAAGACGAAGCGGTACTCGAGGTAGACGTACTGCTTGCCCGTCCAACGCATGTCCACGTCGATGTTCAGCAGCCCGTCCACCTTCTGCGGCTGCACACGGTTCACCACGAGCCACGGCTGAAGGTTGTCCATCACCGTGATCTGCGGGTAGTTGTTGATCGCGACCATGTCCACCATCGCGCCCGGGGGCGGGGTCGGCTTGGTGGCACACCCAGCGATCGCTACGGCACCCGTCAACAGGCCGATGCAGGCGATCGTTGCGGCGTTGCCCATCACTCTTGTCACGTTGCTCATCGTTGTCACTCCTTGCTCGCTGCTCGCTCTAAGCGTGCTCAGTCCTGGTCGTTCCATCTCGCGTTCACGTCCCACCCATCAAGCACCCCGAGCAGCTCACCGCTGCGGGGCACGTACTCGCCGTGGAGCTGTCCGAAGATTCGTGCAAAGCCCGTCGTCCCCGCAGCCGGCGCCACCAGCGACCGCCCGCCCTCGAGCAGGTGCCGCTCGGCGAGCCCGCCCTGATCCGTCAGCTCCCACGTCAGTCCTTCAGCCCGGTACAGATTCCGAAGCTCGATCAGCGTCATCCCCTCGGGCAGCAAGCCGCTCGCCTCGTACTGGGCGAACACCCTCTCGGTCGGCGACCGCACGCACCGCCCGCCAAGGATGTAGGGCAGATCGCTCCCGGTCACCGGGCCGGGGTACTCGTCGTTGGCGTAGTAGACCCGGCCCGAGGTCGCCCAGGAGGGCGCCGGGCCGTGCCCATCGATCAGACGCACGTAGCGAAACCGGACCGGCTCGCCGATCACGCCGGCCTCCTGGCGCGGGCCCAGCCCCGTGAGCACGAGCCGGCTCCCCGGCACGCCCTCGACCATCAGCTCAATCGAGTCGGTGACGTCCTGAGCCCACAGCCCCACGAAGTAGCCCCGCTGCGGGATCAACTCGTTGTGCCGGACATCCGCCTGGGCGCTCTCCTTGGCGAGCGAGCCGATCAGCATCGCCGCGAGCCCGACGAGCGCCTGCCCCGTGTCGTCGGCGTTGTGCGCCACCACCGCCCCGCCGATCACGAGCCCCTCGCCCAGCGCCGCCTTGGCGACCCGAACCCCCTGCGAGTTCCGCCAGCGGTGGTCGAGGGCGTACTCGTTGAAGTCCGCGGCTGGGCCGAACGCCTCGAAGGTCGAACCGTTCACGCTCACGCTTAGCTGCTGCTGGCCCGACCGTGTCATCGGGCGGTACTCGGAGAACTCCGCGTTGTTGCCCAGGCGGATCTTCTCCGGGCCCTTGCCCCAGTCCACCCACAGGACCGTGTTGACCTGGCCCTCAAGGATCGCCCGGGCCAACCCCTCGGTGCCCGGGGCGTACCGGGCCGCCTTGCGGAACTGATCTCGGGCCTCGTCGAGGAAGCGGTCGTCACCGGTCTGCTTCGACATGGCGTACGACGCGAGCCCGGCCATGAAGTACCCGGGCGCGAAGTTCGTCTCGACGGGCTGATACCCCTTGTCTTCCTTGGCGTCGGACTCGTCAGACGCCCCCTGCCCCGGGTCGCCCTCGATCACCGCCTCGAAGTCCGCCAGCAGGAACAGGCTCTCGCCCGCCGCCGCCCGGGCGCTGCCCCAGTCCCCCACGCTCGCGAGCTGCGCCGAGAAGTACGCGTACGCCGCGGCGATCTCGAACGGGTCGCCCTTCCAGTTCTTCTCGTCCTCCTCGGTTGAGAAGAAGATCCGCGCGTCCACGCCCTCGTTCACACCACGCATCCGCAGCAGGTCGTACGCGGCGAGGAACGGCGACTCGGCCCCCTCGATCTGCCCGTCGGCCAGGTCCGCCATCCCCAGCCGAACCCGGTCGAGGATCTGGTTCCGGTCCGTCGGCTTGGTGCTGATCTGCGAGCGGATCACCTCGCGCGAGACCTGAAAATCGCCACGCTGCGACGACGAGACCAGCGCCTCGCTCGGTTGCCACGTGCCACAACCCGTCAAGCCAATCGCCCCCACAGCACAGAGCACCGCCAAAGCGCCGGGCACCGCCCCGCGTCGTCCTGCCCGTGATGACCAGCCCCTTCGCTGCAACGCTCGATCCGCCCTTTCTTGAATCGCCCGTCTTGAATCGGTCAGTTGAACGAACGCCCCAACGCCGTGTGGGAGAACTCGACGCGGTCCTCCCAGACCAGCTCGCCCGATTGCAGATTCACCACGCGGTAGACGCACGAGTAGAAGTCCTGCCGCCCCTCGGCACCGCCCGTCGCCCCGCCGCCCGTGCGGGTGATCGATTCGATCGCCGCGGTCATCGAGTGCGTGACGTTCCGGTCGCTCGCCGCCACGCCCTGGATCGTGCCTCGGCTGCTCGCCTGGGCGAGCCGCTGGGCCGGGATCACCATCGCCAGGTTGCTCGCCCGCCCCAGCCCGCTCGACACCACGCGGCTCGACACCGACTGCATCAGATACCACTGCTCGGACCGGGTGATCACGTCCGACGAGCGGTTCTCGATCCGTTCGACGCCGATCACGATTCGATCGGGCGAGTCCGGGCTGCGAGTCGCGAGCCAGTCCGAGCCCGCGAGCTTCTCGACGGTCGCGTCCACAACCTGCTGCATATCCCCGATCCGCAGGCGGGTGGTCTGCGGCCCCGTCGGCGCGGTCTCACACCCGGCCCAAGGGCCAGCCGCGAGCAGCACGCACGACGCAGCCAACCAGCATCTCGGTGTCAAGGTGCGCATGATCGCCTCGGTCTCGCTTGGGCGGACAGGTGGCACGGGCTCAGTACCGGACGTCGTAGTCGCCGGCGAACACGATCTCGCCGTCCGACTCACGCATCAGCTCGTAGTTGACGTACATGTACGAGCCGTCGGGGCGTGAGAGGCGGTGCGCGGTGCCGTTGAGGAAGAAGACGATCTGCGCGTCGGTCTGCGAGACGCCCCCGGTGACCGGGGTATCGCCGCCCGGCTGGGCCGCGCCCCCGCCCCGCTCGCGGTCGCTCAGCGCGAGCTGCCGCGCCGCCTTCTCGACGAGCTTCACGTTGTCGCGGAACTTCTTGCTGCGGCGCAGCGAGGTCCGCATCCGGTCGGCCAACAGGTTGAACTCGGAGGTCGAGATCGAACGGGTCTGGTTGTCGATATCGCCCATCACGAGCAGCACGCGGCTGCCCCCGAAGTCTTCGTCGATCAGCCGCTGCAAGTCGCCGGCGAGCTGCTCAGACGCGGACTCACCCGCCGAGAGCATGTCGTCGATCGAGGGCTGCGCACGCGGCGGCGCGGGGTAGGTGTTGGGCTGGGTCTCGCACCCGCCTATCAGGCCCGAGGCGAGCCCGATTGAAAGCACCAACAGACCGAGTCTCGACTTTGTCATCCGTGTTCTCCCGCGGTGTGTGCTGACAGTGTGTGAAGGGCAACCCAGCGCGCCGCGGCCCAGCCGCGTGCCACGTCCCGGGTTTCAACGCATGATACCGGATCAGTCCCAGCGACCGTGCGGCCCGTGCCGACGGTGGCGCCGCGTGTACCGCGGGTACGACTCCGTGTAGTACACCCGGACCTCGGGCCCATTGCTATACCCGCCGCCGTACCCGCCGCCGTACGGCGTGTACCCCGGGTTATACCCGTACCCCGAGTTGTAATACGCGCTGCGGGCGTTCTGGTCGCCCTGCAGGCCGCCGAAGAGCCCGCCGACGATTGCGCCGGCCGCCGCCCCCTCGCCCATGTTCCCGCTCAGCGACCCGAGCCCCATGCCCGCAAGGCTGCCCAACGCCGCGCCCGAGAAGGCCCCCTGCCCCGCGTTGTTGCACCCGCCGCCGAGCAGCGTCAGCCCACAGAGCGCAGTCAGTCCGATTCGTTTCTGCTTGCTGTTCATCGTGCACCTCCCATGGATGTTTGTGAATAGTAACTTATTTAGGATCCTAAGGCCACCTCGTTTCACGGCCCATCCGTATTTCGCCCGAAAACCTTCACAAACCCCGTTTCTGTCCTGATAAGGGCCTTTCAATTCGGCCACCTTTCCAGCCACGACCGAGTAAACCCCGAGGGGTCCACCGGTGAACCGCTCCCAGCTAGTGAACACTGACATAAACCCGAATATTTCCACCGTCGGAGAGGTACAGCCATCACACCACCGGCCCATATTCCAGATTCCCGCTCCGGCCCACCGCGTCTACCATCCCACGAAGGAGACCTCACCATGGTTATTCATGCCCTTGCGTTCGCTGCGATGCTGCCCGTTCTTGCGGCCCTCGCCCCGTTGCCCGCCCAGCCCGAGACCGCCGCCGAGCGAGTCGGCGAGGCCTACCCGCTCAACACCTGCGCCGTGTCCGGCGAAGCCTTCGAGGAAGGCGACACCCCGATCATGAAGGTCGTCGATGGCCGCGAGGTCAAGTTCTGCTGCGACAACTGCGTCGAGAAGTACCAGGCCGACCCGGCCAGGTTCAACACGAAACTCGACGCGGCCATCATCGAGGCCCAGCGGCTGCACTACCCCGTGGACACCTGCATCATCGGCGGCGGGAAACTGGGCGGCATGGGCACACCCGTCGAGATCGTCTACAACAACCGGCTCGTTCGCTTCTGCTGTGCGATGTGCGAGCCCAAGTTCCGCAAGGACCCCGCCGCGGCCCTGGCCAAGCTCGACGCGCAGATCATCGAGGCCCAGCGCGAGGCCTACCCGCTCAACGAGTGCCTGATCTCCGGCGAGGCCTTCGGCGCCGACGCCGCTGAGCCCATCGACTTCGTCGTCGCCAACCGGCTCTTCCGCGTCTGCTGCAACGACTGCAAGCAGGACGTCACCGACAACCCCGCCGAGTATCTCGCCCAGCTCGACAAGGCCTACGCCGACGCGCAGCGCGATTCCTACCCCATGACCACCTGCGCCGTCCGCGGCGGAGAACTGGGCAGCATGGGCGAGCCCGTCGAGATCGTCGCGGGCAACACCCTCATCAAGCTCTGTTGCGCGGGCTGCATCGACAAGGTGAAGGCCGACCCGGCCAAGTTCACCGCGATGGTCCACGCGGCGGCAGACTAAGCCGGGCTCCCATCTGGCTCCAGATCCAGATTCCCTATCCTGGCTCAAGGCCGGTTGTTATCATTCCCATCGCCCATCCCATCGTCCTCCGTCGCCCTCCATCATGGGGGGCGTTTTCTCTTTTGTTTTCTCGCCCTGACCCCTCAACCGATGATCTCTTGTGCCGAATAGATAACCGCCGGGCTCGGTTTGCCTGAACCGGTCCGCTGCTCTTCAACGAAAGCACCCGATGCGGATCGCGCTGATCGCCATGAATGCCTCGCTGCGTAAAGGCGGCGAGTCCGCCCGGCCGATTCACTACGCCCGCGGGCTGCTCGCGCTCGGACACGACGTGAGCCTGTACACCCACGCGCGGTGCCGCGACGAGATCCAGACCGACCATCCGGACCTGGCCGATCGGACCCGCTTCGTGGATGACACGCTGATCCAGAGCGGGGCCTGGCGGCTCGGGCACCGCCTGCCCGAGCGGGCCCGGGAGTTCACCGCCGGGCAGATCGTCTCGCTGTGCACCCAGCGGTCGATCATGAAGGCGATCCGAGCCCTGCCCGAATCCGAGCAGCCCGAGGTGATCCACCAGGTTACGCCGATCTCGCCCAAGGCCCCCTCGTGCGTCCGCCACACCGGCCCGGTCGTCATCGGCCCGCTCAACGGCGACATCGATTACCCCAAGGCCTTCGCCCGCCGCGAGCCCTGGCTCGATGCCCTGCTCATCCGCATCGGCCGCCCGCTCGCCACGCTCGCCAACAGGGTCTTCTCGGGCAAGGCCCACGCCGACCTGCTGCTCGTCTCAAACTCACGCACTCAGCGGGCCCTGCCCGTCCGCAACCGCGGGCAGATCCACGAGCTCACCGCCAACGCGGTGGACCTCTCACGCTGGACCCGCACCGTCGAGCACGGGCCCCGCGAGCGGGTGCGGCTCGTCTTCCTGGGTCGGCTGGTCCGGTTCAAAGGCCTGGACCTGCTGCTCGAGGCGTTCGCCGCTTCGGACGAGCTGCAGAGCAAAGCCGAGCTCGTCATCATCGGCGGCGGCCCGCAGCGGCAACCCCTCGAGCACCAAGCCAAGCGGCTCGGCATCGCTGACCGTGTGCGGATGATGGGATGGGTGGACCACGAGACCGCGATCGAGACGATGCTCAGGTGCGACGCGATGGTCTTCCCGAGCCTGCAAGACCCCGGCGGGGCCGCGGTCATGGAGGGCTGCGCGATGGGGCTGCCCGTGATCTGCGCCGACTGGGCCGGTCCGGCCGAGTACCTGCCCCAGGGCGCGGGGCTGCTCGTCCCGATCGATTCAGAGGAGGCCTACTTCGAGGGGCTGACCGAGCACATGCTGGATCTGACCCGCAGCCCGGCACGGCGAGCCGAATTCGGAGCCGCGGCCCGAAAAGCCGCGTTTGCGGAGTTCGGATGGCCCAACCGCGTCGCTGAGCTGGATCGGTGCTACCGGGAGCTGGTGGCCCACCAACCCACCCACGCCCTCCACCACCATGCCCACCCCCCCCACGCACCCCACGCCCAGCCGGCCCCGGCCCCCCAAGCCGGGAGCGTGCCAGACCGGCCGTTCAAGTCGGCGAGCTGATCGCGGCTCGCTTTCCCCCCCAAGCCTGCCAATAATCTGGACCCACCCACGGCTCGCCGCTGGGTGGCCCCTGGCACACAGACGCCGCGATGGTCGCGGGGTCGAGGGACAACGCCGGACGGCCTTTGCCGATCGGTCGCCAGGGAAACTGTCCGCGGGTCGGCCACTCCACATCATTGGGGCGTCGGCGACGCTTTTCGAAAGGAACCGATCATGGTTCGTCTCCGCATGCAACGCTTCGGCCGCCGTCACCGCCCCTTCTACCGGATCAACGCGATCGAGAAGCGGACCGCCCGCAACGGCAAGGTCATCGAGAACCTCGGGCACTACGACCCGATGCACCCCGACGAGGCTTCCCAGGTCGTGCTCAAGCCCGAGCCGATCCGCGCCTGGCTCAACAAGGGCGCTCAGCCCTCCGAGACCGTGATGGACCTGCTCGCGACCCACGACATCCTCAACGCGACCGAGATGGCCGCGTGGGAAGCGGGCCGCAAGATCAAGCGCGAGCAGACGACCTGCAAGCAGGCCGTCAAGGCGATCGAAGCGATCATCGAAGAGATCGGCAAGGTCGAGGGCGACGCGGACACCGCCCCGATGTCGAACCTGGCCAAGAAGGCCCTGACCGCGGCGAAGACCACGGTGTCGCTGGGCAAGACCGACGAGGCCGCCAAGGCCCAGGCCGAGGCTCAGAAGCAGCTCGACGCGGCCAAGGCCGCCGTCCCCGCACCGGCCCCGGAGCCCGAGGCCCCCGCGGCCGAAGAGCCCGCCGCCGAGTAATTCAGCGAGGAATTGAGTTCACACGAGAACCCGGCTTCGGCCGGGTTTTTTTACACGTCGAAAGAATGCACCGGCCACTCGAAGGCGCCGTGACAAAAAAACAACCCCGCACAAGGCGGGGTTGTTGGAACTTCCAGAGAAGAGGGCTTACTTGTGGACGGTCTTCATGCCCTCGACGTGCTTCATGCCGCGGCGGCGGTCACGCATGCGGCGGCTCTTACCAACGCGGTCACGCAGGTAGTACAGCTTGGCACGGCGGGCATCGCCGCGACGCACAACCTCGATCGTCGAGATCGAGGGTGAGTTCAGCGGCCAGGTCCGCTCAACACCGATGTCGTCAACGACGCGGCGGACGGTGATCATCTCGTTGATCCCACGCCCGCGGCGGAGCATGACCGTGCCCGAGAACACCTGCACACGCTCCTTCTCGCCTTCGCGGATCCGGATGTGGATGTTCACGGTGTCGCCGACGTCGAACACCGGAAGATCGGTGCGGATGGCCTCGGCGTTCAGGGACTCGATGATCTGCTGCGTGCCCATGGCATGCTCCAAAGCTCGTAGACGCCCACTCGGGCAAAGACCCCCCAGGCCACGCCCGGGAGGGCCACAACAATAGACCCCCCACAGCCCCCGGTCGAGCCAGCCTCGCTCCCGATTCACCCGACCAGAGACCTAGCCCCATCAGCAACCGGCGAGGAAGGCCGCGATGAACTCCTGGATGTCTCCGAGATCCACGATGCCGTCGCCGTTGAAGTCCACCGCGAGGTCGCCCGCGAGGAACAACGCGATGAAGCTCTGGATATCGCCCTGGTCGGCGATGCCGTCCCCGTTGAGGTCCGCCGCGCACGGCTCGTCCCAGTAGAGATCCAGAACGTTCGTGCCCGACACGTCGGCGTAGCTGCCGAAGCTGAACAGGAGATTCATGTCAGCCCCGGTCCGCAGATAGATCGTGTACTCCCCCGGGTCGAGCACGCCGAACGCCCCTCCTCGGTCCGCGCCCACCGGGCAGCAGCCATCGAGCGCCGCTTCGTACCCGCTCGAATCGGCACGCCGCACCGAGACCAGATCGCCCGAGGGGTTGGTCTGGCAGATCGGCTGACCCACCGCGGGCACCGCCCCGGGCAAGAAGCAGAACCCCTCCCGGATCGACAGCCTCGCCCAGGGCACGTTGCTCGGATCGCCCGCCCCGGTCCCGATGTAGGCCCCCGCCTCGTTGGCATACGCGACGGGCACGGTCGTCCGGATCAGCATCGCGAACTCTGAGAACGGGCCGTCGGTCGAGCCGTCGCCGCTCGCGCTGGAGACCTCCCCGAACCAGATCTCCTCAAACACAAACGTCCCGGGAGCCCGGCTGACATTGAAATATGGATTGATCCACCCCGCCGGGGTCTGCACCGTCGGGAAGTACTCCTTGTACACGCTGCCCACGTACGGCAGCGTCGCAGACCGAACAACCTCGTACCGCGATTCCAGGTCGCGGCTGATCCCCGTAACCGTGACCCAGTCCACGATCTCGACCAGCTCAACTGGCCCCGCCAGCTCGGTCCGGCCTTGGGCTGGCCAAATCAGAACCGCGATCGCCACCAAGCAAACACCCCGGCCTGAGCAGAGACGACTGATCATCGTTTCAGATCGCATAACCACCTCCGTACAGGCCCCAGACTACCGCGATTGGCCAGCCGAGGGAAGCCCCACTCGGCTTCTAAGGTCGTTATTCTGCGCCCATGAACACGAACCCACACCGCAAGACCGTTCTCGACCGGCGCTCGTTCCTCCAGACCGCCGCGGTCACCGCCGCCGCGGCCTCCGCCTCCGGAGCGATCGCCTCAACCGCCAAGCCCTTCGCCTCGACACACTTGGCCCCGGGCGATTCCCACACCGGCCCCGCGGTCATCGCTTCGGGCAACGGCAAGGCCACCGTCGAGCACGCCTTCAAGCTCTTGACCGGCGGCGACGCCCCGGTCGTCTCGTGCGTCATGGGTGTTGGGATCGTCGAGGCTGACCCCAACGACATGTCCGTCGGTCTTGGCGGGCTGCCCAACGAGGCCGGCGTCGTCCAGCTCGACTCGTGCTGCATGGACGGCCCCACCCACAAGGCCGGCTCGGTCGGCGCCCTCGAGGACATCGTCCACGCCGCCCAGGTCGCGCTCAAGGTCCTCCAGACCACCGACCACGTCATGATCGTCGGCAAGGGCGCGACGGAGTTTGCCGTCGCCCACGGGTTTGAGCGTGTCAACATGCTCACGCCGCGTGCCCGAAAGGCCTGGCTCAACTGGAAACGCAACCATTCCACCCAGGACGACTGGCTCAACAACGAAGAGATGGACTGGGACCTCGCCGGGCGTGAGCGAATCGCGATGGGGCCCGTCGATCCCGACTCCGTCCCGTTCACCTACGGCACGATCCACTGCGGCGCCGTCAACGCGAACTCCGACCTTGGCGCGACGACGACCACCTCGGGCCTGAGCTGGAAGATCCCGGGCCGGGTCGGAGACTCGCCCATCATCGGCGCGGGGATGTATTGCGACAACGCGGTGGGCTCGGCCGGCGCCACCGGACGCGGCGAGTCGGTCATCCAGTCCTGCGGCTCGTACGAGGCCGTCCGCCTCATGGAGCAGGGCATGGCCCCGACGGAAGCCTGCTTGGAAGTCTGCCGTCAGATCGCCAAGCGTTCAATCCGTCAGCGAAGGCTCAAGGACGAGATGGACCGCCCCAACTTCAACGTCACCATGTACGCGCTGCGCAAGGACGGGGCCTACGGCTCGGCCTCACTCTGGAAGGGCGGCTCGTTCGCCTGGGCCACCGCAGAAGGATCAGGCCGAGAACCTTCAGCGTTCCTCTACGAACGTGGCTAATCTGGATCAATCCGATCTGGATCAATCCGACATCGTGGTGGATCGTCCATAACTGACTTCACACCGCTTCCAAGGCACGGCCGCTTTCTCGCTCACGAGCGACGAAGCGACCTGAATTCTCTTTGATTTGGTGCCGGTATCGGTTACCTTGCGATGCCGCACAACACGATTCTGGAGTCTTTTTCATGCGTAATTCGTTCCTGTTCGCTCTCGCGATGCTTGTGTTCCCGCTCGTTGCCCTCGCGCAGCCGATCTCGTATCAGGGTCAGCTCGATGACAACGGTGCGCCGGCTGATGGTCTGTATGATTTCCTGTTTCTGCTGATGGACGGTGCGCCATTGGGCAACCAGGTTGGCTCAACCGTAATCCTGAGCGGTATTCAGGTCACCAACGGGCTGTTCACCACGACGCTCGACTTTGGGCCCGGTGCGTTTGATGGCTCGCCGAGATGGATCGAGATTCGCGTGCTCGATGGCTCGGTGTATCGGATCCTGTCTCCCATGCAGCCCGTCGGCAACGCCCCGGTCGCCATCGCATCGCTCGACAACGAGGTCAGTCGAGATGGGAGCACGCTGCGGATGGGAACCGGGGCCGACCGCCTTCTTCTCAACCGGAGCACGCTTGTTGATCCGGGCGAATACTTCGGGATCAACGCGAACGTAAGCTCCGGAGCTTTCGGCGGGATGTTTGTCAACACGATCGCTGCCAACGGCGTGCCCTACTACGGATTGGCCTCGGGAGGATTCGACCGGGCCATGATGTACTACGACGGCTTCCGCCCAACGCCGTCCTTGGTGCTCAGCTTTGCTGGCGTGGACCGCTTTGTCATCAGCCGCGACGGCGAGGTCGAGGCCGCCAACTTTATATACTCCGACCCGCAGACCAGATACCTCTCCATCCCACCCGAGGCGTTCAAGCCCAAGACCGACGGCGTGCCCTTCATCTCTCCAGACTCAAGAGGCCGCAGCGCTCTCACCTCAGGAGCCGGGAGCATGGTGGCGCCCGTCTATCTGCCTGACGGAGCGACCGTAACCTCGATGACCTTCTACCACGTGGATGACATCACCTCGCACGAGCTCATCCTGGATCTCCGATCCAGGCCACTCATAGAAGATCTGTACTACAGCTTTGGCTCCGTGTCATCGTTGGGGAACAGCCCACTCCCAAGGTCAAAGACAACCTCGACGTTCGTTCCATTCGCCATCGACAACAGCGCCCGTTGCTACTCCCTCACGCTGTATTGCGGGGCCTGGCAGGGCGTGAACCTCACCGCCGTCAAGGGCGTGACGATCGGATACACCATCGATCGCCCGTGAGTGCGCCGAGCCGGGGGCTCGGGCGTGCCGCGATCCGCGTTCCTACCTATTATGTACGGGGTTACGTAGAATTATCGGAAATTTCGCGTCGCTTTCGTAGGTTTCTGCAACAACTTTCAGTTACGCTTGCAGAATGAGCAACTCACTACAAAGCAGCATCCTCGCATTGCTAATGACCCTCGTGAGTCCGATCGCGAGCGCTCAGCCTGAATGGCGAACGGTCTCCAACCCGCAATCCCCCCAAACAGGGGCAGCCATCGCGTTCGACGAAGCCCGCGGCCAGCTCATCTCCTTCGGCGGAACCTCAGCCTTCCCCGACGATTCGAGCTACATCTCGTCGGGCGAGACCCGGATCTGGGACGGCTCGGCGTGGCAGGTCCAGAACGTGCCCGGCCCCTCCGCTCGGTACGGAGCCGCGATGGTCTTCAACGAAGCCCTCGGCAAGATCGTCCTCGTCGGCGGGAGCAAGAACTACCGCAACGGCGCAGACCGATACAACGACACCTGGACCTGGGACGGAAACGCCTGGACACTCGAGGACACCAACGCCCCCTCGCCCGTGCGGGACCACGCCCTGGGATACGACCCGGTCAGCCAGCAGGTCGTCCTCTACGGCGGGAGCCTCACCGACAACACCTGGTCCAAGGACACCTGGACCTGGGACGGCCAGACCTGGACCAACCACCCAAACTCAGGGCTCGCCATTCTCGACACCCACTCCATGACCTTCGATGAGAACCTCGGACAAGTGGTCATCGTCGGCGGGGAGAACCCGGGCCCAATAGGAACCGACAACAAGCGAGTCTGGGCGTGGGACGGGCAGGCCTGGCAGTTCGCGAGCCCCTTCCTGGATCTCGGGTTCTTCAGCGGATCCGCGAGCGCCTTTGACCCGACGCTCGATTGCCTCATCGTCATGGTCACCCAGAGCAACTCCGATTCAAGCAACCCCGTCAGTTCCATGTTTACGTGGGACGGCACCGCCTTGACCGAGCTCGCCGGGGCATCGCTGGGCCCGATCGGCCCAAGCCACCTGGTCAACGACACGCAGAACAACCGCCTGCTGCTGCTCGCCGAATCGACGCAAGACCCCAGCGAGAACGGGACCTTGTGGGCCTGGGACACCACGGCTTGGGTCCCGCTCGAGCCAACCATGCCAAAGCTCAGTTTCCGGGCCGCGCTCGCCACCGACACCGCACGCGGCGAGGTCCTCGCCGTCGGCGATAACGCGTACCGCCAGTCCCTCTCGACCCTTCAACGGAACCTGGAAACCTGGGTCTGGGACGGGCAAGGCTGGACGTACCGCACGTCGCAAGGCCCGTCGTACCGATCGGGTCACTCCATGACCTTCGACGAGGCACGCGGCGAGATCATCCTCACCGCCGGGTACGACGCCGACGGAGGATTCGAGTCCTTCGGGGGCTATCCGCTCCGAGACGCCTGGGCCTGGGACGGCCAGCAGTGGCGGGCCCTGCCCTCGATGCCAGACCTCCGAGCCGAGCACGCCACGGTCTACGACAAGGCCCGGCAAGAAACCGTCCTCTTCGGCGGTGCCACCAGCTGGGAACCGTTCGCCACGTTCGACCTCCGCGGCTGGACCGGCGAGACCTGGACCTTCGACGGCACGCAGTGGGCCGTCAAGTCCACCACGGGCCCGGCCCCGAGGGCGAACCACGCCATGGCCTACGACGAGATGAACGGCGAGATCGTGCTCTTCGGTGGACGCGGCGACGATTCCACCGGGATTCTCGGCGACACCTGGACCTGGGATGGCACCACCTGGACTCAACACGAGGTCAGCGGACCCTCCGCCCGACGCGACCACGCCATGATCTATGACCCCGCACTCGAACGAGTCCTGCTCTTCGGAGGCACCCCCTCGCTCTACACCGACATGAACACGGCGGCCCTCAACGATGTCTGGGCCTGGGACGGCCAGGCGTGGGCCCCGCTGGACGTTCGCGTCCCGTTCTCCAAGCGATTCTCGCACTCCACAGCGATCGATCCCACCACCGGCCGCCCACTCCTCTTCGGAGGCACCGGCGACAACGTGACCAAGATCGACACGCAGATCCTGCTCTCGCTCTGCTCGATCGCGGACCGGAACGCGGACGGCGTCGTCGATAACGGTGACATCTCGGTCTTCATCTCCGACTTCCTCGGCCGCACGCCCGGCTCAGACATCAACGGCGACGGAATCCTCGACTACGGCGATATCCAAGCGTTCATCATCGCCTTCCTCGCCGGGTGCGTCTGACCCCCGAGCACCGCCCCTGCCATCGCCCCCCACGGGCCCCACGGGCCCCAGAGCGCCCAACACAACGCGCACAGCACGCACGACCCGGCCGGCTTTCGAGCCCGCCGGGTCTTTCTCTTGGAGATCCGCGAACCCCGTGGTACTCTCGATCGAACGACAGAGTCATCCCACAGCCGGGCAGCCGTACGTCCGAGAAACCCAGACGAGAGACCGCCGTGAATTGCAGACCCACCCTTGCCGCCCTCGCTCTTGCCGCCGTCCTCGTCGCCCCCGCCGCGGCCCAGTCCGTGCACGCGCTCGACGGCACCCACGAGACCCTCTCCAACGACTTCGACGGGCGGGTGCTCTTCATCGAGTACACCAACCGGTCCGACCGCGTTCAGCGGGCGACGGTGGTCCGGCTCAACGACTACTTCGGGCTGACCGCGGCCCACGTCGCCGCCGCGATCAAGCCGGGCTCCTCACCGCTCGTCGGCACCGGCACCGACTACCACACCATCCAGGGCACCACCCGCAACCTCATCGACTGGGGCACCCACCCGACCTGGAACGGCACGTTCGACGGCACCGTCATCGACCTGGCCTGGGTCCGCTTTGACCAACCCCTGCCCGGCCCGCCCGGCTTCGAGACCGAGACCATCCGCGGCACCGGGACCGGCGTCGCGTTCACCTTCATCGGCTTCGGGCAACCCGCGACCCCCGCGCTCGGGTTGCAGGGCGTGGACGGCGAACGCCGCGCCTTCACGGGGATCGTGGACGCGCAGGGCAACGCCGGGCTCGGCGTCTCGACCGACTACTCCAGATCCGATTTCCTCAGGCTCACGCAACGAAACGAGCCGATGGCCGGCGTCGCGACCTCGGGCAACTCGGGCTCCCCCGGGTTCAAACAACTCGACAGCTCGCTGGCGCTGCTCGTCGTCGCCAACGCGGGCGCCCCGGCCTACTCGAGCTCGACCTACTCCCTGCGGCTCAAGGCCTACGAGGCCTGGATCGTCGCCAACACGACACCGCCCGCGCCCTGCCTGGCCGACACCAACGGTGACGGCATCCTCGACAACGGCGACATCGGCACCTTCGTCGCCCTCTTCCTCGCCGGCGACCTCGCCGCCGACTTCAACGCCGACGGCATCCTCGACAACGGCGACATCGGGGCCTTCGTCGTCGCCTTCCTCGCCGGGTGCTGAACGACCTCGAGGGAACCCGAACGTTACCGTTCATGGGGTCAGGGACGTACGCGAAGGCCCACGCCCGGATCACCAACGCGTCGTTACCCGTCAGGCCCATACTCCAGACATGCCCGTACTCCAAAAACGAACGCGGCCCCGATCCCGCGCAAGGGTCGAGGCCGTGTCGCGTTTTCCGCGTCGCTCACCGTGACATGGCTGACGTGAACCTGTCCGTTGCCGGGCACGCCCACTCCGCAGCCACCCCACCGTAGGGCGTCGCGATTCGCCCGTTTCCCTCGGCCCGTCCTTCGACAGGCTCCGTTCCCCGAGCCCGGCCGGCTTTGCATGCCGCCAGCCGTCTTCTTTACCCTCGCCTCAGCAACCGTGCCGCATGGGCCGGCCACCTCGCGAGCCCCCGAGTCCGCGATCGTTCTCGCCGCTCGGGTCTCGACGCTCCACCGTCCAAGGAACCCCCGGACCCGCCCGCGGTCTGCCGCCCGGTCTCCCGGGCTTTTCAAGCACTCCGCAGGTCAGTTAACCCGGGCCCCGTCGGAAGAGGCCTCGCCGCGAGTTGCAGGCTCGCGACTCGTTTACCAGCGGGCTGCAACCCGCTCACCGCCCGTTGTACGCTGGCTTGCACCACCATCAACCGCGACGACTTCTCTATTTTACAACGCACTCGGCCGTTGACAACCCGCACGCCCTCACGCGAGAGAGCCGTCAGTTTTCCCACCGAAGACCCACCGCTGTTCTCGCCGCACGTCCACCGACTTCTCCACCGAGTTGTCCACCGCGCCGCGGCGTAACGCCGATTCTCGCTCAATATCGCGGCCCGCAGTTTTTTCATTTCAATCGGCCAACAATCCCGTGATGCCCAACCCCACCGGCCAGACACCTCCCCCAGACGCACCCAACCCAGAGCCGGCGCTGCGCGTCAACGTCCTCACCACCTTTCCCGAGCTCTTCGGCGATCAGCCCCCCGCCCCGCTCGCCGTCTCCATCCCCGGGCGCGCCCGGGCCGCGGGCCTCCTCGACCTGCACGCGACCAACCTCCGCGACTTCACCACCAGCAAGCACGGCAAGACCGACGACCGCCCGTTCGGCGGCGGCCCCGGCATGGTCATGTCGTGCCAGCCCATCGCCGATGCCGTGGCGCACGCTGAATCACAGTCGCCGATCCCCGCGACGCGCATCTACCTCACACCGCAGGGCCAACCGCTCACGCAGGAGCTCGCCCGCGAACTCGCAACCAAGCAGCACCTCGTCATCCTCTGTGGTCATTACGAGGGCATCGACGAACGGGTCATCGAGCACCTTGCCCCGATCGAGATCTCGCTGGGCGACTACATCCTCTCCGCCGGCGAGCTCGGAGCGATCGTGCTGATCGACGCCATTACCCGCCTGCTGCCCGGCGTGCTTGGGCACGCAGACGCGGCTGCCCAGGACTCCTTCGCCGGATTGCCCACGCACGACCCGGACGGCACGCCGCTACCGCCCAAGATCGTCAAGAAATGGGCCGACGAGCTGGGGCTCACCGAAACACCCAAGCTCCTCGACTGCCCGCACTACACCCGCCCACGCGAGTGGGAAGGCCGAGCGGTCCCCGAGGTCCTCTTTGGTGGCGACCATCTCGCGGTCGCCAAATGGCGGCTCGAGCAACAGGCCCAGCGGACCCGCGACCGCAGGCCCGACCTCCTCAGCGAGGACTGAGTCAGCCCAGGACAGTTTCCGCGCAAGCAGAAAAGCCCTTGGGGATTCGTGCGCGATCTGGTATCCTGTCTTCTCACACTCTCATAGGAGCCGAGGATGACTCAGAGCCACTTCTTCGCCGCAGCCGCTGTCCTTCTTTCAGCGACTACCGCCATCGCCTTTCAGAATGATCCGGTCATCACTCCCACCCTCGCTGTGCGAGGCCTGAACGCGTCATCGGGCACCGAGTCCTCAGACGACGAGTTCGTGGATACCACCGAGCAACTCGACTCATACATTCGCTCCGGCAGCACCAGCGCCTTCGGCGACAAGGGCTCCTCCTCGTCGGGCAACGTCTCGCTCACCTCAGAGATCTCGACCTTCCGAATCAAGGCCAAGGGCACCGCCCACGGCCAGTCGCACATCTCCGACCCCGAGGGCGACGCCAGCCACGCCTCCATCGTCTACTTCAGCCTCCTCTTCTCCGTCCCGGTAGACACCACCTTCTCGCTCATGGGCACCTTCCAGATCGAGGGCCAGGGCCTGCCGGCTCAGCTCGAGCCCTTCTCCTCGATCGATTTCTCTCTCCAGGGCGGCGACCCGGACTCGGTGCCCTTCAACCTCGCCGAATCGATCACCGCGGCAGACAGCTCCGAGCCGCACACCTTCTTCCACACGCAGAAGGTCAAGGCCAACACCCAGGTCGTCATGCAGTTCATGGCTCAGGGCGTCGCGGCCACCATCGGCACCGGGGACGCCAGCGTTGACTTCAAGTTCAACTTCACCATCGACTTCGGCGACGAGGACAAAGACGGCCTCCTCGACGCCTGGGAGATCGAGGGCATCGATCTCGACGACGACGGCACACCCGAGATCGACCTGCCATCGATGGGGGCCGACCCCGAGAAGAAGAACCTCTTCGTCGAGCTCGATTCTCAGACCGGTGTCAACGTCGATCTCAACGCAATCTCCCAGGTCGAGCAGGTCTTCGGCCAGGCCCCGGCCGCGAGTGTCGAGAACCCCGACGGCTCGGCCGGCATCATCCTCAACTTCATCGTTGACGAGTCAGACCTCGCCAACGTGGAGTACGACGGCAACGGCGCCTGGCCCGCCGCCTTCGACACCGCCAAATCCACCAGCTTCGGCACCCAATCGCTCCGCGACCACAACGACTGGGACACCATCAAAAAGGCCTACAAGCTCATCTTCCGCTACTGCATCTGGGGCCAAACAATCTATGAGACCAGGACCCGCACCGACGGCACCACCTACAAAAGCTACTACTCGGGCCAGAGCGAGCTCCCGGGCAACGACTTCTTCGTCGCCGGCGGCGTGGTCGCCTCCTGGTTCCCCGACTCCACCATGCGGACCAACGCACTGGCCGGCACCCTCATGCACGAGTTCGGGCACGCCCTCAGCCTCCGCCACGGCGGGCACGAGGACAAGAACTACAAGCCCAATTACCTCTCCGTCATGAACTACGCCTACCAGATGCCCAAGAAGAGCACCACCGTCGAGGGCACCCCCGTCGCCAGTGTCTGGCATCTCGATTACGCACGCACCGCACCCTCTTCCCTCAACGAAGAATCGCTCGCGGAGGGCAGCGGCCTCGACGGCCCCTCCGGGCGCCTGATCCTTTTCAACACCGCCCCGGACAGCAGCACCCCGGCACTCATGATCGCCGACGCCGATGCCTCTGATATCGATTGGAACCTGTCCTCCTCCACCGAGATCGATCCTGTAAGCGTTGACATCACCCGATTCAGCGGCACCACCGACTCGCTCGACTCCTCGCTCACCGCCCAAGCCGACTGGGGCAAAATCTGGTACCCGCTCTCAGGCTCGTCAGACTTCAGCGACGGCTCGCATTCATCCTCAGAAACGATCGAGCCCTTCACCGATGATGACTTCATCGAGCAGAACAGCTACACCGTCCACGACCGAACCGCGAGCGCCTGCCCCGCCGACCTCAACGGCGACGGCATCGCCGACCAGGGCGACATCCAGAGCTTCATCGCGTTCTTCCTCGTGCAGGACCTCGCCGTGGACTTCAACGCCGACGGCATCGTCGATCTGGGCGACATCCAGGGATTCATTGTCGAGTTCCTCGCAGGCTGCTGAGTCCGCCACGTAACGAGCCCTATTGGCCCGGTAGCCCGTTCAATCTCCACACCTTGCACTTGGTAGAATCACTCGAACGGTGTACGCCCTTGCTTCCTCAACGCCAGGAGCCCCATCGCAATGGCCACCCCCGCGCCAGCTCAGCCTGATCCATCACTCTCAACCTCGTCACCCAGTACACACACCCAACCGTGTGAGGGTGTCACCCACGACGCATCGAGGGGTTGGCTGCATGATCGATACGCCCGAGCCGACCGCCGAACCCAATGGCACCTGCGATTTGGCATCGCCACAACACTCCTCTGGCCACTGAGCATCTACGTGCAAACCTCGGTGCTCCACGCTCCCATTGTCATTTGGACATACGGGATGATGGCCTCGTGCGGGGTCACGGCGACCGCCGTCTGCGCACTCTTCGCGCTGATCAACTGGAACGGTTGGACGGGAAAGTACGGCCGAGCCCGGGGAATCGCGTCTTGGATGTGCGGTGTCGGCTACTCGGGGATGGCCTACGTCGGTCTGGGCGCGATACTGATGTACGCACTTGGTGGCAGCAGCCCGACCGGGTCACTCGCAGTCGTGATGGCTCTCGTGCTCATCCTGACACTTCTGCTCCCCCCGGTTGTGGCACTCGTCGTTCCGATCTCGCTCATGGCGAGATTCGGACCCGCCCTTACTCGAAATGAGACCCAGAGCGAGTGCGCATCATGTGGGTTCCTGCTCGATTCAGCCATACGAATCTGTCCCGAATGCGGAACGCGACGTCAGCAAGACCCGGTGTGACCCAATCCAATCCCGGTTAGGGTATGTTCCACGTGGAACACGCACCCCCGTCGTGCGCACAAACCCGCGAGCCCGGCCCACTCTCAGCCCCGCCGCACTATCCTTGCCGCATGAGAGCACTCGTCATCAATCAGCAGGGTTCGCCCGTCTCGCCCAACGTCTCGCTCACTACCGACTTCCCCGACACCCCCGAGCCGGGCCCGGGGCAGGTGCGAGTCAGGACCCTCGCCAGCGCGCTCAACCATCTGGATCTCTGGGTCGGGCGAGGCGTGCCCGGGTTGAACCTGGAATACCCCCGCGTCGCCGGTTGCGATGCCTGCGGCGAGGTCGAAGCGGTCGGGCCCGGAGTTGACCCCGCGTGGATCTCCAAGCGTGTGATTGTCAACGCCGCGATCGACACCGCGACACCCAGCCGCCCCGGCGACCCGCCCCAGTCCTCGCTCGCCCCAAACTACGAACTGATCGGCGAGCACCACTCACCCGGCATGCACGCCGAGTCATTCCTCTGCCCAGCATCGAACGTCGCAGAAATCGGGCAAGACGCCGACCCCACTCTCGCCGCGGCGTTCGGGCTCGCCACGCTCACGGCGTACTCCATGATGGTCGGCAAGGCAGGCCTCAAGCCCGGGCAATCCGTTCTCATCACCGGCATCGGCGGCGGCGTCGCGCTCGCGGCGTTGCAGCTCTGCGTGCACCTGGGGTGCCCCGCCATCGTCACCAGCCGACACCAGTGGAAGCTCGACAAGGCCCTCGAACTCGGGGCGGCTCACGCCGTGCTCGATGAGGGCAAGCCCGGCAAGGAGGGGGACTGGTCGCGGCAGGTCCGCGGCTTCACCGACAAGCGTGGCGTGGACCTCGCCGTCGATTCGGTCGGAAAAGCCACGCACCTCTCCTGCATCAAGTCGCTGGCCCGCGGCGGGGCGTACGTCACACCCGGCTGCACCACCGGCCCCGACGCCACGACCGACCTGGCCCGGATCTTCTGGAACCAGCTGCGGATCCTGGGCTCGACCATGGGCTCCAACGCCGAGTTCGGCGAGGTCGCGGCGCTCTTCCGCGCCGGGCGGCTCGGGGCCGTGGTGGACGGCGTCTACGCCCCCGAGCAGGGGCACGACGCCTACGCCCGCCTCGAGAGCGGCGAGCAGTTCGGCAAGGTTGTGGTTCAGTGGTGAAACCCCTCAGCCCCCGCCCGCGGCCCTAACCCCTGAAACCGCATACTCATGGAGCCCGAGATCGTGTAGGCTGTGCGGATGACCCGCCCATTCTCGATCCCCCGTGCCTCGGCCTTCACCCTGATCGAGCTGCTGGTCGTCATCGCGATCATCGCGCTGCTCATCGGGATCCTGCTCCCCGCGCTGGGCAAGGCCCGCCAGAGCGCCCGGGCCACGGTTTGTCTGTCCAATCAGCGGACGCTCGCCCAGGCGTTCGTGCTCTACGGCGCGGACAACGACGACGCGGTGGTGAAGTCGCACTTCGGGTACAACTCGTCCAAGACCGCGATCGAGGTGGACAGCTGGGTGGGGTGGCCCAAGTCCAGGGCCGGGCGGGACCTGAAAGACTCCATCCTCGCGAAGATCAAGAACATGACGCCGCACGAGCGAGGGATTCGCGCCGGGCTGCTTTGGCCCTATATCGAGAACATGGAGAGCTACCACTGCCCGTCAGACGTGCGCGAGCGCGAAGCGACAGGCGGGGCCGTTGCATGGCGAACATACTCGATGCCCAATTGCATGAACGGCGACTCGGGGTGGGAGCGGTCGCTGGGCAGCAAGGACGTGACCCGCAAGATCTCGCAGATCTTTCAGCCGAGCATGCGGTACGTCTTCCTGGAAGAATCCGACCCGCGGGGCACCAACATGGGCTCGTGGGTGATGTACCTCAACTCGCCCACCTGGATCGACCCGCTCACCGTCTGGCACGGCAAGAACGGCACGCTCGGGTACGCCGACGGGCACGGCGAGGTGCACGCGTGGAAAGACGCACGCACCATCGAGATGAGCGAGCTGCAGCAGTTCAGCTGGACCACCCCGGACAGCGAGGACTGGGAGTTCATGGCCGACGGGTGGACCAACACCAACGCCAAGACCCGCAAACGCGAAGGCGGGTAAGCCGTCGGCCCGCCCACGCCGAACGGGCGTCTCCAGTCAGCCAAGATCAGCCAAACCCTTCAAGCGCGTTGGCCAGGCACGACGGGTAGACCTCCGCCGTGCCCGGGAGCACTCGCCACGCGTCTCGCACCGAGCCGTGCAAGACCCGGTCAGTCGGCGGCCCACGGCCCACGGGCTCGACGGGCCCGAGCCGAACAATCGTGGCGTAGAGCGATTTCTGCTTGGCTTGGAAATAGGACTCGGGCGCGCACAGCGCGTCGCCGTGCGCGCGGCCCAGTGCCAGCACCCGCTCGGGCGTAAGCCCGTCGTGCGACTCCACACCCTCGGCGAGGCAGGTCGCGACCACCGGGCCCGAGACGACCTTGAAGTACAGGCGATCGCCCGGCTCAACGAGCCCGTACGGGACACGCCGGGCCTTGGAGAGACGGATCTCCTGGGCCTTGGTGCCCGCGAGAATCAGGCCCGCGTAGGAGCGGTGCACGCTGACGAGATGGATCGGGCGATGCGGCGTGGGGATCACGCGCAGAGACTAGCACACAGCGTGCAGCCGAGACCGAGCCAGACCCGACGCGGGCAACACTGAAACGCCACGTCACCGCCGGCGACTCAGTTCTGGGTGCTTGCTTTACGCATTCGCTCAATGGTGTTGGAGGTCGAGAGCCCGTCCACGAGATCGACCAGTTCGACGCGCCCGCCGGCCTTCTTGACCGCCTCCCCGCCGACCACCTGCGACTCGGTGTAGTCGCCTCCCTTGACGAGCACGTCGGGGAGCACGGCCTCGATGAGCCGCTGGGGCGTTTCGTCCTCGAACAGCACCACCGCGTCCACCACGTTGAGCGCCCCGAGCACCCGGGCCCGGTGGTCCTGGTCGTTGATGGGGCGGTCCGAGCCCTTGAGCCGACGCACGGAGGCGTCGTCGTTGAGGGCGACAACGAGGAAGTCACCAAAGCCCGCGGCCTTCTCGAGCAGGGCCACGTGCCCCGCGTGCAGCACATCGAAGCACCCGTTGGTGAAAACGATTCGTTTGCCGGCCTTGCGGGCCGCGGACATCTGCACCATCAGCTCGTCCTTGGTGCGCAGCTTCCCGGTCCGCTCGGTGTGGATGTTGAGCAGCTCGGCGTGGATCCTCTCGAGCGGGATGGGCTCGATCCCGAAGACCTCGACCTCCAGCCCCGCCGCGGCGTTGGCGAAGCGGACCGAGGGCTCCCACGCGATCTTGTTGGCGCGGGCCGCGGCCAGCGCCGCGAGCATCATGTCGCCCGCGCCCGTCACGTCGTACACCTCACGCGCCACCGTCGGCACCGGGACCGGGTCGGGCGTGTCCGCGGTCAGCAGCAACGAGCCCTGCTTGTCGAGCGTGAGAACGACGGCCTCAAGCTCAAGGCGCTCGAGCAGCAGGCGGGCGAGCTGCCCGAAGTCCTCGGGGGCGTCGCCCTCGAGCAGCATCGCGGCGGCCTTGGTCGCCTCGGTCCGGTTGGGCGTGATCGCCGTTGCGCCCTTGTACTTGCGGTAGTCGGTCACGGGCGCGGGGTCCACGAACACGGGCTTGCCCGCGGCCTTGGACAGCGCGATCACCTCTCGGCACAGCTCGGGTGTGCACACGCCCTTGTTATAATCCTCGATGCACACCACGTCGGTCCGCTTCAGATCGGCCTTGAAGGTCTCGAGGATCCGCGACTGGATGTTCTGTGCGATCGGCGCGCGAGACTCAAAGTCAACCCGGAACATCTTCTGCGCGTGACGCCCCTGCGCCAGCCCGATCAGGTTCCGCTTCACCGTCGTCGGGCGGATCGGGTCAGCCACCAGCGTGCCCGCGTCCACGCCCTGCTGCAGCAGCACGGTGCGGAGCAGGTCGGCCTCGCGATCCTGCCCGACCACGCCCAGCGCCGTGACGCGGCCTCGCATCGCGACCAGGTCGAGGCACAGGTTCGCCGCCCCGCCGGGGTGGTCCTCTTGGCGGGTGACTCGCAGCACCGGCACGGGGGCGTCGGGGCTGAGCCGGTCGGCGTCGCCGTAGTGGAACTGGTCGAGCATGAAGTCACCGACGACGAGGGCCTTGAAGGTCTTCCAGTCGGCGAGATGGCGCAGCAGCGGGTCCATAGGTGTGCTCCGTATCCGGTGGCGTTCCGGGCCTGAATCCTAGGTCACGCCCAAGCCCCGGGCCGGGGCGCTAAACCCGGCTCACCAGGGCCCGCAGGGCGTCCTCGCCGTGCTCGAACCCGAGCCGCAGCCGGGGCCGGGCGACCTGGCAGGGCCACCGGTCCTCGGAGACCTCAGCGAGCTTGGACCAGTCCTTGTCGGTCGTGATGAGCACCTGGACCTCGTGCTCTCGGGCCTGCTCGATGATCCGCTCGATCATCGCGGGCTTGAACGGGTCGTGGTCGGGCAGGGCGATCTCGAGGAGGGTGCCGTCGCCGACCGCGCCCCGGGCCGACGCGAGGAACCCCCGCGGGTTGCCGATCGCGCACACCGCCATCGCCCGCTTGCCCCGCAGGATCGATACCGGGCGGACGGGCGGCCCCGAGTCGTCGAGCACGTCCAGCTCATCCCACTCGTGGCGGGTGGCGGCGATCGGGGGCTTGCCGTGCGCTCGCTCAACCAGGCCCGACACCCGCGCCAACGCCTCGGGCGAGACGAGCTCGGCATGGGTCAGGATCACCGCTGAGGCCCGCCCCAGCGACGCGATCGGCTCGCGGAGCCACCCGGCGGGGAGCAGGCGGTCGGCAAACGGGTCGCGGGTCGCGTCGATGAGCACCAGATCCAGATCGCGCGCGAGCCTGCGGTGCTGGAAGCCGTCGTCGAGAACCACAACGTCAACCGCCCGACCGACCTGCGTCTCAAATAGCGCCCGCAGCCCGGCGATCCGGTCGGGCTGCGCCACGATCGGCATCGTCGGAAAGGCACGGCGGTGGGCCGCGGCCTCGTCAGACTCGGTCGAGGGCGTGGACTTGTACCCCCGCATCGCAACGCACGGCTGCCGCCCCGCCTCTTGCAGCCACCGGAGAATCAGGCGCACGGTCGGCGTCTTGCCGGTGCCGCCCACGGAGAGATTGCCAACAGAGATGACAACCCGGTCAAGCCTGGTGACGCCGCGCCCCTTGTCGTAGACACGGTTGCGCCGGCCGATCTCGTACCGATAGAGCGGCTCGGCAAGCCGACCCAGCACCCCGGGCACCGGGCCACGCGGCTTGGCGGACACCCGCTCGTCGGCGCGAGGCTCCTTACTCACGCGGCGGCTCCCGGCTCTCGGGCGGCGCGCCCGCCCCCGTCGCACCAGCCCCCGGCTCGCCCGGCTCACCGTCATTGACAGGCCCGTCGACGGGCCCGTCGGCGGCATCAGCAGCGGGGCCAGACTCCGAGCCGCCCGCCCAAGGCCCGTGCACCGAGTACGAGACGTCTGAGACCGGGACCGCCACCCCCGAAGCGAGCTGGATCGAGTGCAGCCGAGCCTGGCGGATGGCGGTGCGGTGGTCGTTGATCAGCCTTCGCCGTTGGGCCGCAAGCCTGAGTAGGTCGATCGAGGCGAGCAGGAAGATGAACGCGAGCAGCGCCGTGATCGTGACCCAGACGAGCATGAAGACCTTGGGGTCGGCGGTCGTGGTCACGCCAAACCCGTACGCCGTGAGCGGGAGCGTGACGAGCGTGAGCCAGCCGGTGGCGGTGCGCAGGCGGGCCTGGCGCGGGTCGATCGCGGCGGGCGGGGCCTCGCGCAGCGCGATCAGATACCCCGCGGTGATGATCATCGCGATCCCCGCGAGGGGAAAGACCAGCCAGGGCGGAGCAATCGAGCCACTCATGAGCAAGTCTATGGGTGCGAGGCCGCCGCGACGCGGGCCCCGTCCAAGGGACGCAGAACCACGCTGACCGGGGCGACGTGATCCGCGACCAGGGTGACATAGAGGTCAGCCGCGTGCAGGCCCGCCGGCCCCGCCGCGCGAACCACGACGATCTCAAACTCGACCGTCTCGCCCGGCTCGATCGAATCACACCCCAGCGTCAGGGAATCCTCCCCCACCACCGCAGGGGCTGAGGTCGAAACGACCCGCAAGCCACGAGTCGCCACCGAGACCCGGGCCGCCCGGGCCGCGACCCGCCCGGTGTTGTGAAGCGAGAGGCGGTAGACCGCGTGGGCCGACGAGCCCGGCTCTGAGCCGCTGGCCACAGACCCGGTCTGGGGGCCCGAGACGAGCTGAGGACCGAGCGGGCCAGTGGGCGGGGGGTTGAACTGGGGGTTGGGCGCAAGCTCTGGCCCAGACACGCTCAGCGAGAGCACCGGATCCAGGATCTGGACCTGGGCCGCACCCGATCGTGACACCAGCTCGGGCTCTCCAACCGCGACAGCGACCGAACCGAACGAGCCGAGGCGGCCGGCCCGCACGCGGACCCGCCGCTGCTCGCTCTGCCCGGGGCCCAGCGCCAGCACGGGGAGCGAGACACGCTTGAGGCCGTCGATCGTGGTGAGCCCAAGGGGCAGGTCGTCGGTGAGCTTGACTTTTCGAGCGGTGCCGGTGCCAGCGTTGGTGAGCGTGTAGACCAATTCAAACACGTCGTCGCGCGCCCCGAACTCGGGGGCTGACTTCGTCAGCTCGAGCCTGGGCTCGACCACCTGCGTCTGCGAACGCAGCACGTTGCGGTACGTCACGGTCGCGGTGGTCTGGGCCGGGCCGACCGCGGTTGAGCGCGCGCTCACGCGAACCACTCGGGTCTGGGCCGGGCCCAGCCGCCCGAGCGACCAATAGACCGAGTCCTCGTCGAGCCGCGGGTGCACCGAGCAGTCGAGCAGCGTGAGGTTGTGCGCCTCGTGCAGGTGCACGCGGACCTCGTCGAGCGTTGCCTCGGTCAGGTTGGTCACGTGGTACTCAAGCACGAAGGGCTGGCTCAGGTCCGCCACGCGTGGCGAGACCTGGTGCAGCACCACCGCCGACGTCTCGATACGCCCGGTCGGGAAGGCCAGCGTCAGCACGATCTGCTCGTCCGTCGCATGCGGGGTGTAGATCGGGGTGTGCTGGCGAGGCCGGGCGGTCTCGATGACTCGCTGATCGACCTCGACCGCGGAGCCCGAAGATGCAAAGCGGGCCTCGATGGTCGCCGCGGCGTCGGCGTTGATCGCCTCGGAGCACGCGGGCAGGGCCGCCAGTGCGAATGCCGGGGCGACTGACGCGAGAACGCGGAGCGTGATGGCCCGTGTGACGATCATCCGTGATCGCTCAAACGCGCCGGGAGCGAGCCTGAATCGGTGGTTGGCCTCCATGCCACACCTCCTTCGTGTTATGGTCGCAGTCTACCCGCTTAGCGCAGGTTGTGCGCCCACTCCCCCCCACGCCCCCTAGGCCCCCTCACTCCCCCGACACGGTTCGTGGAATCAGGGCTCGCGCCCGATGAGCCGTGCGTCTTTCCACGCGCCGAACGTCGCCCGCCATTGGCGGACTTGCTCGGGGTCGATGTCCACGGAGAGCACGCCGGGTTCGGGGCCCAGCTCGCCGAGCACCTCGCCCGTTGGCCCGACCGCGATCGACCCGCCGGCGTAGGTAAGGTGCGGGTCGCTGCCGGTGCGGTTGCACGCGAGCATGAAGGCCTGGTTCTCGATGGCGCGGGCGATGGCGAGCGCCCGCCAGTGCTCCTGCCTCGCCTCGGGCCAGCACGCGCCCAGCGCGAAGCACTCCGCCCCTTTCAACATCTGCAGCCGAAAGAGCTCGGGGAAGCGGAGGTCGTAGCAGACCGAAGGCGCCACGGTCACCGGGCCCTTCTCGGGGCCCCACGGATACGTCACGATCTCGTCGCCCCCCTTGAAGGATTCGGGCTCGCGGCCGAACGAGAACGGGTGGACCTTGGCGTACTCAGCGACCTGCCGCACGGGCTCACCCGACGACCCCGAGCCGTCGAGCACGGACATGACGTTGGTGGCTTTGTCGCAGTCGCAAGGCTGAACCGCTCGCCCGCCCTGCACGATCGCACCGGTGTCGTCGGCGAGCCTCGCGAGGTACGCGAGCGTCGGGCCGCGGTCGGCGGTGACCTGGGTGTTGAGGCTAAACCCGACGGCGAACATCTCGGGGAGCAGGACAAGGTCCCCCCGTGATACTCGGTTGTGGGTCAGGAGGCGATCGACCCGATCGAAGTTCTCGTCGGGGTCTTCCCAGGCGATGTCGAACTGGACGAGGTGGGCCCGCAAGGTGTTCTCCGGAGAAAGCCGAGTGTTTGCCGTGGGGTGTTTGCCCCACAGGGTTGGAGTTCTGAGCGTATCCGGGGCGGGCGACTGATGGGCTGCGCGAGAAGAAATCGTAAATCGTGAAAGAAAACCTCGCCTGAAGCGTCGGAGTATGAAACGCTAGGGGCTCCTCTCACTATGAACACAGGGGCTCATGCGAGTGGGAGGCGGAGCGATGCTCATGGATGACACGCCACGAACAGCAGAAGAACGAGTGGGCGGCCGGTTCGGCCGGTCGCTGTGGCTCGCCAGCCGCTCGCCGCGTCGGCGGCAGCTGCTCACCGAGCACGGGTACGAGTTCGGGCTCGCCGAGAGCGGGCTCGACGACGGCGAGCTGCACCCCGGCAACGTGGACCCCGCGGAATGGGTCATGGCGCTGGCCTACCTCAAGGCGATCGCGGCGATGCGCGAGCTGGACCCGGCACAGCCGCCCCGCCCCGTGCTCGGGGCCGACACCGTCTGTGTGGTCGACGGCGAGGTGGTCGGGCAGCCGGTGGACGCCGACGACGCGCGGCGGATCCTGCTCGCCGTCTCCAACAACTCGCACGAGGTGCTCACGGGCGTGGCGATTGTCTGCCCAACATCCGACCGGCGGGACGTGTTTTACGAGCGGACCCTCGTGACGGTCGGCGACCTGTCGCCGTTCATCGAGGCGTACGTCGCGAGCGGCGGCTGGCGGGGCAAGGCCGGGGCGTACAACCTGGCCGAGCGGCTCGCCGAGGGATGGCCCATCGAGCACGGGGGCGACCCGACCTCGATCATGGGGCTTCCGATGCGTCTGCTGAGCACGCGGCTCGAGGCGTTCTGCGACCGACCCAAGGCCGGCTGAGCCCAGCCCGCCAAACGCGGGCCCGGCCCCAGCGAGAAACCCAACCGGGCCTCAGGTGGCGACGCGGTCGATCTCTTCGGCCGAGGTCAGCCCCTCGCCCACGAGCTTGTACCCGGACTGCGGCAGCGAGGTGAAATGGCCCTTGGCGATGACCTTGCGCATCGCCTGGATCGAGGGCTCGTTGAGAATGATGTCGCGCAGGTCGTCGTCCACATCGAGCAGCTCGAACAGGGCGAGCCGGCCGCGGTAGCCCGTTTTCAGGCATCGGCGGCAGCCGACCGACTGATACATCGAGGTCTTGCCGCCGAGGAACCGCCCCATCTTCGAGATGCGGCCCGGCGGGATCTGCACCTCGGACTTGCAGTTCTCGCACAGCGCCCGCACCAGCCGCTGGGCCAGCACGAGCTGCAAGGCATTGGCGACCAGGAACGGCTCGATCTTCAGATCAAGCAGGCGGAAGACCGAGGAGATCGAGTCCTTGGCGTGGACCGTCGAGAAGACCAGGTGCCCGGTCATCGCGGCCTGCATCGCGGTGCGGGCGGTCTGCTCGTCGCGGATCTCGCCGAGCAGGATGACGTCGGGGTCCTGGCGGAGCACGGAGCGGAGCAGCGTGTTGAAGGTGTTGCCGCGTTTCTCGTCGATGGGCATCTGCGTGACACCCTCGAGCTGGTACTCCACGGGGTCCTCGATCGTGATGACGTTGCGGGCCTCGCGGTCGATATCACGCAGCGCGTTGTAGAGCGTGGTGGTCTTGCCCGAGCCGGTCGGGCCGCAGACGAGCAACAGCCCCGCGTCCTGATTGCAGACCGCCTTGATGCGGTCGGCCATGTAGGTCGCCATGCCCAGGTCCTCGATCGCGGTCGGCACGCCGCGCTGGTCGAGCACCCGGACGACGAGCTTCTGCCCGTACATCGAGGGGGTGAGCGAGACGCGGTACTCGACGCGGCGGTCGGGGAAGCGGGCCGAGAAGTGCCCGTCCTGCACGGCCTCCTTAGAGGCCTGCTGCATCTGGCAGATCGCCTTGGTGATGCCGGTGATCAGGATGCCCAGATCCTTGGGCAGGTCCGCGATCCAGACCATCTGCCCGTCCACCCGCATGCGGACCTGCACGAGGTCGGCCTTGGGCTCGACGTGGATGTCGGTGGCCCGGGTCCGTGAGGCGATGCGGAGCAGGTAGCGGAACGCGCGGGGGCCGTCCGCCGCGGCGGCGAGCGCCTCAGAGGTCGCGCCCAACGCGTCCACGAGCTTCACGGTCTCGTCGTCGAGCCCGCCCGAGGCCACCGACTCGAGCACGTTCTTCAGGTCCGTCGCCCAGGCCTGGGAGCCCTTGGAGGGGTTGCGGGCCCCGTTGACGACGTTGCCCGTCAGCTGGTTGGTCTTGGCCTCGACGGTGAACGCGATCGCCCCGATGCGGATCTCGTCGCCGGGGCTGATGATCGACTCGGTGACGCGCATGCCATTGAGCAGGGTCCCGTTGCGTGAGCCGAGGTCCTTGATGCGAAACCGCGAGCGGCCGTCCTCCCCCTTCTCGGGCGAGATGACCGCGTGATGCCGCGAGCACTTGTCGTCGTTGAGCCGCAGCTTGTTGTCCGCGTGGCGGCCGATGGTGACGGGGTCCTCGCCCAGCGGGATGGGCCGGCCTTGTCCGGAGAGTGGTTTGAGATGGTGTGTCGCCATGTGTTCTTGGGTCTCTCTTTGGTGAGAGTTTAGATGAGCCGCTCAGCCCACACGCCCCCCCGGACCAGATCGTGTTCGCACGCCGTTTGCAAAGGGCTTGCCCCATCTGAAACAAAGAACCCGGAACCATTCCAGAGAGGCTGCCCCGCCAGAGAAGCTCACCGGCCCGCGGGCGCGAACAGCGAGTTGCCCGCGACGCTCTGCTCGTGGTCGAGCAGCCAGGCCTTGTTCGCCAGCCCGCCGCCGTACCCGCGGAGCGAGCCGGTCGCGTCGATCACGCGGTGGCACGGGATGAGGATCGCGACCCGGTTCTGCCCGTTGGCCAGCCCCACCGCGCGGGCGGCGCCCGGCGAGTCGAGCCGGTCGGCGAGCTGCCCATACGAGATCGTGGTCCCGATCGGGATCTCTTGCAACGCCGCCCAGACCTGCCGTTGCCAGGGCGAGCCGGGCGCGTCGAGCGGGACAGTGAACCCGGGCCGGTCGCCGTTGAAGTACTCAGCCAGCTCGGTCGCGGCCTGCTCGAGGAACCGCTCGGCCGCCGATGTCGCCTCGCCCTTGAGCAACTCCTCGAGCTGCCGCTGCTCGGTGTGCACCCGCTCGGGCGAGCCCATCTCGCACAGGCACAGCCCGCGGTCGGAGGCGCCCAGCTCAAGCGGGCCCAGGGGGGATTCGATGGTGAGTGATCGGAACCGTGTGCTAGCCATGGGCGCAGAATAACGCGGCGCCCAGTCGGACGCCGCGTGTTTGAACGCTTTGGTTGAAACGGCTTGCCGCCAGGGCTTGCCGGTTGGGGCTTACCGCTTGCGGCGGAACCCGGCGAGCAGGCCGCCCACGCCGAGCATCACGACCGTCGCGGGCGAGGGCACCACGAAGGCCAGGCCCTGCAGGTCGCCCTCAGCAAGCACGAGGCCCAGGTCCGTGATCGTCAGCGGATCAACCCCACGGAAGGAATCCACACGCACGAGCTGCTGCGACCAGATGTCGTAGCTGTAGATCGCATCGTCGGACTCGGAATAGGCCAACGCGGCGAAGCCGGGGTCGATCGAGCCCACATCGATGTTGGTGCCCGTGTTCAGGTCAACCGCGGTGAGCTGCCCGACGCCGTTGGGGTCAATCGAGTAGAAGACGTCGCGGGTGCTGTCATAGACGGCGTAGTCGTTGTCGCGGCCGTTGGCCGAGAGGAAACTCCGCGTGCCGTCGGATGCCATGGTGTAGAAGGCCTGGGAGTAGGTGCCGTCGGCAACCGTAAGCCCGGAGGAGACGACCAGCGAGCTCTGCGAATCGACGTACTCGAGGGACTCGAAGAAGCCCGCCGTCGCCGAATCGCCCAAGAAGGCCTCAACGGTGCCCAGCCCGGAGTTCAGGTCGTAGGACACGAGCCGCTGATCGAAGTTGCCCGTCGCGGTGATGTACTCGTAGTGCAAGCCGAACAGCTTGTTGCTGTCACGGTCATAAGTAAGGCTGAACGCCCCGTGTGACTTGGTGCCACTGGTGGTGAGCGCCAGGCCGTGGTTGCCCACCAGCTCAACGATCCCAGGGTTGTTGGTATCGATCCGAACCAGTTGTGTTCGGGTAACGCCGTACAGAATGTCGGCATGCGCAAATCCTGCGGCGCACGCGAGCAAAGCTGCTGTAATGGGAACAAATCTCATATTCTCTTCTCTCCAGTGCCAGTAAATACCCGCAGGGGACCAACCCATAGGCGAGGCACAAGGTCATCTTACCACGTTTTCTGCGCGACTACACCACCTTTTTTCCTGAATTGCGTGGTTTTTTCCGAGAATGCGGTCTGGGCAATCTGGGGGATACACTCCCCCCATGATCGATTTAAAGCAACTCCGTGAGGATCCAGACCGCTTCCGCCAGGGTGCCAAGCTCAAGGGCGTCAGCGTGGATGTGGACCGGTTATTGGACCTGGACACACAGCGACGCGAGCTCATGACCCGGGCCGAGACGCGGCGGGCTGAGCAAAAAAAGCTCGCCAAGGAGACGGGCCCCAAGCTGGGACAGCTCATGGGCAGGATGAGGGCGGCCCACGGCAACGAGAAGGCCGCCCTCCAGGCTCAGGCCGAGGAGATCAAGGCCGCCCCCACCGCCCTCAAGGCCGAGATCCACGAGCTCGAAGCCCAGATCGCAACGATCGGGCCCGAATTCGACGCCCTGCACCTGCAGGTGCCCCAGCCCGCTGACGACGACGTGCCCCGCGGCAAGGGGGCCCACGACAACGTCGAGCTGCGCACCTGGGCCCCGGACGGCTGGGACTTCACAAAGACCTTCGAGCAGAACAAGGGCTTCGCGCCCAAGACCCATCTCCAGCTCGTGGCTGACCTCGGGCTCGCCGACTTCGATCGCGGCGTCAAGGTCGCGGGCACACGAAGCTACATCCTTACCGGACTCGGTGTGCGCCTGCACCAGGCGATCCTCCGGTATGCGCACGACGCGATGGTTGACCGCAACGGGTTCTCGCCGAGGAGTGTGCCGGTGCTGGTGCGCGAGGAGGCGATGGTCGGCACCGGGTTCTTCCCAAGCGGCCGCGAGCAGGCGTACCACATCGAGGAGACCAGCCGCGGCGGGGGGAACGACATGTTCCTGACCGGCACCGGCGAGGTCGGGCTGATGGGCATCCACCAGGACGAGATCCTCGACGAGGCCGACCTGCCGCTCAAGTACGTCACCGTCTCCACGTGCTTCCGGCGCGAGGCGGGTGCCGCGGGCAAGGACACGGCCGGTTTGTACCGCATCCATCAGTTCGACAAGGTCGAGCAGGTCGTGATCGATGTGGCTGACGAGGCAACGAGCCGGGCCCACCACACGCAGATGATGGGCTTCGTCGAGGCGCTTCTGCAGAGCCTTGGCCTGCCCTACCGCTTGCTGCAGTGCTGCACGGGCGACCTGGGCGTGAAGAACGCGGACATGGTTGATATTGAGTGCTGGATGCCGGGGCGCGGCGAGGTTGTCGAAGGCACGCCGACCGGCGAGTTTGGCGAGACGCACAGCGCGAGCCGGTTGTATGACTACCAGTGCCGTCGGCTGAACATGCGGTACCGCAAGGGCGGAGCGGCCGGGCACGGCGAGACCAAGTTCTGCTACTCACTCAACAACACGGTCGCGGCGAGCCCCCGCATCCTGATCCCGCTGCTGGAGATGCACCAGAACGAGGATGGGAGCGTTTCGATCCCTGAGCCGCTGCGGGTGCATATGGGTGGTGCTGAGCGGATCGGGTGAAATCTGCCCTTTGACGAGCCCTCGGCGCGAGCCGAGGGTGCCGGTGACTACCAATTCGCACGCACCCTCGGCTCGCGCCGAGGGCTTGTTGTTGGCAAGCCGCAACGACCTGTTCTATTCGCAACCGTCCTGATACTGAGAGATGAAGAGCCGGATGTCATGGCCGGAGAGATAGCCGTCGGCGTTCAGGTCTGCGGCGATCTCGCCCTTGCGGTACAGCTTGATAAAGGCTCGGATGTCTTTGTTGTCGAGCACGCCGTCGCCGTTGATGTCTGCGAGGCAAGACGAAACGTCGCGCCCGAAGACGACATAACTCTCGCCGGCTCGGTTAATCCCGTTCAGTGCCGCGTAGTCCGCCCCGATGATCAGATCGCTGATCCCGTCGTCGTTGACATCGCCCGCCGAGGAGACAGAGACACCGCTGCGGTCACCGGCAACGACCCCGTTGAGCACGAAGCCGTTGGAACCGTCAAGGGTGGATAGGCTAAAGAAGCCCCCGGTGCCCACACCCCCCACTCCCAAATCGGTCGCTCCGAACACGACATAGCTCTCGCCGGCGTCATTGTTACCGTTCGGATCAGCGCCCCACGCCCCGATGACGAGGTCGTCGACGCCGTCGCCGTTCACGTCGCCCGCTGAACAGACGGCGAAGTTCCTGTTGTCCGCTGCGTCTTTGCCGCGGAGAACGAAGCCGTTGGTCCCGTTTAGCGATGACAGCTCGAAGACGCCGCCGGTGCCCACGCCCCCAACTCCCAGATCGGCCGCCCCGAAGACCAAATAAGCCTCGCCGGCTTCAATGATTCCGTTCGGGTTGTTCATTCGTGTCCCAATGATGAGGTCGTCGATGCCGTCGCTGTTGACATCGCCCGCCGAGGAGACGGAGTAGCCGCTGAAGTCACTTTCAGTAATTCCATTGAGCACAAAGCCGTTGGTGCCGTTGAGCGCTGCCAGCCTAAAGGCCCCGCCGGTGCCCACGCCCCCAATGCCCATGTCGGCGGCCCCAAAGACAACGTAGCTCTCGCCGGCTCTGTATACCCCATTCGCTCTAGCTGAGTATGCCCCGATGATCAGATCGTCGATGCCGTCGCCGTTGACATCGCCCGCCGAGGAGACCGAAGAGCCGCTGGTGTCACCTGCGAAGATCCCTTTGATCGCGAAGCCGTTGATGCCGTTGAAATCCGATAGTTCGAACGAGCCGCCGGTGCCCAAGCCCCCTGCTCCCAGATCGGCTGCTCCGAAGATCACAAAGCTCTCGCCGATCCTGTTGTTCCCGTTGGAGCTTGAGGCGTACGCCCCAAGGACGAGGTCATCGATCCCATCGTTGTTGATATCCCCCGCCGAGGAGACCGAATTGCCGGTAATGGCACCAAAGAAGATCCCGTTGAGCACGAAGCCATTGGTGCCGTTGAGCGCCGACAGATTGAATGAGCCGCCGGTGCCGACGCCCCCTGTTCCCAGATCGGCTGCCCCGAAAATCACATAACTCTCGCCCGCCGAAAGGTTCCCTCCTTGATCGGCAAGCCTGGCTCCGATGATGAGGTCGTCAAAGCCATCGTCGTTGACATCACCCGCTGAAGAGACCGAACTACCGCTAAGGTCGCCGTTGTCGATCCCGTTGAGCACAAAGCCGTTGGAGCCGTTGAGGGAGGAGAGCTCGAACACGCCGGCGGCCCCAACTCCGGTCGCCCCGAAGACGACGTAGCTCTCGCCGGCGGCGGAGTTCCCGTTGGGGTCGGCCTGATCACTCGCGATGATGAAGTCATCGATGCCGTCGCCGTTCACATCGCCCGCTGAGGAAACAGAACTGCCGGTTTGATCATACCTATCGATCCCATTGATGACAAACCCGTTGGTGCCGTCGCCGCCGTTCGCGGGCAGCAGGCCCGAGAGCTCGAACTGGGCGGGGAAGGGCTCGGTGGACTGGGCATTTGCAGTGCACGCGGTGACCGCGAGAATGACGAGTGCCAAGGCTGATCGCGAAGCAAACCTGCACCCAGCGGCAGAGCTGGCTGCTGCGGCGTGGGCTGTGTTTGCTTGACTGGTTCCAAAACTCTGGCAGCGGGTCATCATGAATATCTCACATCACAGGTACATCAACAAGCTGTCAAGACCCAGGCGGCTCGCGCGAAGTCATCAGCATACCTGTTTGCAGCCTGTACGCAAGGGATTTACGAGCATTCCCAAGCCGCTGCTGCCCATAAATCGCCCGATGCAAGCCGCCAATGCCCTTTGAGGCCCGTTTCGATTACCATCCGCCCATGCCCCAGATCCCCACCGCCCCCACCGCCCCCACGTCTCAACCTCGGCAGCCCGCCCTCGTCACAACCGCCCCGCGCGGGCTGGCGTTGTCGGTGGCCAGTGAGGTAGATTGAACGATGCGCCCGCTGCAACCACCACGTGGAACCTCGCCCTCTGGCAAGCTCTGCCCGCGCCTGATCCTTGAGGGCACGCGGCTCACCGGCAAGACCGAGCTCGCGTTCGCGATGCAGGAGGACCCGCGGTTCGTGGGCGCACGCAAGTACCGGTACCACACACCGCTGATCAGTGCGGAGTGGGGCGGGCTGACCGACACGCCGTGGGGCGAGAGCCTGCTGAGCTTCGGGCCCGAGGCGCGGCCCGTCGCCGAGGCCGCGTGGCACGCGTGGCTGACGCTGTTCGAGTCGCTGCGGTACGAGGCCTGGTTCGTGGACCGGTTCCACCTGTCGATGCGCTGTGAGCAGGAACGAGCGAGGACGTGGGATTCGGATCTTGAGTCGCTGTACGCCGAGATCGACGCTCGGCTCGCCGCGGCGGGCTTTTCGGTCGTGCTCAGCGTGCGCACAGAATCCGAGTTCGAGGCGGCCCGCACCGAACGCCTGAAGATCAGCGGCAACCCGAGCCAGTACGACGACCTGAGTGTCTTTATCCGTGAGCAGACCCGGCTGCGGGAACTGGCCTCGGCGTCGGCAATGCCGGTGCTCGAGGTCAACGCGTCGGACCAGGCCGGATCTGTTGATCAGATCGCCAAATGGCTCGGGCTCGATAGTTAGCACCCGGCGAGGAAGAGGGCAACGAAGACCCCGATGTCGCCGTTGTCGAGAATGCCATCGCCGGACATGTCCGCGCTGAGATCACCGGCCAGGAAGAGCCCGACGAAGACCCCGATGTCGCCGTTGTCGAGAATGCCGTCACCGCTGAGGTCGGCGACGCAGTCGGGCCCGGGCAATGAGAACACGTACGCGGCGCCCGAAGTGTTGCCGTTGTCGTATCGGCTGGGCACCCCCACCGCGACCGTGCCGCTCTGGATCGCGATCGACCAACCAAACCGATCGGCCAGCAGCCCGTCGCTCGAGAGGAGCTTGGCGGTCTGGGCCCCCGTGGCGGCATCGAAGAGATACGCCGAGCCTGAGCCTGCGCCGTTGTCGTCGTCCTGGTACGAACCCACGGCGACCACGCCGTCGCTGATACTCACATCACTCCCGAACCGGTCGAGGGCCTCGCCGTCGTCGGGCAGGAGCTTTGCGATCTGATCGCCGGTGGTCACATCGAAGAGGTAGGCCGAGCCCGAGCGGTCGCCCAGGTCGTCGTCGAGCTGCACGCCCGCTGCGAGAATGCCGCTGCTGATCGAGAGCTGGCGACCAAACTCGTCGCCCGCAGCCCCATCGAGCGGGAGGACCTTGGCGTACTGCGTGCCCGTGGCGGCATCAAAGAGATAGACCGAGCCGGACTTGGAGCCCAGATCGTCGTCCTGGTACGCGCCGACGGCGACCACGCCGCTGTCGATGGCGACACGGACGCCGAACTGGTCGCTCACATCAGGGTCACCCGCGAAGAGGTGGTGCAGCTGAGCGCCGGTCGTGGCATCAAAGAGATAAGCCGAGCCCGCGAACCCGCCGCCGGCGTTGGTGTCCGAAACCGCCCCGACCGCAACGATGCCGCCGTGGATAGCGACCGAGTACCCGAACCAGTCGGTCTGGGCTGCGTCCGAAGCGGTGAGCTTGGCATACTGAACGCCCGTTGTCGCGTTGAAGAGGTAGACCGAGCCGGAGTTGGAGCCCGCGTCGTCGTCCTTGTAGGCCCCGACCGCGACGACGCCGCTGTCGATGGCAACGGAAAAGCCGAACTCGTCGCCCGCCGCTCCATCGCTGGGGACGAGCTTGAAGAGCTCGGCCCCGGTGGCTGCGTCGTAGAGATACGCCGAGCCCGAGGTCGTGCCCGTGTCGTCGTATCGTGCGCCGGACACGATGATGCCGTTATCGATGTCAATGGAATACCCGAAGTTGTCGCCCGCCAGGTTGTCGGCCGGGATGAGCTTGAGGTCTTCGTTGAGGGGCTGCCCCAGAGCCGAGCCGGCCAACGCGGCGACTCCGACAATGAGGGCGGCGAAGGAGAAACGGCTGCTGCTTCGGGTCGGCATGGATTGAACTCTCTTCCGGGGGTCTCTGTCAGGCCAAGATCCGTACAAACTACACGAAGTCGCATCTGAGTACAAGCCTCCGCAGGTGCTTTCAACTCCCAAGTATTTCCGCCGGAGTCAAGAAACACGAGCAGACCCGGCTGGCGCGTTACGATCTGAGCATGGAAGAGGACCCGATTTATCGCGGTGCGTTTAAGCTCAGCCTGCTCGGCGGCGGGGCCCTCGCGCTGGTGCTGCTCGCGGCGTTGGCTCTCACCGGCATCGCCACGCCCTTCAGCGAGGGCTGGGGCGGCTCGCAGGTCTCCAGGGCCGCCGCGGGGTACGGCGTGCTCCGCCTCGTCCTGGGCTACGGCGTGCTCTGGGTGATCCTCAAGACCATGCAGACCACGGGCGGCGGGCTCGGCGGCACCACGCTCACCCGAACCGCGATGGCCATCGCGTTCACGATCATCATGCTCGCCACGTTCTTGCCCGGGTGGCTCAATGCATCAACTGCCGCCCCCGCGCCGCCCCCGCCCGCCGGCTCGGGCGCCTCGGCGAACCAGATGTTCGGGTTCAACCTGATCGCGGTGACCGTGCCGCACACCGTCGGGATCCTGATCGCGGGCTGGGTGCACGGCGACTGAGGCCCTGATTTCTAGTACACTTTGGGCATGGCATTTGATCCAAGCCGAGACGAATCGTTCAGCCGTGGTCTCATCGCAGGAGCCGTCGCGTCCCTGCTCGTGCTCGTGGTCGTCGCGGCCCTGGGCGAGGTCCTCCCCACCTCGCGAGTCCGACTCATGATCTACCTCGGGATCGGGGCCGGCGGGCTGTGGGGTGTGCGGGCCACGATGCAGGGGATGAGCGGCGGGCTGTGCGGGTTCAAAGTCTCCGCAATCGCGTGGGCGCTCTCCATCGCGGCGATGACCCTCGGCACCCTGGCCCTGCCCTACTTCCAGGGCGAGTTCACCCTCGGTGGGTTCATGAGCGAGGGGACCGACTCGCCCGAGGGTCGCCTGATGTTTGCCGCGGGCGTGCAGGTGATCGGTGCGACCCTCGCGGTCTGCTTTGGGAGCGAGTAGACAAAGAACCACCAACAACGTTTTATCCTCCGTCACCCGCTATTCTTTCCAGCGGCGGCATTGTCACGCGAGGAGACCCCGATGGACCACACCCGACTCGGAAAAACCGGCCTCAAGGTCAGCCCGCTCTGCCTGGGCACCATGAACTTCGGGTGGGGCACCACCGAGCCCGACTCGCACGCGATCATGGACGAGGCCCTGAACCTGGGCATCAACTTCTTCGACACCGCCGACATGTACGGCTGGGAGGTCGAACGCGGGCACACCGAGAAGATCATCGGCCGGTGGTGGGCTGGCGATGCCCAGAAGCGAGACCGCGTCGTGCTCGCGACCAAGGTCTACCACGCGATGCCCGACAAGCACCCCGAGCCCAACCGCGGCACGACGGGGCTGAGCGCGATGAAGATCATCCGCCACTGCGAGGACTCGCTCAAGCGGCTCCAGACCGACCGTATCGACCTGTACCAGATGCATCACTCGGACCCCGAGTGCCCGTGGGATGAGATCTTCGAGGCCTTCGAGACTCTCAAGCGGCAGGGCAAGGTCGTCTACGCCGGCTCGTCAAACTTTGCGGGCTGGCAGATCGCAACCGCCAACTCCGAGGCCAAGCGGCTCGGGCAGGTCGGGCTCGTCAGCGAGCAGAGCCTGTACAACCTGGACGCACGCACGATCGAGATGGAAGTGATCCCCGCGTGCCGGCACTCCGGCATGGGGCTCATCCCCTGGAGCCCGCTCGCGGGCGGCATGCTCGGCGGCGTGCTGGCCAAGATCGACAGCGGCCGACGCACCACCGACAACATGCTCAAAAAGATCGAGAGCAAACGCCCGCAGCTCGAGGCCTGGGAAAACTTCTGCAAAGAGCTCGGCGAACACCCCGCGGATGTCGCGCTCGCGTGGCTGCTTGCGAATCCGGTCGTCACCGCCCCGATCATCGGGCCCAGCCGCATGGACCAGCTCACCGGCTCGATCCACGCGACCGAGATCACGCTCAGCACCGAGACCATGGCCAAGCTCGACGAGATCTTCCCCGGCCCCGGCGGCGAGGCCCCCATGGCGTACGCGTGGTAGGCCCCGACGCCGTGTATACGCCTACGCCTGATGAGCCGCATCAATCCCGAACTCCCGGTCAAGCGGCCCCGATAACCCGCCGATGACATCCGCGTGACACGAGACCCCGCGCACCATCTCCGCGCCCGCATTTTTCGGCGGTCACTCCTGCTGCTCGCCGGCGTGCTCGTGCTGGGCACCGGCGGATACACGCTCACCGAGGGGTGGAGCCCCTGGGAATCGTTCTTCTTCACGATCGTCACGATCACCACCGTGGGATACGGCGACCACGGCGTCTCGCACAACGGGCAGGTCTTCACCGCGGTCATGATGGTCTTGGGCATCGGCAGCCTCACCTACACGGTCGGGCAGCTCGTGCAAGCCGCGGTCGCCTTTGGGTTTGATCAGGAGCGAAACATGCGACGACAGATCTTGAACCTTCGCAACCATGTGATTGTGTGCGGGCTGGGGCGCATCGGCACCCAGGTCTGCGAGCTGCTCGACGAGGCGGGCGCGGGGTTCGTCGTGATCGATCTGAGCGAGCAGAAGGTCGAGCAGGCCAGGCGGCGAGGCTGGATCGCGCTCGACGGCGATGCCACCGACGACCACCTCTTGCAAGACGCCGGGATCGCCCAGGCCCGGGCGCTCGTCAGCGTCGCGAGCCGAGACTCGGACAACATCGTGGTGACGCTCAGCGCCCGCAGTATCGCGCCGGGGCTGGATATCTACAGCCGGGCCGAGCACGCCGACTCGGTCCGCAAGATCCGCCGCGCCGGTGCGACGCACGTCGTCTCGCCGGTCATGGTCGGCGGGCAGAAGATCACCGAGGCGATCCTGCGACCGTCCTTGGTCGGGCTGCTCGACCCCGTGCTCGGAGGCGGGCAGGCCGTGCGACTCTTCGAGATCCAGATCGAAGCAAACTCCCCGCTCGCCGGGCGCACGATCGATCAGATCGGCGCGGCCCACCGCGAGGTCGTGTTCGTCGCGATGGCGCACGAGGACGGCACCGTCGGTGTTCGCCCCGAGCCTTCGCAGACGCTCTCGCCGGGACAGACGTACGTCATCGCGGGATGCGAGCACGACGTGGGCCCGTTCCTGGAAGAGGTCGGCCTCCGGGCCGCCTAGCCGCCGTTCAACCGCTGGCATTCGATCGCCGCTATTCAATCGTCGCCGGAGAGGTCCGTCGGGGCCTGGGCCTGCAGCGTCTGCTCGCTGGGCGGGGGCGGGACCGGCAACCCCCGCACGAACGCCCGGATCGCCTGGGCGGTCCAGATCGGCCGCTCCAGCTGCACCGAGTGCTTCGCGCCGGGCACCACCACGAGCTGTGATTCGGGCAGCATCGCCTGCAGCAGATACCCCGTGGAGACGGGCAGCACCTCGTCGCGCGACCCCCACACGATCAGCGTCGGCATGTTCAGGTTCGGGTAGATCGAGGTCTTGCGCTCCATCTCGTCCCAGATCGGCAAGAACTCCTCGTCGAACGGGATGGCCTGCAGCAGCTGGGCCTGCATCGCCCGCCGCCGCCCCTTGTCCCGCAGAATCTCGTACCGCTTGTCGGCCTCCTCGCGGACCGCGTACCGAGGGTCGCCGACCCCACGGATCGTGTTCACCGCGATCTCCTCCATCACCATCCCGACCGCGTCGCCCGCGGTCAACGCCAGCCCGCCGACGGTGGCCAGGCGGATGATGTCCGCGTCGGCCTTGTTCTGCGCGACGTCCAGCGGCGACAGGAGCACCGCCGAGCCCAGCCGATCGTGCAACGAGCCGAAGCGGCGCCGCAGCCCGGGGTCGCCGAGCAGCCGGATCGCGATCGCCCCGCCCAGCGAATGAGCAACGAGCTCGAGCCGAAGGTCCTCGGGCTCGGTGCTCAGGCGATCGACCAGCGCCTGGCTGATCCGGTCGGCCATCGCCTGCGGGCCGTAGCCCTCGGGCCCGAGCAGGCTCGGGTTTGGCGATTCAGACTCGCCGCACCCGGGGCTGTCCACCAGCCACAGGTCGTAGTCCTGGGCCAGCGTCGGCGCGACGTACCGCCACGTCGCCGAGTCCGTGAAGACGCCGTGGATCAGGATGATCTTCGTGGGCTTGTCACCCGAGCCGACCTCGTGGATCGCCACGCGGATGTCCGGCTCGTCGGGCATCGACGTGGTGTGCATCGTCGTGGTTCGGCCGAGCCGGCCGTTCTCCGCGACCAGACCCGCGATGGGGCTGAGGTCTCGCTCCGAGGGCAGCTGCGCATACGTCGTCGAGCCGCACCCGACCAACGAAACCGCGAGGCACGCGAGCACCCCAACAAGCACGCCGACCCGCGCACGCGGGCTCACGCGATGCGTGCTCAATCGCGTCGAGAACGATGCTCGGGACTCGGGCTGTTTGGGGCCACGCGGCATAGGACCATACTATCGACCACAATCCGCCCGAACGTGCAGCACGCGACGCCGCGTTGCGGGCCTTGACGGATTCTAGATTGGGATATGCCGGACAGCCCGATCGAGCGGTCTGGGCGGGCTCATCGCCGACGACGACGACTCAGCAGAAGGCCCGAGAGCCCCACCACCGCGACCGAGCCGGGGGCCGGGATATTGCTGGTCCGAAATTCCGTGAGCACGAAGTCCAGCGAGGACCGGGGCGACTCACCGACGTTAAACCGCATCGTGACCGAGTCCAGGTCTCCCAGATCGAACTCGCCCGAGGGCGTGAACTCGCCAAACGCCACAGCCAGGGTCTGCCCCGTCGAGGTCGCCCCGACGTTGCCCGTCCAGCTCGCCGAGCCGCCCGTCGAGAAGCTCGCCATCTCGATCGAGACGGCGAAGCCCTGGTCGGCTTGCAAGAAATCCAGCTCGAACCCGACCAGCTCGGTCGCGTCGAGGCTCAGCCCCGAGCCCGAGTTGTTCCACGCCAGCGTCCCGATCTGCTCGGCGGCCAGCCCGGAATTGAACACCATCGCCCCTAAAATATCCCCGAACGCGAAGCCCGGCGAGACCTCAAACTTGGTCATCTGAGAGAACGGGTTGGCGAGCACGTCCAGCGAGATCGCGCGGTCGCCGCCGATCTCGTCGTTGATCGCTGAGTCGAAATCGTCGAGCACGAAGCCCGGCTGAGCCTGCGCCGGAGAGACCAGAGCCGTCGAGGCCAGGGCGGCCGAGGCCAGGGCGATCGGGATGTACATATCTGTCCAGCGCATCGCCGGGTTCCTCTCTACGTCCACTCTGAACGCACCCTTCTCGGCGGTGTTGGCGCGTAGCCCACGAGCGCCGCCGAGTCGTGCGTCTTGACCCTTCAACAGACACCACAGACCCCGTAGCGGCCAGCGTTTTCACAGGTTTTTCAACCGACGCCCCCCTTGCCCGCCCTCGCCAGACGGCGAAGCCAACGCGTGCGGGCGATAAAAAACGCACCACGCGGGGCGTGGTGCGTCGGGGGATCGCGAGGGGCGGTTGCGAGGGGGGGTTGCGAGGGGGGGATCGCGAGGGGGGGGTTGAGCGTAGATTCAGCGGCGGCGGCGCGTCGCGATGAGCCCGCCAAGCCCGAGCAGGGCCGCAGCCCCGGGCGTCGGCACCGTCGCGCGGAACTCGGTCAGGATGAAGTCGAGCGAGGCTGTCGGGTTCGCTCGAAGGTTGAAGTTGATCGTGAACGAATCAACCTTGGCGAAACTAAACCCGGACGCCGGATCGGAGGTGAAGTCATCGATCGAGAACGCGTAGGTCGTCAGCGACGTCACCGGGCCGATCGTCGTGGTGAACCGGGCCTTGCCGTCGGGGTTGAAGCCGAAGGACTCGAGCACGATCTCGATCTCGAACGCCTGGTCGATCTGCAGGAAGTCGAGCTCAAACCCGACCACGCCCATCGCCGCGAGGTTCAGATCCAGCCCCGCTTGCTGGTTGTCCCAGCTCATGTTGCCGAGTTGCTCGACACCGATGCCCGAGTTGAAGATCGCTGCGCCGTTGATACCCGCGAAGCTGAACGTGTCGAACACGTCGAAGCTCGAGGGCTGACTGAACGGGTTGACCCCGACAAACCCGGAGACCTGGCGGTCCCCGCCGATCTCGTCGTTGGGGAGGCTGTCAAAGTCGTCGATCGAGAACCCCTGCGCAAGCAGTGGGCCGGCCAAAAGCAATGGGGCAACGTACGCGTAGCAACGCATGGCGAGGAGTCCTTCCGGGTTCAGACCGCTCCCCGGAACCGCGCCCCCCTCCGGGATGCAAACGGCACCGAAAACCGATCTCAACCCGAATAGACAACGCAACTCAGACCCCGACCACCGATTCCAAGGTTTTTCGGACGACCCCGCACAACCCGCACGCCCGGCCCCGTCTCACCCAAACCCGCCGCTGCCCCACGCCCTTGCCCGAAAACGGCTTACAGCCCGAATCGGGTCAGCGGAACGGTCCCCTCCGAGTGAACCGGGGTCGTCTCACCCGTCCGCAATGACGCGATCAGGTCGGCCAATTCCGGGCGGGGCGGGGCCGTGAAGACCAACGCCTCGCCCGTGATCGGGTGCGCGAACGCCAGCAAGGCCGCGTGCAGCGCCTGCCGCTCGAGCACCGGCGAGCTCTCGTCCGCCTGAAACGTGGACCCGCCGTACATGTCGTCCCCCACGATCGGGTACCCCAGGTGGCTCAGGTGCACTCGGATCTGGTGCGTCCGCCCGGTCTTGAGCTCCAGCTCCACCAGCGTGTAGTGCTGCTGAGCGACGTGCCGCTCGTGCAGGCGGTACCGCTCTCGCACGCGGCAGATCGTGATCGAGGCCTTGCCCAGATCGTCGAACCGCACCACCTGCTTCTCGCGGTACCCCTTCTGCTTGGACTGGTGCGGCCCCAGAGGCAGGTCAATCACCTGAATATCCGGCTCAACCCGCCCCTGCACCACCGCGAGGTACCGCTTGTCCACGCTCCGATGCTCGAACTGGGCCCCGATCTTCCAGTGCGACTCGTCGTCCTTGGCGAACACGATGCACCCGGAGGTGTTGCGATCGAGGCGGTGCACCACGCCGGGGCGGGCGAATTCCTTGCCGACCTCCGAGAGCGCGCCGTCTGAGCGGTTGGCAAAGTGCCACGCCAGCGCGTTGATCATCGTGCCCGAGTTCTCCGTCCGGGCCGGGTGCACGATGATGTCCGGGTCCTTGTTGAGCACGATCAGGTGCCGGTCCTCGAACAGCACCACCAGCGGGATCTCCTCGGGCACCACCTCGCCCGAGTGTGGCCGCGGCGGCCGAATCTCGATCGCGTCACCCAGCCGCAGCTTGGTCGAGGGCTTGGCCGCCTTGCCGTTGACCGTCGCGAAGCCGTCCTCGATGAGCGACTGGATCTGCGTCCGGCTCATGAAGGTGATGCGGCTGGTGAGGTACTTGTCCAGCCGCGTCTGGTGATCACGCTGCAGCTCAAACCGGATGGCCGGGCGGTCGTCCACATCCGGGTCGCCGCCCTCCGCGGTGCTCGGGTTGGCATCGAAGTACGCGCGGATCGCCGCCGGATCGACCTTCCCGCCGGGCAGGATGAACGTCAGCAGCTCTTGTTGATCAGGAGTGTCGGCGGGCCCCGACCCACGCTCGGATCCCGACTCGGGCTCTGGCCCGGGATTCGATTCCGGCTCGCTCACAGCGACAGCGGCGGCTGATCGGCCTCAGGCTCTTCGGCGCCCGCGTCGCCCGCACCCTCGGTGTCCGTGCCTTCGGTAGCCGCACCCTCGGCGGCGCCTTCAGGGGCCGTGCCCTCGACAGCAGCCGGGGCATCCGCGGCGGGGGTCTCGACCGCCGGGGTCTCGACAGCATCCTCCGCGGCGTCCCCGGTGGCCGGGTCAATCGCTGGGTCCGTCGCCGGGGTGTCCGTTGCCGGGGTGTCCGTCTCAGGGATGTCAGTCGCCGGGATGTCTAAGCCGGGCGCGTTGATCGCGTCGAGCACCGAGTCGTTGGTCGGCAGCTCGGGCAGCTCAGCCTCCGTGTAGATCGTCACCTCGGGCAGCGACTCGATCGCAGCAGCCCGCTCCGCAGCGACCTTCGCCAGCAGCGGCATGCCCGCCCCGGTCGCGATCGTCCCGGCCTGCTCGTACATCGTCCTGGCGCCCGCGGTGTCGCCCTGCGAGCCGAGCACGGCTGCCGATCCGAACGCGGCTGAGACCCCGAACACCGGCTTGTCATCCTGCTCCGCGCTCGCCAGCACCACGCCGTACGCGCTGCCCGCGCTGGCGAGATATGAATCGATCTGCTCGGGCGTCAGCACGTCCTCGGCTGCCGGATCGCCGGTCAGCGGGTCGGGCTGCGAGCCGGGCGCGATCCCGGTGCGAGCGGCATTCAGGTAGATGTCCGCCTCGTCGAGCTTGGCCATCAGCCCCACCGACCGCACGTCGGCGTAGTCCTCGCCGAGCAGGGCCAGCGTGCTCGGGCTGGGGTTGCCGCCCGCGGTCGCCAGGTCGTAGTCGAGGTAGGCCTGGTCGATCGCAGCGATCCGCATCTCCCCGAGCTTGCGGTACCCGAACATCCCCGCCGCGAAGATGAGCAGCAGCACGAAGAAGGGCGTGCTCCACTTGGAGATGAAGTCGAGGAACTCGGTGTTGATCCGAGAGTCCTCAAGCCCGGCGCCCTCGGTGATCTGTGCTTGGCGTTCGTCCATGGAGATTGGCCCTGTTCGTTGAAGATCCGGTGTGTGGCTCGAATCCTAGGCCCGCTGCCAGAATCGCCACGGACGAGGGTCACCCAAGGCCTCATCGGGCACCAGTGCCCGCCGAACCGCCCCGGCAAGCTCGCCAAGCCCCAGCCCGGTCGAGGCCGAGGTCCACAGCCCCTCTCCAGACCCTTCCCCAGCCAGATCCGCCCGAAGCCACACCCGCAGCGACCGCACGCCCCCGGGGGCCTCCTTCGCGTGCTCGGGGCCAGCCGCGTCGGCGCACAGCGCGTCGGCGCACAGAAGGACCAGGTCGGCTGTCTGGGCCAGATCCATCGCCCGAGCCGAGGCCTGGGCGGTCAGCGGGTCGGGTTGATGATGGGGGGCGGGCTGGGCTGAATCGATCCCGGGCGTGTCGAGGTATCGCACCACCAACCCGTCGAGTTCGAGGCTGAGCCCGACGTGGTCGCGGGTCGTGCCCGGCTCGTCGGCGACCAACGCCGCGGCCCGCCCGGCCAGCGCATTCGCCAGCGACGACTTGCCGATGTTGGGAGCCCCGATCGCCACGACCAGCGGCGGATGAATCAACCGACCAAGGCACTCGGGCGCAAGCCGCTCTGGCCCCAAACCCCTCGGAGGTTTCTCACCCCACCGACGCGGCTGATCGAGCAGCAGGTCCACCGCCCTCGGGCTCGCCGCACGGCTCAACGCCTCAAGCATCCGAGCCTCGATCTCAGATTCAGCCTCGGGGTAGGTCGCCCGGGGATCGGGCTGCCGATCCTCAGCGAGCCCCAGCTCGCTCAGCCGATCGATGATCGCTCGAACGACCGCCGGCCCGCCGTGCGGGAAAAGGTCCGCCCGAGTCGGGTCCCATCGGACCACCAGCCCGGTGTCCACGCCCGCAATCTCTCGGAGCCTCATCTCGCCGGGCTGAACCGTGCCGACACCGAGCCGATCGAGCGTCGCATCGAGATCGGCCTGGCCCGTCGCCGAACCGTCGCCCGCGAACAGCCCGATCACCCCGATCGCTGCGGGCACCGAGCCGGGCGTGAGCAGCGACCATCGGACGGGGCGGCCTGGGCCACGGGGCATGGCCAAGACGCGGGGCATGGCGGGGTCAGTCGGCATCGCTCTCGTCGGTCTGGGCCAGTGCCCGGGCGCACGCGACCTGGATCCCGATGAGCTGCAGGTCGGGCACGAAGTGCTCGATCACGCCGTCGGCCTCGAGCAGCCCCAGGTCACCGCCGGTCGCGACGATCTGCGGGTACCCGCCGTAGGACAGGGCGTACCGCTCGGTGAGGGCCCGCACCAGCCCCTGGATCATGCCGCTGACCCCCAGGCAGATCGCGGCTGGTGTGTTGACGCCGAACGGTTGATCCTCGGGAGGTGCCTCAAACGTCACTCGTGGGAGGTTCTCGGCGTGGTCGTCCAGCGAGTCGAGCATCATGTTGAGCCCCGGCGCGATCGCCCCGCCGCAGAACGTCCCCTGCCCGTCCACGAAGTCCACGGTGACCGCGGTTCCCGCGTCCACGACCACGGTCGCCTGGCCGGTGCGGCCGAACGCGCCCAGCGCGTTGAGCAGCCGATCCTGCCCCACGGTCTTGGCCCCCTCGTCGTCGAGCGTGTGGTTGATATGGATCGGCAGATCGCCCCCCCCAGCCCCCCCGACGCGGTAGACCGTCGCCCCGCCCACAGCCTTGATCGCCTTGACCAGCGGCCCCGAGACCGAGGGCTTGACCGACGCGATCACGACCACCGGGTCGTCCGCAGCGTCGAGCTTCTCGAGCAGGGCCGAGACGTGGGCCACCACCGACTCGATCTCCGAGTTGGGCATCGCCGACGACTCGGTCAGCTCGGCGTGGTGGAAGACCCCGACCCGCGTGCGGGTGTTGCCAACCGCGACCGCGATCAGGCAGGCCGGGCCCGGCAGCTGGGCCGGGGCGGCGGGGACGGACGGCTGTGACGTAATGGGGGATTCACTCATCGAGCGATCGTAGGTCCTCAGAGCAACTTAGCGGGCGACACGCCCCGTGTTTGACTACGCTGAGCCCATGGCCCACTGCGAGACCGACCCCGCCCTTGAACGCCTCGAACTCGACGGGTTCGCCTTCCCCTTGGGGGTCTGCCCCGTCGAGCCCATGACGCCCAAGCCCGGGTACTCCGTCGATTTCGAGCCCGGAGACGGCGACGACGAGACCGGCGAGTGGGAAGAATGGCCCGATCGGTACGTCTACGACATCGTGGTCCCGGCCAACCGGCTCGAATCGCTCTGGCGGGCCCTGCTCGCCCAGATGCCCCCACGCGTCTTCCCCATCCTCGATTACATCGGGCACGACGCCTACCGCGAGATCGACCCCTACATCGCCTACGACCTGGTCGGACAAGACCGCGTGGTGGACTGGGTCCGTCGGTATCGAGATTTTTTCTTTGAGGACGGCATGGTCGGGTTCGGGGCTGTCAGCGACTCGCCCTTCGCCTACGTCTTCCTCGACGAGCACAAGGTCTTCACCGTCCGGGCCGAGCCGGGGAGCCGGGCCGCGATCGAGCGTATTTTAGAGGCGTTCGAGCTCGAAGAAATCCCAGACCCGGCCGGGAGCGACGCGGCGGCCCACGAGCACCGCGGCGTGCTGTTCACCCCCAAAGACCGCCCGGACCTGCGCACCGGCGAGGAGATCGTCGAAGAACTCCGCGAGGTGTGGCAGCTGGTGCTCAACGTGGACCCGGAAGCGAACCAGGACGACGAGGGCCAAGACCTGGGCGTGACGGTCTGGCGGGGGCTGGTGCGGTATCAAGAGGAAGAGGAGAGCCCTCAACGGTTTGCAGAGGTCCTGCTGACCGCCGGCTCGCTTTTGCGAGGCGAGGAGCTGACCCACGAGGGGGCGACCACGCTGCTTGAGAACGACCCGATGGATCTTCTGGACTTGTCCGTGCTGGCGATTGACCGTCTAACACCCGAACAGGCAGAAGCCGTTCTCGCGGAGATGCCCGCCGAGGCCAGGCTCGGGCTAACAAAGCCCCCAAACCTCCGTCGCCCTCGGAGTGAGTCGGTGATCGCGGCCCGGTGGCTGGACTGATCGCTGGACGGGCGATTGGCGTCTGAGCGCGGGTGTGAAAATCTGTGACGATGGCGTGCGAGTTGAAGGAACCGGAGCGCGACCCGAGGCGAATGTCGGGTTGACTGCGTGTATCCGGCCCCGCATCCGGACCCCCCCACGCAGCCCCACACGCAGGCCCCCCGCGAGGGAGGCCGAGGCGAGCCAAGTCGAATCGGAAGACTTCAATGTTTGCGATTGGACGCCAAGGCCGCTACTCTGACCCCTCCACCCGGAGGTTCGAGCCCCGCCACCAAGCGGGGCCGGCCCGCCCGGAAGCCGGTGGACCCGTAGGCCGCGGGTCACGAACGCTGGAGCACCCAAGCGGGATCGCGGATCGGATCGCGAGCCCGTCGCCTCATACACCCCACCGCCGATGCGGATATGGAGTTCAGGATGTCATTCACCGCCAATCGCTCTGTCCGTCTCACGCTTGTTGCCGCGGCTGCCTTTGCCGCCGGGACGGTGCACTCCGCGGCGCTGGCCTCCACCGGCCCTGCGAGTTCGCCCACGACCAGCCTGATCACCAGCGACTTCGACCAGGTGCTGAATGAGTCGGCACGACTCGCTGAGCTCGGCTCGCTGGTCCACGCCCGCTCGCTGCTCTTCCAGCTCCGCGGGTCGTACGGGCTCGAGTTGAGCGACGCTCAGCGAGACCGGGCCTACTCGCTCGAGCAGCGGGTCACGAGCAAGCTCGACGCCATGAACCACTTCGACGTCGCGTTGGAGACCGCCCGACTCGGGCTGGCGACCGACGATCTGCTGACCGCCGAGACCAAGGCCCGGACGGTGGCCAACGCCTCGAGCGTCGATGGGACCCAGCGGCACGCCGCGGCGGTCCTGCTCGACGACATCGCCGCCCGCCGCGTCGAGCTCGCCCCGGCGGCCCCGCTCGCGATCGACCGGGCCATCGAGGCCTTCGATTCGGGCGACTTCATCACCGCCAAGACCGAGATCGAGCGGGTCGTCCGTCTGGGCGTCGCGCTCGACCGCACCCGGACGGCGCAGCTCAAGGACTACCGCAACAAGGTGTCGGCGATGGAGCTGAGCCGCGGCTCGGCGATCCCCGCCGCCCTGACGCTGATGGGCCCGGTGCAGGGCGACTGGCTGCTGGCCAGCGCCAAGACGCAGCCGGCCACCGACGCGGGCGATCCCCCGGCCGACCCGGCGACCGACCCGCTGGTGCAGGTCAAGGTCTTCACCGCCAAGAGCCTGATGGGCGAGGCCGACCAGGCCTTCGCCGAGCGTCAGTTCAACACCTCGCTGACCAAGTACAACCGGGTGCTGTCGGACTTCCGCCAGTACCTGTCGGCCGAGGAGATCCAGCTCGCCGAATCACGCCGGGCCGAGATCCAGGTCGAGATCGGTCGCGACGGCGGCCCGCAGGGCGGCGTGGTCGATGACGTGATCGGGCAGCAGGGGCTTCAGCGTCAGCAGATCGAGGCGACCTACACCAACCTGATGCAGCAGACCGACGCCGCGATGGCCTCGGGCGATATCCGAGTCGCCCGCACCCGCGCCGCCCAGGCCCGCCAGACGGTGCAGTCCGGCTCGGGCGTGCTGTCCGAGTCTCGCTACGAGGACCTGATCACGCAGATCGAGGCCAAGATCTCGCAGATCAACACCCGCGAGGAAACCCTTCGCATCCAGGAGGCTCGGCTCCGGTCGCAGACGATCGAGCGCGAAGAGGCCACCGCCCGGGCCGAGCAGATGCGTGACAGCGACCGCAAGATCATGGAGGCGATCGACCGCGTCCGGGCGTTGCAGGTCGAGCGGAAGTACACCGAGGCGTTGCAGGTCGTGGATCTGATCCTGTTCCTGGACCCGAACAACCCGGTGGGGCTGCTGCTCAAGGACGTGATCCGTGACTCGATGCTGGTGCAGCAGTACTACGGGGCCAAGGACGAGCGGCAGTTCCGGATCGCCCAGGGCTTCGTGGACAACGAGAAGGCCCTGATCCCGTCGTCTGATGTCGTGGAGTTCCCCGACGACTGGCGTGAGCTGAGCAACACCCGGATCAACGGCGTCAGCACCGGCGAGAGCGAGTCCAACCGGACCGCGCTGGCCGCGATCGAGTCCACCTCGGTCCCGGTGGAGTTCGTGGACAACCCGCTGTCCGACGTGATCGGGTTCATCGCCCAGAACTCCGGCATCGACGTGGACGTGGACTGGAACTCGCTGAACGACATTGGCATCGACCAGGACATGCCCGTCTCGCTGCGGCTGGTCTCGGGCGCCTCGATCTCGACCGTGCTCGACCGTGTGCTGGCCCAGGTCTCCGACCCCGCGCTGCCCGCCGAGTGGGCCGTGGTGGACGGCATCCTCGTGATCGCCTCCGACGAGGTCCTGCGTCGCAACACCGCGATGCGGAGCTACGACATCCGCGACCTGCTCTTCGAGGTGCCCAACTTCGACAACGCCCCCGACTTCGAGCTGCAGAGCTCCTCGGGCAGCGGCGGCGGGCAGAGCCCGTTCCAGGGCGGCGGCGGCGACGAGGAAGAGCGTCTGCCCCGCGACGAACGCGTCACCCAGCTCGTGCAGGTCATCCAGAACAACGTGGACCCCAACGGCTGGCTCGACCTGGGCGGCAACACCGGCGCGGTGCAGGAGCTCTCGGGCGTCCTGATCATCACGCAGACCCCCAAGGCCCACCGCCAGATCTCCAGCCTGCTGGGCATGCTCCGCGATGTCCGGGCCGTGCAGATCAACGTCGAGGCCCGCTTCCTGCTCGTCAGCCAGGACTTCTTCGAGCAGATCGGCTTCGACCTGGATGTCTACTTCACCGACAACAACCAGTTCAAGCTCAACCAGCTGATCGACCCGACCATCGATGGCTCGGACTACTTCAACGGCGACCCGGACAACGTCACCGGCGGCGGCGTCTTCTTCGTGGACCTCGACGGCGACGGCACCCTTGAAGCCACCACCATCACCCAGCCCGTGTTTGCCCCCAACACCATCGGCGACCAGTTCTCCGTCGTGCAGGCCTCCCAGAACTCCTTCGGGCTCGCCAACGGCATCGCGTCGGGTGTCAGCGGCTTCGCCTCGGACATGATCAACTCCAACCCCGCGCTGGCCATCTCCGGGCGGTTCCTCGATGACATCCAGGTGGACTTCCTCGTCGAGGCCACCCAGGCCGACTCCCGGTCCGTCAGCCTCACCGCTCCCCGCCTGACCTTCACCAACGGTCAGCGGGCATGGGTCGCCGTCACCAAGGACAACGCCTACATCTCTGACCTGCAGCCGATCGTCTCGGACGGCTCGGCCGCCTTCGACCCGACCATCTCGATCGCCCAGTCCGGTGTCGTGCTCGACATCGAGGGCGTCGTCTCGGCCGACCGTCGCTACGTCACCATGACCGTCATCACCGGTATCAGCCAGCTCAGCTTCGCCCCCGACGTGGAGGTCTCCGCGGTCGCCGCGGGCGGCGGCACGGGTGGCGGATCCTCCTCGACCATCACCTCGTCGATCCAGGTACCCGTGACCGACCAGTCCACCATCCGCACCACCGTCACCGTGCCCGACCAGGGCACGCTGCTGCTCGGCGGACAGCGGGTCATCAAGGAGGTCGAGGTCGAGACCGGCGTGCCCGTGCTCTCCAAGATCCCCGTCCTGAGCCGGTTCTTCTCCAACCGGATCGACGTCAAAGAAGAGTCCACCCTCATCATCCTCATCCGACCCCAGATCCTGATCCAGGACGAGGAAGAGGAGCGGAACTTCCCCGGCCTGCTCGATCAGCTCGGCATCGACTGATCCGACACCCCCCCACTGATCTCACGACCGCCGGGCTCCACACGGGGCCCGGCGGCCTTTGTTTTGGAACCCGCCCGGCAAGCCCGCTCGGCGCGAGCAGCCGACGGGGCCCGGATTTTGCCCCCCGCCCCCTCGGGTGCCGGGTGGGCGAGGGCTCTATAGTCAGCGCCCCGGGTGATCGCCCGCGACGGACCCCCTCAGTCTTGGAGAATCGCTATGGCCGGCCACGAGTCACGCTTACGGATTTCACAGCAGGGCGAGGTGACTCAGGTCGAGTTCCTCGACCGCAACATCCTCGACGAGGCGAACATCCAGGCGATCGGCGACGAGATCGGACGCCTGATCGACGACACCGGCTCGCCCAAGCTGCTCATCAGCTTCAACAACGTCGATCACCTCTCCTCGGCGGCGCTGGGGGCCCTCATCACCATCAACAAACGCATCGCGGACAAGTCCGGCTCGCTGCGGCTGGCAGACATCGACCCGCAGATCTACGAGGTCTTCACCATCACCCGCCTCGACAAGCTCTTCCAGATCCATGAGACCAGCGACGAGGCCAGGACCAGCTTCTAGGACCCCCAAGCGTCCTCACCGCCCCCCACACGCCCCCCCAGGCCCCCACAAGCACGCCCCAACGCCCCACGCTTATGAGTGACCGAGACGTGAACATCCCGGGAGCCACGATCACGCGGCTGGTCCACGACCGGGCGCAGATCGACCAGCTTGAGAGTCGGCTCTTCGGCGAGATCGAGCAACTCGGCTTCCCCACCAGCTCTCAGTTCGCCATCCGACTCGCGTTCGAAGAGGCGATCACCAACGCCTTCGTGCACGGCAACGGCGGGCAAAGCGGCACGGACATCACCGTCGAGTACGCCGTGCACGCAGAGCGGGTCTGCATCGCGGTCGAGGACCGCGGCACCGGGTTCAACCCCGGCAAGATCCCCGACCCCACGCTCGAGGAAAATCTGCACAAGCCCAGCGGACGCGGCCTCATGCTCATCCGGTCGTACATGACCAAGGTCTGGCACAATGACGCGGGAAACCGCCTGCTGATGTGCTACGAGCGACCCAACGTCAAGGGCTAAAATCGCCCAGACCCCGGTGCTCGCCCTTGTCCGGTGAGGACTGGGAACATATGATGTACTTCTTGGAACTATTCTAAATGAGACCGTGGTGTCCCCTGTGACGACGCGGCCTCACGGAGGTTTCTCAATGGGCGTCACGCTCCCGATTTACATGGATAACGCCGCGACCACCCGCACCGACCCGAGGGTCGTTGAGGCGATGCTCCCGTGCTTTGACGCGGTGTACGGCAACCCGGGCAGCCGCAACCACAGCTTCGGCTGGGCTTCGGAAGACCTGGTCGATACCGCCCGCCAGCAGGTCGCGAGCCTGATCGGCGCGGACCGCAAGGAGATCATCTTCACCAGCGGCTCGACCGAATCGAACAACCTGGCGATCAAGGGCGCCGCGACGATGTACGCCAAGAAGCCGGCCGGGCAGACCGGTCGCGGGCACATCATCACCGCGCAGCACGAGCATAAGGCCGTGCTCGACCCGTGCAAGCGGATGGAGAAGGACGGGTTTGACGTGACCTACCTCGAGCCTCGCGCCGACGGGCTGATCACCAAGGACATGGTCGAGGGCGCGCTGCGTGACGACACGATCCTGGTCACGCTGATGTGGGCCAACAACGAGATCGGCACGATCAACGAGATCCCCGAGATCGGTGCGCTCTGCCACGAGAAGGGCGTCATCCTCCACACCGACGCGACGCAATGGGTCGGCAAAATGCCCACCGACGTCAAGACCGACAACATCGATCTGCTCTCGATGAGCGGGCACAAGATGTATGGCCCCATGGGCGTGGGCGCGTTGTACGTCCGCCGCCGCCGCCCGCGGGTGCGGCTCACCGCGATCACCGAGGGCGGCGGGCAAGAACGCGGCATGCGGTCGGGCACGCTCAATGTGCCGAGCATCGTAGGGCTGGGCAAGGCGTGCGAATTGTGCGCCCAAGAGATGGACTCGGAGCGCGAGCGGCTGCTGGCATTGCGCAAGAGGCTCGAGGACAAGATCGTCGCGGGGTGCTCCGACGTGCAGATCAACGGGCATGCCGAGAAGCGACTGCCCGGCATCACCAACATCTCGTTCGGGTTCGTCGAGGGCGAGAGCCTGATGATGGCGATCAAAGAGATCGCGGTCAGCTCGGGCTCGGCCTGCACCAGCGCCAGCCTCGAGCCCAGCTACGTGCTCAAGAGCCTGGGCATCGGCGACGACCTGGCCCACAGCTCGCTGCGGATGAGCATGGGGCGGTTCACCACCGAGGCTGAGATTGATTACGCCGCGCAGAAGGTGATCGAGGCGGTGCACAAGCTCCGCGAGCTGAGCCCGCTGTGGGACATGCACAACGAGGGGATCGACATCACCAAGATCGAGTGGGGCGCGCACTAACCCCCCACTCCCCGCCCACTCCGCCCCACGGCGGATCGGGGCTGACAGGTTTCAGCGGAACAGTTTACGGCAAGACAATTCACAGGCACGAACAGGAGGCCTGATATGGCATACGGCAACAAGGTCATCGACCACTACGAGCACCCCCGCAACGTGGGCTCGTTCGGCACCCAGGAACAGATCAAGAAACGCACCGACGTCGGCGTCGGGCTGGTCGGCGCGCCCGAGTGCGGCGACGTCATGCAGCTGCAGATCAAGGTCGACGACGCGGGCAACATCGAGGACGCGAAGTTCAAGTGCTTCGGGTGCGGCTCAGCGATCGCCAGCTCGTCGCTCGCCACCGAGTGGCTCAAGGGCAAGACGATCGACGAGGGGTTGCAGATCAAGAACACGCAGATCGTCGAGGAGCTGAGCCTGCCCCCGGTCAAGATCCACTGCTCGGTGCTCGCCGAGGATGCGATCCGGGCGGCCATCGCGGACTACAAGCAGAAGAACGGGATCGCCTCGGAACAGTCCACCCACACCCACTGACCGGCCCCAGGCCGAGCAGATGGGGTCACGGACAGCCGTCGGGTGGTGATCCCCCGGCGGACATGGGATACAATGGGATGTGCCGGGCGACAAGCCACCGGCCGGCAAGGAGTTAGCCATGACCTCGGACGCAGCAGTACAAACCGGCGTGATCCTGAGCGAGTCCGCCGCACGCGAGATTAAGACGATCATTGGGCAGCAGGAGCTCGACGCGGACAAGGTCTGCCTACGGGTGGGCGTCAAGGGCGGCGGGTGCTCGGGCTTCAGCTACATCCTCGACCTCACCGAGACCATGAAGGACTCGGACGAGCTCTTCGAGCAGCACGGCGTGCGGATCATCTGCGACCCCAAAAGCCTGCTCTACCTCGGCGGCACCACCGTGGACTTCAAGGACGAGATCATGGGACGCGGGTTTGTCTTCAGCAACCCCAACGCGACCACGAACTGCGGGTGCGGTTCGAGCTTCTCGGTCTGACACGATTCGATTTGTGGCCCCCCACCACCGGGGGGTTTTTCATGGGTTCATCGTTTCGTGGGTTCATCGCGGGGTCCATCCCAGACCGATTCCGGCTCTGGGCGAAGTTCAAATCCCCCGGAATTCCCCGGCATTTTGCTTGCAGCGGTCCGCCCGAGACTGATAGAGTCGGGGGCTCGGGCTGGGCTGGGTGGCGCTGGATTGGGCGGTCGGCCTCGTGGCCCGCCCGCGGCTGGTCCGGCCTAGGACAGAAGGGTCTGGATTGAGCGAGTCCTCTTCATCAACACCGCTGGGCACGATGCAGGGGTACGCCGCCCCGACGGTGACGCAGTTCAGCGTCTTCCTGACCAACAAGGTCGGGAAGATGCTCGATCTGGTCGAGAACTTTGACGGGGCCGAGTGCCAGATCTGTGCGATCAGCGTGCACGAGGCGAGCGACCACGCGGTGGTCCGGATCATCTCCAACTGCGCCAAGGAGGCTCGGCGGATCCTCCGCACCGACAGCCTGCCCTTCAGCGAGCACGACGTGCTGGTGGTGGAGCTGAGCGAGGGACACTCGCTGAGCAGCCTGTGTCTGAGCCTGCTGGGGGCGGAGCTGAATATCGCGTTCGCGTACCCGCTGATGCTCAAGCCGAACGGACGCCCAACGATCGCGATGGCGGTGGACGACCCCACACTCGGGGGGCAGATCCTGCGGCGTAAAGGGTTTCACCTGCTCGGCGAGGCCGACCTGTCCCAGATTTAGTGGAACAAGGCAACTAAATAGGGAGTTTGGCCGTCCGCCCGCAGCGAGCGGGTCGATGTCAGGTAACCTGTATTGGACGTGCCGGGCCGCATTGGGGGAACCATTGTCCGGGCCCGGTCGAGCAAGCCACACCCAAGGAGTATTTCAATGCGCAAGTCTGTCCAGATGTTGATCACCGCTGGTGTCATGGGCCTTCCAATGATCGCCACCGCCGGCCCGGAGCACGCCGAGCACGCCGACAAGGGCGACTGCCCGGACGGGTGCGCCAAGGCCTGCTGCGTGGACCTGGCCCAGCTGGTCGGGTTCGAGTTTAAGGCCCCGGACCTGTTCATCGGGGACAAGGCCCCCAAGCTCGAGATCGCCCAGTTCGTCAAGGGTGAGTCGGTCGATGGCTTCGAGGAGGGCAAGGTCTACGTCGTCGAGTTCTGGGCGACCTGGTGCGGCCCGTGCGTCGCGGCGTTCCCGCACATCTCCGAGTTGCAGAAAGAGTACGGCGACAAGGTCCAGGTCATCGGCGTCAACATCTGGGACCGCAAGCAGGACCGTGAGACCGGTGAGTTTACCGAGAGCCAGGGCGACTGGGTCCAGCGGATCTCCGAGTTCGTCGATGACCAGGGCGACCGGATGGGCTACACCGTGGCGCTCGAGCAGGACTCCAAGATGGCTGAGAACTGGATGAAGGCCGCAGGCCGCAACGGCATCCCGGCTGCATTCATCGTGGACGGCAACGGCAAAGTCGCGTGGTCCGGGCACCCGATGGGGATCGACGAGTCACTCGAGGCCGCCGTCAAGGGCGAGATCGACTACGACGCCGCGATCGCCGAGGCCAAGGCCGAGCAGCTGCAGGAAAAGGCCTTCAACGCCTTCATGACCGGCATGCGTTCGGACGACGAGGCCGCCGCCACCAAGGGGTACCAGATCGGTCGGGCCATCGTCGCTCAGAGCGATGAGGTCAACGCCCAGATGCTCAACTCGCTGTCGTGGACCGTGATCAACCCGGACGCCCCGATCCCCCACCGCGACTACCAGTTCGCGCTGGACATGGCCCATCAGGCCGCCGGGCTTTCCGAGTTCAAGGACCCGATGATCCTGGACACCTACGCCCTGGCCCTGTTCAAGAACGGCGACGTCAAGGAAGCCATCAAGCAGCAGAAGAAGGCGATCAAGCTGGTCGGCGAATCCGAGAGCTTCGAGCAGTACCTGCCGGAGTTCGAGGACCGGCTCGCCGAGTTCGAGTCCGAGGGCTAAACCGGCTCAATCCAATCAGGCACTCTTGAGCGGCCCCCCCGGGGGCCGCTTTTTCGTGCGCCGTCGGCGCCGCTCAGCTTACGCCTCTCAACGCCCGACAGAGCCGAGCCTCACGCGATGCCCTGGCCCCCGAGGTAGTGCTCCGCATCCAGCGCCGCCTGGCACCCCATCCCCGCCGCGGTCACCGCCTGGCGGTACTTGTCGTCGGCCACGTCGCCCGCGGCGAAGACGCCGGGGCGGGTGGTCGCGCTGGACCGCCCCTTGAGATCGATGTACCCCGCGTCGTTGAAGTGCAGGCCCGACTCACGCAGGAACCCGGTCGCGGGGGTGTGCCCGATCGCGATGAACAGCCCCGTCACGGGCAGCTCCGAGCTCTCGCCCGTCACGGTGTCCTTGAGGACCACGGCCTTGATCTTCTCGTTGCCGTGCTCGTCGTTCTGGCCTAGGCAGTCCTCGACGGTCTTGTTCCAGAGCACCTCGGCGTTGGGTTGGCTCAGGAACCGTTCCTGCATGACCTTGCTGGCCCGCAGCTCGTCGCGGCGGTGGATAACGTAGACCTTGGAGGCGAACTTGGTCAGGTAGGTCGCTTCTTCCATGGCGGTGTCGCCGCCGCCGACCACGGCGACGGGCTGAGCGCGGAACATCGGCAGCGCCCCGTCGCAGACGGCGCACGCCGAGACGCCGCCGCCGGCCATCGCGAGGCGCAGCTCGCTCTCGAGCCCCATCCAGTTGGCGGTGGCGCCGGTGGAGATGATCACGGCGTGGGCCTGAATCGTCTTGCCCGCGGAGGTGGTGAGCTTGTGCAACTCGCCGGGCTCGAGCCCGAATTTCACCTGGGTGATGTCCTCGCCGACAACGGTGGTGCCGAACCGCTCGGCCTGCTTGCGGAACTTGTCCATCATGTCGGGGCCGGTAACACCGTCGGGGAAGCCGGGGTAGTTCTCGACCTCGGTGGTGAGCATGAGCTGCCCGCCGGGGAGGATGGGCCCGGGGTTGGTCTTGGCCACGCCCTCGTAGACCACGGGGCTCAGGTTGGCGCGGGCGGCGTAGATCGCCGCGGTCCAACCGGCGGGGCCCGAGCCGATGATCACGACCTTGTGGGGTTGCTCTTGGTTGCTCACTCGCGGCTCCTTGCGTTTCGGTCAGGTCTGGATCAAAGCTGGAAGATGGTCAACCCCGCCCCGGCCTCGGTTATTCGAGCCGCGGGGGAGGGTCTGGATCGTAGGGTGCCGGCGCGTAAAAAACGCCGGGCCGCTTGTGCGACCCGGCGTCCGGATTGGGTTCCGTGGCCCCGGTGGCTCGTCGGGGCCGTTTAGAGACTCTGGGCTCAGCCGACCGCTGCGGCGCTGTCGCCGCCGACGTACCGGGTGGTTGTGACCTCAGCCGGATCGGCGCCGCGCCGAAAGAACTGACTCGGCTTGTCGTCCGTGATCCGCTCGTTGAGACGCCCGAGGGCCTCCTCGATGATCTGGCGGACCCGCTCGCGGCTGATGCCGACGTCTGCGGCGATCTCCTTGAGCGTCATCGGCTCTGAGCCGTCGAGCCCGAACCGGAGACGCAGGATGATGGCCTCCCGCTCGTCGATGGTCTCGAGCAGGCGACGCAACACGGTCAGCTCTTCGGTGTGCAGCGTCCGCTCGGCGGGCGTGCCGACGCGGTGGTCGGCGAGCATCTCGGAGAGCCCGACCAGCTCGCCGTCCGCGTTGGAGGGCTCCTGGCTGGGCGTCTTGAAGGCCTTGACGGCGCGCCGGATGATCTTGATCTTCTTGAGAGGAAGATCCATCACCTCGGCGAGCTGCTCCATGGTCGGCGCGTGCCCCAGCTCGGCCTCGAGCTTGCGGGAATGCGACTTCCACTTGGCGATCAGCTCGACCATGTAGGCCGGGATGTGGATCGGCTGCGTGGCGTTGATTAGCGCCCGCTTGATCCCTTGCTTGATCCACCAACTGGCATAGGTGCTGAACCTGGCACCTTGAGCGGGATCAAACCCCTCGACCGCACGGAGAAGGCCGATATTGCCCTCTTCGATCAGGTCGGTGAGCGGGAGCCCCCGGTTGTTGTAATTTTTGGCGATCGACACCACGAGGCGTAGGTTCGCGCGGATCATCCGCTCACGAGCCGCCGGACAATTATCGTTTATAATTGCCCAGCCGAGTTCTCGCTCCTCTTCTGCAGTCAGAAGGGGCGTCTCTCGGATCGCCTTGAGGTACAGCTGAATATCGGATTGCACACCGCGCGACCGCGCAGACGTGGAACCCACGTGACTCTCACTCATCCTACCCACCTGCTCTCGAGGGCTACCACACCGGCGAGAGCTGTTATGCCGGGACAAACCACTCGTCCCGTCCACCTGCTCCATGAGTCTAGCCGAAATCTGCCATCGGTTAAAGAGAAATATCCCTCAAGACGGGGGATCGATGCGATCTTTTTTCGCATTGGGTGGCGAGCGATTGCACGGGTTGAGCCGCCTGTGGCCGGGCTACCATGGTCCGAAGGCGCCTCACCCCCCCTTGACGGGCCGGAAAACCCCGATTTGACCGATATCAAGGGTGCCCCGCATCACCATCCACGCTGAGGACCCATGAACCGCGATCTCACCGAAATCCTCAAAGAATGGCCCTATGAACCGGGCGAGCTCCACGTTCGCCTCATCGAGGGAACCGACGACGAGCCCAAACTCCAGGTCCGCCTCGACCTGGGAATCCTCCAGATGAACGCGGAGGGGCGGCCCGACGGCGAGCAGCCCTTCGGGTACGACAGCCTGCTCGAATACCACGAGGCCCGCCTCGACGGGCTCGAGCCCGACCTGAGCCCCGAAGAGGCCGACGCCGCCGACGGCGAAGACGAGAGCGACGAGGCCGATAACGACGGCGACGAGCCCGAGGGAGACGACGAGATCGCCACCGGCTCGTTCGAGGCCCCGGATGTCCTGGACGCCGACGAGCTCGGATCTGGTTCGGCCGCCGACCAGCCCAAGCTGACGGGCACGCACTGCCGAGGCCTGCGCGACGAGGCGCTGCAGTACTACCACCGCTACGTGGCGCTGCTGGTGCTCGAGGACTTCGAGGGCGTGGTCCGCGACACGACGCGGAACCTGAGGGTGCTCGAGCTGATGGCGGAGCACGCCGAGAGCGAGAACGACCGGACCAGCCTCGAGAGTCACCGCCCGTACATCCTGATGATGCGGGCCCGCGCGATGGCGAGCCAGGCGATCAAGGACAGCGAGCCCAAGCTCGCGATCCTCGCGCTCGACCAGGGGCTCGAGGCGCTGCGGGCGGCGTTTGACAAGCTGGGCGACGCGGAGGGCTTCGATTCATCCAAGGAGGCCGAGATGCTCCGGTCGATGCGTGAGGCGTTGGTGCCGATGCTCCCGGTGAGCCAGAAGGCCGAGCTCCGTCGGCGGCTCAACGAGGCCATCATGGACGAGAACTACGAGCTCGCCGCGATCCTTCGTGACGAGATCCGCCTGCTGCCCGAGTGAGCCCGAAGCAACGTGAGCCCGACGCGGACCGAGCGGCTCACTCTGGCTCGGCGGGTCTGGACGGCCCGTTCTTGCGCAACTCCCCGGCCTCGGCCACCTTCATCGCGTGCTTGGCCAACGCCTCGGCGACGGTGAGCTCCGACACCGCGACGTCGTTGGCCCCCAGCTCCTTGGCCCGGTGCGCCCAGCTGACAAGGCTCGCCCGAACCGCGATGTAGATGTCGGGCCGCAGGCTCCGGATCACGCTCACCGCCCGCAGCATCACCTCGTGATCGGGCATGGTGATCAGCACGGCCTGGGCCTCGTCGAGGCCCGCGTTCTGCAGCACCTCGGGGTTGGTGATGTCGCCGAACACGACCGACCGGCCCAGCGCCGCCTGCGTGCGCACGGTCAGGGCGTTGAGCTCGACGATGGTGGAGCGGACGCCGGCCTTGTCGAAGCGCTCCACGCAGGCGCGGCCGACCGGGCCGAAGCCCGCGACGATGACCTCGCTGGCGCGAGCGACCTCGACGGGGCAGTCGGCCCCGTCCTCGGGCGTCTGCCCCGCGACTTGCTCGGGGCTGGGCCTCACCACCGCCTCGCCGATCGCGGGCAGCTTGAACCAGGGCGCCGGCGGGACGTGCATAATGCGGCGGCTGGTGTACCCGCCGAGCGTCTCGAGCCAGGGCGTCACGATCAGGCTCAGCACCACCACCGCGATGAGCACCGAGCCGGTCTGGTCGGTGATGACCCCCATGCCGATCGCGCTGGCCGCGATGAGCAGGCTGAACTCGCCGGCCTGGGCGAGCGTAATCCCGGCCCGGGCGGCGATCGGGGCCGAGGCGCCCACCGCCCACGAGACCGTCGAGATGATCGTGGCCTTGATCGAGAGCACCAGCAGCGTGCCCAGCAGCACCCAGTGCAGGTCGGGCCAGATCGTGGTGAGGTTCAGCTCGAGCCCGACCGCGGTGAAGAAGACCGCCATGAACAGGTCACGCAGCGGGGAGATCTGCCCCGAGAGCTGGTAGCGGAACGGGGTCGCCGAGAGCAGGAAGCCGGCGAGGAACGCGCCAAGCTCGGGGCTCAGCCCGACGTAGCCCGTGAGCACCGAGGCCCCAAGCGCGACCGCGGCGGCAATAACAAGCAGGATCTCTTCGCTGCGCCCCTTGGCGATCAGCGTCATGAACCGGGGCAGCAGGACCTTGCCCAGCACGATCATCAGCCCCACCGTGATCAGCGCGACCCAGATCGGCGGGGTGGTGTGCCCCAGGCTCGCGGCTCCCCCAGAAGCCGGGAGCGCCTGGGAGGCGTCGTGCGAGACGCTCTCGCCCTTGGCCACGACCGCGGCCAGCACCGGCAGCACCGCGAGCATGATCACCACCAGCAGGTCTTGCATGAGCAGCACACCGAAGGTGAGCCGCCCGTGCGAGGAGTAGACCTCCCGCTTCTGCTGCAGCAGCCGCATGACGACCGCGGTGGACGAGAGCGAGACGGCCATCGCGACCGCGACGGCGCTGGGCCACGCCAGACCGAAGAGCATCGCGACGGGTGTCGCGACCAGGACCGTGCCCACCGTGGTCAGGATGCCCGCGGCGATGATGGTCGCGGCCCCGCGCCGCAGCACCGAGGCGTCCAGGTGCAGCCCGATGCCGAACATAAGCAGCACGATCGCGACGGAGGTGATCTCCTGGATCGAGGCCGCGTCGTCGATGAGCCCGAGCGCTCCGGGGCCGATGATCGCGCCGGCGATGAGGAACCCGGGGATCACCGCGATGTGCAGCCGACCCAGCGCCGCGGCCACCAGCCCGGCGCACGCCAGGATCTTGAGAAGGTCGATCACGACCGCGGCGGGCGGGGTCCCCGCGGCAAGCAGAACAAGCTCAGGGTTTGGGAGCATCATGACGCGGGCCGTTCAGAAGAGGGAGCCTCGGTTTCGGGAGAGCCCGTCATCAACGTAGCCGACTCGGCCGACTCGGGCCAGGCACGGCGGCGGTGCAGGTGCACCGCGAGCAGCGTGAGGTCCGCCGGCGTGATGCCCTCGAGCCGGCCCGCCTGGCCATAGGTTGCGGGTCGGAACCGGCTCAGCGCGATCACCGCCTCGGTCCGCAGCCCCGGCAGCGACGCGTACTCCACGGCCTCGGGCAGCCGCTTGCGCTCAAGCTCGGCTTGGCGACGGATCTCGGCCTCCCCGCGAGCGATGTACGGCTCGTACCGCCCCTCGGCGTGCACCGTCTTCCACACACCCTCGGGCGCCGCAACCCCCGGCAGTGCCGCGCAGAGCTGCTCTAAGCCAAACTCAGCCCGCAGGATGCAACGCGACAGCGGCTCCCCGTCGAGCGTCGTCGCCTCGACCGCCGCCCGCACTGCGCCGAGACGCTCACGCCGAGAGGCGAACACGCGGGCGCGGGCCCGCCCCAGCTCCGTGGTTTGCAGCAGGCCCATCTCGATCGCGAGCGGGGTGAGCCGATCCGCGGCGTTGTCGGACCGCAGGATCAGCCGATGCTCGGCGCGGCTCGTGAACATGCGGTACGGCTCGGTCGGCGTCTTGGTCACCAGGTCGTCCATCAGCACGCCCAGGTAGGCCTCGTCTCGGCCCAGCACCCACGCCGCGTCGCCCCGGGCAAACCGGGCCGCGTTGACGCCGGCGATGAGCCCCTGGGCCGCGGCCTCTTCGTAGCCGCTGGTGCCGTTGATCTGCCCGGCCAGGAACAGCCCGTCGATCAGCTTGGTCATCCCGGTCGCGTGGATCTGGTGCGGGCGGACCATGTCGTACTCGACCGCGTACCCGTGCTGCACGATCTCGGCGTTCTCACACCCGGGCAGGCCCGCGATGATCTGGTCCTGAACATCGGCGGGCAGCGAGGTCGCGATGCCGTTGCAGTAGACCCAGTCGGAGGTGTGGCTCTCGGGCTCGAGGAAGACGCCGTGCTGCTCGCGCGAGGCGAACCGCACGACCTTGTCCTCGATGCTCGGGCAGTATCGCGGGCCCGAGCTGGCGATCTGCCCGGTGTGGATCGGGGCCCGGTGCAGGTTGGCCCGGATCAGCCCGTGGATCTCGGGCGTCGTGTGCGTCTGCCGACACGAGAGCTGCTCGATCGCGGGGAAGCGGTCGAGGTTGATCGGGAGTGACCGGTTCTTCGCCAGCTCGCGCCACTCGTCGGTGCCGGTGAGATCGGAGAAGGGCGTGGGCCGCTCGTCGCCGATCTGCTCGGGCAGGCTCTCCCAGTCGATCGTGTCTTTGCGGAGCCGTGGCGGGGTCCCGGTCCGGAGGCGGCCCAGCTCGAAGCCGAGCGCGAGCAGGGACTCGGAGATGGCCGAGGTCGCGGCCTCGCCGTGCCGCCCGCCGGACGCGGTGTCCTCGCCCGTGTGCATCAGCCCGCGCATGAACGTGCCGGTCGTGAGCACCGCGGCCTTCGTCTGCAACTCGACATCGCCCGCGGGTGTGCGCACACGCACGCCGGTAAGGCTCGGGCGGTTGCCCTCGAATTCCTCGGTGACAAACCCCTCCACCGCGCCCTGGATCACCACGATCTCGGGTCGCGAGGCGATCAGCGATTGCACCGCAGCGGCGTAGGCGTGGCGGTCGCTCTGGCAGCGTGGGCCGTGTACGGCTGGGCCCTTGGAGGTGTTGAGCAACCGGAACTGGAGCCCGGTGGCGTCCGCGGCGAGCCCCATGAGCCCGCCGAGCGCGTCGATCTCGCGGACCAGTTGCCCCTTGGCCAGGCCCCCGATCGCGGGGTTGCAGCTCATGACGCCGATCTTGGCGGCGTCGAGCGTCACGAGGGCCACGGACTTGGGGGTGCCGACCGCGTTTGCAGCGGCCCAGGCCGCCTCGGCCCCGGCGTGCCCCCCCCCGATGACCACGATGTCGAACCGCTGGTGCTTCACAAGCGAAGGATAGATAGGAAACCCCCGCAAAGAATGCAATCCCGGGCTGCAATCGGGGTTGTGTTTGGTACACTCGCCGGGCCCGATTCCGGGTTGCTGCTGAAAGGTGCACGATGCTGAAGACCGACACGCGGAACACCGGGCGGATCTCGAACTGGGGCTTGGGCCGGGGCGTTCGGTCGCTGGCACTGGCGGCGGGGCTCGCGATAGCAAGCTCGGCCTGGGCGACCGGCTCGGCCTGGGCGGGCTCGCTGACCGACAAGGTCATCCTCCGCAACGGCACCGTCTACATCGGCACCATCATCAACAACACCGACCGCGTCGTCGAGATCGAGACCACGGTCAGCAACATCAAGACGACGATGAAGATCGAGAAGTGGCGCGTCCGCGAGATCGTGGACACCGACGACCTGCCCGGTGCCCCCGTGGACGACCCGGCCCCGACAACCAGACGAGGGGGCACCCCCTCCACAGGCACCCCCTCCGATGGGACGGCCCGGCCGGCACCGGTGCCGGCCAAGGTCGAGGTGCTCAAGCGGGAGGGGTATGCGCTCGTGCTCGAGGTCCCGCTGGTCGGCGAGTTCGGCGGGGACATCTACCCCAAGGCCGTGGACGTGGCGCTGAGCTGGGCGGTTGAGCGCGGCGTGACGGACGTCGTCTTCCGGATCGACTCGGGCGGCGGGGAGGTCTGGGCCGCCGACCGGATCGTCGAGATCATGGAGCGGTACGAGGACGACCTGCGGTACCACGGGCTGATCGAGAGCGCCATCAGCGCGTCGATCTGGCCGATGTTTGAGTGCGACACGCTGAGCATGGCCCCCGGATCAGACTTCGGCGGCGCGGTCGTCTTCTCGCAGACCGCCACCGGCGAGGTCGAGGTGGACAAGAAGATGAACTCGATCCTGGCCGCCAGGCTCTCCTCCGCCGCCGAGGCCAAGGGGCACGAGCCGGTGATCGTCCGAGCGATGATGGTCTCGGAGAACGAGGTCTGGAAGTACCGCCAGCGGGGCAGCAACGACGCCTGGAGGCTTACCGATATCGGGGCCAACGCCACCGCCCCGGGCATGGAGTACGAGCAGGTGGACACGGACCAGCAGATCCTGACGCTCACGGCGAAGAAGGCCGCGGAGCTGGGCGTGGCCCGGGCGATGGCCGACGATTCGCTCGAGAGCATCGTCTCGGCGATCCGCCTGGGGCCCTGGGACAACGCCGGCTCGTTCGGGCTCGATTCCTCCGAGGAGTGGAACGAGAAGTCCGACGATCTGCGCGACCGGATCGACACCGCGGTCAGATCGCTGCTGATCCAGCTCGACGGGATCGACGACAACATGACGATCGGGTACGCGGGACAGATCGCTCAGGGCACGACCAAGAAGCTCGCCGAGATCAAGCGGATGCTCAAGGCGGCTGAAGAACTCGAGATGGACACGATCGTCAAGTCGTACGACGGGCTGGACTTTGACCTGATCCAGGACCGGATCGACGCGCTCAAGCTGATGATCCGCCGAGCCCGCGGTGGCTAAGCCCGCAGCGCCGACCCACTCAGTCGATCGGGGAGGCTCCGGCAGTCTTGATGTCGCGGGGCGATGATGTGCTCCCGGTCGGATCCGGTCTGTGCTTTGGGTTGGCGGATGTGGGCCGGTTGGGCTCATCGCCGCCGTAGTCGATGCCGCCGAGCCCCTCGCGCGTCCAGCGGTACTTCATGAAGAATTCGTCAAAGGTTTTATACCCAATGGCGTACCGCGGAAACTTGTCGAGCGGGTAGTACCGCTGGTTCCAGACGGTGCTTGGGCTGCTCGGGTTCCAACCCGGATTGGAATCGCTCGAGAGCAATCGGCGAACCGAGCCATCAAAGAAGAGCAGGTTGCACTTGGCTTCGGGGTAGGCAAACCAGAGGTGGTCTCGCCACCGATAGCGATCAAACTCCTCGAACAGGTGCACCTTGCCCGAGGGAAACACGACTCCCGGGTAGTACCGCTGTTGGCCAGACAAGCTCGTAGATCCAGATGGCGAAAACAGATTTGGCGTATCGTTAACGGGCACCCATGATTTCTGCTCGCCGTTGTTGTTGTTCGGGTTCCACGCCGCGGGCACGGTCTGGTACGTCGAGCCGTACGGCCACAATTGACGAACATCGTCGTTGTTCCATTGCACGCTTCTGTCAGTGCCCGCAGGCGGTATCTGACTCACGTACGGCACCGTGGTGCTCTGTGCCAGCACCGGCTCGGCCTGCCAGTTGAGCAGGTTGCGGTCGAACGGGCTGGCCGCGACCTCGTTGGTCGCCGAGGATCCGAAGTAGTCGAACAGCACCAAATGTTGATACCGGCGGTGCGGCATGATGGACTGCAGAGACAACAGTCTGTTCGGCTCTGCGCCACCGATCGGCCGCCCGGTGAGCCGGCTGATGATGTCGATCGCCTCAATCCGGCCAACATTGATGTTCGGATCAAAGGTGAAGATCTCGCCGGCGTTATCGGATGCGAAGCCGGCGCTGCCCGCCCCGAGCAGCCGAAGGTTGAACTGGCTCTGGGTGGTCCGGTCCGCGCTGCGGCTGCGGGCCTCCGCGGTGCTCAGCACCGCGAACAGCACCACCGCCATCAGCACCACGATGAGCAACTCAATCCGTGTGAACGCCGTTTCATCTTCAGAGCCCCTCTTCGTCGCGACTTAGATACCGAACAGGTATCATCGCGGCCGAGGCGGGCGTTGTCAAGATTAAACAGAGCACCGGGGTGCCAAACACGGAACCCGGGTTCGTGCCTCAGTCATCGCGAGCGGTCGCTCGCGGCGCCGGTGTTCTATAGCAATATCGCGATTGTTACCCGTTGCCCGGGTACCTCGGGTCCTTGAGCACGTTGTCGGGGACGCCGACTTCCTTGCCGCCGAAGTCGAGGCCCTGGAGCCCGCCGCGTGTCCAGCGGTACCAGAGGTGCAGCCGGCGGCGGTGGTCGCCATCAATCCAACGCGGGAACTTGTCGAGCGGGGTGTACTGGCGCATGAAGAGCGTCCCGGGCGTGCTGGGGTTCCAGCCCGCGCCGGCATCATCGGTGCGGCGGCGGGAGACCGAGCCGTCGAAGAAGAGCAGGTTGCACTTGGCCTCTTCGTAGGCATACCAGATGCCCGCCGAATCGCTCAGACGGTCGAACTCCTCGAACAGATGGACCTTCTGCGAGGGGAACTGCACCTGGCTGTACCGGCGGCCGCCGAGCGGGAAGAACCCCCCGCCCGTCGTGAACGGGCCGAAGAGGTTGGAGCTCTGCGTCGAGGGGGTGTAGGTGCCCGGCTCGCGGTCCGGGTTCCACGCCGCGGGGACGGTCTGGTAGGAGGAGGCGTAGGGCCAGAGCTTGACGGTGCGTTTCCAGTTGCTGTCGTTGTCGTACCCGGTCGCGTTGCCCGAGCCGCCGCCGATCTTGCCCTGGTAGGGCAGGATCTCTTGCTCCTCAGACCGCTCGGGGTCCTCGGCCCATTCCTCCTGGTTCCGGTCCATCGGGCAGATCGCGATCGGCTCGGGGAGCTGCACGGTGAGGAAGTCGAACAGCACCAGGTGCGAGTATCGCCGATGGGCCAGCCGCTGGGTGACGGGCGGGAAATCGAGTCGGCCGGTGCGGCGGCGGATGATGTCCATCTGCTGCCAGGCCGCGGCGTTGACGTACCCGCCGTCGGGCCCACCGCTGGTAATCGTCTTGGGCTTGTCGAGCCCGGCGACCATGTAGGTCCCGCCGCCTTTCCAGCTGAAGGCGTACAACGCGTCCTTGTAATCAGCCGCGTAGTTGTTCGAGCTGGTGCCCAGTGATCGGAGGTTGGACGCGCACACCAGGCTGCGCGCCGAGGCGCGGGCCTTGCCCAGAGCCGGGAGCAGGATCCCGATAAGCAGCGCGATGATGGCGATGACAACCAGAAGCTCGATGAGCGTGAAGGCTCGCTTCATGTGATACCCCTTGTGACCCGGCGAACACCGGTTCCAACGCATCATCACGGATTGTGAAGCCGTTGTCAAGACGGATTCAAGGGTGGGACCCGTTCAGAACCCCTATTCCGGGGTTGTGCGGCCGCGTGAGTCGGCCCGACGCACTCGGGCTCCCGCCTCGCCGGTCGGGTACACGTCCCTGCCGCCGAAGTCGATCCCGCCGAGCCCCTCACGGGTCCAGCGATACTTCATCGTGAATCGGTCAATTTGCCGGTACCCCGACTCACGAGAAATAACCGGGAACGTGTGCAGCGCCTTGTATCTCTGCGTCCATTCTTGATCGGGTCGTCGCGGGTTCCAGCCGGGATTGGCCGCCCGCGAGGGGAGGCGGCGGGCCGAGCCGTCGAAGAAGAGCAGGTTGCACCGGGCCTCCGGGATCGCGAACCAGAGCGGCGCGCCGAGCTTGTTCTGGCCGGACCGGTCGAACTCCTCGACAGGTGCACCTTGCCCGAGGGGAACGCGACCTCGGGGTAGGCCCGCTGCTGGCCCTTGTCGATCGTAAACAGGTGCGGGGTATCGGCTACGGGTGCCCACGATCCCGGGTTCCCGTTGTCGTTGTTCGGGTTCCACGCCGCGGGCACGACCTGGTAGCTCGAGCCGTAGGGCCACATCTGTCGCACGTCCGCCGCGGGCCAGTTCGAACTGCGGTCGTGGCTCGCGGGAACGTCGTCGCTGGCGTACGGCACGGTGTTGTCCTGCGCGAAGATCGGGTCGGCCTGCCACTCGATCAAGTTGCGGTCGTACGGGCTGGCCAGAATCGGCTCGGGCAGCTGGGCCCCGAGGTAGTCCATCAGCACGAGGTGCTGGTACCGGCGTTGCGGCGGGATGTTCGCAAGCGGCTGCAGGGAATCGGGCGTGCCCGCCGCGACCGGACGCCCGGTCAGTCGGCTCAGGATCTGAGTCGCCTGCTGAATGCCGGTGCTCAGGTTCGTGTCATAGGCGAAGATCATCCCGGCGTTGTCCGCGCCGAAGCTCGCGCTGCCGGCACCGAGCGTGCTCAGATTCTGCCGGCTCTGCACGTCCATGGCCGCGCCCCGGCCGCGGTTCACCGCGGGCTGAAGGACGGCCACGCCCGCCACGAGCACGGCATTCACAACCACCAACTCGATCAGCGTAAACGCACGACGACTCTTCATTGAATCATGTTGCATCAGAATCCCCTTATGCCGGCCCGCCAAGCACCGGCTAGTTTCAATTGTCAGGATTCTCTCGACGCTGTCAAGAGTATTTCGAGGATTCGGTCACTCGTCCGGCCCGACGCTCGCGGCCCCGCCAGGCTCACGATGCCCTCCAGAAAAGAAAGGCCCACCGATCCTTGGATCGGCGGGCCTGTGAAGACTGACGGTCGGGGGGAGATCACCCCGGCGCTACTGCGGCTCCTGCTCATCGCCGGTGATACCGTTGGGCAGGTTGATGTCCTTGCCGCCAAAGTCCAGCCCGCCAAGGCCCTCACGGGTCCAGCGGTACTTCATGAACCACTCGTCGCGGACCTTGTGACCGTTGTAAAGCGGGAAGGTGTCCAGGGGTCGGTACTTCTGCAGCCATTCCTGCTTGGGCTTGGACGGGTCCCAGCCGTGGTTGGCCTCACGCGAGGCGAGGTTCCGCACCGAGGAGTCGAAGAAGAGCAGGTTGCACTTGGCCTCGGGGAAGGCGAACCAGATGCCCTCGCTCTTGGAGAGGCGGTCAAACTCCTCGAACATGTGCACCTTGCTCGAGGGGAAGGCCACGTCCTTGTAGTACCGCTGCTGACCGACGACCGACCAGTTCCCCCCGGTGGTGGAGGTGAAGCGGTGCGGCGAATCAACGTAGGGGATCCAGGTCTTCTTCTGCCCGCTGTTGTTGTTGGGGTTCCACGCCGCGGGCACGACCTGGTAGCTCGAGGCGTAGGGCCAGAGCTGCAAGACATCCGCGTTGCCCCACCCGTCGGTCCGGTCATAGAACCCCGGGACCTTGCCGCCCACGTAGGGCACCGTGGTCTCCTGGGCCGCGACGGGGTCCTCCATCCACTCGGCCTGGTTCCGGTCGAACGGGCTGGCCGCGATCTGCTCGGGCAGCTGCGAGGTCAGATAGTCGAACAGCACGAAGTGCTGGTACCGGCGGTGCGGCATGATCGTCGTCAGGGTCACCAGCGCCGACGGCTTCCCGCCCCCCTTGGGGCGCCCGGTTCGGCGGCTGAGGATGTTGATCGACTCGCCCTGCCCGATGTTGATGTTGGGGTTGAAGCTGAAGATCTTGTCGTCGCTGTCCGCGGCGAAGTTCGCCGACGAGCCACCCATCGAACGCATGTTCGATTGGCTGACCACGTTGCGGGCCGTGCCCCGGGCCTTGCCCAGCGCCGGGAGCAGGATCCCGATGAGTAGCGCGATGATCGCGATGACCACCAGCAACTCGATCAGGGTGAATCCGTGGTTCTGATTTTTCTGACGCATGACAGCCCTTCCTGTTCACTTCTCGTCCGCGGCCCGGCCCCGGTAGGTTTCTCGATTCTCACCCCGCTCGGAGCCCCGAGCCCGAAGGAGATCAGATCGGATCATTCGGGTATAGCTCTTCGCCCTGGGCACCTTGGGGGAGTTTGACTTCCTTGCCTCCAAAGTCCACGCCCTGGAGCCCCTCTCGCGTCCATCGGTACTTGACGGAATTCCGCTCCTGGCCCCGGTGCCCCCTTGCCAAGAGGGGGTAGGTGTCCAGGGCCGCGTATTTTTGACGGAAGACCGCGTTGCTCGGCTGCTTCGGGTTCCACCCCGGGTTGGAATCTTCGCTGCGCAACTGACGCACGGAGCCATCAAAGAACAACAGGTTGACGTTCGCCTCGTTGTAGAAGTAGTAGATCCCGGCAGAGTCGGTCATCCGGTCGAACTCCTCGAACATCCACACCTTCGACGACGTGAACGCCACCTGGCTGATACGTCGGCCGCCAAGCTTGTAGCTCCCACTCGGCGTGGCGAAGGTGTGCGGCAGGTCTCTCGACGGGCCGTAGTTCTTCGGGGCGTGGTCGGGCAGCCAGGTCGCGGGCACGACCTGGTAGGTCGAGCCGTACGGCCAGAGCTGCACCACGCCCTTGTCCGTCCACCCGTTGTCCTTGTCGTACCCCCCGCCGAGCTTCGTCCCGTTCTGGTACGGGAGCTCCTTGGCCTCCTCGGCCCCCTTCGGGTCCTCCTGCCACTCGAGCAGGTTGCGGTCGAACGGGCTGGCCGCGATGGGCTCGGGGAACTGAACCGTGAGGTAGTCGAACAGCGAGAAGTGCGAGGTCCGCCGATGAGGCAGGCGGGTCATGTTGGGGGCCAGATCAGACCGTCCCGTTCTGTTTTCAAGGATCTCGATCTGGCGTCTCGCGGTCTGATTGGCACCGGTCTCGTGATACCCAAAGACGAAGTCCTCGAAGTCCGCCCCGTAGTTCTGAGCGGTGGCTCCCATCGCCTTCATGTTCGCCTGGCTGACCACGTTCCGGGCCGAGGCCCGGGCCCTGCCCAACGCCGGCAGCAGGATCCCGATCAAGAGCGCAATGATCGCGATGACCACCAGCAGTTCGATCAGGGTGAATGCCGCTCGGCTCCTGGGTTCAACCGTACTCATGCCGCTCACCTTCCAGGCGGGTCACGCCGCGCCAGATCGCCCGTGATGGGCCGCCGTCACGGGCTGACACCCGGGAGGGCGCCGAACGCCCGCCCGACGCCGATGAGCCCCGTCCAACCGGGATCAACCCGGCTCCTGCTCCTCGCCGGTGATGCCCTCGGGCAGGTTGATTTCCTTGCCGCCAAAGTCCAGCCCGCCCAGGCCCTCGCGGGTCCAGCGGTACTTCATGAACCACTCGTCGCGGGTCTTGTGCCCGTTGAAGAGCGGGAAGGTGTCCAGGGCCTTGTACTTCTGACGCCAGACCGAATTGGGACTGGCCGGGTTCCAGCCCGGGTTGGCCTCACGCGAGGCGAGGTTCCGCACCGAGGAGTCGAAGAAGAGCAGGTTGCACTTAGCCTCGGGGAAGGCGAACCAGATGCCCTCGCTCTTGGAGAGCCGGTCGAACTCCTCGAACATGTGCACCTTGCTCGAGGGGAAGGCCACGTCCTTGTAGTACCGCTGCTGAGCCTGCCCCACGAAGAACAGGTGCGGCGTATCACCGGTTGGAGCCCACGACCGCTGCTTGCTGCGGTTGTTGTTGACGTTCCACGCCGCGGGCACGACCTGGTACGTTGAGGCGTACGGCCAGAGCTGGCGGACATCGTCGCTGGGCCAGTTCGAGCTGCGGTCGTAGAACGCGGGGACCGAGCTGCCCACGTAGGGCACCGAGGTCGTCTGGGCCTCGACCGGGTTGTCCTGCCACTCGGCCAGGTTGCGGTCGAACGGGCTTGAGGCGATCTGCTCGGGCAGCTGCGAGGTCAGATAATCAAACAGCACGAAGTGCTGGTACCGACGGCTCGGGGTGATGCTGTTGAGACGAATCAGCGCGCTCGGCCTGCCGCCACCGATCTCGCGGCCGGTCCGCGCGCTCAGGATATCGATCGCCTGCTTCTGCGACGCGTTGAGGCTCTGGGCGAAGCTGAAGATCTTGTCGTCGCTGTCCGAGGCGAAGTTCGCCGCCGACGCTCCCAACGAACGCATGTTCGATTGGCTGACCACGTTGCGGGCCGTGCCCCGGGCCTTGCCCAGCGCCGGGAGCAGGATGCCGATGAGAAGTGCGATGATCGCGATGACCACCAGCAGCTCAATCAAAGTAAACGCCTTTTTCATCGGAGTATCCTTTCAGGCCGAGCGGGTGTGAACCCTTTTTCCCGCGCCGTGACGTGTCGCAATTATCGGTGTGACGCTATCGCACACCCGGGGCGTACAGCATAGTGGATGAAGACCGCCGGGGCGATGCCGTCCACGATCCTAAATTCCAACGGGCTTTTATCGGGTCCCGTTGGGTGAAGATCCATGCCGGGAGCGATCAGCCCGGCTCCTGCTCCTCGCCGGTGATGCCGTCGGGCAGGTTGACGTCCTTGCCGCCAAAGTCCAGCCCGCCCAGGCCCTCGCGGGTCCAGCGGTACTTCATGAACCACTCGTCGCGGACCTTGTGACCGTTGTAGAGCGGGAAGGTGTCCAGGGCCTTGTATTTCTGACGCCAGACGACATTGGGCGTCTGCGGGTTCCAGCCGTGGTTGGCCTCACGCGAGGCGAGGTTCCGCACCGAGGAGTCGAAGAAGAGCAGGTTGCACTTGGCCTCGGGGAAGGCGAACCAGATGCCCTCGCTCTTGGAGAGCCGGTCGAACTCCTCGAACATGTGCACCTTGCTCGAGGGGAAGGCCACGTCCTTGTAGAACCGCTGCTGGCCGACCCCTGCATAGCTCTCGCTGCGGGTGAAGAGGTGCGGCGTGCTGCTGGTCGGGTACCACGACTTCTGCTTGCCGCGGTTGTTGTTGACGTTCCACGCCGCGGGCACGACCTGGTACGTCGAGGCGTACGGCCAGAGCTGGCGGACATCATCGCTGGGCCAGTTCGAGCTGCGGTCGTAGAACGCGGGGACCGTGCCACCCACGTAGGGCACCGTGGTCTCCTGGGCCGCGACGGGGTCCTCCATCCACTCGGCCAGGTTGCGGTCGAATGGGCTGGCCGCGGTCTGCTCGGGCAGCTGGGAGGTCAGGTAATCGAACAGCACGAGGTGCTGGTACCGGCGGTGCGGCATGATGCTCGACAGGTTGACCAGCGCCGACGACGTCCCCCCGCCCTTGGCACGCCCGGTGCGGCGCTCGAGGATCTCGATGATCTGGGTCTGCCCGATGGACACGTTGGGATGGAAGCTGAAGATCTTGTCGTTGCTGTCCGCGGCGAAGTTCGCCGACGAGGCCCCCATCGAACGCATGTTCGACTGGCTGACCACGTTGCGGGCCGTGCCCCGGGCCTTGCCCAGCGCCGGGAGCAGGATGCCGATCAAGAGCGCAATGATCGCGATCACCACCAGCAGCTCGATGAGTGTGAAGGCCTTCTTCATGGGTTACCTTTCCGACAAAAGCAAGAATCATCGGGGCTCTGGCAGAACGCCTCGGCCGAGGATCCACCCGAGAATTCGGGCGACAGAACTCGAAACGGTGACCCGGACGCCACCTCAAGAATCGAAACCGTGCGAGCCCCCTTCGAGGCCCGCACGGGGAAGTTCATCTACAGGGTACCAGATTCATCAGCCCGGTTCCTGCTCATCTCCGGACATACTGACGGGCATGTTGATTTCCTTGCCGCCGTAGTCCAGCCCGCCCAGGCCCTCGCGGGTCCAGCGGTACTTCATGAACCACTCGTCGCGGGTCTTGTGCCCGTTAAAGAGCGGGAAGGTGTCCAGGGCCTTGTACTTCTGACGCCAGACGGAATTGGGCTGATCCGGGTGCCAGCCCGGGTTGGCCTCACGCGAGGGGAGGTTGCGGACCGAGGAGTCGAAGAAGAGCAGGTTGCACTTGGCCTCGGGGAAGGCAAACCAGATGCCCTCGCTCTTGGAGAGCCGGTCAAACTCCTCGAACATGTGAACCTTGCCCGAGGGGAAGGCCACGTCCTTGTAGTACCGCTGCTGGCCGACGCTGCCGCCCGAATTGGTGAACAGATGCGGGGTATCGCTGACGGGGAGCCACGAGGTGGTCCTGCTCTTGTTGTTGTTGGGGTTCCACGCCGCGGGCACGACCTGGTACGTCGAGGAGTAGGGCCAGAGCTGGCGGACATCATCGCTGGGCCAGTTCGAGCTGCGGTCGAAGAACGCGGGGACCTTGCCGCCCACGTAGGGCACCGAGGTCTCCTGAGCTTGGACCGGGTTTTCCTGCCACTCGGACAGGTTGCGGTCGAACGGGCTGGCCACGATCTGCTCGGGCAGCTGGGAGGTCAGGTAGTCGAACAGCACGAAGTGCTGGTACCGGCGGTGCGGCATGATGCTGTCGAGCTTCACCAGCGCCTGATTGGACCCGCCGCCGATGGGGCGGCCGGTGCGGCGGCTGAGAATCTCGATCGCCTGGGTCGCCCCGATGTTGGTGTTGGTGTTGAAGCTGAAGATTTTGTCGTTGTTGTCCGAGGCGAAGTTCGCCCCCGAGGCCCCGAGGGACCGCATGTTGGACTGGCTGACCACGTTGCGGGCCGTGCCCCGGGCCTTGCCCAGCGCGGGCAGCAGGATGCCGATCAGCAACGCGATAATCGCGATGACGACCAGCAACTCGATTAGGGTGAATGCCTTTTTCATGAACGTCGCTCCTAAAGCGGCAAATTTTTCCCGAACAGAAGCCTCCGCTCGGGGTTCGAAGTTCTGTATTCGGATCCGGTCCGCGAAGCCAACAACACGCCTCGACGGGTCTGGGAGAAGCCCCTGCCACGAAGAATACGCAGCGCAATCGGGGCGGATCCCTGTTCCCCACAACCATTTTAGACGCCTGGGCAGGCCGCCCCCACCACGGGTGCCCCACCGGGGAGCCCCCCGCTGCTCAGGCCGACTCAAGGCCCGCCGGCTCAGTGTGCGTTTGGATGCAAGAACCCGCGAAACGCGGTCATCACCAGGATCCGCAGGTCGAACCAGACCGACCAGTGCCGGACGTAGTGCAGGTCGTACTGGATCCGCTTTCGGAGGCTGGTCTCGCCACGCAGCCCGTGGATCTGGGCCCACCCGGTCATGCCGGCCTTGACGTGCTGGCGGAGCATATAGCCCCGCCAGTCCTCGCGGAACCGGGCGATGAGCTCGGGCCGCTCGGGGCGGGGCCCGACGAGCGACATCTCGCCCCGGATCACGTTGAGCAGCTGGGGCAACTCGTCGAGGCTCGTGCGGCGCAGCCACCGCCCCAGCGGCGTGATCCGGTCGTCGCCCCGCTCGGTCCACCGGGCCGGGCCCGATTCGTCGTTCAGGTCGCTCATGGTGCGGAATTTCAAGATCCGGAAGGTATCGCCGCCCAGGCTCACCCGCTGTTGGCGGAACATCACCGGCCCGCCGTCGCACCACCGGATTGCCACCGCGATGAGGAGCATCACCGGGGCGAACAGCAGCAGCGCCACACACGCACCCGCCAGGTCCAGCGCCCGCTTGGCCATCCCGCCGAACCCGCGGGTCGGGCACTCGCGATAGCTCAGGATCGGCATGCCCTCGAGCTCGTGGACCGTCATTCTCTGGGGGAGGAACCGGGGGTGCACGTCGGGCACGATGCGCACGTCCACCGCGAACCGCTCGAGCCGCTTGAGCAGGTCGGGCACGATCGCGGCCTGCGCGTTGGGCAGCGCGAGATAGATCGCGTCAACCGGGACCGCCTCGAGCGTCTTCTCGAGCTCATCGAGCCCGCCCATCACGGGCTTGCCGGCCACATCAATCCGGCGCGAGCTGGGGTGATGGCTCACGTGATACGCGACGCTGAGCCCGGTCCAGGAGTTCCGGCTGAGGGTCTGGGCGGTGATCTGCCCGAGCCGCCCCACCCCGATCACCGCGACGTGGCGCAGGTTCCAGCCACGCTCGCGGAGCCAGCGGAGGGTCAGCCGCAACGCCATCCGCTGCGAGCCGAGCAGCAGGGGCATGCCCGCGGCGAACAGGGCGAGCTGATACCGGGTGGGGTCGTCCACGAGGCGCTGCCAGAGGCCCGAACCGGCGGCGGCCCGGCTCGCGGCGTACCCCTCGCCGCCCAGGGCCCAGAGCCCCACAATCACAACCATCACCGTGAGCATCGAGGCGCGGACGATCTGCCCCATCTCGCCCAGCAGACGCTTGTCTCGCCGAGGGCGGTACTGCTTGAGAGCCAGCATCGTGTACATCGCGACGGGCAGCGTGAACAGGACCATCGAGCCGCGGACCCAGGTGAACAGGTCGGCGGCCCCGGGCTCGTCAAATCGGTATTGCCGGGCGCCCCAGGCCCCGACGGTCGCGGCGATGATCGCGGCGGCATCGCTCAGGGCGAGCATCGAGACCATCAGCTGTTGGCGCTGCTTGAGCATCCTGCCTCCACGTGGGATCCGTCCCGAGCGTCGGCGCGAGTCTACCAGACCCGCGCACCGTGCGCTTAGCAAGCACTCTACCCCTCCGACTTCTCCGCCGCGCCGCCGATCGTGTTTCGCCAGTCAATCAGCGCCGCCCGGAGCTCGGGGGTCAGCTCTGCGGGCTGTGGCGTCCGGACCTGCACCACCGCGAACAGATCCCCCGCGCGGCCCGATTCGCGGCTCAGGCCCCGGCCCTTGAGCCGAAGCTTGGCCCCGCTCGACGTGCCCGGCGGGATGGTGAGCGTCACCTCGCCCCCGAGCGTCTGCACCGGGACCGTCCCCCCCAGCGTCGCGTCGGCGATCGAGACGGGCAGGTCCAGCGACAGGTCCAGGGTGTCGGCCGGCTCGGCGGCCCGCCCGGTGCCGCGGCGCAGCGTCGGGTGACGCTTCACACGCACGGTGAGGATCAGGTCGCCCGCGGGCCCGCCCCGGCGGGGTGCGGGGTGCCCCTCTTTTCGAACACGGAGCTTGGTGCCGTCGAGCACGGCTTTGGGGATCTTCACGGTGATGGTCTTGCGCGAGCCGTCGCGGACGATCTCGATATCCCGCGTGCCGCCGGCCGCGGCGGCGGCGAAGTCGATGACGATCTCGTGCTGGACATCCGCCCCGCGCTCGCTGGGCCCCTGCGCGCCAACACCGCCGCGCCCCTCGCGGTGCCCTCGGGCACCGAAGCCCTCGCCTCGCGAGCCGAAGAAGCTCTCGAAGACCGAGCCCAGGTCCTCCTCAGCAAACGGGTTGGACCCGCCCCCCCCACTCGCCCCACTCGCCCCGCCCCCGGGCCCCCCGACATTGGACCAGGTGTAATGTGGCCCCCCGCCACCGCCGCGGCCCCACCCCGCGGGGCCGGCCCCGCCGGCGCCCGCGCCGACACCGGCGTGCCCGAACCGGTCGTAGACCTTGCGTTTCTCGGCGTCGGACAGGGCCTCGTACGCCTCTTGCAGCTCGGAGAATCTCGCCTGTGCGTCGTCGGCTTTGTTCACGTCCGGGTGGAGCTTGCGCGCCAGCTTGCGGTACGCGGCCTTGATCTGGGCCTCGGTCGCGGTCCGCGACACGCCGAGAACGTCATAGAAATCCCTTTTGGGCATCTTGGACCATACGCGCACGGGCGATCGTCACGCGACAAAAAAACGGACCGCCGAGGGGCGGTCCGCATGGGGTCATGGGGTGGGGCCGGGGTTAGTCGTGGTCGTGGCCCGAGTGGTCCACGGCGGAGTCGGCCTCGTCGGCATCAGCCTCGAGAGATTCGGCTTCATCGGAGTCGGCCTCGGACGGGGCTTCGGGCTTGTCGATGTGGACGCACTCGACCTCGAAGTAGAGGGTCTGGTCCGGGGCGATGTTCGCGCGGGGGTTGCCGCGCTCGCCGTAGGCCAAATAGCCCGGGATGACCAGGCGACGGTGGGTCCCGATCGAGATCCCCTCCATGCCCAGGCCCCAGCCCACGATGGCGCGGTTGCCGGGGGGGTAGACAAACAGGAAGGGGCGTCCCTTGGGACGGCTGGCGTCGAACTGGGTCATGTCGGTGGTCCAGCCGGCGTAGTGGATGTGCAGCTGATCGCCGTCGGCGACGACGACTTCGCCCGGGTTCACGAAATCAACGATGACCATGCCGTTCTCACCGACACTGGCGGTGGCGGCGGGCGTGCCCTTGATGAACGTGTAGTTGGCCCGCCAGGCGGTGCCGCCCGAGGCGTCGGTGCCGACGTTGGAGGTGGTGAAGCGGTCCTTGGTGACCTCAACGGAGCTGGTCATCTCGACCGCGCCCCCGGTGCCCGTCGGGTACGGGTAGGGCGACTCGCCCGCGAAGCCCGCGCCCTCCTCGGTCATCGCGACGTCCATGGTCGCGATCAGGTCCGCGGCGTCGAGCGCGGGGAAGTACCCGGGCTGGGCCCAGAGGCCGGTGAAGATTTCTTGCTTGGCCGAGTCCATCGCCAGCTCGTAGGTCCGCATGCGGATCGAGCCCTGATACTCGAAGAGCTCGAAGATGGCGTGGCGGAACGGCTCCCAGGTGCGGTCGGCCCGGGCGGTCTCGACGTAGAGCGTGTCGCTCATGCCGATCACCGGGGCGGGGGCGATACTCATCACGACGCCGACCTTCTCGGAGGCGTCGCCGCTGCCGAAGACGGGGACGTCCTGGCTGGTGGCCCAGCTGCCGGCGAGCATCCCGGCGAGCTTCTCGATCTGCGGGCTCGACCACTGCGGGGCGTAGACGGGCATCTCGAATGCGGGGACCTCGGGCTGCGTCGCGGCTTCGTCCTGCGCCATGGCGGGGAGCACGGCCGTCGCGGCGAGGACGGCTGCGGTTCCGATCCGTCGGGTGAACTTCGGGGTCATCGTCGTCTCCTAGAGCGAGTCAAGGGTCTGTCGGCTGGGGTCTGGCGACCCGGGGAAGATCAACTATAGCGAGCCGATTCTGGCGGCAACGAACAGCCCGCCCTCCGGGTCTGAGGGCCCAACGAGCGGTTGTGCAGGGGCAACATCGGTGAACTCTGTACGAAACCTAACGAAAAAACCGAACCGAACCGTATCTCAGTCCTCACAGAGGGTCTGAGAATCCTTGGCCCCAACCTCTTGTGCCTCCTTACCATGATCTGTTAGACTCAAGTTTGTGATTAAATGCCCTGGCGGGGGAATTGCACCCATGACCGAACCTCAGAACCCGGCTGACCCGGACGATACCGCGTACGACCTTGATGCCGAGGACCCGGACGACGACCCGGCCAACGACCTGGAGCTCGTCGGCGACGAGGACGACAGCGATGAGTCGTACGTCTGGGATGCCGCGCCAGCCGATCCGGGTGAGAGCCAGAGCGGGGGGACCCGATCCGGTTCCAGCGCCGGCACACGGTCCGGTTCGAGCGCGGGAAGCCGGTCTGGGACCAGCGCGGGCAGTCGTGCGGGGTCATCGCCGGGCGAGGGCGGCTCCGCCGCGGCGCGGCAGGCCGCCGACGAGCTCGGGCTGGGGTGGATGGACGACGACGAGCTCCGCGATCTGAGCCCCTCGATGCAAGGCCTGGGCGAGGAGGAGCGGGTCCGGATCAAGATGCAGCGTCAGTCGGAGATCAAGAAGCAGATCTCGTCGGCGGGCGGGCAGTTTGTCATCGGGCTGCTGGTGTGGCTGATCACGGTCGCCGCCGTCATCCTGGGGGCGACGAACTGGGACAACAACGCGTACCTGATCCCGGCTGCGGTCATCGCCCCGATCGGGCTGTGGTACAGCTTCTCTCGGTGGAAGCGTTGGATCGGGACGGCACCGTACTGCTACAAGCTGATGAGCTCGCTGGGTGAGGACGCGGAGAACCTCAAGGCTGAGCACGCGATGAAGCAGATGCGCAAGGCCACCAAGCAGATGCAAAAACACTCGAACCGCTGAGCAGTTCGAGTGTTCTGTGTTGCTTCGCATGTGCTGGGCAGGCCAGCGTTGCTGGTCAAGCCAGCGATGCTGGTGAGCCAGCCTGGCCGGTTAGGCCAGTTCGGGGAACATCTTCTTCACGGTCTCGACCAGGTCGTTGACGTGGCTTGCGGACTCGTCGAAGAGCTTCTGCTCCGAATCGGTGAGCTTGAAGTCGATGATCTGCTCCACGCCGCTGGCGCCGAGCAACGCGGGCACGCCCACGAACAGGTCCTTGGCGCCGAACTCGCCGTTGAGGTAGGCGGCGCTGGGGATGATCCGCTTCTTGTCCTTGACGATCGCCTCGACCATCTGGATGGTGCCCGAGGCCGGGGCGTACCAGGCGCTGGTGCCCATGAGCTTGACGACCTCGCCGCCGCCCTTCTTGGCCCGCTCGACGCAGGCCTCAATCGTCGCGTCGTCAAGAAGATCGGTCACGGGGATGCCGTGGACACTGGTGCATCGTGGGAGGGGGACCATGTCGTCGCCGTGCCCGCCGAGAAGGAGCGTCTGCACGTCCTCGACCGAGCACCCGATCTCCCAGGCAAGGAACGTGCGGAACCGGGCGCAGTCGAGCGAGCCGGCCTGACCCAGGATGCGGTTGGTCGGGAAGCCCGAGGCCTTCCACGCGGTGTAGACCATCGCGTCGAGCGGGTTGGAGACCACGATGATGATCGAGTCCGGGGCGTGCTTGGCGATGTTCTCGCTGACGCTCTTGACGATTTTGACGTTGGTCTCGATCAGGTCATCACGGCTCATGCCGGGCTTGCGGGGGATGCCCGCGGTGATGACCACAACATCGGACCCCGCGATGTCGGCGTAGTCGCTGGTGCCGGTGAGGGTGCCGTCGAACCGCTCGATGGGGCCGCAGCAGGCGAGGTCGAGCATCTTGCCCTGGGCGACGCCGACCTTGTCGGGGATGTCGAGCAGGACGATGTCGCCGAGCTCTTTCTGGGCAGCCCAATGGGCGCAGGTGGCTCCGACGTTCCCGGCTCCGATGATGCTGATCTTGGCTCGCTTGGGCATGGTGCCTGCTCCTGAGAATGATTGAAATGACTCGTTGCCCCGGCCAAGGACAGCCAAGACGCGGTGAGTTGGCATGCTAGGCGGCAGCCTCGGGGCCCAGCACCAATCCGCCCGGTGTATTCGAGGTCCCGCTACCCTGTCCGCATGCCCCCCCCCCACACACCCTCCACTTCCCTCGTCGCTTCCCGCCTTGCCCCCTTTGGCACCTCGATCTTCGCGGAGATCACCGCGCGTTCCCACGCCGCGGGCGCGGTCAACCTCGGGCAGGGCATGCCCGACTCGGACGGGCCGGACTGGGTCAAGGACGCTGCGATCCGGGCGATGATGGAGAAGCCCAACCAGTACGTCCCCATGCCGGGCGTGCCGGCCCTGCGAGAAGCCATCGCGGACCGGTTCGAATCAACGGGCGGCGGGCGGCGGCCCGATCCAGACGCCGAGATCACCGTGACGAGCGGGTGCACCGAGGCTCTGGCGGCCTGCATGCTCGGGCTCTTGAACCCCGGCGACGAGGTGATCGTCTTCGAGCCGTTCTACGACGCGTATCTGGCGGACCTGGCGATGGCCGGGGCGGTGCCGGTGTTCGTGCCGCTACGGTTTCAGAGCGATGGCACGTTCGCGTTCGATGCGAACGAACTCGCAAAGGCGGTCACCGCAAAGACCCGCGCGGTCCTGCTCAACACCCCCCACAACCCGACGGGCAAGGTGTTCGACCGATCAGAGCTCGAGTCCATCGCACAGATCGCCCAACGGCACGACCTGATCGTGTTCAGTGACGAGGTCTACGACTCCCACGTCTATGTAGGCGAGCACCTCCGAATCGCAGCGATCGACGGCATGGCAAGCCGCACCGTCACCCTCGGGTCCTTCGGCAAGATGTTCTCGATGACCGGGTGGAAGATCGGGTGGGCGATCGCGCCGCCGAGCCTCACCGCGGGGGTCCGCGCTTCGCACCAGTTCCTGACGTACTGCGTCGCGGCCCCGCTTCAGCACGCCGCGGCGGAAGCGTTGCGGGCCGATCAGAGCTACTACACCGAGTTGTGCGCCCGATTCGGTGCCCAGCGGGATCGGCTCGCCGACGGGCTGCACACCCTGGGATTCAGGTTCGCAACGCCGGCGGGCGGGTACTTCATCCTCGCGGACCACACGCCGGTGAGCGGGCCCAGGCTCGGCGAAGGGACAACCGACGTCGCGTTCTGCCACCACCTCATCGAGCACGCAGGCGTGGCGACCATCCCGCCATCGAGCTTTTACAAGCAGAGCGACGAGGGCACGCGGCTGCTCCGGTTCGCGTTCTGCGTCTCCGCGTCCCACATCGACGACGCGGTCACTCGGCTGACGGCTTGGACTCAGCAACCGACTCGCCCATGATCTCGACGGGCCAGATCTCGACAGGCAGGTTGTCGATCCGGACCGGGCTGGTCGGCCCGAGCGGCACGCCGCACGGCTCGCCGCCCTCGATCGCGAGGACCAGGATCGGCTGACCGGGCGGGAGCGGCTCGTTCATCGGCACGACCAGGTCTTTGACCGGCCCCCCACCAAGTCCCCCACCACCACCGGCTCCACCGCCGCCGCTTCCCAGATTCAGTCCAAAGTCGAACTGCCGATAGACCTGCCGCGGCGTGGCGATCCGCTCGGGCTGACCGACCTTGCCCTCGTTGAGCCCGAGGAATCTGCCGATGAGCTTGAGCTGCTCTTGCGTCGGGGCGGCCCCGCCGGGCGCTCGGGCGAAGGCTGCGGGCGCCCCGCGGAACACCGGCTGACCCGGGGCGGCGACGAACAGCTCGCCGGCGAACCCCATCCGAGCCAGCTTCTGCGCCAGGTCGCCCGGGTGCTGCAGGACAAGGCGATCGGCCGAAACGACCCACTCGACCCCGGCATTGGCGGAGGCCTCGAACGCGACGCGGGCGTCATCGATCAGCTCGGCCAGGCTCTCGGGCAGCGGCTCGCCCCTCCACTGGTTGTGGATCGCCTCGGTCGCCTCGCGGCAGAGGTACTCGGCTCGGTCGATCGCGACGGGGCGGTCCTCGTCGGGCAGGGTGTCGATCTCGTGGAGCGCCATGGTGACCGAGTGCAGGGTGATGATGTGGCCGACCGAGGCCTTCCACGCGGGGCCGTCCCCGTCATCGGGGAGGGCGAGCGAGGCCTGGGCGAACTGAGACCACTTTGAAAGCAGCATTGGCCACGAGATGGGGACATCTTCTTGATGCATTTGTTTGGTGTCTCGCGAAAGTTTCTGCTTCAATTGACCTTGGAATCGGGCTAGAATCTGGCCGGGTTGCGTCGCGCAGAACCCCTCTGTGCCCGCACATTCATAGGAGGAGAGAGACGATGAAAAGCACTTCCATTCTGATCGCTGCGTTCTTCTCGGGTGCCGCCGTCGCCCAGCCCACGTTCTTGGTCTCCAACGGCTCGACGCTGTACCGCACCACGCTGGGCGGGACGGTCGAGACCTTCGGCCTCAGTGACGACATCGTGGGGATGGCGGTTGCCTCCGACGGCACCATCTACGCCACCTCGAGCACGGCCTCGACGACCTCGGGGCTCTTCGAGCTCTACACCCTGAACGACGCGGGGGGCACCCCCACCCTCAGCCTGGTCACGGACCAGCTCGCCGACGTCTACACCGCGCTGACCTTCATCAACGGCGACCTTTACAGCTCGCTCGGTGGCGGCGGCTTCCTCGTGAACATCGATCTCAACACGTTCGCCGAGACCAGCGTCGGGCACACCGGGATTTTCAACATCGGTGGCGCGGCGTACGACAGCGATTCCGACACCCTCTGGTGGTCCAGCGGGATCGACGACGCGCTGTACACCGTGGACTACAACACCGCCGCATCGACGCTCATCGGATCGCTCGGCATCGACGTGGCCCAGCAGGGCATGGACTTCTACGAGTTTGAGGGCGTGCTCTACCACGCTGTGGACAACGAGACCTCCGGGCGCTTCGAGCTGGGCACGACCAGCACCACGACCGGCGCGTACTCCTACCTGCAGACCATTGTGAACGCCAACCTCGAGGGCAGCACCGCCCTGGCGATCATCCCGTCGCCGGCGACCGCGGGATTGCTCGGGCTTGGCGGGCTTCTGGCCACACGCCGCCGCCGCTGAGGCCGCGGGCCACCGCCCGATCCAACCAAACTTCACGCAACCCCCACCACCGGTGGGGGTTTTTCGTGGCCCGCGCCGGCGTCGCCGGGGCTAGGCTTGCCCATGGAATTCAACCCCGAGATGCTTCAGGTTCAGGATCGGTACAAGCTGCTGATCGGCTCGATCACGCCCCGGCCCATCGCGCTGGTCTCCACGGTCTCGCCCGAGGGGCTGATCAACCTCGCCCCGTTCTCGTTCTTCACGGGCGTGGGCTCGGACCCGATGACGGTGCTCTTCTGCCCGGCCAACAACGAGCACGGGCAGGACAAGGACACGCTGCGCAACTGCAAGAAGCCGCCGGCCGGGGGCACCGGGGAGTTCGTGATCAACCTCGCGTGCGAGCCCTATATCCGCAAGGTCGCCGGGGCCGCCGAGCCGCTGGCGTTCGGCGAGAACGAGTTCGACCTCGTTGGGCTCAACATGGCCCCGAGCACCGCGGTCGAGCCGCCACGGGTCGCCGAGAGCCCGGTCTGCTTCGAGTGCAAAACCATCCGCATCATGGGGCTCGGGGGCGACAACCCGTACGCGGGCAACATCGTGATCGGGCGGGTGATGCACGTCTACGTGCAGGACGACCTGATCGACGACAAGCGGCGGATTGATCAGCAGAGACTGGGCACGGTCGGCCGCATGGGCGGGTACGGGTACTGCCGCACGAGCGACCAGTTCGAGATCACGCCGGGCAAGGCCGCGCTCGAGGGCGAGTAAGCCCCCGCGGTTCGCTCGAGTGTCACCAACCGCTCGTCCGTCACGACGAGATTGAATCCGACAAAAAAGAACAACGGCCGGGCATGCCGTTCAAGCGGGGTCGGCCTCCGGCCCGCCCGCGTGCTTTCCTTAGCCCGAGGGCCACAGCACGCGAAACGGACCCGGCTTCGGCCCGGTGGATCGTCCTTCTACCACAAGCCCAGCAGCCACTCCGTTTGCCGCTGACCGAGATCGTGCACGATGATCCGCTTGAACGGCCGTGTCCCGGCCGCTGTCTAAACCGTGCCGACCACGCCGAGCCAAGGCCCGACGCGGCCGGCAAAAATCCTTCAGCTACAGCCCATCGAGTTCCCGCAGTTCAGGCACTTGTAGCACGTGCCGCTGCGAACCGTGATCGTTCCGCACACATCGCAGGGCGGGGAGTCGCCCGCCGAATCGAGCGCGATCGAGAGTGTTGACGCCTGCGTAACCACCGCCTGGCCGGTCGCGCCCGAGGCTCCCATGGGCATCGCTCGGGTGCTGGCCTTAGTCGCCGGGGCCCGGCCCGAGAGCCGGCTGATCTCGTCGTCGAGCATCACGCCTCGGGCGGGCTTGGGCTCGACCGTCTCGCCCCCCGCCCCATCGCTGGGCCGCTTGGGCGCGTTGGCCTCGCGGTACCCGGCGATGAACTCCATGCCGATCCACCGGAAGATGTAGTCCACCAGGCTCTTGGCGAACGGGATGTCCCGGTTGGTCGTCATGCCCGCCGGCTCGAACCGCTGATGGGTGAACTTGCGGACGAGGCTCTCGAGCGGCACGCCGTACTGCAGCGAGACGCTCGTCGCGGTGCCCAAGGAATCCATGAGCCCGCCGATGGTGGAGCCCTCCTTGGCCATGGTGATGAAGAGCTCGCCGGGCATGCCGTCCTCGTAGGTGCCCACGGTCAGGTAGCCCTCGTGCCCCGCGACGTTGAACTTGTGCGTCTTGCTCACACGGGTATCGGGCAGCCGCCGCCGCATCGGGCGGTGCACGATCTCCCGCTCGATCTTGATGACCGTCTTCACGTCGCCGCTGGCGGCGGCCTCGACCAATTCGGCAGCCTTCTCGCCCACCTCTTCCAACGCCGCGGCCTCGTCCTCGGCGTCGATCACTTCCTCGAAATCCACATCCGCCTTGCTGTTGAGCGGCTGGCTCAGCTTGCACCCGTCGCGGTACAGCGCGTTCGCCTTGAGCCCCAGGTCCCAGCTCAGCCGGTAGGCGCTCTGGATCTCCTCAAGCGTCGCATCGTTGGGCAGGTTGATCGTCTTGGAAATCGCCCCGGAGATGAACGGCTGAGCCGCACCCATCATCCGGATGTGCCCCGCCGGCTCGATGAACCGCGTCCCGGTCTTGCCGCACGTGCTCGCACAATCGAACACCGCCAGGTGCTCAGCCTTCAGGTGCGGCCCACCCTCCACCGTCTGCGCCCCGCAGATCAGGTCGTTGAGCTCCGCGATCTGGGCCCCGCTCAGCCCGAGCACCTTGAGCGCGTTGAAGGAACGGTCGGCCTGGGCGGCCTGCGGGTCCACGCCAAGCTTCTGCAGCACGCTCTCGCCCAGCGACCACGCGCTGAACGCGAACCCGAGCTCGAACACGCCCGGCAGCGCGTCGGTGATCGTCTGCAGGTCGCTCTTGCTGAACCCCTTGGCGCTGAGCCACTCGGCGAACGACACGCCCGGGCCCGCCCCCTCGATGCCCTTGGGCATCGGGACCTCCAGGTGCAGCGTGCCCAGCAGGTGCGTCAGCATCTCGCGGACCTGCTCCTCCTCGTACCCCAGCGCGACCAATGCCGGCTTCACCGAGCCGTTGGCGATCTTGAAGTACCCGCCCCCGGCGAGCTTCTTGAACTTCACGAGCGCAAAGTCCGGCTCCACCCCCGTCGTGTCGCAGTCCATCAGCAGCCCGATGGTGCCCGTCGGCGCGATCACCGTCGTCTGCGCGTTGCGGAACCCGTGCTTCTCGCCCAGCGTCAGCGCCTCGTCCCACGCCTGGCTCGCGTGGTACCCCAGCTCGACCGCGTTGGCCAGCGGGACGCCGCCCTCACGGATCAGCCCCAGGTCGATCGGCACCGGCGAGATCCGCAGGCTCTCATACTCGCCCGAGTCTCGCGCCACGCCATGAGCGGCACGGCGGTGGTTGCGGATCACCCGCAGCATGTGGGCCTTGTTGTCCTCGTACCCCTCGAACGCGCCGTGCTCGCCAGCGAGCCTCGCGCTCATCGCGTAGCTCCGACCCGTCAGGATCGAGCTCAGGCACCCGCAGACCGCACGCCCCGGCTCCGAGTCATACGGGATCCCGGCCTGCATCAGCATCGCGCCCAGGTTGGCATACCCGAGCCCCAGCGTCCGGTACTTCCAGCTCAGCTCGGCGATCTCCTTGCTCGGGAACGCCGCCATCAGGACGCTGATCTCGAGCACCATCGTCCAGATGTCCACGCCGTGCTCGAACCGCTCGACGTCGAACTCGCGCGTCGTCGAGTCGTAGAACTTCATGACGTTCAGCGACGCGAGGTTGCACGCCGTGTTGTCGAGGAACATGTACTCGCTGCACGGGTTGGACGCGTTGATCCGCCCGCCCGCCGGGCAGGTGTGCCACGCGTTGATCGTGGTGTCGTACTGCACGCCGGGGTCGGCGCACCGCCACGCGGCGTAGGCCACGTCGTCCCAGAGCTCAGCGGCCGGGAACTCGCTCACCACCGCGCCCGTGGTCCGGGCGAGGGTCTGCCACATCGCCCCGTTGTCCACCGCGTCGAAGAAGCTGTCCGGGATACGGACCGAGTTGTTGGAGTTCTGCCCGGAAACGGTCTGATACGACTCGCCGTTGAAGTCGTAGTCCAGCTCCAGGCCCAGCCGTTCGCAGGTCTCGCCCACGGTCTCGCGGTCGGCCGGGCTGGACTTCTCGCCGCTGATGGCTTTCAAACCCTCGACCATCGCCGCGACCTTAATCTCCTCGCGGACCTTCCAATTCACAAAGGTCTTGATGTCCGGGTGGTCCATGTCCAGGCAGACCATCTTCGCAGCCCGCCGCGTGGTGCCGCCGCTCTTGATCGCACCCGCAGCCCGGTCGCCGATCTTGAGCCAGCTCATGAGGCCGCTGCTCTTGCCGCCGCCCGAAAGCTGCTCGTCCGCAGCCCGCAGGTTGGAGAAGTTCGTCCCGGTGCCGCTGCCATACTTGAACAGGCGGGCCTCGCGGGTCCACAGGTCCATGATGCCGCCCTCGTTGACGAGGTCGTCGTTGATCGACTGGATAAAGCACGCGTGCGGCTGGGGGTGCGTGTAGGAATCCTCAGCCAGGCTCGGCTCGCCGGTCTTGTGGTCCGCGATCCAGTGCCCCTGGGCCGGGCCGTTGATGCCGTAGGCCCAGTTCAGACCCGTGTTGAACCACTGGGGGCTGTTGGGCGCACACATCTGGTGCACCATCATGTAGGCGATCTCGTCGTAGAACGCCTTGGCGTCCGCAGCGGTGTCGAAGTAGCCGTGCTCCTCGCCCCAGTGCCGCCAGCAGCCCGCGAGCCGATGGATGACCTGCCT
>JBLHKT010000009.1:0-109062 GCA_047620485.1 Phycisphaerales bacterium | reverse complement strand
CCCTCGCCCGCGTGCACCGTGAACGCCGACGCGGTCACCGGCGCGTCGTCGCCCGATTCCACCGTGATCCGGTACGGCTCGAGAGGCCCCGCGCTCTGGGCCCGCTCGATCCGGACCTCGGGCCCAGCCAAGGTCTCGACGCGGACCTGCCCGGCAAACCCCTCGGGCACGAACAGCTCATACCGCCGCGACCCCGAGGACCGATGAGCCTCGCGGAACATCGGCGACTCGAAATCCCACGCCCGCCACCGCCCCATGATGATCGACGACCGATCGCCGTACGCCATCGAGTCCGCCACGGGCGTCGCCGTGCCCAGAACCGTCGGCTCGGGGATCTCTGTGAACCAGACCAGGTCCTCGATCGGCCGGTCCGGCGTCACAAACTCGGCCTGGTCGTTCACGATCGTCCGCCCGACCTCGTCGTCGAACTCGTTCTCGATGAGCCAGTTGGTCCCAAACGGGCGGCTGCGCTCGTTGACGTTGCTGACGTCCCGCCGCACCTGCAGCCCGATCAGCTCGGCGCCATCCCCGAACGGGTGCTGCGCGTTCATCACGATCCGGTTGCGGGTCACCGTGTTGCCGTCCACCCCGCGGTACCCCAGCCGCACGCCGGGCAGCCGCAGCGTGGACTCGTCGTTGTCGATCCAGAACTGGATCGCGCACCGGTTGTTGATGAACTCGTTCTCGTCGATCAGCCACCCCGACGCGTGCTCGGCGTTGATCCCCCCGCGCTCGAGCCCGTACGCCATCCCCCCGTTCTCCGAGAACACGTTGCCGTGCACCCGCATCGCGCTGGAATACCCGCCCCAGATCCCGCAGATCGCGTTGCCCACGAACCGGTTGCCCGCGACGACGTTGTTCTCGCTGAACGTCAGCTCGAGCCCGTGCGCCGCGGCGTACGACAGGTTGTTGCCCGCGAACAGGTTCGAGTTCACCCCCGCGTCCAGGTAGTCGATCTCCCCGATCGGCGGGTTCTGCCCGATCGCCTCGTTGCCGGCGAAGGCGAAGATCCCGTCGCCGCTGTGCGTCGCCGAGTTCTCCAGGATCTTGTTGTCGTTGCACTGCTCAAACATCAGCAGCCCAGCCGAGTCCTGCCCCCGGTTGTACACGCCCTCGACGTGCCCGCGGACGCAGTAGTCCAGCGCGTTGCGTGAGATCGTGTTCCCGCTCGACCGCCACATCGCGATCCCCCACCCGCTCAGAAACGAGCAGTCGTTGTCGTACACGACGCCGTTGTTGACGCGGTCGAGCACGATCCCGTTCTGGCTCCGCCGGACCTTGACGCGCCGGACCGTGACCCCGTCGCTGTCCTTCACGGATAGCGCCGCGCCGTAGTTGGCGAGCCACTCCCCGCCGTCGTTCGCGTGTGGCGAGATCCAGTCCGCCGAATCCTCCGCGGCCGGCGTCGAGCGCAGCGACGCCTGGTACAGGTCCGTCAGCACCGCGTCCTCGATCGTCAGCCCCGGCGCATCGACCGCCACGATCCCGTCGTGGAACCCGCGGACCCGCGCCCCGCGGAGCGTCACCCCACGCACCCCCTCGATCCGAACCCCGATCCCCGTCAGCCGGTCGTACGCCCCCGTCCCGGTCGCCTCCCACTCGTCGAGCCCCGCCATGCCCACCAGCTCGGTCCCGTCGGCAAACTCGACCGTGATCCCATCAGCCGCGATATGGATCACCCCGTTGCCGTTCAGGTCCGCGATCACCGCCCCCTTGGGGATCACCACGCGGCAGGACTCGGTCAGCCGCGTGTCGTCGCGCGTCACCGTCACCGTCGGCAAGTCCCGCTGAGCCAGCCCCGCCCCCGCGGCTACCGCCAGCAAAAGCACACTCAGCCCGACACGCCCGCCCGCTCGCGTTTGCTCGTTCGCCCGTCCGGTCGTCTCGTTTGGCATCGCTTGAGTCCCTCAATAATCTGGTCGGTGTTGCTCGCTGTGCGGGTTCCGTCTCCCGTAGCCCGGACCCCCAAGGCCGGACCCCCACGGCTGGACCCCCCGCGAAGAGTGGTTCGTCGCGGCCCCGCTTTGGTTCCCCCAGTGGGGGGGTTCCCCCCTTGGGGGTGTTGCCCTAGAGGGGCCCGGCCTCAATGCGGGCGACAGGATTTGAACCTGCACGGGTTGCCCCACGGGAACCTAAATCCCGCGCGTCTGCCAATTCCGCCACGCCCGCAGCCGCCGATTCTAGGGCCCGCTTGACCTATTCCCGTGGCGGACCGGGGCGGAATCGGCCGATCCTCTTCCCCAGAAACCTCACGGGAACACCCGGTGTTCACACGCGATGGGAGACCTTCATGCGCTTCGCTGATCGATTCGGGCTGTCAATGGGACCTCTCGTGCTGCGGGTACTGCTCGCGGTCACCTTCATCTGGGCGGGGCTCGGCAAGGTGCTCACCACCATCGACGTCGGCCCGGAGGACGCCGCCCGCCTGGCGCAGATGAAGGTCGCCGTCGCCCCACCACCGCCCCCACCATCGCCATCGACCTCCCCAGCCACCCCGGAAGACGCCGCCCCGAGCCTCCAACTCCCCGAGCCCGACGCGGCTCTGGAAACCGAATCGGCCCCAACACCGGCAGACGAGCCCGCCGACGGGACCCCCGCCCCGAGCACCGGACCGAGCCTCGATGAGGTCTCATTCCAGACACCCTCGTTCCAGACACGCTCCTTCCAGACAGGCTCGCTGCAGGCCGTCTCGTGGGTCACCCAGCAGGCCGCGACCACCGCCCAGCCCGCCGACTTCCCCGACGGGGCGCGGGTCCGCTCGCTCTATGGGCTGGCGCTGCTCATCGACTCGGCAGCCGACCCGGGGCTCGACGACGAGTCCAACCTCATTCAGCCGATCTGGCCCGCCGCACTGGCCAAGGGCTCGCTGCCCAAGAGCCTCGCCTGGCTCGCGGCTGTGGCCGAGATCGCACTCGGGGTCACACTCCTGCTCGGGCTGCTCACCCGCCTCTCGGCCCTGAGCGTCGCGGGCATCATGGGCACCGCCGCCTGGCTCACCCAGATCGGGCCCGCGATCCAGGACGGCAACCCGCGCCTGGGGTTCCTGCCCACCCACGACGTGTTCGACATCGCCGCGTGGCAGCCCTTCGCGTGGCAGATGAGCCTCTTCTTCGCAGCCATCGCGCTGATCTGCCTGGGCTCGGGCGCGATCGGGCTCGACCGGGCCCTCTTCCGCCGCCGCGAGGACCTCGCCCCCGCCGCCCCCCACACCCCACACGCCCCCGACGCGCCGCAGCCCGCGCCCGGTCGCAACTACCGCGAAGCCGAGGCGACCCCAGACTACGACCCGGCCAAGAACCCATTCAAAGGCCAGGGCGAGAACGACGAGTCCTAAGCCCCACAGAGGCATCAGCCCCATAGGGGCGTCAGCCTCGCCGAGCCGTCGTACAGTGCCCCCGTGGCATCCCCGCACGATCCAACCCCGCCGCCGCCCAACCGCACGCGGCTGATCCGCCTCGGGCTCCCGCCCGCGGTCAGCCTGCTCGTGCACGCGGTGCTGCTCGGGCTGATCATCCTGATCGGCGTCGGGATCGAGAGCGCCCCGGGCCTGCGCCCGCGGCTGGCTGAGATCGCCACCGAGCCGAGCCGAGCGGCCGACTCGCCGGACGCTGCGCCCGTGATGGGGGCAGCGCTGCCGACCATCCAGCCCGCGAGCACCGCGCAGGTCAGCCCGGGTGCGGGCGCGCCCGAGTCCTTCGTTTCCGCCCGGGCCGGGCTCGATCCGCGGGCGATGAGCGTGCTGCCGGGGTCCTCGCTGGGCGCGTCGCCGACGAGCCTGACCGACCCGGCCAGCGCGCGCACGCCGACGGCGAGCTTCGCCGGGCTCGAGGCCAAAGCCGCCGGCCGCATCGTTTATGTGGTGGACGCCTCGGGCGCGGTGGTGCCCACGCTCACCTACATCAAGCGACGGCTGGCCAGGTCGATCAGCCGCCTCGCGCCGACACAGAAATTCGAGATCGTCTTCTTCCGCGAGCCCGCCGCCGGGGCGGCCGGCGTGCCGCCCCGCCCGCGGTTCGCCGGCGGGCTGGTCCCCGCGACCGGGCAGACCCGCGCCGACGCGGTCGAGTGGATCGACACGATCAACGCCGCGGGCCGCTCTGACCCGAGCGCCGCGATGGCCGAGGCGATGGCCCTCAAGCCCGACCTGGTCTTCCTGCTCTCGACCTCGATCCAGCGGACCCAGACCGACGCGAGCGCCCAGCGCTCACAGCTGCTCGCCCTGCTCGACGGGCTCAACCCCGTCAACGAGCGCACCGGGCAACGCCCCGTCGTCATCAAGGCGCTGCAGTTCCTGCGGCCCGATCCGGCCAACCTGCTCAAAGATATCGCCCTCATCCACGGCGACGGCGAGGGCTCCTTCCGACTGCTCACCGCGACCCAGCTCGACACCCTCGACGACGAGCCCGACGACACCACCCCCGACGCGGCGGACCCGTTCACCGCGGTCGGGGCACGGCTGCTCGCGAACCTCGACGCCGCCGCGTGGCCCGTGGTGCTCGGGCTGCCCACCGCGGCCGAACGCGCCGGGCTGCAGCGGTCCGCCGACGGCGCGCTCGACACGCTCGACCGCACCCCCGAGACCTCGCGCGACACGCGATGGGCCCTGCTGCACCAGCGGGCCGAGCTGCTGCACGCCAGCGCCACGCCGGGCGGCCCGGACCGATCCAGACTCGCCCGCCTCTCGTCAACGCCCGTGCGAGGCGTGCTGACCGACCCGGGCGCCGACCTGGAACGCCGCCTGGTGCAGACGCTGCTCGACGGGCTATCACGCGATCCGAGCGCACAAGCCGGGGCCACACCCGCCCCGCTCGCCTCGCTCAGCGCCGAGGCACACGGGGCAGGGTTCATCGGCGTCGCGCTCCGCGCCACGCTCGGATCGATCGTCTGTGGCGAAGAGAACACACCCCTCGAAACAGAAGCCCTGGTCGCGGGCGACCCGCGATCGCTCCTGCTGCTCGCCGAGGCCCGGGCCCGGGCCGCGCTCGACGCTGACGCGGCTGACCCGCTCGCGTTTGATCCCCTGCTCGCGTTGATCGATGACGAGTCGTTGCACCTGTCGCCCTCGATCCGCCGGGCGCTGGTCTGGGGGCGAATCGCAGCAGCGGACGACTCGTTCACGATCGACTGGGACAACGCCCCCGCCCCGGTCGCGCTGGCCCGCGCGTCGGTGCTCGCGACCAACCCCGCGACCAAGCCCGAGGGGCTCGCCGCGTTAGACGCGATCGCGGCCCGCGACACCCCCGACGCCAGGGCTGACACCGAGACGCGGGCCGAAGCCCTGTGGCAGGGCGCGATCGCGGAGCGCGACCTGGCGACGCGAAACGACGACGCGCTCGCCCGCGTGGGCGCACGCCTGCGTCGGCTCGTGCAGCGGTTCCCCGGTTCGGCCCACGCCCGCGACGCCGCGGCGGCCGCCCTGGCGCTGGGCACCTCCGACACCGGCGTGCTGCCCGATTCCACGCCAAGCGACTTCGTCTCGCTTGCGCTGGAAACCTTCCCCGACCACGCAGCCGCCGACCGGTGGCGGCTCGGGCTGGCGCACCGGGTTTCGGGGGATGGCCCGCTTCGGCTCATCATCCTCGAGCGGATCCCGCCCGGCTCGCCCGAAGAGCGGCCCGCGGCGGACCTCTACCTGCGGACCGTCAACGAGCTCGCGGGCCGGCCCGGCTCCACCGCCCGGCCCGGTTCGACCGCCGTGCTCGAGCGGGCGCTGGCCTACACCCACGCGCGAGGCATGATCGAGTGGTATTCGCTGGCGTTGCGGACCGCCAAGTCGTGCGAATCGGGCGAGTCGCCTGAACCCGCCCGGGCTGCGGATCTCTACCTCGCGTTGGCTCAGGCCCCGGATTCGGATCTCTACGACGCGGGCCTGACCGCCCTGCCCGACGAGCTGCGGCTCGACGCGGGCCGTGCCCTGCTCGCCTCGGGGCAGGCGGTGGTGGGCATCGGGCTGCTGACGGATCTCGCGTCGCGCCTCGAGGCTACGGGAGACCGCAACGCCCACTTCTGGCGAGCCTGGGCGATGGTGCTCGAGGCGTTGGCCGACTCGCCCAACCCGGGCGAGCGGGCCCAGGGGCTGGCGCACGGGTCGCGGCTTGGGCTCATCGACCCGACGTTTGGCGGTCGCGAGATCGGCCGCCGCATCTCCGAGGCTCTGTATCGACTAGACTCGGCCCATGAGCACGACCCTGCGCACGGAAGCGCCGACCCCGGGTAAGCCCGGCGTTGCGCCAGACTCGGAGAGCACGATGCACAACCCCCAAGACCGCGGTCAGGACAGCGGCCTGCCGCCGGGCCTCGCCGAGGCGCTCGCGGGCAAGTTCATCGTCTTCGAGGGGCCCGACGGCTCGGGCAAATCCACCCAGCTCACCCGCTTCCTCGCGGCGTGCCGAGACGCGGGCCTGAACCCCGCCGAGGTCCGCGAACCCGGGGGCACCGAGGTCGGCGAGCGGATCCGCGAGGCCCTGCTCACCCACCTGGACCACGAGGAGATGAGCATCCGGTGCGAGATGCTGCTTTACATGGCCAGCCGGGCCCAGCTGTGCGAACAGAAGATCATGCCCGCGCTGAAGGACGGCCGCCTCGTCGTGGCCGACCGCTTCGTCTCCTCGACCCTCGCCTACCAGGGCGCGGGCGGCGGGCTGCCCGAGGAAGACATCCTCGACGCGGCCCGCATCGCGACCAAGGACCTCAAGCCCGACGCGGTGGTCATCTTTGACGTGGACGAGCACACCGCGGCGGGCCGCATGAACCCGCTGCTGCGGGGCGACGACCTGGACCGGATGGAGGCCAAGGGGGCTGAGTTTCACCGCAAGGTCCGAGCGGGGTATCTTCACCAGATCGAGTCGGCCCCCCACCGCTGCCTGCGGGTCGATGGCACCGGGTGCGAGAGCACCGTCTGGAGCGACCTGCTGAGCGTGCTGACCAAGCGGTTTGTGAGTTGAGAGGATCCAAAACGAAGCCGACGCCCCGCTTTGGAGGCGTCGGAACCGGGGACGAAACCCCGGCGTCATTGCTGAATAATAAGATGCCATAGGCCTATCGTCAAGGCACAGTGCCTGACATGAGCCAAAAACTTCGCGTCATGGCGTATATCGACGGGTACAACCTGTACCACGGGATCAAGCATGCCGCCCGTTCGGGGGAATGGCCCTCCAGATACTACTGGCTCGATATCGCCAGCCTCATCCAGAACCGCCTCCATTCGGGCCAGGAGCTGGTCTCGTGCAAGTACTACACAGGGATCCGTCCACTCCCCAAGAAGATCAAAGTCTCGCTTCAAGAACGAGCAACGCGTCAAGAGAGCCTTGACCGTCAGCGGACGTACCTTGCGGCTCTTCGAGCCCAGCCCCTGACAAGCGTCTACGAGCACCCCTTCATTGAGAAGGACCCGCTTGTCTGTGATCGTTGTTGTCGAACAAGAATGCGATACGAAGAGAAGCAGACGGATGTCCATATCGGAGTTGATCTCGTTGCGGACGCGGCGTTGAATTTGTTTGACCTCGCCTGGCTCGTCACCGCCGATACGGACTTTGTGCCAGCCATCAGGCGTGTTCGAACCGAGTGGCCCGACAAGGAAGTCGGGGTCATGATCCCGCCTGGGCAGCTCACCGCGCAAGCCCTGGTCAATGAATCAACAAGGAAGCTGACGATCAAGCGAAAGCACCTCCAGTTGAACCAACTCCCGCGGCGTGTTGAGACTGGTGACGGACGCTCGGTAGAGCGGCCCGCAGAGTGGAGTGAAGAATGAACTGGCCCACCGCCATTATCGCTGCTGCCCTTGCCGGCTCGATCCCGTTCAGCTGGCTGCTCGGGCTGCTCAACGGCGTGGACATCCGCAAGCACGGCTCGGGCAACGTCGGCGCGACCAACCTGGGCCGCGTCGTGGGCCGCAAGTGGTTCGCGATGGGCTTCACCCTCGACCTGCTCAAGGGCTTCGTGCCCGTCTTCTTGGCCGGGCAAACGATGGGCGTGGTCGGCACCTTTGCGATCGGGCCGGCGGACTCGTGGTTCTGGCTCGCCTGCGTCGTCGCCGCGGTGCTCGGGCACATGTTCTCCCCCATCGTCGGCTTCAAGGGCGGCAAGGGCGTCGCGACCGGGCTCGGGGCGGTGCTGGGCATCTTCCCCGCGCTCACGATCCCCGGCGTCGGGGCCTTCGTCGTCTTTGCCATGACGCTGACACTCTGGCGATACGTCTCGGTCGCGTCCACCGTCGCCGCGATGACCCTGCCCGCGTTCGCGTACATGGCGTTCGGGTACGCCAAGACGATCGCCGAGACACGGGCCTTCGAGGGCGTCACCCGCGACTCGGTCACGGTCGAGATGGCCGAGCAGATACGGCTCAACGCGACGGCCAACATCGACGGGTTCCCGTTCGTCGTCGTCACCGCTGCGATCGCGATCCTCGTCGCCTACAAGCACCGCGACAACTTCGAACGCCTGTCACGCGGCACCGAGCCCAAGATGGGCTCAGCCAAAGAGCCCCACGAGAACATGCCCGAACCCGATCAGCCCGACCCCCCTCAGCCCGACCCCCCCCAGCCCGACCCCTCCGAGTAAGAAGCCCACGGTGGACGCGGATCAGTCCCGTTTCTCGCGCACGCACGATCCGCGATCTTTGACTCGGGCGGCCCGCTCGCGATGACCGATATCCCACCCAGAGACCGTTCTGGGACGGGGCGTCGCCCCGGGTTCGGGCTTATCGGCACACCAACTCCCCGATCGGGGTCAACTCGTGGGCGGCGCCGGCCGATGCCAAGGTGCACGCCCTAATTCAAGGGGGTTGGGATAAACAACATGAACGACAAGAGTGATAAGTTCCCGCGTCTGAGCGTCGAGCCGACCGAGCCGCCGGCGACGTTCAAGTTCCCCGGCGATCGGGCCGCGGACAACACCACGACGCACGAAGGCCCCGACTCGATCGAGCAGGTCCAAGAGGCCATGGCCGACGCCCAACGGGCGCTGGACAAGCTCGACGCGATTGCCGACGAGTTGGCCAACGACTCGGCCATCCCGTTCCCGGGTCGTGACGCCGGCGCGGACGACGACGACGGCCCGCACGCCGCGTAAGCACACCAACGAATCAAAGCCTCCGGCGGGGCCCGAGCACCCGCTCACGGGGTCGCGACGCGGACCACGACAAGCGTCTCGTCGTCGGCCTGGGGCGCGAGCCCCACAAATTGCCGCAGCGTCCAGAAGATCTGCCGCTGGATCGACTCGGCCGAGTCGGTCGGGGTCGCGGCGTTCACCGACTCGACGATCGTCTGGATGAGTCGCTCGCGTCCCCAGCGTTCGCCGTCGAAGTTTCTCGCGTCCATCATCCCGTCGGTGTAGGCCACGAGCGTGTCGCCGGGTCGCAGCGGGGTGCAGACCTCGTCGTACTCTTGCCCCTCGAGGACGCCGACGACCAGCCCGCCGGTGGGCAGCTCAAACGCCTCGCCGTCGCGGACGACGATCGGCGGCTCGTGCCCCGCCGAGACCGACCGGAGCACCAGGGTCTCCGGGTCGATCTCGCCGACCCAGAGCGTGGCAAACTCGGAGATGGTCGTGTCGCGGCACAGCCCGATGTTCACGCGGCCCATGATCTCAGCCAGGTCGTCGGTGTTGTCGAAATGGGCCCGGAACGAGGCCCGGACCGCGCTCATCAGCAGCGCCGCCGACACGCCCTTGCCCACCACGTCGCAGATCGCCAGCCCGAGCCTGCCGCGGATCTCGAACAGGTCGAAGAAATCGCCGCCCAGGTCCGTCGAGGGGCGGCACACGCCGTGCACGTCGAGCCGACCGATCGCCGGGACCTTGCGGGGCATCATCCGCTGCTGCACCGTGCCCGCGAGCTTGATCGCCCGCTGCGTCTTGCGCTCCTGGGCCCGCATCTTGGTCAGGCGGGCCTGCTGAACCGCGGCCGCGGCCTGCTGCCCGATCGCCCGCACCAGCCGCCGGTCGCGCTGGGTGAAGCGGCGGGGCCGCCGCCCGTACAGCCGCATCACGCCGATCGGCCGCCCGCGGACCACCATGCCCGCGTTGAGAAAACTCCCGAGCCCCTCGCGCAGGCACCGCTCGGGCATCAGGATGTCCGGGTCGTTGAACAGGTCCTCGATCGCGAGGATCTCGCCCCGCAGCGCCCGCGCGTCGTACTGCCGGTCTCGGCTCAGCGGGATCGGGTCGCGGAGCCATCGCTCGCTGAGCCCGTGCGACACGCTCAGCTCCAGGTCTCGCTCCGACTCGCCCGACGACAACCCCTCGGCCCCCTCGGGCAGGAGCACGATCGAGCCGCAGTCGAGCCCGAGCACCTCGAGCGCCGAATCCAGCGCCACCTGCAGCGTCCCCTGCACCTTGCCACCCTCGGCCAGCAGCGCGCTGAGCCGGTAGTGAACCCGGATCTCCTGCACACGGCTCGTCAGCTCCACCACATCGGCGCACAGCTCGGCCGCCGTGGAGGCGAGCAGCCGCATCATGCGGCGGAGCCGCTCGCGGTTCTCGTTCTCCGGGCCCGGCCCGATCGTGAGCGCCCCGATCCGCTGCGACTCAACCATCAGCGGGAACCACTCGGTGCCCGGCGCGACCGGCTCGTCGAGCCCGGGCTCGGCCGGCCCGCCGCCCGGCGACAGCACCAGCCCGCGCTCGTCACGCATCCGGATCGGCAGCCCGAAGTGCTCGGCCATCTCGTCGCAGAGCCCGGCCAACTGCCCCTCCGTGACGAACGCGCGGATCGACAGCGACTCGGCCGCCGGCGGCGTCACCAGCGGGGCCTCGGCGGCCGGGACCACCGCCGATTCCGATAGATCGTGCGCTTCGTCCCTCACTCGCCCTCGGGCTCCGTCTCAGTTTCGGTTTCGGGCTCGGCTTCGGCTTCAGACGCCGGCTCGCCCGGGGTCCACAGCTCGGTCAGGTACGAGATCAGACGCTCGTCCATCTCCTTGTTCTCGAGCTCGGCCTCGCTGAGCGTGCTCGCCGCGGCCGCGAGCCCCTGGGCCACGCCCTCCCCCGCGCTCAGCTGATACGACAGGTACGCCAGCAGCAGCCCCGCCTCGCGCTGCAGCGTCAGGTCGTTCACCAGCCGCCCCTCCACGAGCCCGGCTCGCTCACGCAGCAGCTGCACCAGGTCCGCCGCCCGCTCGTTGTCGGGCAGCAGCTCGGACGCAAACCGCGTCGCCGCGATCTCCGGCGAGGTCAGCACGAGCTCGCGCAGGTTCAGCCCCGCCGAGATGAACAGCCCCGCGCCAAGCTGCGCGTGCAGCCGACCCACCTGCGCCGAGACGTCCGCCGATCGGATCGACAGCGCCCGCGTGAACCGCTCCTCGGCGTCGAAGTACCGCCCCGTCCTGAGCAGGTGCTGCCCGGCCTCCATGTGCCCGATATACACCGAGTTCAGCGGCGAGTCCGGGTCCACCAGCGACGGCACCGCCGGGCCCGTCGGACGAAGCACTTTCAGCGTCTCAGGGTCAAAGCGCGGCCGGCCCGTCGGCCCCGGCTCGTCCGGCTCGGGTTCACCCGGCTCCGCCTGCGGCTGGCCCGGGCGTTGGGTTGGGCCTTGGGGCTCACCGATCAGCATCTGCTGCCGCAGCGCGTCGAGCCGCGTCCGCCAGGTCTCGGCGGCCTGTGTGGTCGCGGCCTCGTCCTGGGCCGCGTCCGCCGAAGAGTCCACTTTCATCCGCTGCAGCTGCGACTCGATAATCGTGTCGTACGCGGTCCGCACCCGCTGGGCCTGGGCCAGGTCGCTGGTGCCCGACGTGGTCGCCCCGGTGTCCATCTCAACGATCCGCACGCCGCGCAAGCCCGACGCGGACACCGCCTGCTCGTTCACCTCGCCCGTAAGGCTCGCGACGTTCCCGAGAAAGACCGGCCGCATCGACCGCGTCGTCGCGTACGAGCTCGGCGACCGGAGCATCCCGGTCAGCCGCTCAGACTCGAGCCGCTCCTCGACGGTCGGCCGCCGCAGCGGCGTCGCGCCTTGGGGTGCCGAAACCGTCGTGTCGGGTCGGGCCCCGCCGCGGGCCACAACGCCCGAGCCCACGAGGTTCTGCGGGAGCTGCGAGCCGGTCGTCAGCGCGAACTGGTACTGGATGGCGTCGGTGCCTCGGATGCCCATGCCCGCCAGGCCCGAGTAGAGCGAATCACGTCGAAAGCTGAACAGGTCATCCGAGCCCAGCTCGCCGCGGAACTCGGTCGCCGATCGGTACCCCACATCCACCCGCAGGCTGAGCCCGCCGGGCGCGTTCCCCGTCGCGACCGCGTTGCGGAACCGGTACTCCGCGGTCGGGTCCACCCGCTGCGCGTTGTACCGAGACTGGGTCGAGAGCGAGCCGTCCAGGGCCCGCCCGTCCCCCAGCGCGTTCTGCCCCAGCGCAGTCGGCCCCAGCGCGATCGGCAGGGCCGCGGCCAGGGCTAGAAGGGCAGCAGGCGTGATCGGGCTACAGGTCGTACGGGTCGGGCACATCGCGGGTCCTTCCGAGTCTGACCCGGCACCGAGCCGGCCGAGTCTGTGACAGTCTATTCGGATCGACGACCGCTGCGAACCCGAAGTTCGCGCTCGTGACAACACGATGAACCAATCTGAAGCCTCACGGGGACTTATCCGGACCCCAAACCCGAATCCACCCCGTTTGGGGACCCGATACGGGGACCTGGACCAGACTCAGATCTTCTCGGTGGGCTCGGGGCGGCCCGCGGCTTTGAGCGTCTGCCCGCACCCGTTGGTGCCCTCGTCAGCCACGAGAAAGTAGTTCGCCACGCCGTCCGTCCACGCCAGCACGCTGTACCCCATGATCCCGCACGCCTCCATGTCGATCGCGTAGGTCGTGCCCTGGAGCAGCGGCAGGTCCGCCGAGAGCGGGGCCGCGAAGACGCTGACAACGATCGGCTCGCCCGACTCGCCCCGGACCTCAAACTGCATGTGCGCCGACTTGCCATACCCCGCGCCCGGCACCCCGCACTTGCCCGCCCCCTTGAACGTGATCGACTCGACGGGCTGGTTGAGCCCGATCAGAGTCAGCCCGTCGCCCAGCAGGTCCACGAACCACGCCCGGGTCTCCTCGGGGTCGGTGTGCACGAACTTGCGGGCCCGAGCCGAGGCGCTCGCCTCGGTCCTCGCGTGCTCCTTGGTCACGAACTCTGCGACCTGCTGCCGGTAGGACACGGCCGAGACCGCACCACCGCCCAGCCCCTGCACGCCCGAGCCGCCGATCCCGGCGCTCTGCCAGACCAGCACGCCCGCGACGGTCAGCAGCATCGCTGCAGCGATCCCCATCAGCCCGCGAGAGCCCGACCAGAACGAGGTCTGCCGCGTCTGATCGGCCATCTGCTCGGCTGGGTGGGGGGCGGCGTGCACCGGCTCTGAACTGGCCGCCGCGATCTGGAGAACTTGCTGGCGCAGGGCCTCGGGGCAGGGGCCCGTGGCCATGGCCTTGGCGCACCCGCTGCGCAGCTGGCGCTCAAACTCGACGCGAAGCTCGACATCGGGCTCGGCTGCGATCATCGCCTCAAGGCGGGCACAATCTTCGGGCGAGAGCTCGCCATCGGCCCCGGCGCGGATCAACGCGCTCAGGGCCTTGGGGGGCTCGGGGGTGTTGGGGGTGTTGGGTTGGTCGGTCATCGCAGATTCGTCTTTCGTGTCGTCCCCAAGGTGGTGTCCCGTGTCATGCCTGTCATGCCTGTCATGCGTCGCTCAGCCCGAGCCGCTCCACAGCCTTCTCGTCGCCCGTCAACACGTCGGCCAGCAGCTTGCGGGCCCGGTGCAGACGGCTCATCACGGTGCCGATGGGCACCTCGAGAATCTCGGCGATCTCCCGGTACTTCATCCCGTCCACGCCCCAGAGCATCAGCACCTCGCGATAGTCCGGCTTGAGGTCCTCGATCGCGGCCTTGAGCGTCTCGTCCACCTGCTCCCAGTCCAGGCTCGACCGGTCCCACACCGGCGGGGCCTCGTCCGGGCCCGGCTGATCCGAGGACTCGGCAAAGAACTCCTCGACCGCGACCGGCTGGCGTTTCTCCCGCTTGACGCGGGTGTAGAACACGTTGTGACAGATCGCGAATAGCCAACTCCGCATCGCCCCTTCGGGGTCAGACCCCTCTGATTTATCCTCGAAGCGTTCGATGGTTTGGGGCCGAAAAGCCCGCACGAACACCTCCTGAACGATCTCGTCGGCCTCCTCGGGCCGGCGCGCCAGGTGGAAGGACATGCGGTAGACCGCGTCGAGCTGGCCCAAAGCCAGCGGTTCGAAACGCTCTCGCTGCACGACGAAATCCTTCCTGACAGGGGGGCAACCGCCGACGACGGGGCGGTATTCCCGGTTGAGCACCAAGCATAGGTGGTTTTTGGACACCGGTTCGGAACCATCCCAACCGACCCGAAGAGCCCCCCGGCCCGCCGCTACAATCGCCACAGCCACCCACTCAACCAACCCGCCAGCGCGAGCCCCCTCCAGATGACCACCGAACGTTCTCCATACTACGTCACCACCCCGATCTACTACGTCAACGACCGACCCCACATCGGCCACTGCTACACCACGCTGGTCGCCGACGTCGCCGCACGCCTGGCACGGCTGATCGGTCGCGATGTCTTCTTTCTCACCGGCACCGACGAGCACGCGGAAAAGGTCTCCAAGACCGCCGCCGAGCGGGGGCACACGCCGCTGGAGTGGGCCGACATCAACGCCGAGCGGTTCAAGCAGGCCTTTGCGCAGATGAACTTCTCAAACGATGACTTTGTCCGCACGACCGAGGACCGCCACAAGGCCAAGGCCACCGAGTACATCCAAAGGCTCGTGGACTCGGGCGACATCGAGCTGGGCGACTACTCCGGGTGGTACGACCCCTCGCAGGAGGAGTACCTCACCGAGAACGTCGCCAAGGAGGCCAACTTCCTGAGCCCCGTCACCGGCCAGCCCCTCGAGCAACGCACCGAGCAGAACTACTTCTTTCGGCTCGACAAGTACGAGGCGTGGCTGCGCGAGCAGATCGAGAGCGACACCGTCCGCGTCCTGCCCAAGGCCCGCAAGAACGAGGTCATGGGCCGCATCAAGCAGGGGCTCAACAAGGTCCCCGTCTCGCGCAAGATCAAGGAGGGCGACGCGGACTGGGGCATCGCCATGCCCGGCGACCCCGAGCACCGGATCTACGTCTGGATCGAAGCCCTGTGCAACTACCTCACGGTGATGGACACCCCCGACCGGCGCCAGTGGTGGCCCAAGGACGCGCCGCTCGCCGTCCACCTGATGGCCAAGGACATCCTCTGGTTCCACGCCGTCATCTGGCCCTGCATGCTGCACGCGCTGGGCGAGCAATCGCCCAAGACCGTCTACGCGCACGCGTACTTCATCTCCGAAGGCCGCAAGATGAGCAAGAGCCTGGGCAACTTCATCGAGATCGACCTGCTCGAGGCCTACGCCGACCGGTACTCCCTCGACGCGGTGCGGTGGTTCCTCGCCACCCAGGGCCCGATGGGCGCCAACGACGCGGACTTCGCCTACTCGCGGTTCGTCGAGGTCTTCAACTCGGACCTCGCCAACGGCATCGGCAACGCGACGAGCCGAGTCGGCAACATGATCGCCAAGTACTTCGGCGGCTCGGTCCCCGACCCCAAGGGCTCCGACACCCTCGTCCCCGGCGAGTACGACTGGCCGCTCATCATCAAGGCGACCGTGGACCAGGCCCTCGAGTACTTCGACGACCTCGCCCTCGACCAGGCCGCCAAGCTCGGCATCGACCTGGCCTCCAAGGTCGACGGCTACATCAACGTCACCGAGCCCTTCCGCCTGGCCAAGAAGCTCGACGAGGACCCAGCCAACACCGATAAGCTCGCAGCTATTTTGTACCACTGCGCCGAGGCCCTCCGAGTCGCGACCCTGCTGCTCGCCCCGGCGATGCCCGAGAAGATGGCCGAGCTGTGGCGGACCTGGAGCTGCAACGTCCTCACCGACCCCGCCGACGCCAACTCGCCCTTCGTGGCCCCGCTCGCCGAACTGGCCCAGTGGAACGGGCCCCACAGCCTCAAACCCGGGCAGCAGGTCACCAAGGGCGCCGTCCTCTTCATGCGGGCCGACGCCAGCGAGCCCGCCCCCGAGGCCGCGCCCGTCTCATAAGCCACCGCCCCTCAACTGAGACCCGATCTCTGTTGCCCCGGGGCCTAGAATCGGCTATCAAGGGATGCCCGACGTGCCCGATGAACGCTCTGGTTCGTCACCCCCGGGCGCGAACCAGGGCGAGTACGCCGCGTACAGCCCGTGTCCCACACCCAGACCCCCCGCCGTTGCCCGCAACGGCTGAACCGAATCGAGACCCCCATGACCCACATCATCACCGAGTCCTGCATCGGCACCAAGGACGCCGCCTGCGTGGACTCGTGCCCGGTGGACTGCATCCACCCGACCAAGGACGAGCCGGACTTCGAGACCGCCGAGATGCTCTACATCGACCCGGACACCTGCATCGACTGCGGCCTGTGCGTGGACGAGTGCCCGGTGCAAGCGATCTTCCAGGACGAAGACCTGCCCGCGGAGTTTGAGAAGTACATCCAGATCAACATCGACTACTACAACAAGTAGAAGCGGGGCTAGCGGTCCGCCCTGCTCAACGGCCTTGCCTCCGGCCAAGCCTGCGCCGCTTCGTCGTAGGAACGGTATCCGCTATCCACGATCTCGGCATGACCCGGCTCATTGACCGCGACCACGGCGAAGAGAAAATCTTGGTGGTCGTCGCCGCAACGGATGAACGTGTCGCGACCCTCAAAGCTCTCGATTCTGATGATGATGCGTTGGGTCACGTTGGCCTCTCCCTTGCAGGTTACGGCTGAAACACCTTCGCCCGATGAAATTCGAGCATATCACCCGTTGGACGGAAACGTTCGGGGATTGTCGCGGGCTTGCTCTCTCGGCTCTCGAACATTTCCTTGTAAACCGTTGACGGTACTTCGCCCTTGAGCCGCTTCGAGATTCGCAGCTCAAGGTTTTCCGTCAAAGTGATGAGCCCGCGATCAAACGCGGCGTCATGTAGAGCATTCAAGCACAGACCGTTGCGCGGATCGAGCCGAAGCGTGGGATCGAGCGCCCACGGCACAATGTGACTCGCCCGGAGAAGTGGCTCGCTGGCGATGCCGGTGATGCAGCACATCCCGTCGTTCGCTGCCATGACAGCCGCACGAAAAAACTTCTGGCCCCTACGCAGCGAGACCTCGCGAATGACTTCCGTGGGGCCAAGGGGAGGAGTCGCCGGTACGTCTGCCCCGGCCAGTCGGTCCGGCTCAGTCCGTTCGGCCTGATCGACAACCGTGTGGTCCGCCAGAATCTCCCACTTGCCGTAGAACTCATCCCAGATTTCTCGATCCAATCTCGACGCATTGGCCATTCCGCGAACACCCCGGCGCTGAAGCTCAGGGTCAAAGCTAGCGAGGTTGACCAGTTTGAACGCAACCGCTGACGGCGTGCGACCGAGGTCTTCGGCAAGCGAAACCACCGCTGGGTTTCGCTGATCCATTTTTCCGAAAGGGATCTGACAGTACAATGCCAGTGTGCATAGAAGCTGTTCGCGTGTCCAAGCGTCTCGTGGCATTGGCGATTAACCTTGTGATCAGCGTCCTTCACGCGGGACTGAACACGCAGTCTACCGGCACATCACGCCGATCGCCGTGCCCACCCTCGGAGCGGTATGGGTGCCATCTCGCGATTGCGATCTCTTGCGGCGTTCACGTAGAAACCCGTCGCTTGCGCTCCGGGCTAGTTGTTAGGCACGCGTGGCTTAGCCCCCCTCACGCCGCCTCTTCCATCCCATCGCCTTCAAACTCATCCTCGAGGTCCTTCAGGTCCAGCTCGAGGTTCTCGAGCTCCAGCTCCTCAGCCGCCAGCTCCGCCGCCGTCGGCTCGTGGTCGAACTCGAACGAGTCCTCGTCGAATGAGTCGGCGTCGAACGGGCCCGGGGCGGCGCCGTCGCGGATCCGGGTCTTCTCGCCCATCGGCGCGACGGGCCGCGTGGACCAGTCCTCGGGGCGGACATTGCTGGGCGCGTTGGCCTTCTCATGCCAGTCCTCAGCCCTCGTCAGGTTCAGCTCGCTGGCGCAGGTCTTGCGATACCCCAGCAGGCGGAAGACCTCGAGCACGTCGGTCCAGGTCGGGAAGGGCTTGTCGTTTGATTTCTTGAACTCGTCGATCGCCATGAGGAACAGGAACTGCTCCTTGTTCATCTCGCCCTCTTCGGCGGACTTCGCGAACTCGCTGAGCCGACGCCCCGGCCCGCGGCGGCGCTCGAGCCCGCTGGTCGGCTTGGGGAACTTGCCCGCGTTGGGGGCCTTGCCGGGCGCGAACTTCTCGCTCAGCGCGTCGATGTCGCGGCGGTCAATCCCGAGCCGCCGATCCACGATCAGCCCCGCCGGCGGGGTGCCGTTGCTCTGGCGGCGGTCGGCACCCTTGGGCACCGTTTCGGACGAAGAGCCCGTCGTGCCGGCCTTGCCGGATCGCTTTGACGCGGGCTTGGATTTCTTGTCGGCCGATGACATCGCGGTCCTCCCGGGCTCGAACGCCCGGGGACACGGCTCACACAGCGCGGACCCGCCCCAGACGATCAGAGGTCTTCGTCATCATCGGCTTCATCCGCCTCGCCCTCGATCTCATCGTCGTCGTCGTCGTCGAGATCCTCGTCATAAGCCTCATCATCCGCGTCATCCGCGTCATCCGCGTCGTCCTCACCGGACTCGAGGAAATAGGACTCGTCCTCGTCCAGGTCGCCGTCTCCGGCGATCAGGACCGCCGGGCTCTCGGACCAGGGCATCGCGGGCGACGCCCACGGCTCAGCCAGCCGCTCCTGCGGGTCCGTGGTCGTCTCAAGGGTCTGCGGGTCAAGCGTGATCGTGCTCATGATGATTCGTCTGCCTTCGCGGGGCCGCTCGGGCCGTGCGTCGTATTCCCCGGGCTTCGATTCGCCCGGACCGGGCCGCCCACACCAACGAGATGAGGGGGGCCTGATTCGCGTACATTATCCACCGCGACGGTGTTGTCAATCGCCCATCGGCACGCCGACCCCCACCGCTCAAACCTTTCACACGCAATCCCCACCGTCCCAGCCCCTCCCCTCCCCTCGGTCAGCCCCCCTCGGGCCCCCCACGGCCCCCGCTCCGGGCCCCGCTCGGGGGCGGGCCCGGCCTCGACCCGCCCGGCCCCGCCCGGCGACGTACACTCTCGCCCTTGACCACCAACAGCACATCCAGCGAGCCCGAGCCGGCCCAACTCAACGCCCTGGCGGGCCTGTGCGCCTTCCTGCTGCCCGGGCTGGGCCACGCCGTCCGCGGTGAGCGGCTCCGAGGACTCCTCGCGGGCACCGCCGTCCTCTCCCTCTTCTTTGGCGGCATGCTCATCGGGGGCATCGACGTCATCGACTCCAAGGAAGACCGCGTCTGGTTCATCGGCCAAGGCATCGTCGGCCCCGTCGCCTTCGGCGTGGACTGGGTCCACCAGAACAAGCTCAAGGCCTACGGCCCGGCCACCACCGGAAGACAGGCCAACCAGATCGTCCTCCGCTCGGGCCAGCCCGACGAGACCCGCGAACTCGACACGGCCACCGGCCGATGGACCTGGCGCCGCCTCACCCGCGAAGAGATCCAGGCCGGCGTCCTTGGCCCACCCAACCGCAAGAGTGTCGCCAAGGACAACGAGATCGGCACGCTGTATGCCACCCTCGCGGGCATGGTGAACTTCATCATCATCCTCGACGCGTTGATTGTGACGCCCCGCCGCCGCCGCGAAGAGGTCGTCCAACCCGAGGGGGCCTCAGATGCTTGAGCTGCTCCCGCTGGCCTACACGCCCTTCCTCGACCCGCTCCCGATCAACCACTACTGGTTCTGGCTGCTGCTCCCCCTGGCGCTGGGCATCGCTGCGGCGTACAAGGCGGTCCGCGTGCTCGACCTGCGCGAGTTTCCCCGCGAGGTCGCGGTCTTCACCGCCCAGATCGTGATCGGCATCCTCGGGCTCGGGCTCGCGGCCTTCCTCGTGATCGAGTACCTGCTGCCCGTCATCGCCCCGATGCCGTGAGGCGGGGGATCAGGGATCAGATAAGAACCAAAGAGCGCCGAGTGCAAGCGCGGGACCAGATTTCCTCTTCACCGTTCCCGGTTCCCCCGACTCACGTCGGGGGCTCGTTGTTCATCCGTTGATCGCTCGTCCTGATGCCTGGTGCCTGAGCCTTCTCGTCACGCGTACTGCGTCCTCGCCGTCTTGTACGGCTTGTCCAGGTTCGCCACGAGGTACCGCAGCGCATCGACCGCGTGATCGCTCCCGTCCTTCACCGGCGTGGTCGCCTCGGGGTTGTCGGGCGGGTAGTGGTATTTCTCGAGCGACTCGATCAGCCGCTCGCACCGTCGGTGCACGAAGAGCCTCGCCGGCCCGTTCGCCGGGGCGAGCCGAGCCCGCAGCAGTGTCAGCCCCTCCTCGATCTTCATCCGCCGATCGAGCACCGTCAGCCCGGCGCCCTTGAGCAGCGTGGTGTCGCTCACGCCGCTCTGCCCGGACCGCTGCGCCCCGGCCGGGTCGATCCCGACCCAGGTCGGCCTGGGGTGTCCCTTGCCCGTCGTGGTCCCGTCGCGCGTCAGCCGAGGCTGGCCCGTCACGATCGACTCGATGTGCTTCTCGAGAATCTCGCCCGCGACGACCCGCTCGTCGTAGACCCAGAGCACGCCAGCGGGATCGACGCCCGCCCACAAGACCGCGGTTGGCGCGCGGAACCCGAAGTCCATGCCGCAGACCCAGAGCCACCGATCCGTCTCGCTGGGCAGCTCGCCAACCACGTGCGTGTGCGTGTCAAACTCGGGCAGCACGCAGTCGGACCGCATCGGCCGCAGGCAGAGCATCTCAGCCTCCCAGGTGCCCTCGCCGACGCGGTTCATCAGTCGGCGCGCCTCGCTCACCGAGATGTGCCCCGCCGCCCCGCCCCGCGCATCGCGCTCCTTGGCCCGCCCGCCGCACGCCGGGCTCAGCGGGCACGAGTCGCACTCGTGCTCGTCGCCGCACGCGCCGAGCACATCGAGCACGCCCCACTTGTGCAGCCGACGGATCGCGGGCACCGGCTGACCCGCCGCGTTCTCGTGCGTGAACGGGAAGACCTCGAGCGCGCCCTCGCCCCGGCTCGACGCCTTGACGAGCTTGTGCATGATCCCGAACGGCCTGTGCATCGTGCTCAGGCACTCGATCGAGCCGGGCACGAAGACCCCGCCGCAGTTTTTCTCGCGCGTCACGAGCTGGGCCGCCTCCCAGACCGCCGGGTCGAACAGCTCGACCTCGTCGCACCGCAGCTTCTGCACACGCGTGCCCCGGACGCTCGTCTGGCTCTGCGCCAGCAGCTCGACGCGGCTGGCGTTGGTCAGCCGGATCCGCTTGTCCGTGACCTTGCCTGAAACCATCGCCTCAAACGGCTCACGCTCAAACAGCGTCCGCAGGTGCTCGTGCATCCGCCCGGCCTGCTCGAGCGACCCGCCCAGGATCCGGATCTCGATGCCCGGCTTGAACACCAGGTCCAGCAGCGTCGCGACCGCGGCGAGGAACGTCTTGCCGCCGCCCCGGTTGGCCCAGACGACCGAGTCCCGAGGCACCGTGTCCTCGAAGAACGAGTGCACCAGGTAGTCCATCGGCGAGGTGTGCCCCGCGACCAGCGGCACACTGGGCACCTCGAGCCCCAGATGCTCGCGAAGAAAATCAGCGAGCTCCGCGGGCGTGCTCGGGCGAACCAGCGACACAGGCAACGGCGCTGGAGAGGCCGGGGCAGCCGCGGCCTTCTTCGAGGCTCGCTTGGACGCTGATTTCTTGCTCGTGGTTCTCTTGCTCGCTGGTTTCTTGGTCGTCGTTTTCTTCGTTGCTGTTTTCTTTGTCGTCTTCTTGGTCGTGGTCTTCTTCGCTCTCTTCTTCTCGCTCACTCGTTCCCCGCTCCCTGGTTTTCTTGCTCCGCGGTGTACGCGATCGGCTGGGCGACGAGTCGGCAAGCCGCGTCTCGCAGCAGGTCCGCCTCGCTCACGCCGTGGGCCCGCGCCCGCCGCGCGTCGGCCGTCGCGTTCACCCACACCCCAAGCCCGCGCGCCACGCCGGGCCGATCCATCGCCGCCCGGGCCCGCGGGCTGTCGAGCGTCAGCGTCTCGATCGGCGAGAGCCCGGCCCGCTCCAGCACCGTGCGCCATCGTTCGTCAGCGTCGCGCCGCGGCAGCACCAACGCCCGCATCCCGGCGTGCTCGAAGAACGGGCTCAGCGCCCCCATCGCCGCGACCGCTTCGGTCCGCCTCGTCAGCGGTGCCCAGAGATAGTGCTCGACCAGACGACGCGCGACCCCCAGCCCTCGGCTCGCCGGCTCAACAATCACCCGTGACAAGCACCGGACGTCCCGGTTGAGCCGGGCCGCGGCGTCTCGCTTCTGCGCGGGCGACTGCCCGACATACTCGCCCGGCCAAACCTGCTGCCGCCATCGCCCGTTGAGCGTGGGATAGCTCGCGACGAGCACGCCGGCGAGCCGCTCGCCGTGCGCCGTCGTACGGATCGCGCGCCAGACCCCGGCGACCGTCGCGGGCGGGCCGGCCAGGTAGTGGCACGCGCTCAGCGGCGCGTAGTCCGCCATCGTGCCCGGCTCGATCCGGATCGAGGAGGCCGTGTCGGTCTCGCTACGGAGCGGCTCGACCCGCGCCCCGCTACCCCAAAGCCCACACCGGACCACCTCGCAGGGCGAGAGAAACCCGGGCAGGTCCTCGTGCGCACAGGCCACGATCAGCCGCACCCCGCTCTTGCTCGCGATCGAGTGAACCCATCGCACCACGCCGCGACAAACAGATTCTGCGGTTGCGCGGTCGAGCGGCGAGGCGAACTCATCGAGCAGCACCACCGAGCCGGGCACCTTCATCGCCTCGCACAAGCAGCACGCCAGCCGAAGCCGATGCCGCTCGCCGACACTCAGCTGCGCACCCGACCGGGCCAGCAGCCGAGCCTCGCCGAGCCCCGCCCTCGCCAGCGTTCGGAGCCACAAGTCCAGCGGATCCTCGCTCACACGCACGATCGGCACACGGCTCTGGACCCGCAGATCACGCCCGTCGATCACCGGGACGCCGTCGGCGGCGAGCCTCGCACGGACCGCGCGCAGCAGCGTGCTCTTGCCCGAGCCCGACTCGCCCGTGATGAGCGTGATGGGCGAGCCGCTGCACGCGATCCGCTCGGCCACGCCAGCACCCTCGTTCGTTCGATCCCCCAGTCGCTCGCCCGGGTCTCGCCAGAGCCCGAAGCGTGCCAATGCCTCAGCGACTCTTCGGTCGCTGCCGCCTGTTCGTGTCCCCACGTTGTCCCCCCCACGGTTCCCGCCCGCGTTTCCCGCCCGCGTTTCCCGCCGCTGTTTTCCCCGTAACTATTCCCGCTCGCCGCCTCGTCCCCAACGACTCTGATCACCTCACGACTCGCGATAACGCCGCGAGTGTCGTCACAAGGCCGCGGCGCGTTTGGGCCGGGGCTGATCGGCGAGCCAGGCGTGGTAAAGCTCGTCGATCGCGCCCAGGTGCCGCCGCACGGTGTGCAGGCTGACGCCGAGCCGTTCGGAGGCCGCCCGCATCGAGTGCCCCTCGATCACGCACTGCCGCGCGACTCGGCGCCTCGTGGGCGACCACGAGGGCGAGCGTTCGACGACGAACGGGAGCCTGTCTGAGCAGAGCCGATCGACGATTTGTTTGATCCGATTTCGAACCACGCCGACGGACGCGTCACCAAGCCGCGCGATTTCCGCAGCGGACTTGCCCTCGCGATACACCGCCTCGACAAGCTCGCGGTCGGCGGTGGGGAGCCACTGGGCGCGAAGCAAGAGCCAATCCACCGCTCCAGATTCTTGCCTCCGTCGCAAATCGGAGAGTTGCACCGTCTCGGGCCGCCAGGCCGCCCGTGGCCTCCGTGTGCCGAGCCGATGGGGCTGGCGCTGGGTTTCCTGGCGTGCAATGGTCGTCATAACTCACCTCCGTGTTTTCTCTTTCTGGGTTGACCTGAATCTGTGTTTACGATATAGTAAACTCTCAGATAAGTTATACCAGAAGAAAAACACAGTGCAAGGCACCTGTACGGAATCTCTCATAAACGGCGCACAAACCCCGTACGTTGACCCGATCAAGTTCCAATCATACCGCCTCAATGGGACGCACGCACCACGGGAGTCAACTCATGCCCAACGAACACGCGAACTCTTCCAACACCACACCGGACGCGGCCCACCCCGCGACGAGAGCGTCGGGGTTCGGCGTGGTGCTCAAGGCCCAGCGCCTGGCGCGCGGGCTGACGCTTGAGGCCCTCGCCGACCGAGCCGGGTGCACCAAGGGGTATCTCTCCCTGGTGGAGCGTGGCTCAAAACCCCCGCCCGCTGAGGCGTTGATCGAGCGGCTCGAGGAGGCGCTCTCGCTGGAGGCCGGGAGCCTGTCGCGGGTCGCGCAGTGGGAGCAGACGCCGAGCACGGTCAAGCGAGACCTGGCCCGGCTCGAGTCGAGCCGTCGCGCGATCGACCAGATCCTGCGGACCATCGAGAAGCGTGGGCTGGACGAGGCGTACGCCTCGGGCGAGCTCGCCCGGGCCGTCGGGCGGCTGATGCCCGCGAGCGACAACGGGCCCGCACCCGACGCCGGCGCGAGCAACTCGGACAACCCGTCGAACACCGCTGCGGGCTCGCGTCCACCAGCCGGACTTGGAAGGGTGCTGCCGACCGAGGTGCCGCTGATCAACTCGGTGACCGCGGGGTACCCGGCGGACTTCACGGACCTGGGGTACCCGGCGCGGGTGGCCGACGAGTACGTCCGCAGCCCGGACCTGGCCGACCCGGACGCGTTCGCGGCCAGAGTCGTCGGCGACTCGATGGAGCCCGAGTATCGCGAGGGCGACCTGGTGATCTTCAGCCCCGCGATGGAGGTCGTGAGCGGGAACGACTGCTTCGTGCGGCTCGAGCCGGACCACGAGTCGACGTTCAAGCGGGTTTACTTCGAGACCGACGAGGGCGGCGGCGAGCGGATCCGGATTCAGCCGATCAATAACCGGTACCCGCCCAAGACCGTGCCTCGTGAGGACGTGGCCGGGCTCTACCGGGCGGCCCAAATCATGCGGGCGATCGGGTGAGCCCGGCGAGCCAGCGCGGGGCAAGGGCCGGTCAGAGAACCAGGCGGTAAAACAGGCCGATCCTGCTCGGACCACGTTCGGGAGTCTTGGTGGCTCCGATCGGGGCTTTGCCGTTGCCCCATCCCTCCCGCTCCGCTACGCTTGCGGGCTCGGTGTTGCGGTGCAACCGACCGGGCCTCGGCCACGGATAGGCCTCTGCACAACCCACCGCCCCCTCTGCTCACCCCGGACGCCACCATCGGCGGCCCTGACTCGTCAAACCGGAGCTGTCCCCCATGGCCAACAAGATGTTCTACACCGTTGAGGAAGCCGCCGCCAAGCTGGGCATGTCCGTCGAGGAGGTCCAGGGGCTGGGCGACTCGGGGCAGCTGCAAGAGTTCCGCGACCGCGACCGCCTGATGTTCAAGCGCGAGCAGGTTGATCTGCTGGCCGGGCATGAGGGGGGCGACGACGAGATCGATGAGATCACGCTGGCTGAGTCCGGCGAGCTCGAGCCGCTGAGCCTGTCCTCCTCGGGCTCCGGGTCCGCGTTCAGCTCGGCCTCGGGCACTGACACGGGCGTCTCGATCTTCGACCCCGATGACTCGGGCGCCGACGCCAACGCCGACACGCTCGTGACCGCGTTCGGCGACGCGGGCGCCTCGGGCTCGGGCCTGGCGAACATGGCGTTCGAATCCGACGACACCTCGCTGGGCGGGGACCTGCTGGCCGACCTGGGCGACTCGAGCGCGGACTCGGCGATGGGCTCGGCGATGGGCGGCTCGTCGATGAGCGAGTCCGCGGCGGGCTCGCTGTTCGAGGGTGACACGAGCGAGCCGGACTACGCGGGCTCGGCGGCCGCCGCGGCCCCGATGATGATCACCGGCGACGGGTACGACGGGCCCGGCTCGGGCATCGCCGCGGGCGCGGCCCTGGCGATGACGGTTGTCCTGCTGGGCGCGATGAGCGTGATGCTGCTGAGCCTCACCGGCGCCGGCTCGGCGGCGCTCTTCGAGGGCATCAGCGACAACACCGTCTACATGGTGCTCGGCGGCGGGATCGCGCTCGTCGGCATCTTCGCCGCGATCGGCTTCGTCGCGATGCGCAAGGGCTGAGCAAGCCGCGGCACGAAACCAGTCTGATTGATCCACCAGAACCCGCGACCAGGTCGCGGGTTTTTCTTCGCGATCAATCGGATGGATCTGCTCAGGCGAGGGTCGCCGAGTCCAGCTCGTATCGGCCGCCCGGCACGCCCAGCTTGGCCAGCAGCGGCGTGCGCACAAAGACGGGGGTCGCGTCGTCGCCGCGGAAGGTCGCCGAGAGCAGCCCGTCGGCCTCGACGTGGGTGTGCTCGCCCTCGCGGGTGATCCGGACGCCGCCGACGTGGGCCTCGAGGCGGTGGGTGGTCTTGAGTCGCGGGTCGATGAGCGTCGCGGTGGCGGCCCAGTCCGAGCCCTCGCTGGCTGTGGGGCCCACGGGGCCTGCGAGGCCCACGGGGCCTGCGAGGCCCTCGATCACGATCTGCAGCACGGCGTGCTGATGGGCCCGGCCCGGCGCCACCACACCGGGCATCACCCGGTCCAGCGCCGCCCTGGAGACCCGCCACCGGGCGGTCACCGAGGTCGTGCGAGCGACCGCTTGCAGAGGGCTGTTCAGTTGGACGCGGGCGGAGCTCATGCACCACCCCCGCGCCGGGAGGACCTGGGGGCCCGCGGGATGGGCGTCTTGGCGAGCAGGCGGGCGGCGACCTTGAGCCCCGCGCCAGAGGGGCCGGCAAACCGCTGGCTGATCTCGCTGACGATCTCGAAGAAGTCCTGCATCTCGTCGAGGCGGCGGTTGAGGTCGCGCAGTCCCTCGGGCCCGTGCTTGCCGACCTCGGGGGCCAGCTCGCGGATCTCGCTCAGGCTCTCGAGCAGCGGCGAGACCTCACGCTTGATCCGCTGGCGAGCGATCGCGCGGAACATCGCCCACACGTCCTGCTCGGCCTGGAAGTAGTCCTTGCGGTCGCCGGCCACCTCGACGCGGCTGATCACGCCCCACTCGAGCAGGGCCCGCAGGCTCATCGAGGCGTTGCCGCGGCTGATCTCGAGCCGCTCCATCACGTCGTCGGTGCACTTGGGCTCGCCCGTCACATAGAGCAACGCGTGGACCTGGGCCATGGTGCGGCTGATGCCCCACGCGCCGGCCATCGTTGACCACGACTCGATGAACCGCTGCTGCGCGTTGTGCAGCAGCTCGGCGGACTGAGCCTCGGAGAGCGCCGGGTTGGCGTTGGACGCGGGCATCTGGGGAAGTATCGCGCGGCGGCGGGCACGAGCCAAATTGTTTTCACTGAATTGTGAAAGATTTTCAGAAACCTTTGAAAATACCACACCCCGAAGGCCTCAATACGCCCGCCTCGTATGCCACTCAGATCACATCGAGCGAGCCCAGCGTGCCCAGCACCACGCTGACGATGCCGTTGAGCGTGAAGAAGGCCATGGGGATCCCGGCCTTGCCTCGGCGGGCCAGCACCGCGTGCTCCCAGACCAGCAGCCCCGCGACGAGAACCACCGCCGCCAGAAACAGCCCGCCCAGACGCGGCTCGACCCGCCACGCGAGACCCAGCGAAACCAGAGCCAACGCGTGAAGCGATCGGCTCGCCCAGACCGTGCCGCGCCACCCGAACCGCGCGGGCACGGAGTTGAGCCCGGCCTCGCGGTCGTGGTCCAGGTCTTGCAACGCGTAGATGACATCAAACCCGGCGACCCAGCAGAGCACCATGCCGGCCAGGAGGAAGAGCACCGGGCCGCTCGCGTCTGTCGCGAATGAGCCGGGCCCGCCGACGGCGATCGCGGCGGCGAGCGGACTCGCAGCGAGCGCCCCGCCCAGGAAGACATGGCAGAGCCAGGTGAACCGTTTGGTGTACGAATACAACGCGATCCAGGCGAGCACGGGGAGGGCGAGGATCGCGGGCCACCAGTTGGCGAACAGCACGCCGAAGAGCGACGCGGCTGCGACAAACCCGATCGCGCACACGGCGAGCATGACCGCCCCGTCGCCCGGGGAGAGCGCGCCGCGGGCGAAGGCTCGGCGGGCGGTGCGGGGGTTGGCCGCATCGATCTCGCGGTCAGCCACGCGGTTGACGAGCATCGCCCAGGTGCGGGCGAGGACCATGCAGACCACGACGAGCCCGAGCATGGTGGCGAATCGGGCCCAGCGGACGCTGCCTTGCTCGGGGTCTCTCGGGGCGACAAGAAACGCGCCGAGGATCGCGAAGGGGAGGGCGAAGACGGAGTGGGCGAGCTTGATGTCGGCCAGCGCAAGAAACACCCGCCCGGAGATCCGGGCGGGTGGGGGTGATGCGTGGTGGTGGGTTGTCGCCGCGTCGCTCATGGCCCACACGCTAGGCGGGCACGGACAGCGCAGCCCGTTGGCGGGCCGGACTCAGCACCCGGCGAGGAAGACGACGATGAACTGGCCGATGTCGCCGTTGTCGATGATGCCGTCGCCGTTGAAGTCCACGGCGAGGTCGGCGGCCAAGAAGAGGTTGATGAAGGCCCCGATGTCGCCGTTGTCGACCACGCCGTCACCGTTGAGGTCCGCGGGGCACCCGCCGCCGCAGTCCACGTCCTCGACGCCAAAGCCGTCGATGCCGGCCTCGTAGAAGCTGGACCCGTTGGCATCGGAGGCCACGGCCCGGACCCGCATGGTCCCGGTTGGGGCGATGGCGTCACGGACGGTGTAGGACCGCGGGATCCAGCCACCGATGGAGTCGGCGGTGCCGGGCCCGAGGATGTCCAGGGTGGTCCACGAGCCGCCGTTGTCGTTGGAGATCTCGAGCAGGAAGACGTTGACGCTGGGGTTGAGGCCCTCGTCGTCGTCGAACCAGGTGGTGACGTTGACCACGGGGTTGATCGTGGCGGTCATGTCGATGGTCGGGCTGGTCAGGATGGTGTCGCCGCCCGAGACGTGGCCCAGCGAGGGGTCGTTGCTGGTGACGTAGGCCTGGCCCGAGCCGTCACCGTCGCCGACGGGGGAGCCGGGGGTGGTGGAGGTCGGGGTGGCCCGCTCCCACAAGCCGAAGAAGGGGTTGGTGATCGAGCCGGAGACGGTCCAGCCCTGGTCGGTCTCGAAGGTATCGCTGAAGGAGGTCGCCCGGGCGACGCCCAGCGAGGCGTAGGCGGTGTTGGGGCCGAGCACGACCGGGCCGGCGAAGATGCCCTCGGCGCGGACTTCGTAGACGGCCGAGGAGCCGCAGGGCATGGCGGGGAGGGTCGCGTCGTAGAGACCGGCACCCTGATCGGCCATCGCGACGACGACCTCGGCGGCGCCGTCGATCGAGTAGGCCAGCTCGGGGGCCGAGACGAAGGTGTCATCGCGGAGGTCCACGGTCGCGCTCACGGCGCTGGTCGCGTCGGGCAGGACCTCGGCCCCGGGTGCCGAGGTGAGCTCGAAGAGCAGCGGGGCGACGGTGAGGGCCGAGGAGACGTCCATGTCGTAGAGCTGGATGTCGTTGGTGGTGTCGCCCGAGACGGCGAAGGTGTAGGTGCCCGGGCTGAAGTACTCGAACTGGGCGGTCTCCACGACGCCGGCGGCGGAGTTGTTGACGACGCCGAGCGAGGCACCGGAGCCGTCGAAGAACTCGACCTGCAGGTCGTGGATGGTCTGGTAGTTCTTGGTCGTGCCGTTGGAGCACGATCCGTTGGCGTTCTGGGGGCCGTTGAGGTAGGACGCGGCGGCCGGGGTGAGCGAGACGGTGACGAGCACGGGGTTGGTGACGGTGAACTGGAAGTAGTCCACGTCGGAATTGTCGTCGATGGAGATCTCGGCGAACGACGGGCTGTTCCCCGGGTCGATGTTGCCGATGTCGGTGGCGGTGCCCAGGGTGTCGTTGTCCTCGAGCGGGTCGCCGTAGGCCCGCTGCCCGAAGAGGCGGTCGTCGAGCTGGGGCCCGACGAAGTTGGTGTTGATGAAGGGCTCCATGAGCTTGGTGGAGTTGGTGGGGCAGACGTGCGCTGCGCCCAGCCCGTGCCCGTGCTCGTGGGAGACCACGTTCTTAAACCGACGGTACTGCTGCTGGGTGCTGTTGAAGTAGGAGTCCGCCGAGTCGAGGACCATGTCGCCGTAGTCGGGGAAGAAGTTGAACGCGAGCACGCCGCTGGCCCCGTCGAGCGTGGTGGCGCCGATGCGGACATCACCGCGGACACCCGAGACGCCGCGCGAGCTGAGGGCGTTGGAGTGGTCGGCGCCGTCGTCGTTGGGCTCGTAGACGTAGCTGATGCCGGTGAGGAAGCTCCAGCGGGCGAAGACGGTGTCAAACAGCCCCTCCCAGGTGCCCGCGCCGTACAGCCCGTTGAGCCAGGACTGCATGTTGCTGTTGCGCATGGAACCGAACAGGTCGGGCACCTGTGTGCCGTCGGGGACGTAGGAGTAGGTGATGGTGGTCGGCTCGCCGATCACAAGGCTCCCGCCGCTCAGCGTGGTGCGCGACCAGCGGCCGCCGTACTGGTACCGCTCGGTGCCGGCCCAGATCGCGTCCAGGAAGGTCTGGAAGGCCTCGGCGACCTTGGGGTCGGTGTCCGGGGCGAGGCACATCGCCGGGATCGGCTCCTGGGCCCGCACGCGGCGGGCCAGGCTCCGCATCATCTCGACGTGAACCGGGTTCATCATCGCCAGCGTCTGGGCGTCGATGATGTCCTCGGGCTCGGGGACCTTGACCGAGTCGTCACTGGGGGTCGTGACGCCGAGCCCGACCGAATCGGTCTGGCGGGGGCCCAGGCCGCCCGCGGCCTCGATCAGCAGCTGATGCTCGGGGAGCAGCGAACCGAACAGAGCCTCGCCCAACGCCCGGTGTGCCAGCCCCTCGGGGCTGACGAGCGCGGCGGGGACCGACTCGTCGAACGTGGCGGAGGGCATCGCGGGCTCGGGGCCGGCGAGAAGGGGTGAAGAAATCGCGGCCGCGCAGGCCACGCTGAGAGTCGACAACTTGAGCATACTTGATCCTCTTTCCGGGTTGATATCGCTCTGGACCCCACGCTCAGGCGATGTACCATCATTCCACTTTGGCGCTGCGAGCACAACAAAAAACCTGATGTTTGCTAAGTTTTTGCGCCTTGGTTATGGGCCGCAGCCCGAAAGAAACACTTGAATAAATCCAGACACGTCGTCCGCGTCCACGACCCCGCTCTGGTCCACGTCCGCCCCGGGCTCCTGGCCCAGGTACATCGCCACGAACGCGGTGACGTCCGCCAGGTCTGCGATCCCGTCGCCGTTGAGGTCCGCCGGGCACGGGTCAGCCGCGATCGGCGAGCCGCGCGTCACGAACAGATCGTCGAGGTCCCAGGTTCCGCCCAGGGCCCGCAGCCGCAGGCGGGTGTCGCCGGGGATCAGCATCGAGCCGGGCAGCGGGATCTCCCACCGCGTCACACGGCCCGGGTCTCGCCCCGCCGCAGGCACGCTGGCAACCTGGCTCCAGGTGCCGCCAAAGCCCTCGGTCTCGACGACCAGCGAGCCGACCCCGCTCACCGGACGCACCCAAGCGCCCAATCGAGCATCGGTCACGCCCGTGAAGCCCCACTTGATCAGCGTGATGACTGGGAGCGATTCGACGCTTGCCCCGTCGGGCAGTCGGAGCGCTCCGAGCCCGCTCGCCGTGGGCACGCCGGTGATCCGGGCCGCCCCGTTCAAGAGCGTGAACGCGGGAGAGCCGGCCGCCGCGTCGAACGATTCATGCCACGGCGGGTCGATGCCTCTGGGGGCCTCCACCGCGAGCGAGTCCACGTAGACCGGGCCCGACCACGAAGGGACCGAGAGGCTCAGCCGCAGGTCGTCGTGCCACGCGTCGGCCGGGAGCATCGCGGCGTGCCACCCGAACCGCGACACCTCGAAGGTCTCGTCGAACACCCGGATCAGCTCGTGCCACGTCCCGCCCGCGTCGGTGTACCGCACCGTCAACTGCGTGCGGGCCGGGCCCAAGGCGGCGGGGGCGGAGTCGTACCACCGGACGCTGAGCCCCGCCGCCTGCGCCGCCCCGAGCCGCTCGGTGACGATCGACCCGCCCGGGTCGATCCGGGCCGAGGCATCGGCTGTGGGTTCCTCGGCGGCCTCGCCCGTGATTGAGATGTTCGTCTGCGTCGGCCACACCACCGGGTCCAGCGCCGCATCAAACGGCTCGGTGAACGGCACCGCGAGCCGGACCGTGCCGGTGAAGACCGAGCCGACCGCAGCCCCCGCGTTGACCCGCCCCCACCCCGAGGTCACGTCGCGGCCCGCCGAGCCCATGTCCGTCGCGGTGTCGATCAACACCTGCTCGACCTGGTCTGCGGTGAGCGAGGGATCAGCCGACCAGACCAGCCCGAGCACGCCAGCGACGAGCGGGGCAGAAAAGCTGGTGCCGCTGATCTGGCGGTACCCGCCGCCGACGTCGGTGGTGAGGATGACCTCGCCGGGGGCGACCAGATCGATGCCGACGCCGTAGTTGGACGAGCCCCAGACCCGGTTGCTTCGGTTGGTCGCGCCGACGATGGTCACGCCGGGCCAGTCCTGGGTGACCAGCGGCCCGCCCGAGTTGCCCGCCGCCCAGACCAGCAGCACGCCGCGGGCCCGGAGCGTGTCGCCCAAGTCGCCGACCGCGCTAGCCGACGAGCCGTCGTAGCTCACGTTGATGATGTCGGCGCCGTGGTCCGCGGCCCAGGTCGCCGCGTGCACCAGCTCACTCGTCAGGGCTGAGCCGTCGGGCTCGTTGGACGCCCGCACCGGGAGCAGCGAGAACCCCCACCCCGCGCCGGTGACCCCGGTCGCGTTGTTCCCCCGGGCCCCGAGCGCGCCCATCACCCATGTGCCGTGGCTGGTGATCGGCGAGACGTCGCCCCCCTGGGCCTCGGTCAGCCGATCGATCGCGTTGTACCCCGGCAGCGCCCCAGCGAGGTCCGGGTGCGAGCGGTCGAGCCCCGTGTCCACAACCGCAACGGTGATCGAGGCGTCGCCCCGCACCATGTTCCACGCGCCGACCGTGTTCATGATGTCCGCGCGGTGGTGGTACTGCTCGCCGAATCGGGGGTCGTCGGGCACCGCGGCGGGCAAGACCCGCCAGTCCGGCTCGGCCCAGGCGTACGCGCCCGTCGCCATGAGCCGATCGGCGTACTGCTCCTCGGTCATCCCTCGCGGCAAGCGCAGCGACCACAGGCTTTTGCTCGGTTCGTCCATCGCGTTTGGCGCAATCCGCGTGAGCGCCCTGGTCCGGGCTGCCCCTTCACTCGGCTTGAGCTTCACGAGCAGCCGCCCCGAGCGCTCGACCGCGCCGGGCTGTTCGGCGATTCTGAAGTCGTGTGCGCGCACCGCGGGCTGGTCCGCCCACGCCGAGGCTGCACACACCGCCAGGATTCCGAGCACCGTCCAACGCAACCGAGATCCGATCTAAACAGAGAGCGACCCCGCCCCCGGATATCCGAGACTTCCCCACCACGACCGATCGCCCGCGGGGCTGCTTCATTGTGACCCACGGGCACGAAACGGCCACCCGATGACCGACAGCGCGCCATAAACAGCAAGGCGGGCTACAAAAACAACCAAGCCAGCCCGGCTTCTCGGGGCTTGAAACCCCCTCAGACCCTCTCAGGCCGCCCGGCCCTATACGTCCGGGACCTGTGATGAGTTCTCGCCTGGGGCCAAGGTCCGAGAAGTTCAGTTGCGACGCGAGCCGAACAGCGCCTCGCGCCGTCCGATCGCCGGTACTCTCAGGGCATGAGCATCCGACCCACCCGATCCAAAGCCGCCCCCCGACCCGACCCCCACCCCGAAGGCGGGCCCGAAAGTGGGTCGCGGCACTCGAAGTTCTATCAGCCCGGGCAACGCCCCCCATCCCCCACTCCCCCCACGAGCCCATCACCCGAGCCGGGGGCTGGCAACGCCGAGATGACCCGCGACGCGACGAGGCTGAGTGACCTCATGCGGGCGGGGCACGCGGCGATCCTGATCCAGACCATCGACGAGCCCGAGGCGCGGCAGGCCGCCTTCGCAGCAGCGGACTCCTTCGGCGCCCACGTCTGGACCTGGACCACGATCGACGGGCTCCGCGACCACAGCAACCAAGGCGGCGGGCCGATCTCTGACACCGAGCCCGCCGCGGGCGCGCTGTTCTGGTTGAGCCAGCGGACCGTGCCGTCGGTGCAGGTCTTCTTCGATCTCAGTGACCACCTGGGCGATCCCAAGGCCCTGCGCGCGCTGCGACGCCTGATCCAGTTCAACGCGGATCGCGGCGGACACCTGATCCTCATCGACCACAACATCCCCCAGGCCCGCGTGATCGTCGAGAGCTGCACGCCGTTCTCGCTGAGCATGCCCAGCGACGAGGAGATCGAGGCGGAGGTGCGATCGGCGCTGCAGGCCCAGCACGCGGTGGGGCCGATCGAGGTGAACCTGACCAAAGGGCAGTTTAGGGTCTTCCTCAAGAACCTGCGCGGGCTCTCGAGGCGGCACATCCGCCAGATCGTCCGCGAGATCGTCGGCGACAAGCAGTTCGACAGCGAGGACCTCAACCACGCGATCGCGATCAAGCGCGAGCTGCTCAGCGCCGGCGGCGTGCTCGAGTTCGTCGAGAGCCCCGCCACGCTCGACGGCATCGGCGGGCTGACGCATCTCAAGGCCTGGCTCGCCCAGCGGAGCGAGAGCTTCGACGAGAAGGCCGAGAAATACGGCATCGCCCCGCCACGCGGCGTGCTGCTGCTGGGCGTTCAGGGCGCGGGCAAGTCGCTCTCGGCCAAGGCTGTCGCGACCGGGTGGAACCGCCCGCTGCTCCGGCTCGACCCCAGCTCGCTCTACGACCGGTTTGTGGGCGAGAGCGAGCGGCGGCTGCGTGACGCGCTGACCCAGGCCGAGGCGATGTCCCCGATCGTGCTCTGGATCGATGAGATCGAGAAGGGCTTCGCCTCCGCGGCGAGCCAGTCCACCGACGGCGGGCTCAGCCAACGCATGTTCGGCACCCTGCTCACCTGGATGCAGGACCACACCGCGCCCGTCTTCCTCATCGCGACCGCGAACAACATCGACGCGCTGCCGCCCGAGCTGCTCCGCAAGGGCCGCTTCGACGAGATCTTCTTCGTGGACCTGCCCGACGCCGAGGCGAGACGGATGATCTTCGCGATCCACCTGAAGAAGCGCAGTCGCGACCCAGAGAAGTTTGACCTGGACACGCTGACCGATGCTGCGGACGGGTTCAGCGGGGCGGAGATCGAGCAGGCGGTGATCGCCGGGCTTCACACGGCGTTTAGTGAGAAGCGAGAGCTGACGACCGAGGACGTGCTCAAGTGCGTGCGCACGAGCCCGCCCTTGAGCGTGACGATGGCGGAGAAGGTGGCGAAGCTGCGGGCGTGGGCGAAGGAGCGTTGCGTGCCGGCGGGCTGAACCCGAGGCTCAACCACCGTCCTTGTCTTCGTTGTTCTTTTCGTCCTCATCGTCCCCGCCGGTGATCAGGTCACCGATCCCGCCGAGCACGCTGCCCACCGCGTCGCCGACGAGGTTCACCGCGCCCTCGCCGACGTCGAACACGACGCCCACGCCCTGCACGCCGAACCAGGCCAGCTCGCCCAGCCCGTGTCCGATCTCGGTGAGCACGTTGCCCGGCAGGATGCCGTCGCCCGCCTGAAAGACCGACGCGATGATGGCCTTGATGACGAGCCCGAAGACCTGCGCCACGGTGAGCCCGCCGCCCTCGCCGACGTCCGTAAGCGTGATCCGATTCACCTCGAAGGCGACGTCGCCGGCGAGCTGCTGCACGAGCGGGATGCCCGCGACGTGCACCGTGATGTCGTTGATCTCGATGCGGCGGATGACGACCTTCTTGCCGCCCTCCGTCGCGGCGGGCTTCTCTTTGTCCTCGAAGCGGGCGAGGTTCTGGTTGTAGTTGCCCGGGGAGTGGGTCTTGTCGAGGTAGAGCTCCACGCCGTTGATCGTGAGCGTGGGGATCTCGACGGTGTCGGCAAAGAGCGTGCCGTTCTCAACGGCGACCTCGGTGTCGTCCATCCGCATGAAGTAGGGCGTCTTGTCGTAGCCCTCGGGGTTGCCGATGGCGAAGTCGGTGAGCGACATCCGCCCGCCGAGCAGGCTGACGTTCGCGCGGGCGACCGAAGTGTCGGCCATGGTCGCGTAGGTGCCGCCGCGGGTGATGGTCTGCCTGGCCGCCGAATCGATGAAGACGAGCAGCCCGACGACGACGACCAGCAGCAGCACGACGACCGCTGTAATCGCGATCAGCAATTTCCTGCGAAGCTTCTTCATGATGGTCCTCCGTGGCGGCTCGTCCCCCGACGCACGGAGAATTTACCAGACCAGATCGCACCGGTGAAGGAGCGCGGCCGCCGTTCGCCGAGCGGCTCAGAACGACCCGAAACCAAAGCGGCTCAGTGCTTGAAGCGACCGCGGGCGCGGCCGGTGGCCTCCTGGAACATCGTCACGAACGCCGCGACATCGCCGTGCCCGACGATGCCGTCGCCGTCGATGTCGGCCGACGGGTCCCCGGCGATGAAGGCCCGGATGAAGGCCTTGAGGTCGGCCTGGTCCACGATGCCGTCGCCGTTGATGTCCGCGGGGTTTTCGACGACGCGGACAGAGGGCGAGGGCATGAGCACCACGGGCCGGGGCGGGCCGTCGTCGGCCGAGATCTCCACCCGCACCTCGCCGGCCGCGACCGCCCGCACGGTCACCCGAGCGGTCTGGTCGTCGATCATCTCCGCGGAAACGACCTCCGCGACCGACGCGTCCGTCGTCTCGGCGAAGACGGTCGGCGTGGTCGTGATCGGCACGCCGGGGTAGGCCTGCAGGCGGACGGTGATCTCGGCCGTCTGCCCCGGGGCCAACACGGTCTCGGGCTCGTCCACGGTGCTGAAGGTCGCGTCAACGCGGCCGGCCCGCAGGGCCCGCCACGTATCGAAGTGGATCTGCATGGTGTCCACTGGGTCCGGGTCGGCGGTGACGGTGTTGGGGACGTTGAGCGCGAGCCAGTAGTTGCCCGCGCCCCAGCCGCGCGGGTCGTTGAGCCGCCCGCCCTGGTTCTCGACCACGATGAGCAGGGTGTTGGTGGTGGGGTCGTTCACGCCGCCGACGACCTCGGCGAGCCCGTCGCCGTTGAGGTCCATCGCGGCGGGTCGCTCGAGCGTCCCGCCCAGGCCCTCGAAATCGCTCTGCGCAAGCCCGCCCGCACCGTCGGGCGCGAAGACGGTGAGGCGCCGGTTTGACGAGACCACGAACTCGCCGCTCACACCCGGGTCAACGTCGCCCTCGATGAATGAGACGGGGTTGAACCCGGCGCGGATGCCCGGCCGGCTCGTGCCGTCGGTGTTGTAGATCGCGACGTCGTTGCTGCCGTCCTCGATCACGATCAGCTCGCCCGCGCCGTCGGCGTCGAGGTCCGCGATTCGCGCGTCGATCGGCGTGCCCACGGTGGAGATCAGGTCGCCCGAACCGATGGAGCCGTCGCCCGGGTTGGTGAGGATCTGCACGCCCAGGCCGTGCATGGCGACCGCCACAAGGTCCGGGTCCCCGTCGTTGTCGAGGTCGCCCACGCCCAGGGGGCCGGCGATGCCAGAAACACCGAAGGTGCCCGCTCCAAGGGTAAGCACCGAGCCTGCCCCGCCAGCGACAGGGAGGGCGACGCCGTCGGCGCGGACCGCGACGACATCCAGCCCGCCGAGCCCGTCGAGATCGAGCAGAGCCAGATGGTTGACCGACGCGACACCATCGACCTTGCTCGCGCCAGCCATGTCGAGCCCGCCGGCGGGGCTTGCGGGGATGACCCACAAGCCGCCGGCACCATCGACAACGATGAGATCGTCAAGCCCGTCGCCGGTGACGTCGCCGACCGCGGTGGTGCGCGCGCCCGACATGGGCATCGTCAGTTCACCGCTCGGCTCGATCGCGATCGCGCCGGGGACCGAGGCGTCCAGATACCTGTGGGTCCATATCGTGTTGCCCGACGGGGCGAACGCGAGGAGCTCATCGCGGCCGTCCGCGTCCAGGTCAAACCCGACGAGCGTGGAGTAATCGGAGAACCGGTAGAGGGCTCTTGAGCCGTCGTTGTCGCCGGCGCGGCCGACGAGCATGTACCCGACGTGCGCGCTCTTGAAGTCGGCCGGGTCGCCCGGGGGGGTGCCGCAATCGGTCGGGCCCGCGTCGCAGGAGCACCGCCCGTCGCCGCCGGTGATGCGGGCCGCGACCATGCTCTCCATAAGCATGTCAGCGACATCACCGGGGCTGGCCAGGATCGCCTGCTCGGCGGCGAGCACCACGCCCTCGCCCGTCAGGATGTTGCCCTGGATGGCGTAGACGATGTCGTCGGCGGGCCCCGGCTCGCCCCGCTCGATCCGCCCGGTCACGCCGCCCTTCCAGTTGCTGGCGGCGGCGCCCGAGAAGGTCATCGCGCGGCCCTGAGTATCAACAAGCCCGTACTGGCGGGACTGGTGCCCCGTGTCGTTGCTGGCCAGGGTGTTGAGGATGAGCGCGGGGTCCTGCCCAAGCAGCAGGCCCTGGCGCAGGTCGCTGCGGGTCACGCCGGTCTGCTCGAGCAGCGCCTGGGCGGTCGAGGCGCCGCGTCCGAGGATGATCACCGGGGTCTCGTTGCGCAGGTTGATGTTGGTCAGGCAGGTGGCCGAGCCCGCGGCAACCTCCCCGGTCCGCGTGTCCACGATCACGATCGACCAGGTGGCCGACGCCGTCCCCGCGGTCAGAGCCAGGCCCGCAAGCCCGGCCACGATTCCATTGCCACTTGAACGCATCTCGACCTCCTCGTGTGTTCCAAAGCGTGGCAGACGGGCTGTCGCCCGGGGTGCCGTCCGAGCCCGAGTCTACCGCAAACGCAACCGAACCCCAATGAAAATCGAGACGGCGAGCGACCGAGAACGCGGCGTGACCCCACACGGGTGTCCGGTTTCAACCCGTTCGCGTCAGGGTTTGGATTGCAAAGCCATAACGAAGACCGATCGGGGATCACGTTGCCTCGCTCAAAAACGCCTCGACGAACGCCCCGATGTCCCCCAGATCGAAGACGCCATCGTTGTTGACGTCCGCCAGCGGGTCACGAGACAAAAACGCGTTCACGAAGACCCCGATGTCACCGAGGTCGAGGATGCCGTCGCCGTTGAGGTCCGCGATGAGGCCCCCGATGGTGATCGCTGTGCATGGCATCAGGACCACGGGCTTGCCGACCGCATCGGTGGCGACGAAGTTCAGCTCAGCCGAGCCCGGGCCCGCGCCGCGCACCACGACCTCATACCCGCCAGCCGTCGGCGTCACCGACACGACCTCGAGCACGCCGGGGTCGGTGCTGATCGCGTTCAGCGTGGTCGGCACGGTCACCGGCACGCCGGGGTAGGCCTGCAGATCGACGAGCAGCGTGGTCTCGGTTCCGGCTGCCAAGCTCGCCGAGCGGGGGAGGGTTGAGCACGCCGCGTCGGCCCGGCCGGCGCTGGCGGCCCGCCAGTCGTCGAGCCGCCCGGCGAGCAGGTCCACCGGATCCGGGTCGTTCCAGTCTTTGTACGCGATGTTCTCATTGAGCCAGTAGTCCCCGGTCGCGAAGCCGGTCTCGGCGGAAACCGGGCCGTCGGTGTCGCCGGCGCGGCTGATCATGAGGTACCCGATGTGCGCGCTCTTGTAGGTGCTCGGGTCCGGGTTTGGCGGGGTGCCACAGCCCGTGGGGTTCGCCCCGCCGCACGAGCACCGCCCGTCGCCCCCGGTGAGCCGGGCGGCCATCATCCCCGCGAGGAGTCGGTCGGCCAGATCGCCCGAGGTCGAGATGATCGCGCTCTGGGCCGCGAGCACCACCGCCTCGCCGGCCAGCACGTTGCCCTGGATGGCGTAGACGATGTCGTCGGCGGGCCCCGGCGCGCCCTGCTCGATGCGGCCGGTGAAGCCGCCGCGCCAGACCGGCGTGCCCGAGCCGGTGAACGAGGCGGTTCGCCCCTGCGAATCGATGATGCCGTACTGCCGAACCTCGTGCAGGTCATCGACCGCGGCGAGCCCGGCGAGGATGTCGGCCGGGGCGGTCCCGAGGATGAACCCGTCGAGGATGGTCTGGCGGGTCAGCCCGGTCAGGTCCACGGTGGACTGGGCCGCGGCGATCCCCCGGCCGACCAAGAGCACGGGGTGGCGCAGCTGCAGGTCGTTGTCCACCCGGCAGGTCGCCGACCCGAGGGCCAACTCCCCGGTCCGGGTGTCCACCATGACGATGGACCAGGTGGCCGAGGCGGAACCGGCGGCCAGCCCAACGGCCGCAACGGCCGAGAACGCTCTGGCGAACTCCTTTGCACGCATCAGATTCTCCTCAATCCAAGCCGCCACCCTCCGATGAGTCAGCCGTCCCCCTTTGGCCGGGAACCACGGCTCATGCCTTTATTTTAGGTCGGTAGTCGGATAATCCAATCGAAATCCAAGAATCCGGTGTGGTGATAGGGTCGGGTCTGGATCGTGAGTGGAGCGGGCGGCGTTGTGGAGGGGGTGTGGATGAAGCAACTGTGTTGGGAACAATGGTTTGGGTTGGTTGACCCTCGCTCCGATAGAGGTATGATTGCCACCCCGCTCGGTCGCCTGACCGGGCGGTTTTTTCGCCGTAAACCGCTGCCTCTGGGGCGGGGATCGGTGCTGAAAGTCGCCGCTGTAGCTCAGTGGTAGAGCGCACCCTTGGTAAGGGTGAGGTCGTGAGTTCAAGTCTCACCAGCGGCTTTCACCACCCCTGCGTCGGGCTTGGTCAATAGACCGGGCTCGGCGGGTCGGCAGACCGCCGCGGAGACGTTTCTCCGCGTTCAATCGCGCCATCGACGGCGACGGTGAATAGGATTTCTTTCCACTTCCCGGGATGTTGATCCCGGGCTCGGCAAACCACGACGGCGTGGGTGCCGGGTACAGAATCAGACGAAGGCCGGTGGAACTCATTCCGCCGGTCACAAAGCCCCTCTCGCCCAAACGAGGCCCGAAAGCCCGGGGCGAGAAACCAGGATCACGGGACAGCATGCTGCCCACAGCAGAGCGAGGTAGACGCGATGGCTAAGGAAAACTTTGCACGGACCAAACCGCACGTCAACGTCGGGACCATTGGGCATATCGACCACGGCAAGTCAACGCTGACCGCCGCGATGGTTGCCCGGGCCGACGCCAAGGGCCTCGTGCAGGGCGCCAAGTCCTACGCCGAGATCACCAAGGGCGGCACCGTCCGCGACGCCAACAAGACGGTGACAATCCATTCGGCGCACGTCGAGTACGAGACCGAGACCCGGCACTACGCCCACGTGGACTGCCCGGGTCACGCGGACTTCGTGAAGAACATGATCACCGGTGCGGCCCAGATGGACGGCGCGATCCTCGTGGTCGCCGCGGACTCGGGCCCGATGCCCCAGACCCGCGAGCACGTGCTTCTGGCTCGCCAGGTGGGCGTGCCCCACATCGTGGTCTTCATGAACAAGGTTGACCTTGTGGACGACCCCGAGCTGGTCGAGCTCGTCGAGATGGAGATCTCCGAACTGCTCGAGAAGTACGGCTTCCCGGCCGGCGACGACGACCTTCGCATCGTCAAGGGGCAGTCCAAGGCCGCCCTGGAGAACCCGACCGACGACGAGATCTGCAAGCCGATCGACGATCTGTTCAAGTCGATCGACACGCTGATCCCCGAGCCGCCCCGCGAGGTCGACAAGCCCTTCCTCATCTCTGTTGAGGACGTGTTCTCGATCAAGGGTCGTGGTACGGTCGCGACGGGCCGCGTCGAGCGTGGCCAGGTCAAGGTCGGCGACGAGGCCGAGATCGTGGGCCTGGCCGACAGCCAGAAGACCACCATCACCGGCGTCGAGATGTTCAACAAGACCCTGGACACCGCGATCGCCGGCGACAACTGCGGCGTGCTGCTCCGTGGCGTCGAGAAGGACGCCGTCCAGCGTGGGCAGGTCATCTGCAAGCCCGGTTCGATCAAGCCGCACACCAAATTCAAGGGCCAGGTCTATGTCCTGAGCAAGGACGAGGGCGGCCGCCACACCCCGTTCTTCTCCAACTACCGCCCCCAGTTCTACTTCCGTACCACGGACGTGACCGGGTCGGTTGTTCTCCTGGGCGGTGCAGAGATGTGCATGCCGGGCGACAACATCGAGATGGAGATCGACCTGGGCGATAAGTCTGTGGCGATGGAGCCGGGTCTCCGGTTCGCGGTCCGCGAGGGCGGCCGCACCATCGGGTCGGGCACGGTCACCGAGATCATCGAGTAAGACCGATGATCGTCTCAACCTGAATTCACGGCCCCGGCGCGAAAGCCCCGGGGCCGCTTTTCCCAACCAGGCCCGGGCGACGCGACGAACCCCGAGGCCAAAGGCCCTCTCACCCGACGGAGACCGTCATGGCTAAGAAGAAGTCCAATGCCCGCGAGTACGTGTGGCTGCAGTGCACCGAATCGAGCGACCTCAACTACCGCACGACGATCAACGTCAAGGGCGGGATCGCGGAGGGGCTCAAGGAGGGCATGAAGAAGTACAGCCCCCGCCTGCGCAAGCACACGCTGCACAAGATCAAGCGGAAGTAACGCTCTGCCATCGGCGACACCCGCCGGCTTTTCTACGCCAGTAGCTCAATTGGCAGAGCAGCGGATTCCAAATCCGCAGGTTGGGGGTTCGAGTCCCTCCTGGCGTGCTTCTTCCCGCCCCCCCGCCCACGCCCCCCGCCCACCCGGAGACACCCCCGCCCATGATCGGAATCCGAAAACCAGGCCAGGGTTACTGGGTCCGCGTTTGCAGCGCTTGCTTCTGGGCGGCGTTGGTCGCCGCGGGTGCGGGGTACGCGTGGAGCCAGGCCGGGCTCGTGCCGCTCAAGATCGCCAGCTACGACTTCACCTCGCCCTTGATCGATCCGGGCCTCGAGGCCGGCGACATGATCAGCCTCGTCCGGCCCGACCTGGACAACAGGGACGAGGTCTTCGGGTACGCGGTCGTCCGCGAGGTCTCGCGCGACGAGGCCGGCGCCGGCTCGCTCAAGATCGATAGCTTCGCCGATGTCCCCGGGGCCACCGAGGGCACCGCCCGCGACTTCGCCGGCGACGCCACCCACGTGATCGAGGGCGAGCTGAGCAGCCCCACCGCGACGGCCCTGCTGACCGCCCTGTCGGGCACCCCCTCCACCGCCTACCCGCAGACGTACCTGCAGGCCGGGGCCGCGGGCGTGGTGCTGCTGCTCGGGTCGTTCGGCCTGCTGTGGACCCACGGGTCGCACCGCAAGATCACGGACTTCCTGATCGCGACGGACGGGGAGATGCGCAAGGTCAACTGGTCCACCCGCAAGGAGATCCAGGGGTCCACCGTCGTCGTCATCGTGGCGACGTTCCTGATCGCGGCGTTCCTGTTCGCGTTCGACTACATCTTCGGCGCCCTCTTCCGCTTCCTCGACGTCCTCCAGGCCTGAGCCGCTGAACGAAAGACCACCCCATGGAAGAGCACCAGACCCCAACTGACACGACCGAAGAGACCGCGCAGGCTCCTGCAGCGTCCGAGGCTGAGCCCAAGCCCGCCGCGACCGAGGCCGCGGCCGAGACGGCTCCCGAAGCCGCGTCTGAGGCTCCCTCTGAAACGACCCCTGAAGCGGCCCCCGAGGCGGCTTCTGAAGCGGCTTCTGAGGAGAGCACCGACGCCGAGTCGGACGACGCCGACGCGCCCGTCCGCCAGGCCGGCATGGACTGGTTCGTGCTCCGCGTCGCGTCCAACAAGGAATCGTCGGTTCAGAACACGCTGCTCCGCAAGGTGCAGATCGAGGGCATGGAGCACCTGGTCGGCCGCATCCTGGTCCCGACCGAGAAGACCAAGACGATCAAGGGCGGCAAGCAGCGGATCACCGAGACCAAGCTCTACCCGGGGTATGTGTTCGTTGAGATGCAGCTCGAGGAGGACGGCCGCATCCCGCAGGACGTCTTCTTCCTGATCAAAGAGACCACCGGCGTGGGCGACTTTGTCGGCACGGCCGGCCGCCCCACCCCGATGGCGCTGCACGAGATCGAGAAGATGCTCCTGGACAGCCAGAAGCCCGACGACGAGCCGACCATCAAGCTCAGCTTCGAGAAGGGCGAGCCGGTCGTCATCCGCGAGGGGCCCTTCGAGAACTACGAGGGCACCGTGGACGAGCTGTTCCCCGAGAAGGGGCAGGTCCGCGTGCTGGTGACGATCTTTGGCAGGCAGGCCCCGATCGACCTCGAGGAATGGCAGATCTCCAAGCTCGACGAGGACTGAGCCCGCCGACCTCCGCGTCGTGTTGCAACGCTTCATTCAGAGCCCGGTCGCCAAGGCGGCCGGGTTTTTTCGTGCCCGCCCGCGTTCTGGGCCCGGGCCCCAATTCCGAGCCGCCCCTGCGCACCAACCCGCCGGCTCGTACGATCCACCGGTACCCCGCCCAGCGAACCACGGAGGAGACGCAGCATGTCCGGAGTGTCGAACCCAGAGACTCAGGCCCTGACCACACGCAAGCGGGGCTCGAAGCTCATCAAGGCCGCTGCGGTCCTTCTCGTGCTGTTCGTGGTGCTCGTCGCGGGCGGCTTCTTCGCCGTCCCGATGATCGGGGCCTCGATCGCGAAATCCGCGATCGCGCGCACCACCGAAGACGGCACCACCGTCACCGTGGAGTCGGTCTCGCTCTCCTGGAACGGGCCCCAACGCGCCAACACGATCAACCTGCACACCCCCGACGGGCACGACGCGAAGATCGACGCCTCGCTCGACGCCTCGCTGATCACGCTCATCCTCACCCGCGGCAAGGGCGATCTGGGGACCGCGATCGTCACGGGCTCCGTGACGGTCAACGCCGACGCGCTTCGGGGCGAGACCGCACCGGATGAGACCGCGCCGGGAGAGGCTGCGTCGGGTGACGACGCGCCGAGTGACGCGGACGCACCGACCGATCTGCCCGCCGGCTGGGGCACCTCGGCCCGCAAGCCGATCGAGCTGGGGGGCGGGTTTGCGCTCAAGCTCGATGTGCAGGGGGTGGATGTTCAGATCACCAGCGCGACCGCTGAGCCGACGGTCGGCGTGCTCACCGCGACCGCGACGGCCCGGGCCGGGCAGCCGACGGATCTGAACGCGACGCTGACGATGACGCCCAAGGGGCGTCCCACGGGCACGGTGACGCTCAAGACCACGCTGACCGGGCTGATCCCGGCGAGCGGCACGGTGAACACCAGCAGCTTCGCAACCGAGACGAGCCTCGTGATCGATCAGCTCGCGACCGAGCTGATTGCGTTGGTGCAGCGGGGGCCGGGGATCCCGGGGCTGCCGACGGACCTGGACCTGGTGCGGGCGCTTGGCCCGACGCTCGACGCCGAGATCTCAACAACGGCGAGCCTGGGCAAGGGCCCGACCGCCCAGAGCCGCGTGACGGTCTCGGCTGCCAATCTCCAGCTGGTGAGCCACACCTCGCTGGCAAATGGGCGGCTGACCCGCGCAGGCGACAACACGGTGCGTGCGAGCACCGCGGACCTGCGAGGGGCGTGGCCCGCGCTGGCCGACTGGCTCGATGGGCAGGGGCTCGACCTCACCGAATCGCCCGAGATCACCCTGGCGCTCGACCAGCTGGACTGGCCCACCGACACCGACTGGCGCACCGCGCGAGGCGGGGCCTCCGTCGGCTTCACGCAAACAGGCTTCACGCTCGCTGCGGGCGCCATCGGCGACTCCCCCGCAGCCGTCGAGCTGAGCCCGACGCTCATCACGATCGCGATCGACGGCGACTCGCTCAAGCTCGCGGGCACGCTCGTGTCGAGCCTCGACCAGACCCCCGCGGGCGTGCTGGATCTGGACCTGACCGCGGAGCGGTTCTTGGGCACCGGGGGCGCACTCGCGCTGACCAAGGTGCCGGCGTTCTCGGGCTCGGTAACGGTGACCGACGCGCCCGCGGCGATGCTGCAGGCGCTGCTCACGCCCGATTCGCCGATCGTGGTCGCCCGCGAGGTTGGCCCGTCGATCACGGCGACGGTGGTCGCCGACGCTCGGCCCGGCGAGATGACGCACCTCGCGATCGACGCGCGGGCGGACAACCTCGTCGCCAGGGGCTCCTTCACGCTCGACGGGGCGCTGGTGCAACGCGACCCGAGCGCCGAGACCCGCGTCTCGCTCCGGCGGCTCACGCCGACGCTCGCGGCGCTGCTGGCAAGCAGCCCCGCGTTCACGCCGCTCACCGACGGTGGCGCGGTCGTCTCGGTGCGGACGATGCGCCTGGACCTGGACGCGCTGGCCCGCGGCGGGCTCTTTGGCGACGGCACGCTGAGCCTCGGGGGCGACTACCGGCTCGAGCCGATCAGCGCCCGACTGAGCCCGTCTGAGCGGCCCGTGTCGCTGCACGCCACCACGGGCGTGTACTCGATCACCGGGGCGACCATCAACGCCTCGGCCCAGGTGGAGAGCGTCGCGCTGGGCGATTCGGCCGACGCGATCACCGGCGTGACGCTCGAATCGACGACCGTCATGGGCAACGGGAGGACCGCGCCGAGTGGCGAGGCCGACCCGGATGCCGCCCCGGCACCCACCGCCCCGGCGCTCCCCACCGCGGCGCGCACCACCGCCAAGCTGATCGCGACGACGGTCCACACCAAGGCTCTGGGCGAGTGGCTCGGGGCCCCGAGCGGCGAGGCCCTCGCTCGGCTCGACGCCTCGGTTCGGCTCGAGAGTGAGCCGACGATCGAGGGCGGCGTGCTCGACGCCCCCTTTGCGATCGACGGGCCCGAGTTCGACGTCACCGGGGCGCTGAGTTCCCGGGCTGGCGTGCTCACCGGCGACGTGCTCGTGGACGTGACGGACCCGGCGCTGATCGACGCGGCGATGGGGCTCACCTCCGGCCTCGCTCGCCAGGTACTCGGGCAGACCGCGGAGCTCCGCGTCTCGCTGCTCCCGGCGACCAACGGGCAGACCCCCGGCGCCACCCGCGCCTCGGTCTCGCTCGCCTCGGATCGGCTGAGCACCCAGGGGCCCGTGCGGGTTGTCTCCTCGACCGCGGGGGTCGCGCTGACCGAGCCGTTCACCGCCAACGCGACGCTCACGCCCGACGCCTTCGCGCTGCTCGTCGGCGAGAGCGGGGGGGGGGACGGCCTGACGCTCCACGCCCCCGCGGACGTGACGGTACAGGTCGATTCGTTCTCGCTGCCCACGGGCGGGGGCGAGGGGGGCGCGGCGGCCGAGCTGGAGATCAACGCGTCGCTGGGCACGGGCCCGCTCTCGATCGGCCGAGCCGGCGAGTCGCCGCGGGCCTTCTCCGGGCTCAAGGTTCGGGCCCGAACCGCGTCGGGCGAGCCGGGTGTGCGGGGGGAGGCGGGTTCGTTGGAGCTGCTCGCTTCGCTTGATGAGCAGGGCCAAACCGTGCTCAACGCGGACGTGACCGCCTCGGGGCTGCTCGACGAGACCGGGGCGTTTGCGCCCGCGGGCGCTGGGCTGACGGGCACGGTCACGCTGTCGCAAGCGCCGACGCCGCTGCTGGACCTGCTGGCGGGCTCGGCGGTGCTGAGCAATCTTCTGGGGCCGACGACGGACGCGGACCTGGAGCTGGCGGGCTTCGGGCTCGAGGGCGGCACGCTGACGGGCACGGTCGCTGGCGCTCGCGCCTCGGGCTCGGTGCAGGCGGTGTCGAGCGGGGGCGTGATCACGCTGGCCCAGCCGGCGGTGTTTGAGCTCCGCGAGATCACCCAGCCGTTCAGTTATCAGTTCACGCCGATGCTCCCGGTGATCGGGGCGCTGACCAAGAGCGCCACCGCCGACCGACCCGCGACCGTGACGGTGCAATCGCTCTCGATGCCGATCGAGTTCGATATCGCGTCGCTGGGGTTCACCGCGACGATCGACCCGGGCACGGCGTCGATCCTCGCGGAGAACGACCTGGCCGCGATGCTCCGCGGCAGCTCGACCATCGGCAACCGCCTCGCGCCCTTCGGCGTGACCATGACGGACGGCGTGCTGCGGGTGACGGGGCTCAGCGTGCCGATCGGCGAGTTCATGGTCCCCGCCAGCGGGAGCTACAACCTGGCGACCCGGACCGAGGACGTGTCGGTGCGGCTTCCGGCTGCGGCGTTGCTGGCCGAGGCGATCGGGGGCGACGGCCTGCTCGGGCAGGTGCTGGGCAACCTGCTGGACGTCTCGCTGCACAAATCAGGGTCGCTTGGCGCGAAGAACGCGTGGAAGGTCGAGACGACCTCGCCGCTCGACGGGGAGGAGACGGGCGACGACCAGATCCGCCGGGGGCTCAACGACCTGCTGGATATTCTCGGGGACTGAGCGGGCCTCGAGAGGCGGCGAGTTAGTCGCTCGGCACGAGATCGCCCACGATGACCGAGTGCGCGTGGTGGTTCAGCAGCTTCGCGTCGAACCGCGCCGCCCGCAGGGTGTCGCCGACGAACATCAGGTCGATCGCCCACCACGCGTAGGGCTGATCCCAGGTGACGTCGGGCCCGAAGCCGCCCTGGTCGTGGGCGGATCGCGTGTCGCCGACGATGGTGCCAAGCGAGGCCGAGCCGCGCGGCGTGTTGAAGTCCCCCACCACCACGTCGGGCGCGGGGAACCCGGTGCCCGCGAACTCGCGCCGACGCATCACGCCCAGCGCGTCGGGCTCGAGCACCGGGCCGGTGAAGCCGGAGATCGCGGCGTTGGCCTTGTTCGCCGGCTCGAACTTGTGCAGCGACGGGTCTGAGGGCAGATCGACCACCCAGACGACCAGCGGCCGCCCGAGCCCCGGGAGTCTCTCGCTCGCGTCGAGCTCGAAGAAGCTGGCTCGCCCGCCGTACCCCGCGGTCCGCCATGACTCGTCGGCCCCCTCGGACTCCTCAAGCCAGGCGTCGCCCACACGGAGGATCGGCATCGTGGAGGCGAAGACCAGCCCGAAGCGGCGGTACAGGTGCACGCCGGCGGAGGGGAGCTCGGGGATCGGCCCGGCTGCGGGATCCGCCGCTGCGGGGTCTGCCGCGGGGTCGCCCGCCTCCGAGTCATGCGGCTCGGCCACGCGGGCGAGCGCCCGCAGCAACCCCTGCCGCTGCTTGGGCCCGCCGGTTGGGTTGGTGATGACCGTGATGTCCGCGGCGATCGATTCGAAGTCCGTCTCGGCGCCGTGCAGGTGCGACTTGGAGGCGTTGTTCCAGAACGCGACGCGCACCGAGGGGGTCGCTGAATCGAGCGGCAGCCGCACGATCCGGTACGCCCGCCACTCGACGCTGAGCATCCACCCGGCGACGAGGATGACGCACACCCCGAGCAGCGGGCGGAGCAGGTCGCCGCTCATGCGGACCGCGAGCAGCCCGAAGGCCCAGCTGAGGAACCACGCGACCGTCGCCCCGCCCAGAGCCCACAGCGTGGGGATCCAGAACAGGTACTGACTCCACAGGTGCTCGTCGGTGAGGATTCTGCCCGTGAGCCACGCGGCGAGGATCAGCAGCCCCGAGAGAGCCCACAGCTTGCCCGCGATGGGCAGCACGCGGCGACGGAGCAGCGCGACCGGGCCACGCGGGGCCTGGGCCGGCGCGGGGGCTGGCTTGGGACTTGGGGCCCGCGCGGGCCCCGGTGTCGGGTTGGTGCTCGCAAGCCCCTCGGGGGCCGATTCGGTCATGCCTCGCCCCTACCATCGTCTCCCCGAGCCCCGGGGCGGCTGTGTGAACCGGGGTTGGTTGTGTTCAAGTTCCGCACCAGGAGTCTCCCATGCCCGCCGAGTCTGTGAATCCCGCTGAGTCCGCCCCGTCCGCAACGCCGTTTCGCTGGTCCGATCAGCGGGTCATCGTAACCGGCGGGGCCGGGTTCCTGGGCAAGCACATTATCGACGGCTTGCACGCCCGGGGCGTCGCCGATTCGAACATCGTCATCCCACGCCGCAAGGACTACGACCTGACCGAGAAGGACGACGTGGTGCGGCTGTACGCGGACGCGTTCGGCGGGCAAGCCACCATGGTTCTTCACCTCGCTGCGGAGGTCGGCGGGATCGGGGCCAACCAGGCCAACCCGGGGCGGTACTTCTACGCCAACATGGCGATGGCGCTGCACCTGATCGAGCAGGCCCGCGCGACCGGCCTGGTCGATCGCGGCGGCAAGTTCGTGCAGGTCGGGACGATCTGTGCGTACCCGAAGTTCACGCCCGTGCCGTTCAACGAGGCGGAGCTCTGGAACGGGTACCCGGAGGAGACCAACGCGCCGTACGGCGTGGCGAAGAAGGCCGCGTGGCAGATGCTCGACGCCTACAAGCTGCAGTACAACATGGCCGGCGTGTATCTGCTGCCCGTGAACCTGTACGGCCCGCACGACAACTTCGATCTGTTCTCGAGCCACGTGATCCCGGCGTTGATCCGCAAGTGCGTCGAGGCGATGGACGCGGGAGCGGAGAAGATCGAGGTGTGGGGCACGGGCAGCGCCAGCCGCGAGTTCTTGTTTATCGAGGACGCAGCCGAGGGCATCCTGACCGCAGCGGAGAAGATGGACACGCCGACGCCGATCAACCTGGGGGCCTCGTTCGAGATCACGATCAAGGACCTGGTCAACCTGATCGCACGGCTGACGGGGTTCTGCACCGATGAGGCGGAACTGCAGAGCAAGATCGTGTGGGACAGCACAAAGCCCGACGGGCAGCCGCGGCGGTGCCTGGACACGAGCCTGGCGAAGAAGCTGCTGGACTGGCAGGCCCAGACGAGCTTCGAAGAAGGGCTCGCGAAGACGATCTCGTGGTTCCGCGAGCATCGGAACGATGCCGATGCGCGGGTGTGAGCCGAGCAAGGCCGATGCAGCCCGTTCTCAACGCCGAGGTATCAGCAGCATGAAGTGTTCATCCCTCACCCGTGTTCTCGCTGCGGCTCTCGCCACGGGCCTCGGTCTGAGCCCGGCCTGTCTGGCCCAGGCTACCGAGCCCCCGGTGGTTCCCGAGCCGTCAGCGACCGCCGCGTCCGAGGTCTCGTACCCCTCGACCGACGAGACCACGATCTACGCCGACCTCTACCTGCCCGTGACCGATACCACCACCCCCAAAGCCCTCATCCTCGCCTTCCACATGGCGGGCTCCGACGCCCGCGGCGAGTACAGCCCGTACACCGCGCCGCGGCTCGCCGAGAACGGGTTCGCGGTTCTGACGCCCGACACACGCCTGGGCGGCGAGCGGATGGGCACCAACCGGACCGTCGCGGCCCTCAAGGACGCGGGCGTGCCCGAGCTCGGCTCCTTCTGCGACGCCTACCCGGACCTCGTCGCGACGCTGGACTTCGCTGAGGCGTGGCTCGCTGAGCACTACCCCACCGCCACCGGCGAAGAGGCCATCCCGATCGTCGCGCTCGGCTCGAGCTACACCGCGACGCTCGTGCTGCGGCTCGCAGCGGAAGAGGGCGGCCGCCTCGCCGGCGTGCTCTCGTTCTCGCCAGCCGCCGGGAACCCGATGGAGGGCTGCCAGCCCGAGGCGTTCTATGAGGACCTCGACCTGCCGCGGATCATCCTGATCCCAGAGCGTGAAACGAATAACGAGACCAAGCGTCGCTTCCTGACCAACAGCCGCGTGCTCGGGTTCATCATCCACATCGAGCCGGGCGGGCTGCACGGCTCGCTGCTGCTCGACCCGGAGAAGAACACCGACGACGATTCGCAAGGGGCGTGGGACAAGGTGCTCGGCTTTCTCGACCGCGTCACGGAATAAGCCCCGCCCGGGCGTGGCTTGACCCCCCACGCGGTACTCTGTCTGCTCCGCACGGTGTCTCGCCAGGTCCCCCCGAACCCACCGGAACGGACACGGAGGTCGCTTTTCGCGACTGTCTATTGTTCGACATGGAACGCGTGCTGTTCTGCATCCACAACGTGAACCGGGCTGAGCGTGAGCGGCTCGAGGCCTCGGGCGCGCGGGCCCACGACTGCCTGGAGCGGTGTCGTCGCTGCTTTGAGACGCCGTTTGTGGTGGTCGAGGACGAGAAGAAGAACCGCACCGTGCTCGACGGCGAGTCGCACGGCGAGGTGCTCAGCAAGATCTCGACCAAGTAGCCGCGGTGGCCTCGGGGTCGCCGCGATCCTCAGGTCCCGACGCGCACCTTCTTCACCGCGACCTTCGACTCGGTGCGCAGGGCCTTCTCGCCGCCGGCGCGGAGCCAGACCTCCGCCAGGTATTTCACCGACGAGTCGAACGCTTTGACGCTCAGCACGCCACGCGTGGTGGAGACGAACGCGCACCGCTGAGCCCACGGCTGACCCTCGGTGCACACCTCCCACGCCCGGGCCGCCTCGCTCTCAGCCCGCGTCAGCGTGCGCACACTCCGCCGAGCCCGCTCGACCGAATCGGCGATGGTGAGGTCTCGCTCGCGGACGCGGTAGCCGCGCACCCGGCCGATCCGGGCCGCGACGTGGCGGTCCTCGCCGGACGGGGGCGGGGCGGATGAATCCGAAGGGGGTTGGGAAGTCTCGTGAGCCACGAGCACAGCGTATCCGGGTGACTGGGATCGCGAAGCCCCTTCTCCCCCTTCGAGGAGAAGGTGGCCGCGGCGAGGCCCGATGAGGGGGTGCGACCGCCGCACGCGGATCATCGCCCCCTCGACGGGTCCCCTCACGCACGCGAGGGTCTCGATCAAGGCGTGCGAGACGCCTACCCCGCGAGACCCGAGGCCGAACCCGTCGCGGTCGGGGCCTGTCCGCTATCCTTGCCCACTTATGAGCACCGACATCCACATCGAATCGATCAAGAAAGTCTTTGGCTCCGGGGCCTCGGCCGCGACCGCGGTGGACGGCGTCACGCTGAACATCACGCCGGGCGAGCTGTTCTTCCTGCTGGGCCCGTCGGGGTGTGGCAAGACGACTCTGCTGCGGATGATCGCGGGGTTTATCGACCCGACCGCGGGAGCGATCCGGTTCGACGGCAACGACGTGACGCACATGGCCCCCAACAAGCGGAACACGGGCATGGTGTTCCAGAGCTACGCGCTGTGGCCACACATGACGGTCGCGGCGAACGTGGCGTTCGGGCTCGATATCCGCAAGGTGGGCGCCGCCGAGAAGAAGAAGCGGGTCCGCGAGGCACTGGCGGCGGTTCAGATGGAGGCCTACGCCGACCGCAAGCCGACGCAGCTCTCGGGCGGGCAGCAGCAGCGGGTGGCGCTGGCCCGGGCGCTGGTGATCCGCCCGGCGGTGCTGCTGCTCGACGAGCCGCTCTCCAACCTGGACGCGAAGCTCCGCAACGATTTGCGGCACCAGATCCGCAAGGTCTGCAAGGACTCGGGGCTGACGACGGTGTATGTCACGCACGACCAGAAGGAGGCGCTGTCGATGGCCGACCGGGTCGCGCTGCTCAGGGACGGCAAGGTCATGCAGCTGGGCACGCCGCGGGAGATCTACCGCAGGCCCAACTCGCGGTTCGTCGCCGAGTTCCTGGGCGAGACCAACCTGATCGAGGCCAAGGTGATCTCGACCGACGGGGACCAGACGACGCTGGAGACCCCGGCCGGACGGGTGACCTCCACCGTCGCGGGCGGGGCGACGGTCGGCGGCACGGTGCTGATCTCGCTGCGGCCCGAGGCGATCATGCTCGCCCCGGCGAGCGAGGCCCAGGGCGGGACGGGCGTGCTCAGCGCGATCCACGCCGAGACGACCTACCTGGGCGAGACGGCCCAGCACCTGATCGACCTGCCCGGGGCCGGGCGGGTGAAGGTGGCGGAGCTGAACCCGTTCGGCGGCTCACACCCCGGGCCCGAGCTGTGCAGCGCGAGCAAGCCGGGCACGCCGGTGGGGCTGCGGGTGCACCCGGACGATGTTGTGGTGCTGCCTCAGGGGTGAGCGAGCGGCCCTTGGTTGTGGGGCAGGCGAGCAAATGAGCGGTCTCGCGCTCATTCTGGGCTCGGCGCTTGCATCTGGGTAAGAAGTGGCGACAATTGGAAAACCGCTTTTTCATCCCCCTCCGCTCCATTTGCGAGGCCCACCCATGGCATCGGTCGTCTACTACTTCGAGGTCCATCAGCCCCACCGGCTGCGCCCCTACTCGGTCTTCAACTCCGACCCCTTCTACTTCGACGAGGACGCGAACGGGGCGATCTGCCGCAAGGTGGCCGAGAAGTGCTACCGCCCGGCGACCAAGACCATCCTGGATCTGATCAAGCGGCACGAGGGCAACTTCCGCGTCTCGTACTCGATCACGGGGACGGTGCTCGAGCAGTTTGAGAAGTATGCGCCCGACGTGATCGATCTGTTTGTGGAGCTGGCCGAGTCCGGGTGCTGCGAGTTTGTCGGCGAGACCTACCACCACTCGCTCTCGTTCATCTACTCCCACGACGAGTTCACCGAGCAGGTGAACCTGCACACCAAGAAGATCCAGGACCTGTTCGGGCAGACGCCCACGGTCTTCCGCAACACCGAGCTGATCTACGCCAACGAGCTCTCGCGAGCACTGGCCAAGATCAAGGACCCCGACGGCAACCCGCGGTTCTACGGCACGATCTGCGAGGGCGTGGACCGGCACCTGGGCTACCGCTCGCCCAACTACGTCTACTCGCCCGGCCCGGACGCCGACGGCTCCCCGCTGATCGGGCGCGACGGGCGCCCGTTCGGCTTGCTGCTCAAGAACTACAAGCTCTCCGACGATATCGCGTTCCGGTTCTCCAACCGGGCGTGGGAGGAGTGGCCGCTGAGCAGCGAGAAGTTCGCCAAGTGGGTGCACAACATCAACGGCGACGGGTACCTGTGCAACCTGTTCATGGACTACGAGACGTTCGGCGAGCACCAGTGGGAAGACACGGGGATCTTCAAGTTCCTCGCCGCGATGCCCGAGGCCGTGTTCGACGTGGCCCACAAGCCCGACGGCACCACCGAGAACCACTTCATCACGCCGACCGAGGCGCTCACGCGGTTCGACCCCGTGGGCGTGTACGACGTGCCCGAGTACACCAGCTGGGCCGACACCGAGCGCGACCTGACGGCGTGGCGCGGCAACGCGATGCAGTGGAGCGCGCTCGAGGAGACGTACAAGCTCGAGAGCAAGATCAAGGACCGCCTGGTCGAGCTCAAGGCCAAGGGCACGCCCGAGCAGCAGGTCAACGCCTTCCACGTGCTCAACGACTGGCGCAAGCTCACCACCAGCGACCACTTCTACTACATGTGCACCAAGTACTGGGCGGACGGCGACGTGCACAAGTACTTCAGCCCGTACGACTCGCCGTACGAGGGCTACATCAACTTCATGAACGTGCTCGACAACGTGCGGACACGGGCCGCGGAGCTCTAGCCGCCCGGGCTGGCCGTACCCTCAGTCGCTGGCTCGGTGCCGGGGCTCTCGAGCCGAGCCCCCCACTGCTCGGCCTGATCATCGTGCCCCGTGCCCGGCTCGGCGGCGTCCCACGCGCTGTAGAGCGCCACGATCTGATCCACGGCCTGGGTCGTGCGGATGTGCTCGGCTCCGAGCGTCGCAAGCAAGATCGTGTGAGATTCAAGGGACTCTGACTCACTCTGCGCAAACCGCCCCATCTTCGCGAGTGTGCGGGCGTGGTAGGCGAGGAGTGTGCCGATGTTCCACTGCCCCTCGGGGAGGGACGCCCGGGCACGCCGCACCGCCTCGCCCCCGATCGATTCGGATTCCTCGAGCTTGCCCAGGTCGTGCAGCAGGCTGCACAGGTTCCCGAGAACCACGAGTGTTTTGAGGTTGTCGTCGCCGAATGTTCTCTGATGCCCGATCATCGATTCACGCATGAACCGCTCTGCGCCGGCCAGGTCTCCCTGCCGCTGGAGCAGCAGCCCCATGGAATTAATCGTGCTGAGCGTTGTCGGGTGGGTGTCGCCGAGGACCTGGCGTTGGCCCGCGAGCGCCTCTCGGTAGCACGCCTCGGCGCGGGTCAGCTTGCCCTGCTCGCGGAGAATCTCGCCCAGCCCGAAGACGGCGCTGAGTGTTGCGATGTGGTTGTTGCCGTAGGCGAGGCGGGTGCCCTCGAGCGACTTCATCGCGTATCGCTCGGCCTGGTCGTGCTTGCCCTGGACCTTAAAGAGCGACCCCAGGTTGTTCTGAGCGTTGAGCGTGGCGGGATGGGATTCACCAAAGGCCCGCGTGCTGATCTCCAGCGCCTCAGTGAAGTACATCTCGGCCTCGTCGAACTTGCCGAGCATGAACCGGAGCCCGCCCATGGAGCTGATCGCGTCGATGGTCTCGGTGTGGTCGTCGCCGATCGTCTCCCGGTAGCCCGCCAGCGCTTCGAGCACGTACGCCTCCGCGTCGGCGACCTTGAACTGGTACAGCAGCACGTCGCCAAGAGCACTGATCGAGTCGAGTGTGTCCGGGTGCGTGTCGCCCAGGGTCCGCCGCTGAGCGTCAAGGGCCTCCCTGATAAACGGCTCGGCCTGCGGGTACAGCCCCTTCTGGTGCAGCAGCTTCCCCATCGCGTTGATCGAACCAAGGGTGTCGGGGTGGTCGTTGCCCAGGTGCTCTCGCCGGATTGCTACTGCCCTCTCTTGCGGGTCGGTCGCCAGCTCAAACAACCCCAGCTCCCGCACCGTGCCCGCGACAGACTGCAACAGCTGGGCCTGAACCACGGGCTGGTCGGCGAACTGCTCGTCGATGGTGCTGATCGCTCGTTCGAAGATGTTGGTCTCGAGCGTGCCCAGCGCGATGCCGGTGAAGTTGATCCCGGCGAGCTCCTGAGCGAACTGGTCCTTGCGGCCCTCGGGCACCGCCGCGAGCAGCGACTGGCGGAGCTGAACCCCCATCATGACCGTGTCGATCTCGCTGAGCTGCTTGGCCTGGAAGCTGGCGACCAGCTCGAGCTGGGCCGCCCGGTCGCGCTCCTCGGCTTCGGCGGATTCCGCCCGATCAACCGCGAGCACCAGCTGCGCGGACCGCTCCCGCTCGGCGGTCTCCGCCGTCTCGGCCCGGACCCGCCGCTGATCGGCGACCACCGCGAAGGCGGTCGTCGCCAGGATCCCCGCGACGAGCACCACGAACGTCGCGGCGACCCCGCTCACCAGCACGCGGTTGCGCCGCGTGAACATGCGCAGCTGGTACGCCGCTGAGGGCGGGCGGGCCGAGATCGGATGGTTGCTCAGGAACCGCTCAATATCGGCGGCGAAGTCCGAGGCGGACTGGTACCGCCGATCGCGGTCCTTCTCGAGCGCCTTGCCGACGATGGTCTCGATATCGCCCTTCAGGTGAGAATCGATGCTCGACAGCCTCGCCGCACTCGTGTCGGTGATCACCCGCGCCGCCTCGTGGATCGGCTTGCCGGTCAGGTCGTACGGCAGCCTGCCCGAGAGCAGCTCGTAGAGCACCACGCCGAGTGAATAGATGTCCGAGCGAGTGTCCATCGACTCGAGATCACCCGTCACCTGCTCGGGCGACATGTAGGGCACGGTGCCGACGAGCTGCCCGGCGTCGGTGAGCAGCGTGGCGGCCTCGGCGTCCGAGTCGGTGAGCCGTGCCACGCCAAAGTCGAGAACCTTCGGCTGCGGACCCGCGTGGAGCGTGCTCGTGCTGCTCTGTGAATCCGTGACGAGGATGTTGCTCGGCTTGAGGTCTCGGTGGATCACGCCCTTGGCGTGCGCGTGCTGCACCGCGTGGCAGATCCGAACGAACAGGGCGAGCCGGTCACGGACGCTGAGCCGGTGCCCCAGCGCGTGCGAGTTCAGCTCGACCCCATCGACGAGCTCCATCGCGAAGAACGGCGTGCCGGTCGCGGGGTCGATCCCGGCCTCGTAGATCTGCGCGATCCCCGGGTGCGTCAGCCGCCCGAGCACCTCGGCCTCGAGCTCGAACCGGTGCAGGTGCCGCTCTGACGTAAACCCCGCGCGGACGAGCTTGAGCGCGACCTCGCGCTTCGGGTTGTCCTGCTCGGCCCGGTAGACCACGCCCATGCCGCCCTCGCCGAGCACGCCCAGGACGCGGTAGGGCCCGATACGGTCTGGGGCCTTGGCGCGGACCTCTGCGGGCCCGGCCACCGGAGGGATGGTCGCCGCGTCGGCGTCGGTGAACATCAGCAGCACCCGCTCGGCCAGCCCCCGGTCGTCCCCCGCCTGCGCTCGGATAAACGAATCGCGCTCGGCCTCGGGGCGTTCCATCGCGCGGTCGAACAGGGCTCTCTGCGTGTCCGGATCAGTCATCGACGGAGTCTACCGCGTGGATGGCTCGGCACCCGCACATCGGGGTGAGGGTATCGCCTGGGAGAAGTCGTCGGGCTTATTCCGGACCGATTGGTGATGTATTGGTTCGGCAGCTCATCCTCCCCGCCAAGCCGAGGCGGCGCCGTCGATCTCCGGGTTGTGTTTGGATCCATCGCGGGTCTCGCAGGTCCAATAGCCCGCGTAGCCCGGAATTATCGGCGGGTTTAACTAATTGATACCGCGGTTCATGGTGAAATCGCCGGGCTGTGATAGGCTCGCTCCGAGCGGTCGCCATGATCGACAGGCTGTTTGTTCCGTCCGATGAAGGAATCCAACGATGATCCGTAGTTCCACCACGCTCCTGGCTGTGCTTGCCGCCGCCGGTACCGTCGCTGTCGCCCAGCCCGTCACCTATGACTTCTCGGGGACACTGGGCGACCACTTCGCGCAGTTCATCGACGCCGCGGTGATCAACTCGCAGCAGGCCGCGGGGGTGCTGCGGTTCGACACGGGCGGGGTGACGCTGACAGGCTTTGATCAGGACGAGGGGTACGTCCACGTGGGCTTCGCGCCAAGCTACGCCGAGTCGTGGACGGCCTCGGTCGACTTCACCTTCCCACTCTCGTACGACACCAACTACACCAGTCTGTTGATTGACCAGTGGATCGGCATGGGGATCGCCGCGGTCTTCGACGACGGGGTGAACCCGTTCAGCTCGATCGACGCCGCGATCGAGGTCTGGGACGGGGCGGAAGGATTCGGCGGGTACCGCGGGTTCCTGACCGACGCGATATTCCAGGACGTCGATGGGCCGAGCGAGGAAGCGGACGCGACCGGCGTGACCTCGGGCACGCTCACGCTGACGTTCGACGCGTGCACGAGGACGATGACGACGTCCTCGGGAGGGCTGGTGATCGGGCAGGTGGACCTGGATGCGCCGGGGTCCGACTGGGGGATGACGGACACGGACGTGTTCCTGATCGGGCTCTACACCGGGTTCGAGAACCGCGGCGCGGGCGCGGGCGAGCCGATGACCTTTGATAACTTCACCGCCGAGATCATCGAGCCCGACGCGGCGTACCAGTTCGACGGGGTTCTGGGCAGCAACTTCACCCTCATCAACGACGAGCCGACCGTGTCGTCCGGGCAGGGGGGCGGGGAGCTCCGTTTCGACACGGACGACCAGATCGTCGGCGACGTCATCGACGTCTACGCGCACAACACGTTCATGCCCCGGTTCGATGAGTCGTGGCAGGCGAGCATCGAGTACCGCCTCCCGCTGGGCTACGACTCGAACTACACGCCGAGCACCACGACCGTGCAGGGCGTGGGCCTCGGGCTCGGAGCGATCTTTACCGACGGCCTGAGCTTCTTCGACGGGTTCGCGGTCAACGCGGAGGTGTGGAGCGACGGCGTGCTCAGTCCCAACCCGAGGCGGCAGTACTACACGAGCCTGTTCCTGAACGACAACGATTTTCCGGAGTCCGAGGTGAGCGCCGCGGGAGTCGAGGACGGGGTGCTGCGGCTGACGTTCGACGCGAACACAAAGGTCATCTGCGCGGTGAACGGGAGCGGGGTCGAGCTGCTTTGTGCCGATCTGGACGCGCCGGGCACGGACCTGGGCATGGCCGACTCGGACACGTTCCTGGTCGGCGTGTTCGGCGGGGCGACCAACCGGTGGGTCTCGCCCGACGAGCGGATCACGATCGACAACTTCTGCGGGTTCATCCTGCCGACACCCGAGCCGACCTGCACCGCGGACCTGAACGGCGACGGCATCCTCGACAACGGAGACATCCAGACCTTCGTCCAGTTCTTCCTGGGCGGCAACCTCGTCGCGGACATGAACGGCGACGGCATCCTCGACAACGGGGACATCCAGACCTTCGTCCTGCTCTTTCTGGCCGGCTGCTAAAGCAAGCGATTAAAGGAAAACAAGATGATCAGTAACAATGCAATGCTTCTCGCTGTCCTTGCCGGCTCCTGCGCCATCGCGACAGCCCAACCTGTTACCTACGACTTCTCTGGGACGCTGGGCGATCACTTCGTGCCGTTCATTGATGATGGCGAGGTCACCTCGTCGCAGTCGGCCGGCGTGCTGCGGTTCGATACCGCGAACGTGGTCACCACCACCGACCCGGTGGACGCCTACGCGCACACGACCTTCTCGCCGAGCTACACCGAATCGTGGACCGCCTCGATCGACTTTGTCTTGCCGCTTGTGTACGACTCAAACTTCATCCCCAACGCCACCGTTGACCAAGAGATCGTCCTCGGGATCGCCGCGATCTTTACCGCCGGCGACACCACCTGGAACTCTGTTGCGTCCAACTTCGAGGTGTACAACCCCGGCTCAAACTTCGGCCCCGTCGAGCGGCAGTACTGGTCCGATTCGGTCGTCGCCGATACCCTGGCAGCCGAGAACTGGGTGGACGCCGCCGGCGAGACCACCGGCACACTGACCCTGACCTTCGACGCATTCACCAAGGTCCTCATCGCGAGCAACGGCTACGGCGACGAGGTCCTCGCAGTCGATGTCGATGCGCCCGGCACCAACTGGGGCATGACCGGCACCGACTCCTTCTCGATCGGGATTTACGGCGCCGCCAAAGACCGGGCGGTGCTCAGCTCCACGCCGACCACGATGGACAACTTCTCTGGCGAGGTGCTCGCGACCAGCGGGCCCGACGCGTCTTACGGGTTCGACGGCGACTTCAACGCCGAGTTTGGCCCCTTCTTCGATGAGCCCGGCGTCACCAGCGGTCAAGCCGCCAGCACGCTGCAGTTCCACACCAACGACGTCCAGATCGCTGATGCCACCGATGCGTATGTGCACCTGGCCTTCGCCCCAAGGGCGGATCAGTCGTGGACCGCATCGATCGATGTGCTGCTGCCGTTGATCTATGACTCGAACTACACCCCCACGGTCGGCGTTGATCAATGGATCGGGATGGGCATCGCGGCTGTGTATGACGACGGGGTAAACCCGTTCAGCACCGCCGAGTGCTCGCTGGAATCGTGGAACGGGGCAGCGGTCGGGGACGTCGCGGGCCGGTATGCCCATAACGACTCCATGTTCCAAGGAAACGACGTGTTCGGCAGCGTCGAAGAAGCTGGCGGCATCGCGGGCGGAACACTCACACTCGAGTACGACGCGTCAACCCGGGTGATCACGAGTTTGGCTGAGGGATTCGTCATCGGCACGCTCAATATTAACGGCTTTGGGGGGAACGACTGGGGCATGGCCGACAGCGACACGTTCAACATCGGGCTCTACGCCGGGGCAACCAACCGGAGCATCGCCAGCGGCAACCCCCTGACGATGGACAACTTCACCGCAACCATCGTCAGCACACCCGAGCCGGTCTGCATCGCCGACCTGAACGGCGATGGCATCCTCGACAGCGGCGACATCCAGATCTTCATCGCGTTCTTCCTGGGCGGCCAGCTCCCTGCGGACCTGAACGGCGATGGCATCCTCGACAGCGGCGACATCCAGACCTTCATCCAGCTCTTCCTGGCGGGCTGCCCGTAACCCGTTGTCACAAACCGATGGCCATGGCTCTGATCCCCACTTAAAGCGAGTACGTCCCTTGAATAATCCTCTGATTCGTTTCGCCAAGGTCGCCCGTCGCCATCGGTCCGCGGGGCTCGCCTCGCTCGCGCTCGGCCTTGGGGTGTACGCGCCGATTCTCCCCACAGCCTCGGCCAGCCCGTGTGAGTTCCCGAGCCTCGAAGGCTCCTACGACACCGCCGGCGAGGTCTGGGACATCGTCGTCGTTGGCACCACCGCCTACGTCGCCGACGGCAGCGCGGGGCTGAGCATCTACGATGTCTCGGACCCAACCACGCCCGTGCTGCTCGGCTCCCATGACACCCCGGGCCTTGCGATGGATGTCGCGGTCGATGGCACCACCGTCTATATCGCAGACTTCGGCGGTGGGCTGTACGTCTTCGACGCGAGCAACCCAAACTTGCCGGCGCTTCTGGCTTCAGACCCCCTGCCGATCCTTGCGACCGCGGTCGTCTTTGACAACAACCTTGTGTATGTGACAGACCGTGACTATGGGTTCCGCATCTACGACGTCACCAACCCGGCGAATCCAAACCTCATCCGCTCGCACGGCCTAGCCGGGGACGGCTTCTTTGGGATCACGCTCGACGGTACCGATCTCTACATCACCAATAACGACGGCCTGTACGTTATTGATGCGAGCACCCCCACCCAGACCGGCTTTGCATATTCCATCGCCACGCCCGGGTTCACACGGAACGTGACGGTGCAGGGCACGCTCGCCTATGTGACCGACTACCAGAACGGGCTCCAGATCATCGACGTCACCGACCCGGCGTCGATGTCCATCGTCGGCACCTACGACACGCCGTCAGCGGTTTATGACGTCGTCGTCAGCGGCGACACGGCGTACCTGTCCGACGACAGCACGGTGCAGATCATCGATGTATCAGACCCCGCGTCTCCCGCGTTCATTGCAGACTTTGCAAACACAGATCGAACCCACGGCGTGTTCCTCGACGGCTCCACGCTCTACGTCGCCGACAAGGCGGCGGGCTTTCTAATCCTCGACGTGCTCAATTACGACCAGCCCACAATCGTTGGTTCGCATCCCTCAATAGACCTCGCCTACGGCGTCGCGATCAACGGCACCACCGCGGTCGTCGCAGAACGCACCGCAGGGCTTCGGCTTTACGACGTGAGCAACCCCGCGGCCCCGCTGCCGCTCGGCTCCTATCCCCTCGGCTTCGCGCTCGATGTCGTGGTTCAGAACAACATCGCGTACGTCGCCGACGGCACCGACGGGCTGCGAATCCTCGACGTGAGCGACCCGCTCTCGCCCGCCCTGCTCGGCACCTACAACACGCCGGTATCCGCGACCGACGTCGCCATCGTTGGCACGACCGCGTACGTCGCCGACGGGTTCTTCAGCGGCTCGCTCGAGATCATCGACGTCTCCAACCCCGCCGCCCCCGCCCTGCTCGGGCAGTACACCACCGACCGCCCGACCTACGGCGTGGACGTGGTGGGGACGACGGTCTATCTCGCCGACTCGGGGAACGGGCTGCGGATCCTCGACGCCTCCAACCCCGCCAACGTCATCCCGCTCAAGCAACTGAGGCACAACAACAGCTCGGCCTTCGACGTCACGGTCGTGAACAACATCGCGTACGTCGCGGACGCGGCCTACGGCATCAGGATCTACGACGTCACCGATCCGGTCAACGCGTTCCAACTGAGCGTCTACGACACGCCGGGCAACGCCTCGGAGGTCGAGGTCGTGGGCACCACCGCGTACGTCGCCGACAGCTACGGCGGTGTGATCGCGCTCGATGTTTCCGACCCCTCCTCGCCCGTGGAACTCAGCACCATTCCCACGCCCGGCAATGCCCTCAGCATCGCGGTCAACGGGACCACCGCCTACGTCGCCGATCTCGGCGGCGGGCTGCAGATCATCGACTACTCGTCGCCGATCTCGCTCAACCCGCTCGGCTCGTTCACCGTTCAGGGTTTCCAGGCCTCGGCGTACGGCGGCACGGTCGTCGGCAACACCGCGTACTTCGCCACCGGAACGGCCGGCCTGCAGATCTACGACGTCACCGACCCCGCCTCGCCCACCCCGCTCGGGATGTACAACACCCCCGACAGTGCGCACGATGTCAAGGTCGTCGGCACCACCGCCTACGTCGCGGACTACACCAGCGGCGGGCTTCAGATCATCGACGTCTCCGACCCCGCCTCGCCCGCGTTCATCGGCTCGTACATCACCCCAAGCTCCGCGTACAGCGTCGCGATTCAGGGCACCACCGCCTATGTCGCGGACTTCATCAGCGGGCTGCGGATCATCGACGTGAGCAACCCCGCGGCCCCCGCCCCACTGGGGTTCTACGACACCAGCGGCTTCTGCTTCGATGTCACCGTCGAGGGCACCATCGCGTACGTCGCCGACGGCGGACCCGGGCTCCGGCTCTTCGATGTCTCCAACCCCGCCTCACCCTCGCCGCTCGGGTTCTACGACACCGCGGGCTTTGCCAAGAGCGTCGAGGTGTCGGGCCCCACGGCGTACGTAACCGACGACACGATCGGCGTGCTCGTGATCGATGTCTCCAACTCCGCCTCGCCCAGCCTCATCCACACCATCCCGACCGTCAGTGCCGCGCAGAGCGTCTCGCTCGAGGGCAGCACCCTGTTCATCACCGACTACGACAACGGCCTGCTGGTCTACGACGTGAGCACCCCCGCCTCGCCCGCGCTGATCGGTTCGGTCAGCACCGGCCCGGCCGCCGTCAGCGCCGCCGTGCAGGGCTCGGCCGCGGTGTACGTCGGCGACCTGTTCGGCGGCGTGCAGGTCGTCGGGCTGCGGGCCGACTGCTCAGTCCCCTGCCCCGCCGACACCAACGGCGACGGCATCCTCGACAACGGCGACATCATCACCTTCGTCACCCTCTTCCTCGGTGGCGATCTAGCGGCGGACATGAACGCCGACGGCATCCTCGACAACGGCGACATCATCACCTTCGTAGGGCTGTTCCTGGCGGGGTGCTGAGCCAGAGGCCTCGGAGATTCGTGGCTCAAAGATGGGTGGGGAAGTCATGCGTGAGAAAACTATGAGCAGATCACGCCGTCAGCACCGAGCCACTCGGCATCCGCTCACGGGCGCAATATCGATCGCGATAGCGTTGGGAATCGCACCACTCTCGGCGCAAGCACAGCTCTGCGTGGTCCCGGATCCGCTCGGGCTGATCGATACCCCCGGCAGCGCGGTGGGCGTGACGGTGGTTGGATCGGTCGCGTATGTCGCCGATGGCGGTGGACGGTCCGGGCTGCAGATCTTCGATGTGAGCGACCCGGCGTTGCCCTTCTGGCTCGGCACCTACGACGCGCAGGACCGAGCGCGCGAGGTCGCGATCGTTGGCGATACCGCGTACCTGGCCGACTTCACCGCGGGCCTGCAGATCATCGGTGTGGGCGACCCCACAAACCCGATCTCACTGGGCGTGTACAACACCCCCGGCGTCGTCCAGAGCGTGGCGGTCGTGAACGGCACAGCCTATGTCGCGGATTCGGGCGCGGGGCTACAGATCATCGATGTCCGCGTTCCCGCATCCACGTTGCTGCTCGGCTCCTACGACACGCCCGGCTCGGCCAACGGCGTGCGGGTGGTGGGCGGCGTCGCCTATGTCGCCGACAGCACCACGGGTCTGCTTATGATCGACGTGACCTCGCCCGGATCGCCGACTCTGCTGGGCACCTACAACACGCCGGGCTCGGCTCTGGCGGTTCGTGTTGTAGGCGGCGTGGCCTATGTCGCCGACAGCAACTCGGGGTTGCTGATCATCGATGTGAGCGACCCCACACAGCCCTCCTTGCTCGGCTCGTACAACACGCCGGGCAGCGCCAAGGGCCTGTCGGTGGCCGGCAACACCGCGTACGTGGCAGACTTCACCGGGGGGCTCCAGATCGTCAACGTGAGCGATCCCACGCTGCCCGTGCTGCACGGCGAGGCTTCCACAGCCGGCAACGCCAGCGGGGTGACCGTGATCGGCAACACCGCGTACATGGCGGTCGAAGGTGCGGGACTACAGCTCTTTGACGTCACCGACGACTGCGCTCGCTGCCCCGCCGACATCAACGGCGATGGCTTCCTCGACAACGGCGATATCGGCGCATTCGTAAACCTGTTCCTCGCGGGCGACATGGCAGCCGACATGAACAGCGACGGCATCCTCGACAACGGCGACATCAGCACCTTCATCAACCTCTTCCTCGCCGGCTGCTGAACGCTAGCTCGCCTCACCCGATCCGCTTGAGCAGTTCCTCGCGCACGTCCTTCGCGTCCACCGCCCCCCCACTGCCCCCGCCGCTCGCCTGCGCCTTCTTCACGACCTCGCCGATCAGCCGCCCGACCGCCTGCGGCTTCCCGCCGCGGATCTGCTCCGCGATCGACTCGTTCGCCGCGATCACCTCGTCGCACCACGCCCCCAGCTGCGCGTCGTCGCGCACGATCAGCAAGCCCCGCGCCCCGGCGAGTTCCTCCGCGTCCGCCCCGGCGTGCTCGCCCGTCGTCATCAGCGTCACCAGCTCGTCGGCTGCGTTTGAGGAAACCTTTCCCTCGTGCCGCAGCCACACGACCGCCGCCACCTGCGCCGCGCTGAGCCCCAGCTCGCTCACCAGCACCGGCGTTCCCGCCTCTTGCGCGCGCGCATTGGCGATCTTCATCGCCACCTGCAGCAGGATGTTCGCCGCCCCCTTCGCCGCGACGTTCCGCTCGATTCCCCGCACCACCGCCGCGTCGGTCGCGTCGTCGAACAGCTCGCCGACGGGCCGCTCCTCAGCGAGCGTCCGCGCGTCGCGCGCGCTCAGCTCGAGCGCATGCTTGTACCGCCGCTGCCTCGCCATGGGCAGCTCGCACATCCGCCCCCGGATCCGCTCGCGCCACTCGTCGCTCACCACCACCGGCAGCAAATCGGGATCGGGGAAGTAGCGGTAATCGTGCGCGTCCTCCTTCTCCCGCTGCATCGTCGTCCGTAGTTTCGCGTCGTCCCAGCCGCGTGTGGTCTTGGCCCCGGGCCCCATCACGAGCCCGTCCTCGACAAACCGCTTGGGCTGCTCGCGCAGCTCGTACTCCACCGCCCCGGCCAGCGCCTTAAACGAGTTCAGGTTCTTCACCTCCGTGATCGGCGTCCGCACCGTGTGCCCGTCGGCGAACACGATCTCGCAGTTGATGTTCGGCTCAAACCGCATGTGCCCCCGCTGCATCACGCCCAGCGTCGCGCCCAGGTGCCGGCAGGTGTGCCGCAGCAGCTTCGCGAAGCTCACGCACTGCTCAGCCGACGTGAAATCCGGAGCCGTCACGATCTCGAGCAGCGGCGTGCCCGCACGGTTCAGATCAACGATCGACCCGTCTTGCACGCCGCCCCCACCAACCCCCCCCATCTCCGCCGGCAGCTCGTGCATCAGCTTGCCCGCGTCCTCCTCCAGGTGCGCCCGGATGATCCCGATCCGCGTCGTCGCCCCGTCCGGGTCCGGCTCGCCGTCCGCGTCGGGCGCGGGCACGTCCACCGCGCCATCGAAGCAAAGCGGCAGGTCATACTGCGAGATCTGATACGCCTTGGGCAGGTCCGGGTAGAAGTAGTTCTTGCGGTCCCACTTGCTCCGCTTCGCGATCGAGCACCCCAGCGCCAGCCCGACCAGCACGCTCAGCTCCACCGCGGCCTCGTTCATGACGGGCAACGCGCCGGGCAGCCCGAGCACCACCGGGTCGATCAGCGTGTTGGGCGCGGCGTGTTCTTCCAACGCATACGCCGGCGACGGCGCGCGCGTAAACATCTTCGTCCGCGTCGCCAGCTCGACATGCACCTCCATGCCGATGATCGGGCGGACGCTCTCGATGTCCGAAACGGTGTAGGTCTGCGTGCTCATCGGGGCATGGTACGTCGCCAGACGCCCATCGCCTCGGTCACCGCCTCGCGCTCGAACCGGGCGACGTGGACCCGGGCGGTGCCCAGTGCCTGGGCGGTCTCGGCCAGCGTCCTGGGCGGCTCGGCGGATGAGACCAAACCCTCCCCACCCCCAGGCAACCCCAGCCGCATCGCCAGCACCCGCCGCGACCGATCCGAGAGCTCGCAAGGCGACCGCGTCACAACCGCACGCAGCCTCGGGTCGATCCCCAGCCACCCCTGCCACGGATCAAGGCTCAGCGTCCAGTCACGCAGCCCCGCACCACGAGGCACCCCCCGCCTCGCCCGCGCCGAGCCCGCAGCCTTGCTTCCTCCCGCCCGGTCCGCGACCGCCCGGTCCACCCCGAGCCCGATCCGTCCCGCGAGCCGCCCCTTGCCCGAGGGATCAAACCCGTCCACCGCGTGCGACGCCGCCCCCATCGCCCGGGCCCACAGCCCCGTCATCGCGCCCAGCCCCATCTCCTCGAGCCGCTGACCCGCTCGGCTCTCGAGCGTCTCGAGCACCAGCCCCAGGTGAGGCCGCAACAGCTCGGCCTTGAGCAGCGACGCCCACCGCAGGTCCGTCTCCGCCCGATCGAGCCCCGTGCCCGATGCCGTGGTCGGGTCGAGCCCGGCGATCTCGCGAGCCGCTCGCCAGCGGAGGTAGTGCATCGCGGTCGCCCGAGCCGTCTCGATCCCGAGCACCGGCGGCGTGCGCTTGCGGGCCCCGGCAAACAACTCACGGATGTCCTCGATCCCCGGCTCGCTCAGCCCGTGAACCACCGCCTCGGGCCCGAGCAACACCTCGCCCGCGTCTGGCCGATCAAACGCTTTGAGCACCGGGCCCGGCAGCTCGAGCCCACGCAGCAGACCCGCCCGACCCTCGTTGTACGCCCGGCGCGCGCTGGCCTTGGTCCGCCCCCATCGCTTGGCGACCGCCTCGGGCGAGCCGACCTCGCCCCGGCTCGCTGCCCGAACCGCGAACAGCCGGTCGCGCGCGCTCGGCGGGCCCGACTCGGCGAAGATCGACCCCTCGCCCCGCTGCAGAATCTGCCGCACGCCCTCGTGGCTGAGCCCGAACCGCTCGCTGATCCGCTTGGCCGACTGGTTCAGGCTCCACCGCAGGCGGCGGTGGTAGCGCTCGGCGAGCCGACGGATCTTCTCGTCCTCGGGCGCACTCACCCGCCGAAACCTCGCCGCCCGCACGAGCCGGTCCGGGTGCCGCTGCTCAAACCCTTCGACCGCCGCCTTCGAGAACATCAGCCGGGTGCGGCCGTGCCCGTCGAGCACCCGCCGCCCGATCAGCCCAACGCGGCGGTACCGATCGATGCTCTTCTTCGCCACCGACCACCGCGCCAGAACCTCATCAAGCGAGAGCAGCAGCGAACCATCGAGCGACTCGGCCTCGGACTCGGTCAGCCGCGCGTTCGCCGAGACCCGCTCAGCGATCACCGACAGATCCGTCAGGATCGCAGCCCCAACAAGCTGGCGAGGGTCGTCGAGCCGGATCGAGGTGCCCAGCACCCGGTTGACGATCGACGTCTCCGGGTAGAGCGTGTTTGGCGAGAGCTCGGTCGCCATCCGCTCCACGCGAGGGAGACACGCGATCAGCTCCTCGCGCGACCACCCCTCAAGCCGATCGAGCAGCTCGGACATCGCAACGGTCTTGGGGCGGCTCAGCGGAGGCACAGATCACGGTACGTCGGCCAGATCGAGACGTTCCGCCATTTGGATTAGTTGTTCTATAAAACCGCGATTCAGACTCAAACGGGGTGGTTAGACGCCGGCCCCGACCTCGCTGGCTCGGACCTCGTCCGCCCAGATCAGCTCGGTCTTTGGAGCGACGCCAAGCTCGGCTGCCTTGGACACGAACAGCGCTGCCGCCTCGCGTTCGCGGGGGCCGACCTCGTACCGCAGCAGCCGCCCCAGATAGTCCCGGGCCAAATCCTCGGGCCACCCCTTGGTCTCAGCGGAGTCGGTTACCAAGCGGTCCAGCCGCATGAGGTTGCGCCGCCGCTGACGATCGAGCAAGCCCGCCGCGGTCCGGATCTGCGGCTCATCAGCCCGGTCGGCGAGCGACATCCAGACCGCGTACACAAACGGCAGCCCGGTCAGCTCATGCCACGCCTGCCCCAGATCAATCTGATGTGGATATCGGACCGCGGGTGGCGAGCCGACGACGACCTTGTCACCGATGAGGAGCACGGTCTCTGGCCACCCGCCCGAGTCGGGCCCACCGCCGGTGTCCGGCTCGTGAATCCCCTCTCCGCTCGGCATCTGCTCACGGGTATCGAAGTCGCGGATCTGGGGCCGAACGCCGTACCGCTCAGCCAGGATGATCCTGGCGAGGGTGACCGAGGTGTGCGAGTCGGTGTCGGCGTGGAGGACTGTGATCTGTTCGGGCTCAACCGCGGAAAACAGGCGCACGGTGAGGGTGGGCCCCTCGCATCCGATCATGCCGACCGGGTGCAGCGCCATGGGGACCGAGGCCCGGGCGGCGTCGATGAGCGAGGCCAGGCCCAGGTCGGCCGACCCGTCCTCGATCATCGCCGCGATCCGCGAGGGCACCGCCCGGATCAGCTCCAGGCCTTCGACCCGGTCAAGGCCCGCGATAAGCGGGATGGTGTTGAGATACGAGACCGCAGCGACACGAGCATTGTCCATGCCCGACTGTACGCCCTGGGGGCTCTGGGCAAAATCTTCCCCCTAATTTCGAATTGGGTGGTCCTGATCCGTTCTATCCGTAGATTCAACGTGTTGTCGTCGGGCCTTCATCTCGCCCATCTCAGCGACCTCAGCTTGATCCGGATCACACGCCTCGTTGGCGAAGATCCGACCCATTGAGCACGTCGGTAGGAACACCCAAGCCGGATAGCAGTCTCCGGCTCAGGTCCACCTACCCACCCGGCGTCGGTATGCGAAAGCTGACCGGCGTCGTTTTCTTTTTTTGCCCCCCACATGCCACGCCCCCCCATCTCCCCCCCACGCCGTCTTTGAGCGCCGCCCCGTGGGTTCTGCCACGCCGGGCGGCCCCGTGAGCCGATAGGCTCGGGTATGGGCGACAGCGAACCACGCAGCATCATTCTGGTCGGGGGCGGCGGGCACGCGTCGGTGATGGCCGAGGCGGCGCGACGCGCCGGGACAAGCATCGTCGGCTTTCTCGACGACCAGCGCACGGTGCTGTACGACTACCACGAATGGCTGGGACCGATCGATCAGCTGGGCGAGGCCCTCGCAGCCAACCCAGAGGCGGTCTGGGCCCTCGCCATCGGTGACGTATCAGCTCGACGGCGAATCCTCGATCGGATGATCCACGTCGCGGCGCAGATTCGCTCCGTGGTCGATCCGGGCGCGGTCCTGTCCGCCAACGTGGACCTTGGCTCGGGCTGCTTCGTCGGGACCAACGCGGTGCTGCAGCCCCGGGTCACGATCAAGAAGTACGCGATCATCAACTCCGGCGCCATCGTCGAGCACGACTGCCTCGTCGGCGAGAACACGCACATCGCGCCCGGAGCCGTGCTGGGCGGCAACGTGAAGATCGGATCAGACACCCTGATCGGCCTGGGCGCACGGGTGAAGCCGGGCGTGAAGATCGGCTCGGGCGTCACGGTCGGCGTCGGCGCGGTGGTGATCAACGACATCGACGACGGGCAGACCGTGGTCGGTGTGCCGGCCCGAGCGCTGGGCTCGGCGGTTCAGTAATAGAAATCAGGAGCCCTGGTCGGCGTCAGCCGTAGCCCGGGCCCGCAGCTCGCTCGCCCGCTGCAGCAGCAACGCGTCGGCCTCGTCAACGGGCAGGCCCGTCTCGGGGTTGGCGACGAGCTCGAAGTGCCACTCGTGCGTGTTCTCAAACCGGGCGGGGATCGCCTCAGCGACCAGGTCGATCAGCGGCCACTCGTACACCGGGGCGTTGGCCTTGCGTCCCTCATGCACGGGGAGATACCCCGGCATCTCCAGCCGCACGTCGTAGACGCCGTGGTAGGTGAACTGGGCCTGGGCGGGGGTAACGCCCAGGTCCTGGTCGTTAAGCCAGACCCGCGCACCCGGCGGGTTGCTGGTGACCTTGATCACGCGCTCGATGCACCCGGTCAGCCCGAACGCGACGATCGCCAGGGCCGCCAGAGCCAGAACGCGGGTTCTCGTCTTCGCTCGCGTGCTCATGAACTGGCGTCCTTCTTGGCATCCCGCTTGGCTGGCCTCTTGGCGAGCTTCTTGGCGGGCCTCTCGCCGGTCAGCAGCACCCGTGGCGTGGTGCCGGTGCCGGGTGTGCCGTCCGCGGAGCCGTTGGGCGGGCCCTTGGCTGAACCGCTCGCGGGCCTGCTAGAAGACCGGGGCTTGGTGTTTATGCTGCGAAAGGGCTCGTCGAACTCGTCGCCACGGAAGAGCGAGCCGAGGTAGACCCGCCGCACCAGCTCGTCGTTGATCAGGTCCTTGGGCGTGCCCTCGGCGAGCACCTTGCCCGAGTCGATGATGTAGGCCCGGTCGCACACGCGGAGCGTCTGCTGCACGTTGTGGTCCGTAATCAGGCACGAGATGCCCGCGTCGGTCAGCGTTCGGATCAGGCCCTGGAGTTCTTCGACCGCGATCGGGTCCACGCCGCTGAAGGGCTCGTCGAGCAGGATGAGCTTGGGCTTGGTGATGAGCGATCGTGCGATCTCGAGCTTTCGGCGTTCGCCGCCCGAGCAGGTGCGGGCCTGGTCCTTGGCCTTGTGCGTGAGGTGGAACCGCTCGAGCAGCGAGGCCGCTCGGCGTTTGCGTTCCTTGCGCGAGATATTGAGGGTCTCGAGGATCGCCAGCAGGTTCTGCTCGCAGGTGAGCCGCGTGAAGACCGAGGGCTCTTGGGAGAGGTACCCGATGCCCAGCCGAGCGTGGCGGTACATGGGCAGCCCGGTGACCTCCTTGCCCTTGAAGAAGACCTGCCCGGCGTCGGCCTCGATCATGCCGATCGTCATGCGGAAGCTGGTGGTCTTGCCCGCGCCGTTCCGCCCGAGCAGTCCGACGATCTCGGCCTCGTTGACGTGCAGCGACACGCCGTCCACAACGGTGCGACCGGAGTAGATCTTCTTCAGGTTGCGGGCCTCGAGCAGGGTCATCGGCAGAGTTTAGCGGAAGGCGGGAGCCCGAGCCGAGCAGACCGCCGGATCAGCTGAAGAACCGCAGCGACATCGGGTAGCGGAAGTACTCGCCCCGGTTCGCCGCGACCATCCCCATGATCATGCCCACGAGCGATAGGATCGGCACGACCGCCAACCCGAGCAGCGAGAGCCCGACGGTTGGGATCGCGAGGATGACAATCGCAACCATGTAGACCCCCAGCGAGATCTGGAAGTTGACCGCCTCGCGGCCGTGGTCGTCGAGAAACGCCGACTCGCTCTTCTTCTTCTGCCACATCACAATGGTGATGATGATCGCGAGCGGGGCGATGATGCTGTGGGCCAGAATCGAGAGGTGCATGAGCAGGGCGTAGGTCCGCTGGTCGTTGGTGACCGAGGGGTCCTCGATGCGGCCGCGCTCGTTGACGGGGTATTCACTGGTCATGGCAGGCATCATATCGCGGCGCTCCCTGGGGCCCTTTTTCTGAGCCGCCGATCTTTTATGGGCAGCCCGGCGGCAGGATTTCAGGGGCGGGGCACATTTTCCGACTCGCACCCTCCTGGCCCGAAAGCTGATACCGTCTCAGGCGTGCCAGAACCGACTCGATCTCGATGGACTTGGGCCCTGTTTGCCGGGGTGCCGCCGCTGCTGGGCATCCCGGTCGGGCTGCTGGCCTCACCGGATGCCGCGGCCCACCACGCGGTCTACTCCGAGGGCGGGTACATCGAGCTGGTCCAGGTCGGGATGTGGGTCACCGTTGTGCTCGCTGCGGGATGGCTCTTTATGACCGAGCGCGTGCCCCGGTCGCACCGGATGCTCACCCTCTGGCTTGGCGTCGTGGGCGTGGTCGCCGTGGCCCGCGAAATGGACCTGCACGAAGCGCTGAACCCGGAGACGCTGGGGCACCTGGGCGTCCGCTACCGGATCGACTGGGTGCTCGACCAGACGGTGCCGCTGTGGCTCAAGGCGGGGTGGGGCCTGTTCTTTCTGGTGATCGGGGCAGCCCTGGTGATCCCGCTGATCCTGGCTGGTGGGATCAGGGGCCTGCCGCACAAGGACTCGGCTCGGGTCCGGCTCTTCGCCGCCGCCACGGGGTGCCTGGCGATGGGCTTCGTCTTCGACGACCTCCTGCGGCACGTGATCACCAACAACGCGCTCAAGCAATCGCTCGAGGAGACCTGGGAGCTGCTCGGGGCGGTGTTCTTTCTCGCAGCGGTGCTGGTGAGCCCGCCCAGCGAGGCTCACTCGGACGAGGCTGCTTCGGGCTGAACGGGCACCGGGCTCTTGGCCGAGCCTTTCGCCCTCGGCACGACCAGCCGAGCCAGCCAGCGAGACCTGAACAGGAGCATCGCGCCAAACACCGAGGTCGCGCTCCCCCTGATGAAGAAGGTCAGAACCTGCTCCTCGCTGTCAAACACGGACTCCTCCGAGCCGGACACCCACAGGCCGACCACCACGGCCATCAACAGCCAGATGATCCCGATAAACATCGCTGCGAAGACGCCGACGGTCCGGAAGACGACCGCGACGGTCTCTCGGCGGGCCGCGACCAGCGAGTCACCATGACGCACAAGCTCGGGCAGCGCGGTCGGATCTAAAAACTCCGCGGTGAGCACCAGCCCGCACTCGGAGCACCGCGGCTCGACAAGCCCCTCGATGCGATACCCGCACGCCGGGCACATAACGTGCCGCCGGATCGGCACGAAGAACCGGACCAGCAGGCGTTGAAACAGCAGGGCCATCACCGAGACAAACGGAAAGAAGACGCTGAAGACAATGCGGTCCAGGTAGTAGGACATGTCCCAGAGGTCGCCGTCGCGCAACCCTTCCTGCACCCAGCTGATGATCGGGAGGAGCCCGAAGCACGCGAACGCGGCCGCGAAGACCCGGATGCAGGTGCGAACGGTCAGGCGGCGGCGGATGATCTCGGAGGCGTTGGGAACCATGCCCACACCTTAACCGCATCATCCATGTGAAGCGAAACACTCGTTCGTGGCGGGCTTACTGCCCAAACAAGTTTGTCTCGGCGAACATGCCCTGGTCTTCAAAGTACTTGAGCGCTTCATCGACCGACGCAAAGACCTTCGTCGCCGTCTCGGTGATGAACGGCGAGGGCTGCTTGGAGGGCTTCCACACCACGTAGACCTCCTTGGCGCCCTCCCACGCGTGCTGAAGCTCGCGCTCCACGCCGGAAGAGAGCCCCGGGATGACCTTGCCGCTCTCGCTGATGAGCTCGGGCACGAAGCTCACGATCATGTCGGCCTGGTCGATGAGCTTGAAGTCTCGCATGTAGATCTGCCCGTCGATGTCGCCGGCGATATCGAGCACCTCGCGGGTCTTCATCCGGATCGGTTCCGCGTCCTTGTGGACCCCGCCCAGCTGGTGCGGCTGATGGTCGAAGAAGTCCTTGCCGTCCTTGACCGCCTCGAGCGCCCGGTCGAGCAACAGCTTCTCATCCACGTCACCCGGGTCGAACGTGATGAAGTGCTCGGCGAGCGCGGCCCGGAAGGCGTCGATCTCCGCCATCACGTCGGGCATGTCCACCACGTGGCTCATCGGGAACGACGGGTACACCCGCTTCATCTCCGGGCGGCACAGCAGGCGGAACATCATGGACTCGGTGGACTGGTGCCGACCGCGGGAGACGATGTAGAACTGAGAACCCGGGATCGCCTGGCTCATCAGCTCGGTCGCGAGGATCTCTTCCTCACGCCACACCATGCAGTCCTTGAGGGTCGCGTCGATGTCGTGCTCGTCGTGCAGCCTTTTGTGCACCACCTCGATGTTGTCCACAAGGCAGATGAACATGTCGGGCTTGAATTTGGCGATCTGATCGAAGTCGAACGCGCTGAACAGCCCGTGGCGCCAGCGGAAGGTGCCGTGGGTGTTGACCGCGACGTTTGGCATGTCGGCCGACTCGGAGATGATGTCCTTGAAGGCGGCCCGGCGGAGCGAGTGCAGCCGGAGCAGCGGGAGATCGAGGATCCGCCCGCCCCGGATGTCGGGGGCCTCGTTGTACATCATGTCGCCGACGTTGAAGAGTTCGAGGTTCTCGCCCTGCTTGCCGGCGAAGGCTGCGACGCCCTCGAGGTAGGGCTTCTTGTCCATGCCGACCTGGCCGGTGATGATTGCGCGCATATCTGGCTCCCTGCAAGAGTTGAGCACCGAGTATAGGGTCGCCACAACCCCCGAAGCCCGCCCCCCTCAATCCTCCCCGGCCCCCCCGGGCCGAGCCCGGGCCAGCCCGGCCCCGGGGCGAGCCCGAGGCCCTCCGACTACAATCGCCACCACCGCTTGTTCACAAGGCTTGTTCACAAGCCCCTCTCCCGGAGCCGCCCATGTCCATCCTCATCGACGCGTCCACCAAGGTCATCTGCCAGGGCATCACCGGCAGCTACGGAGCACTCCACACCAAGGGCTGCTTCGACTACGGCACCAACATGGTCGGCGGCGTCACCCCGGGCAAGGGCGGCCAGACCGACGCCAACGGGCTGCCCATCTTCAACTCCGTCTCCCAGGCTGTAGACGCCACCGGCGCGACCGCGACCATGATCTTCGTGCCCCCGGCGTTCACGATGGACGCGATCCTCGAGGCCGCCGACGCGGGCATCTCGGTCATCTGCGCCATCACCGAGGGCGTCGCGGTGGGCGACATGGTCAAGGTGCGGCACGTGCTCGACGCGATCAACGCGACGCGCGAGCTGGCCGATCAGGTCCACCTCATCGGCCCCAACTGCCCCGGCGTCATCACGCCGGGCCCCAAGACCGGCGAGAACACCGCAGACAGCAAGTACACCAATGCGGGCTGCAAGATCGGGATCATGCCCGGCTACATCAACACGCACATCTCCGAGTCGAGCGCCGGCAAGGCCGTCGGCATCGTCAGCCGATCCGGCACGCTCACCTATGAAGCCGTCTGGCAGACCAGCCAGCTCGGGCTCGCCCAATCAACCTGCGTCGGCATCGGCGGAGACCCCGTCCGAGGGCTCGACCACTCGGACATCATCCGGCTCTTCGAGGCCGACGACGACACGCACGGCATCCTGATGATCGGGGAGATCGGGGGCGAGGACGAAGAGGCCGCGGCGGACCTGATCAGCCGCGAGGTCTCCAAGCCCGTAGCCGCGTTCATCGCCGGCCGAACCGCCCCCGCGGGCAAGCGGATGGGGCACGCCGGGGCGATCATCTCCAGCGGCGCGGGCGGCAAGCCGACCGGCACCGCCGACTCCAAGATCGAGGCGTTGCAAGAGGCCGGCGTCACGGTCGCGATGAGCCCGGCGGATATGGGCAAGGCCATGGCCCAGGCCCTGGGGCTCTAACCCCGTTTGGGGGAAGGCTTTACCCCCCGGGGTCCCAAACCCCTATTAAAACCTGAGTTTCACCTATTTCGGGCCCTGATCATCCCGATATCTCTCGACGCGCCTGCTGTCGGAGAGATCGATGCTCAATCCTGCCCACAACCTACGCGGATCGTTCGCGGCATACTCGCTGTCGGCCCTCGTTCTGTTCGTGGGCGTGGTGCTTTCAACACACCTGGCTAAGAACCGGTCGCATCTGGCTCGCCAGCAGGCCCAGTACGATCTCCAGATCACCACTCGCAAGGTGACCGACACCATCGAGAACCGATTCCTCTCCTACGAGCTCCTCTTGCGGGCCGTCGAGGGGCTGCTCAAGGCCGACGACGAGGTGACCCGCGAGGAGTGGCGGGTCTTCGCCGACATCCTGGGCGTCGGCACCACGCCCGACGGCACCCTCGGGCTCGCGCTGGTCCGGGCGGTGCCCAAGGCCGAGCTGCGGGACTACGAGACGTTGATCCGCGAATCGGGCGTGCCGGACTTCACGGTTCACGCCCCCGCAAGCGCCGCCGAAGAGCCGCCCCTTGACACGCACTTCGTGATCGAGCTCCACGAGCCGGCGGAAGTCAACCGCATGGTCTGGGGGCTCGACGTGAGCTCGATCCCGGTCAACAACGAGGCGTACCAGCTCGCCCGCGACACGGGCCAGGTCTGGATGACCCCGGCGTTCAGGCTGGCGCAGCAGCGCGAGGATGAGCTGGGCGTCGTGCTGGTGCTCCCGATCTACTCGGGCGAGGGCACGCCGGCCACCGTCGAGGATCGCCGCCAACGGATCGACGCGTTCATCGCGCTCTCGATCTCGGTCGAGCCGCTCTTTGGCGAGCAGGCCTTGCTGCACCGCCAGGATGCCGATCTCAGGTTCGACGGGCTCGACGACCAGGGGCGATGGATCACGCTCTTCGAGAACCCGGGGCACGTTCCCAAGCCCGACGAGCTGACCGCGCGGGCCACCCCGGTCATCCCGGGGCCGCGGTGGTCGGTCATCGCCGCCGAACACGACTACGGCACCCAGGGGTGGCTGGCCGGCCTTGACCGGGAGCTGGTCGGCGGGCTCATGATCTCGTTCCTGCTCGCGGTGCTTGTGCGCCTCTGGACCCGCACGCGCGCCAACGCCGAGCGGCTGGCCGGCAAGATGACGCAGTCGCTGCGCGAGAGCGAGGCGCGGTACCGGGCGCTGGTGGACGGTGCCCCGGTGTGCATCAAGGAACTCGATGACCAGGGCCGAATCATCAGCATGAACCCCGCGGGACTCTCGATGCTCGGTCTCGAATCCGAGTCGGACATCGTCGGCCAGCTCATGGACGACCTGGTCGTGCCCGAGGACGTGCCGCTCATCCGCCGCGAGCACGCGCGGGTCTTGGCCAATGAGACCCGGTCCTTCCAGTTCCGGCTGCCGCTGGACTCGGGCGAAATCGTCGTCATGGAAACACTGGTCGTGCCCAGGCCCTGCAAAGACGCGGAGGTCACCTGCATGATCTGCGTCACGCAGAACGTGACCGAGCGGGTCCGCGCGGAGAACGAGATCCGCGAAAACGAGGCCCGGCTGGACGGCCTGACCCGTCTGGCCCCGATCGGCATCTTCCGCGCCGACCGCGCCGGCACGGTGGTGGACGCGTCCGAACGCCTGACCGAGTTGACGGGGCTCTCGCTCGCGCAGGCCTGCCAAGACGACTGGAGCCCGTACATCCACCCCGACGACTACCCGGACGTGGTCGAGCGGTGGGATCGCATGGTCGCCGAGTACGTCAACTTCAATTCGGAGTACCGACTCCGCCGCCAAGACGGCACCTGGGCGTGGTTCCACGTCCAGGCCGTTCCCGATCGCAACGAGCACGGGAGCGTCACCGGGTTCGTGGGCTCGATGGCGGACCACACCGAACGCCGGGCTGTCGAGGACCAACTCCGACTCAACGAAGCCCGGATGCGTGACCTCGCCGAGCAGGCCCAGGCCGCCAACCGCATCAAGGGCGAGTTCCTGGCCAACATGAGCCACGAGATCCGCACGCCGATGGCCGCCATCCTCGGGTTCGCCGAGCTGCTCGACAGCTCGGTCGAGCCGGGCTCTCAGGCCCAGGACGCGCTGCAGACCATCCAACGCAACGGCGAGCACCTTCTGCAGATCATCAACGACGTGCTCAACATCTCCAAGATCGAGGCCGGGAAGCTCACGGTCTCACACGTTGACCTCGACCTGCCCGGCATGGTGGACCAGATCTTCGGCCTCCTGGGCCACAAGGCCCAGGCCCGGGGAACCACCCTGGTCCCGCAGCCGAGCGAAGACGCCCCGACCATCATCGTGACCGACCCCGTCCGCCTGCGACAGGTCCTCCTCAACCTCGTCGGCAACGCCATCAAGTTCACACGCGACGGCACCATCCGCGTCATCACCTCACGCGGCGACACCCCCGGCTCCGTCGTCATCGAGGTCATCGACACCGGAACCGGGCTCAACCCCGACCGCATCGAGCAGATCTTCGAGCCCTTCGTCCAGGGCGACTCCACCACCACGCGGACGCACGGCGGGACCGGCCTTGGGCTCTCGATCTCGCGCAAGATCGCCGAGGCCCTTGGCGGAACCCTCACCGCCGACCCGCACCACCGCGGCGGGAGCCGGTTCGTGCTCACGCTCAACAACACCGCCCCGAACGAGAACGCCACGCCCGAGCCCGCCGCCTCGCCGCCCTTGCGGGCGATCGACGACCACCCGTGCCGGGTGCTGCTGGCCGAGGACTCGGTGGACAGCCAGCGGCTCATCGCCCACCACCTGCGGCACGCCGGGCACGAGGTCGTCACCGCCGACGACGGCGCGGCCGCGGTCGACCTGGCGCTAGCAGCCATCGGCCATAACGAGCCGTTCGACCTGATCCTGATGGACATGCAGATGCCCAAGCTCGACGGCTACGGCGCGACCGCACGCCTGCGAACCAGGGGCTACACCGGCCGCATCGTCGCGCTCACCGCGCACGCCATGGACTTTGAGATGCAGCGCTGCCTCGACGCCGGGTGCGACGAGTACGCCACCAAGCCCATCCCGCGGCAGACCCTGCTCGACCTGGTCCACCCCGCCCGGCGCGCGGCGTGAGAACGGGGCTTGCGTCAGCCGTGGCCGCCCCGCTCACTCGGTCTTGAAGACTTCCCCGCCCTTCATCACAAACACCACGTCCCCCATCGCGTGGATGTCCTTGAGCGGGTCGCCGCCCACCGCGATCAGGTCGGCCTGCTTGCCCGCTTCGAGCGTGCCGACGAGGTCGCTGATGCCCAGCAGGTCCGCCGCGGCGACGGTCGCGCTGTGCAGCGCGGCGTTGTTGGGCATGCCCGCCTCGGTCATGTAGACGAACTCGAGCCAGTTGGTGCCGTGCTCGCCCACGCCAACATCCGTCCCGAACGCGATCTTCACACCCGCCTCGTACGCCTTGGCGAACGAGCCCTGGATGATCGGCCCGACCGCCGCGGCCTTGGATCGGATCGCGGGGTTGAAGTAGTCCTCGTCCAGCGATTTCTCCGCGACAAACTTGCCCGCGTGAATCGTCGGCACCAGGTAGCACCCGTGCTCGACGAACAGCCGGATCGACTCCTCGTCAAGGTACGTCCCGTGCTCGATCGAGTGAACCCCGCCACGAATCGCGGCGTTGATCCCGTTGGTCCCGTGCGCATGAGCCGCGACCTTGCGGCCCATCGTCGCGGCGGTGTCCACAACCGCCCTGATCTCGTCGGCGAACATCTGCTGCTCGACCCCGGCCGCGGTGTTGCTCAGCACGCCGCCCGTCGCCGTGACTTTGATCAGGTCCGACCCCTGCTTCACCCGCTCGCGGACGGCCTTGCGCATCTCGTAGGGCCCGTCGGCGATGCCCTGCAACGGGCCCACCTCGGGACGCAGCACGGGCGAGATCCCGTTGGTCCCGTCGGCGTGCCCGCCGGTGACCGCGATCGACTTGCCCGCCGCGACGATCCGTGGGCCGACGATGAAGCCGTCGCGGATCCGGTCGCGCAGCGCGTAGATGTCCGACCCCGCCGACCCGACGTTGCGCACCGTCGTGAACCCGGCCATCAGCGTGCGCCGGGCGTAGACCGTGCCGTCGATCGCGCTGTGCGTCACCTCCTCGGTCAGCGCCCGCCTCAGCCGCACGTCCATCGGCTGCAGCTCGCCGGTGAGGTGCGTGTGGCAGTCGATCAGCCCGGGCATCACGAACCGGTCTTTCAGGTCGATCGTCCGCGCGCCCTCGTGCTCTTGGTACCCCTGCTCGACGCCGACCACGGCGCCGCCCCGGATCAGCAGCGTGACCTCGCGGAGCGGCTCCTCGCCGGGCACGGCCAGCAGGGTGCCGCAGTAGATCGCGGTCGCCGGCTCTTCACCCTGGGCCAGCGCCGGACGCGGCACCATCAGAAGCAGCAGCGCAAGGACCGTCATCGTGAATCTCGTTGGCATCGGGCTCTCCTCGGGTTGGGTCAAGACGCGAGCCTACCACAACTCCCGGGCCGCCCGGCGCGCAAAGGAAACCCCCGGCCGGACGGATCCGGCCAGGGGCCTCGCTGGGTGGTCAGGATTAAGAGAAAGACGAGAGCCCGGGGTCAGGCCCGCGATTCGGGCCGTGGATCGGGCCGGTGGCCGGCTCAGATCTCGCTGTCGCCCTGGGGCTCGGCGATCTTGAACCGGAGCACCTCGCCGTTGGCCGCGGCGGCCTCGAGCGCCGCGTCGATCTTGTCGAGGATGCCCTTGTCGAGCTTGAACTCGCCCGCGGCCTCGGCCTTGGCGATCGCCTCACGCATCCGCTTGAACTGCTCGCCCTTGTTGGTGATCTGCACCAGCTCGGACTCGTCATCGGTGGTGATCTGCAGGCGGCTGCCGCCCGTCGCCCCGCTCGCCGCGGAGACGATCTTCTCGCCCGTCTCGCTGTCGGTTTCGATGCCGTTCTCTTCGAGGGCCTCGCGCACGATCTCCCTGACGACCTTGCGGATGATCTTCTCGATCTGGAGATGCACCTTCTCCATCTTCTGATGGAAGACGTCCATCTCCTGGTGCACGCCGTCCATCTCAACGTGGACCTCGCTCATCCCGTCGTGCATCTCCTCCATGCACTCGTTGAGCCCCTCCATCTGCTCGTGCACGCCCTCCATGCGCTCATGGATCTTGGCCTGGATCAGCTCTTGCCGAGCCTGGATCTCCTCGGCGATCTTCTGCGCGTGCTCGTGTGCCTCTTCGGCTTCGCCCGTAACCGCCTGCTGATCGCGCTCGTGATACTCTGCGATCCCGGCCATCTCGGCGCCGATCTCCCTCATGCGGTCAAAGTCGCCTTCCTTGGCCGCCGCGGCCAGCTCCTCGGCCATCGCCGCGATCTCGGCGCCGATCTCTTCAGCGTTCGCCTGAGCCCGCTCCATGCGGGCTCGCATCTCCGGCGAGTCCATCATCCCCTGCAGCTTCTCCTGCAGCGGGGCGAGCTCGCCGTGCAACGACTCTTGCAGCTCTTGCAGGTCCAGGTGCAGCGGCTCAAGGTTCATCTGCCGCGCCTGCATCGCTTCCTGGAGCGGGGCCAGCTTCTCCGCGATCTTGCCGAGCTTGTCGCCACGGATCTCCAGCTCGCCACCCAGCTCGTGCAGCCGCCCGAACAGCTTGCCCAGCCGCGGGTTGTCGCGGAGCTCAAACCCGGACAGCGCCTCGTGCAGCTTGCCCTCGTCCATGGATAGCTTCCGCCACTTCTGCAGGTTCTTTGGAGCCGTGTACTCGGTCTCGATCTCCTGGAGAGCCTCGTGCTCAGCGCGGGCCATCGCTTCGTGCTCCGCGTGGCGTTTGTGCTCCCTCACCCCGTTCTCTTTGAGCTCCAGATGTCGCTCATGGGCCTCGCTCTCAACGGCGGTCAGCTCCTCGTACTCCTCCTTCGCCTGCGCCTCGATCGCCTCCCGCTCGGCCTCGAGCCTGTCGCGCTTCGCCCTGAGCTGTGCCTCCAGCTGCGCCAGCTCGGCCTCGGCCTTGTCGAGCTCCGCCAGCTTCTCGGGCGGGACCGCCTGAGGCGCCACCGCCGCCGCCGCCAACCCCGCACACATCACCAACACCGCGGCGCCAACCGAGCGCTTCGCCCCACGACGCGTCCCATTGAGAATACTCATCAGTCGTCCTTCCAACTCAGAAGCCTTGGCCATGCCCAGGGCATGCACCGGCGATCGAACATCAGACATCGCACGAGCGATATCCAGCAAGTGACTCGCGTACGCGCTGGGACGAGTGCCCGACGCGACCACCGCAGCATCACAACTCCGCTCGCGTTCTACCGCGAGCCTCCGCACCGCCCACCACGCCAGCGGGTTACACCAGTGCAACGAAACAACCATCCACGCCGCGACCTGCAGCGCCCAGTCCAGCCGCCGAACGTGCACCAGCTCGTGCGTCAGCACCACCCGGCGACGCTCCGCGTCCCACGCCGACGCCATCGCCGGCACCACCACGATCGGACGCCACACGCCCCACGTCATCGGCACCGGCACCGCCTCAGAACTCACCACGCGCACCGGGCGACGGATGCCAAGACGCCGCGTCACCCGCGCCGCCTCGATCACCCACCGGTCGTCGGCGACACTGGCGTGGCGTGCGATCACGCCGAGCCGGAGCACCCCCACCACGCCCCAAGACGCCACGGCCAACGCCCCCAGAGCCCACAGCCCGATCCACGTCAGCGGCTGCGAGGCCGCCGCGTCGATCCATGCCATCCCCCGGTCGCCCATCGCCCGTGCATCGTTCATCGTCCAACCCAGCACGCTCAGCCCCGCGTCCGTCGCAGGGGCCGGGGCCGCGCTCATCGGTGACGGATCCGTTGCCGGGGTCTCAGCCGCCAGCAGCGTCAACGCCGTCCCGCTCTCGTCCAGAATCGGTGCGTGAAGCGACCGCGTTCCCGCGGCCCGCTCGGAGCCCGCCGAGCCAACTCCGCTCCGCGTTGCTCGCGCAGAAAGCTCGTTAGCCGCAACAGGGGTCCCGGCCACAGCCTGGTCCCGCGGGCCCGCCAGGCCCTCCGGGCCCTGCTCGACCGCCGCCGAAGCCTTGTTCATCTCATAAGGCACATCGACCCGCCACACGCCCGGCGACATCCCCGCCAGCGGCATCAGCAACGCCAGCACCACACCCGCGCTCAGGATCCGGTATCGCCCGCGAACGCCGCCCGCGGCCCGGATCGCGACCGCGATCACCAGCAACAGCAGCCCGCCGCGTACCAGTTCCACGCCCAGAGCCCAGCCCGCCTGCGGGGCCAGGTCCGTCGCCCACTCCATCAGCGGCGACGACCACATCGACGATCCGTTCAGGGGCTCGCTCATCACTTGCCCTCCCGCTTGGCCTGATCGATCAGCGTCTCGAGCCGATCCAGGTCCTCGGCTGACAGATCGCCCGAGCTCATGTCCAGCAGAGCCGCCGCGGCCACGGCTGACGAACCACCAAAGAACGTCTTGACCATGTGGCTCATCGCCGTCTTGCGGGCCGCGTCGGGCGAGGTCTTGGGCAAATACACGAACCGGATGCCGTCTTTCTCGTGCCTCAGGTGCCCCTTCTCCTCGAGGATCCGCAGCAGGGTCCGAATCGCCGAGTCGCTCGACGCGTCGGGGATCGCCTCACGCACCTCGGCCGCCGTCGCCCGCCCACGCTCGTAGATCACGTCCATGATCTGCCGCTCGCGGCGGCTGAGTGGGGGGGGGGTCGGTGGGGTGGCGGGTGTCGGAGGGGTCTTCTTGCGGGGCATCGTGTTCTCCATGCGTAGCACTGATGCGGTATACGGGTTTATCCGTCAGAGTGTGCCAAAATTTTGGCACAATGCGTGATAAAGTGTCAAATTTTTAACACATCGCCCCGCACACCATCAAAAACCGCCACGGCTTGAGCCCCGGCGGCGTCTGAATCGTCCTGAAATGGGTGAATCAGGGACCCCGCCCGACCGGCTCACGCCGCGGCATTGCCCGAAGAGGCCAGAGGGCACGCCCCCGGCTCGGTCGGATCCGAAACCCTGCCGGGGGTCTGGGCGGTCTTGAGGTGGCACCCCTGGCGGACCACAAAGAACGTCCCGAGGCCCGCTGCGGCAACCACCAAGGCTGGCACCCAGAGGCCCGGAACGGTCTCAATCAGCAGCACGCAGCTCACGCTGACAAAGCCCCACATCGCCGCCAGCGTCACGGCCTTGGCCTTGCGGGGCATGCGGGTGTTGCCATCCAGGTACCCCAGGTACGGGCTGAAGAGCCGGTTCCGGATCAGTTTTCGCTCCAGCCACGGGCAGCTCTTGGTGAACAGCCAGCTCGCCATGATCAGGAAGACCGTCGTCGGGAGCCCCGGCACAAACACGCCCAGCGCCCCGAGCCCCACGCACACCACCCCGGCCCCAGCGAGCAGCCATCGGCGAACCGACCCCCGCCCCACCCCGGGCTCGAAGGGGCACTCAGTCATCGCGATGTCGTTCACGGCTTGCCTCATGAGATGCTCCGGTCGCGATCGTAGTCAGACTCTCGGTGCTCCGCAGCCGCTGAGACTCATTCTCAATAAGAATTCGGAGCTCCGCCCAACGCACGCTCCATCTAGCCTCGCTGTCCACCGACTTTTTTTGTTGTTGCAACAATATCTGCGCGACGCTACCCTCTCCCCGTGCCCGCGATCCGCCCAACCCTGCAAGAAGAACTCGGCAAGGCCAACCCCTTCGACTCGCCCGAGCAGGAGGCCTTCCTCAACCTCCTCCGAACCCAGGCCCACCTCTCGGCCGGCTTCTTCAAACGCTTCAAGGCCCACGGGCTCAGCGAGGCCACCTACAACGTGCTCCGCATCCTCCGCGGTGTCCACCAACGCGGCGACAGGCACGGCCTCCGATCCACCGAGATCGGCAAGGACATGGTCGTCCGCGTGCCCGACGTCACGCGGCTCGTGGATCGGCTCATCGAGAAGGGGCTCGCGGAGCGAGGGCGATGCGACGAGGACCGGCGCGTCGTCTACGTCAAGATCACCCGGGCCGGGCTCACGATGCTCAAGAAGATGGACCAGCCGCTCCGCGAGCTGCACAAGCAGCAGCTCGGGCACCTGAGCGGCAAGGAGCTCAGCGACCTGTGCCGCCTGCTCACCAAGGCCCGCCAGCCCGAGGCCTAGGGCTGACCCGGCAACGCCGAACCCACCTGTGCCCGTAACACCAGTACCGTGGCACCCGACGCCGGGCATCGCTCCGCGGCTCGTTTTAGTTGTTTTCACAAATATTTGCCCCGTGCGCTTGATCCGGGAATACCCCGGGCCGATTATTTGTTTAAACAACTACATGTCAGCAGAAAGGACCCCATGCTCACCATCAAAGAATCCGACACACGCGGAACCCTCGACCACGGCTGGCTCCTCGCCAAACACTCCTTCTCCTTCGGGCAATACCACGACCCCGCCAACACGCACTTCCGCACGCTCCGCGTCATCAACGAGGACGTCGTCGCCCCCGGGCGCGGCTTCTCGGCCCACCCGCACGAGAACATGGAGATCCTCACGTACGTTCTTTCCGGTTCTCTCCGCCACACCGACAGCCTGGGGCACGCCGAGGACCTCGTGCACGGCCAGGTCCAGCGGATGACCGCCGGCTCGGGCATCGAGCACGCCGAGAAGAACGCCTCGACCACCGAGCCGGTGCACCTGCTGCAGATCTGGATCTTCCCGCGCGCCAAGGACCTGCCCCCATCCCACGAGACACAGCAGACCGCGGTTCTGACCGAGCCCAACCGGCTGCACCTCATCGCCAGCCCCGACGGCGACGGCGGGTCCATCGTCATCCAGCAAGACGCACGGATGCTCGCAGCGGTCCTAGAAGCCGAGCGCACGATCGAGCACGCCCCGAGCCTGCCCAACGCCTGGCTGCAGGTTGCGCGAGGCGAGATCGAGGTCAACGGGCACCGGCTCGCCCAGGGCGACGCGCTGAAGGCCTCGCCGAGCGAAGACGGCGGAGAGATCTTGCCGCTCACCATCACCGCAACCGAGGACGCTGAGTTCGTGCTGTTCGAGCTGGCGTGAGATCGACCACCGCGACAGGCGGGCCGCCTGTCCCAATACGTCGCGTGCTCGCGCACGCGGCTTGGATCGAGAGACGGGCACCTCGGCGCGGGAGCGTTCAGCTTCCAACGACCCACTTGCGCTGGGTCCAGAGTTTGCCGACCCGCTGGCGGAAGCTCGGGCGGTCATCCAGCCCGACGCCGCACGCGGCGAGCAGGTCCACCATGCCGAAGAAGTCGTCGAGCCCGATGTGCTCGCGGCCGACGCGCGGCTGTCCCTCAAACGTGCCCGCCTGGACCTCGGCGAGGTTCGCCATGTTGTGGTAGTTGCCAAGCGGCAGGCAGACGCACGTGGACTCGTACCCGTACGCGCAGTACACGCTGGCCTCGCACGCCCCGCCGGCCATCAGCTTGCGCTGCCACTTCCACCCGCCCGTGAACTGCTTCTCCGAGGCCTTGGGCGTCGCGTCTCGCCCCGCCAGGCCCTTGGCCACCTCGCTGATCGCCGAGGTCAGCTCGGGGCTGAACACGCTGATCCGGTCGCCCACCCGCACGATCGGCCCGCCGTGGATCGGGCTCTCGGCCGGGAAGCTGCGGCTGTTCTCCAGCGCGATCACCCGCGACCCCGTCGGCATGAACCCCGCCTCGCACGCCCCGATCGCGCCCACAAACCCGATCTCCTCAGCCCTCGTCAGCAGCACACGGACATCGCCCCCCGCAACCTGGCCCCCCGCCCTGGCCAGACGCAACTCCTCGAGCGCCGCGAAGGCCCCGGCGACCGCCGCCAGATCGTCGCACGCGTTGGTGTAGAAGATGCCGCCAAACTCGTCGTCGATGACCTCGGGCGCGGGCAGCTCCCAGACGCCGACGTCGCCCGGCATGAGCGACGCGACCTCGCCAGCGTCGTCGGGCGCAAAGGCGTAGACCGGGAAGAGCCCGCCAACGCCGCCCCGGATCGATGAGGGATCCAGCCCGCCGCCCGAGTCAGTCTCCTCGTCACGCTGCTTGGGGTCCCACTCGATCCCCCGCAGCGTGCCCGCGACCGCGCCACCCCGCCCATCCCCGCTCGCGGGATAGACCACAACCCGGGCGTCCACGAAGTACTCCGCCATGACCCCGCCGCGGAACTCGAGCAGGGGCTTGCCGTCCACGGGCTCGCAGCAGACGAACGCGGGGTGGTCCAGGTGCGCGGTGAAGTAGACCGGGCGGTCCGAGTCCGCGGGCTCGACATTGGCGAAGCGGATCTCCAGGTTACCGTGCGCGTCGGCCCGGGTTGCCAGGTCCGGCCGGTCGGCGAGCCACGCGTTGATCCAGTCGAGCACGCACCGCTCGTGCCCGGCCGCGGTCGGGCGGCTCGTCACCTCGCGCAGCCAGTCAACGTACATCGCCCGCCGCGGGTGATCCGTATCGACCTTGCCGATGGCGGGGGGCGTGGGTGCGTTGGGCGCAGCGGGGGTGGTGTTGGGCATAGCCCGATGCTAGCCGCCCGCGGCGGGCGCACGAAAAAGCCACCGCCCGAAGACGGTGGCTCTCGTGGCTTGTGCCCGAGTCGATCGTTACTTGGCGGTGTACTGCCCGCGGCTGATCTTCTTGAACCGCTTGTCGCGGATCAGGGTCTGGTTGACGATGGTGCGGAAGTTCGCCGCGGTCGTGCGGTAGCCCAGCTCGACCACCTTCTCGGCGGCGTCGGTGACCGACATGGTCTTGCCGGTGAGCATCTTGAGCAGCGAATCGGCGAGGTTCATCTCGTTGCGCGGGCGGCGGCGAACCATGCCGCGAGCGGTGGTGCCGATGTCGGCCGTCCCGCCCATCGAGCGGATCTCACCCTCGACCTCGGCGAGCTGCCTCGCCAGCTTCTCGCGGCGGTTCTCGAGCTTGCGGAGCGTGGAGTCGCGGCGGCGCAGCTCGGCCCGCAGCTCGGTCGTCGTCATCGCGCCGACGGCCGCGGGCTTCTTGTCGGCCCCTGCCTTCTTCGCCGGGGCCTTGCGAGCGGTCTTCTTCGCGGTCTTTCTCTTCGTCTTCTTCTTCGCGGATTTCTTAGCCATGTGCTGACACCTTCCGAGGATTGATCTAAATGGCAGGATGAATGGAACGTCCCGCCGGCTCGCCTCAAATGAGGAACCTCCACCTTAGAACGCACGCGATCGAGCCGTCGAGCATTGCGTGCAAAAATGCCATATTAATCATCAAAAACTTTCTGCGAACACCCGCCGAACGATGATTCGGATCGTGCCCTCCGTTCAGATTCACGCTCAGAACTTCGACTTGGGCTGTCGCCCCGGTCATGCCGCGAGCCCCTGCGCCGGGCACCCGCCGACTCGCGTCGGCAATGTCACCCTCTGTACTCAGGAGAATACTGAAGAACACCGCGGCCGACCCAGCGCTCTGTCAATCGAGCGCCTCGCGCCCGTTCTGAGTCTCACGCGAGCCCGGCGATCACCCGGATGCCGCATCACAATGAACCGCACCGACGACCCGCGGGCCAACCCCGGCTGGCTCGCACCGCTTGCTAAACGCCGATTCTAAACCAGCTTCCCGCGAATCCACCAACGCAATCTCAATGCAGGCTCTTCAAACAATTAGCGATACTACGGTGTGGTTTCTGAGATCGGGCCGCGATACTCGGGCCCTTCCGAGCCCGCTCGCCCGTGCCAACTCGCTCTCAGCGATGGACCTGGTCATCGTGTGTTCGGTACGGATCGGGCGATCACTCGCTGCTGTGTTCTTGCGAATCCGTGGCCCGCAATGGCTAACCCACAACCGCCTCGGCTTCGATCTCGATGAGAAACTCAGGGGCGATGAGCCGAGCGACCTCGACCATGGTCAGGCAGGGCCGAGACCCCGCGCCGCCGAAGAACGCCCCGTGCGCCAGCCCGAACTCCTCGCTGCGGCTGATGTCCGTCACATAGAACCGCGTGCGCACGATGTCCGTCACCCGGCCACCCAACTGCTCGACCGCTTCGCCGATGATCTGCAGACACCGCGCCGCCTGGGCCCCCGCCGCGCCGGGCCCCTCCGGCGTGTAGGGCGACCCGTCCGGGTTCATCGAGACGGTCCCGGTCGTGAAGATCAGGTTCCCCGCACGCACCGCGCGGCTGTACCCGAACCGCGACTCCCACTCGTTCCCCGTCGAGACGCTCTGGTCGATTGGCATAACGCTCACTCCTGCTTCTTGATTACTCGTCGGCCCCGGTCGGCGTGTCGCTCCCCGGGCCGTGCGCGCCGTGGCGCGGCGGGCTCTTGAGCGCCCGCGCCCGAGTCACCGCCCGCTTGCCGAACTTCTGGGCGATCAGGTCCGTCGCCTTGTCGATCGCCGAGCCCCGGGCCGAGTCTTCCTGCCCAAACAACCCCGCCTCGCCGGGCGTGTCGGTCAGCTGGCTCACGCCACACCCGATCAGCCGCACCGGGCGGAACAACCCAGCCCACGCGTCGAACAGCCGCCGCGAGGCATCGATGATCTCGCGGGTGCTGTTGGTCGCGGTCTCGAGGGTCTTGGATCGCGTGACGGTCTCGAACTCGCCGAACCGGATCTTGATCGTCACGGTCCGCGCCCATCGGCTGGCCCGGTCGTTCGGGTCGCCACCCTCGACCCGCCGCGCCCGCCGCAGCCGCCTCCCCACCTGCTCGGCCTGGTCCGTCAGCACCGCGCGCACCTCATCAGGGTCGCCCAGGTTCGCGCCAAACGTCTGCTCGTGGCTGATCGTCTTGGCCCCGCGGTCCATGTGCACCACGCGGTCGTCGAGCCCGCGGCTGAGCCGGTGCAGCGTCTGGCCATAGTCCCGGAAGTGCGCGCGCAAGACCCCGAGATCCGCCGCCCGCAGGTCCGCGATGGTCCGGATGCCCAGGCGTGCGAGCGACTTCTCCGCCGCCGGCCCGACGCCCATGATCTTGCCCACCGGGAGCGGGTCCAGCACGCCCTGATACGTCTCGGCCTCGAGCACCACGAGCCCGTCGGGCTTGTCCAGGTCACTCGCGAGCTTGGCCAGGAACTTGTTGGGCGCGACCCCGACCGACGCGGTCAGCCCGGTCTGGGCCCTCACTCTCGCCCGGATGTCCGCCGCGATCTTGGCCGGCTCGCCCAGCAGCGGCACCGAGCCGGTGACATCGAGGAACGCCTCATCAATAGAGACCGGCTGAACCAGCGGCGTGAACTCCTCAAACACCGCGAACACCCGCTCACTCAGCTCGTGGTACCGCGCAAAGCTCCCCTTGACGAAGACCGCGTGCGGGCACAGCCGCCTGGCGACCGCGGACGGCATGGCGCTGTGGCACCCGAAGGCCCGGGCCTCATAGCTGGCCGCCGCGACGACGCCGCGTGGCCCCTCGCCGCCGACGAGCACGGGCTTGCCACGCAGCGACGGGTCATCGAGCTGCTCCACCGAGGCGAAGAAGGCGTCGAGATCGACGTGGAGGATGTTGCGGTTCGTCAGATTTTGGGGCACCGCTCATTATTCACAGGCCGAGGCCCCGGCGGGGCGGTCTCGCAAGGCGGCTTCTTGGATGCGTGTTTCTAGGACCCAGCCGCACAACCCTCACGCTCCGGGCCAGATTGCCATAGGCGGATTACCCATCTTCCCGACTCGCCACGCGCAGCACCGCGGCGCGCACACACCCCCTCATTGGCTTGAAAACACGCGACATGGTTTCGACTCTGTGGTGGGCCGAGTCGAGAGGCAAAGCCCGAAGCCGCCTCCCACACGACGCCCCTCACACGCCCCGCCAAGCACACACACGCCGAGGACCTCACCATGACGACCACGACCAGCAACACGACCAGCCCTACAACCCGCAACACGACCTCGCCGATCCGTCGGGCCGTCGGGCTGGGCGCCTCGGTCTGCGTGCTCGTCACCGCCAACGCGGCGTTCGCCTTGCCCACCACCCCGACCCACCGTGACCTGAACTCCCCCCTCACCCTGACCAGCACCCACCTGACCCCCACCACCACCACCACCGCCCTCACCCAAGGAGACCTGCCGACAACCACCAACCCCACCACGAGAACCCCCGCCGTCCGGCCTGCTCGCCACGCGTCTTTGGACTGAGTGAGCCCAAGCCGATCCCGGACCGAAGGCCCGATCGTGGGCGGACCGAAACCCCCGCCCCCGAACCCCGAGCTTCAGTCAGCCCCGCCGCCAACCGGCTACACCGCTCTCGGAGGATCAGACACCCGATGAACACCGACCGCCACACCCAGGCAAGCCATCCCTCGCGAGCACCCCCGCCAGCCCAACCCACGCGGGCCCCGCGGGCCCCGCCAAACCCATCCACCACAGGACCACCCCGTTGAGGCGCACCGAGGCTTCAGCGGGGTTTTTACTCCTCCGTGGGACGGGCTTCGGGCCCGTCATTCAACGCCATGCAAACGGGCAGGATGCCCGGTCCACCGATTTGTGCGCTCACGCCCCGAACACGACCTCGCCCCAACGCAACGGCAGGTGCATGTCGATCAGCCCCATCGGCGACCAGACCCAGTTGTGCTCGGGCACCTCGGGCACCTTCTCCCACACGGCCCGCTCGCCGCCCGCCTTGCTTTCCTTTTCACGCAGGTCCCAGTTCACGCGGCTGAAGTTCACCCGCCAACGGTCGCCGAGCTTGGGCGCACGCGGCGTGCTCGTGTGCCGATCAAACGCACCCCACGGCATCGCGATCTCGACCGACCACCCAAGGCCGGGCGGAACTGGTGCGCTCGGGTTGTTCAGCTCGCCGTCGAGGTTCACCGCGGTCCCAAGCCCCTCGATCCGCCAGGCGTGGTCCGCGGTCGCGCCCTCGCGGTACGGCCTTGGGATGCACAGATCAAACTCGGTCCCCAGCGCGTTGATCTCGAGCTCGTAGTAGTTGCTCGCCTCCATCGAGGGATCGAGAAACACCTCGAAGTCGTTGTCCTTCCAGATCACCGAGTCCCGCTCGGTGAGCGTGGCCCACAACCTCGGCTCCTCCATCTGGGCCGCGAAGTAGAAGCACTCGTCGTCCCAGAGCATCTTGGCACGGGTCCGCCAGGCGGGCCTCGGCTTCAGGTCGCCCTCGATATCGACGAAGTCCTCGGTCCACGGGGCGCGGGCCCACGCGGATTTCGTGAGGTCGCCGTCGATGATCGGTGGGGTTTGCGCGCGCGCCGCGCAGTACTCGCGGCGGGGTTGGGCTGGCGGGAGAGCGTCGGCTGCGCTCATCGGCCTTCCCCTCGCATCAGAGCCCGCCCATCACGTCCGAGTGGCCGGCGGCTCTCTCCCGGGCGGTCGCGCTCGGGTCGATCTGGGTGTCCAGGTCCGCGGGGATGAACACGCGGAACGTGGACCCGGAGCCGACCTTGGTCTCCACGCGGATGCGGCCGCGGTGCTCGGCGACGATGCGGCGAGTCACGGCGAGCCCGAGCCCCGTGCCGCGAAGCCCCTTGGTCGAGTGGAAGGGCTCGAAGATCCAGCTCAGGCGGTCCTGCGGGATGCCCGTGCCGTTGTCGATCACGCGGATCTCGACCCACGGCGCCTCGCCCGGGTGGGCGGTCGCCAGCGGGGCCTCCTCGGGCTCGTGGAAGAGCACGCGGGCCGTGACCACGCCGTTCTGGGGCTCGACGGCCTCGACCGCGTTGGCGATCAGGTTGGTCAGCGCCTGGTGCAGCAGGCCCGGGTCCACGTGGATCGGCGGGATCTCGGGGTCCGCGTCCACGATCAGGGCGATGCCCTTCTCGGCGCAGGCGGCCTCAAAGAGCTGGGCGCTGTCCTCGACGAGTGCGCCGACCTTGACGGACTCGAGCTCGAGCGTCTTTGGGCGGCCGAACGCGAGCATGTTCATCGTGAGCCCGACGATGCGGTCGATGTTTCTTTTGAGGATGCCCCACCCCTCGCCGACGATCTGGAGGTCGTCCTTCTTGAGCCCGATCTCGACGACGTCGGTCCCGCCGCGGAGCCCCTGCAGGATGTTCTTGATCGAGTGGGAGAGCGAGGCGACGGTCTCGCCGACCGCGGCGAGCCGCTCGGACTGCACCTCGCGCTCGGTCTGATCGATGTGCGCCAACGCCAGCCCGGTGTGCCGCCCGATCGCGTTGAGCAGCGCGAGCTGCTCGCGGGTGAAGGTGTAGTTGGCCATCGAGGAATCGATGTAGATCGCGCCGAAGTTCTGGTCCTGGAAGATAATCGGGCTGCAGACCGCGCTGCGGATACCGATCTCCTGCACCGAATCGCCCGACTTGAACCGCGGATCGGTCATGGCGTTGGAGGAGAGCACGCCGGCGTCGTCCTCGAAGGCGGCCTTGAGGATGGTTCGGCTCACTCGGATCTGCCTCGCCTCGTCGCTGGCGGGCGTCTCGCGGTACTTCACCGCGCCGGGGATCATCTCGCTCCGCTCGGTCGGCCCGGCCAGCAGCACAACCCCGCGCTCGGGCTTGAACCGGTCGAACACCAGCTCGAGCACCGCCCGAAGCAGCTCGGTCTTGTCGGTGAGCCGCGTCGTCAGCGTGGTGAGCTGGTAGATCACGCGGAGGTGGTCGATCGCCGCCTGTCGCGGCTCGGGCTCGGAGAGCACCATCGAGTCCTCGGAACTCAGCCGATGCTCGATGTCGCTCTCGATCTCCGAGTCGCGAACGATCTTGACGACCGCGGGGTCGTCGGCCCGGGCCTGCCCGAAGACGAAGACGGTGGAGCCGACGCGGATCTGGTCGCCCAGCTGCAGCTTGATCCGGTTCTTGATCTCCACGCCGTTGACCCAGGTGCCGTTCTGGCTCGCCAGGTCGCGGATGTACCAGACGTTGCCGTCCGGCGTGAGCTCGGCGTGGCGACGGCTGACCGTGGAGTCGGTGAGGGGCAACGCCTCGCTGGACCGCCCGATGAGCTGTGGCTCGTGGGTGGGCAGCTGAAACTTCTTGCCCTGGTCGGGGCCCTGGATGACGGTGAGCGCGAGCATTCGCCCTCACGATACGCCTGAACCCTCCGCGCGGGTCCAGCCGCCGGCAGATCGGGCTGGCTCGTCTCGGTTCAGCGGCGACGGCGCATCGCTAGAGCCCCGCCGACGAGCAGCACCGCCGAGGCGGGTGAGGGCACGTACAGCAGTTCGGTCTCGAGATACGTCCCGCCGGTCATGGTGCGCGACGCGCCGAGCGGGTCGCCCACCAGGCTCAGGGTCACCGGGGCGTCGAGCGACCACCGGATCACCGCGCCGACCTGGATGTCCACCGGCCCACCCAGGGCCCGGAAGACCGCCGACTCGTCGGTCGCCCACTCGCCATCCTCGTTGAAGAACGAGAACGAGATCGCCAGGGTCCGCTCGGTCATCCCGCCCTGCGTGAGCCCGCCGCCCGAGCTGACAATGAGCGCGTCCATGGTGCTCATCGAGTCGGGCGAGGAGCCGTCGTGCTCGAGGTTGCTTGAGTGCGCGCCCAGGCCGACCCAGTCCATAATCGAGACGCCGTCGGGAGACTGGCTGATCGTGGAATCGATCAAGCTCGAGAACTGGCTCTGGGTGGGTATGTCCCCGGTCTCGAAGTAGGTCTTGAGGATGTTGCGTGGGTCGAGGGGCTTGGCCATCGAGCCGGCCGCGGCGCACGCGACGACCAATGCAGGAATCATGAGCTTCATGGGTCTCTCTCTTTCGGCTTCTGAGTCTGTTCTGGGTCCCGCTGGGCCAGATCCGTCGATCTTGGTCGGCCCACGGGGTAGGCTATCAGAAACCCCCAGGAACCCCTAGAGGAATCTCACTCCGCCATGGCCAAGAAAGCCTCCACAACCACAGACAGCCCCCCGACCGCAGACGACCGCGTCGTCGTCCTGCACGGCAAGGAGCTGTTCCTGCGCGATCAGGCAACCAGCCAGCTCCGCGAGGCGCTGCAGCAGGTCCATGGCGAGGTCGAGGTCGTCCGGTTTGTGGGCAACACGACGAGTGCCGCGGATGTGCTCGACGAATGCCGAAGCTTCGGGCTCATGGCCCCGTACAAGCTCGTGGTTGTCGATGACGCCGAGCAGCTGGTGATCGCCGACACCCGCCCGCTGTTCGAGCGCTACGCCCAGGCCCCGTCGGAGAACGCGACGCTGGTGCTGCGGGCCGACACCTGGCGGCCTGGGAATCTGGACAAGATGATCGCGAATGTCGGGCGGGTCATCAAGCTGGAGCCGATGGGCGAGGGCGAGGCTGTGTCGTGGGTTGGCATGCGGGCCCGAGACGTGCACGGGGCGAAGATCGAACGCGAGGCGGCGGGCCTGCTCGTGCATCAGCTGGGCACCGATCTTTCTCGGCTCGATGCGGAGCTGGCCAAGCTCGCAACGCTGGCGATCGAGACCGAGCAGCCCATCACGCGGCAAGCCGTGGTCGAGCTCGTCGGCGGCACCAAAGAAGAGGTCGCGTGGTCGGTACAGTCGCAGCTGCTCTCGGGGTCCGCCGAGCACGCGATCACGCAGATTAGGGCTGTTCAAGCGGGAAACAAGGGCGATATGAGCGTGCCACTGACCTGGGCGTGCGTGGATCTGGCCCGGAAGGTCAGCGTCGCCGCGGCCGGGCTGGCCGGGCGCGAGAACCCGCAGGCGCTCTCCAAGGCCCTCAGGCTCTGGGGCCCAGCCCAGGACGCGGTCTTCAGCGCCGCGAGGCATCTCGGGCCCGCCCGGGCCCGGGCGCTCTACCAGACCTGCCTCGACGCGGACGCGGCTGGGAAGTCTGGCCTGGGCAAGGCCGACCGCACCCTCGAGCGGCTCGCGGTGGAGTATCAGATTGCGCTGCGCGGCTCGTGATCAACTGATGTAAACTATCGCACACCCCGGGCGGAGCCCGGCTGACGACGCCCGCCCCGACGCCACGACATCGGCAAGGGGCACGACGAGCAGGAGGCTCGATGACAAGCACGCCAAGCACGCCAAGCACCTCGCGCACCAAACCGCATCACCCCGCACCGAGTCGGCTGACCAACCCGCGAGCCGCGGTCGCGCTCGGGCTGATCGCGGCGGTCGGGCTGGCGATGCCCGCCTGCCAACAGCGACCCGTCGCCTCGTCGGGCCGGACCACCGACGCGGGCTTTGACGCGCTGCGCCAGAAGCGTGGCCCGGCCTCGCTGCTCGCCCCGACCCAGCCGGGCCGCGTGGACACGGACACGCAGCAGCGGATCACGGAGTCCATCTCGATGCTCGACGACTACTTCGCCCAGACCGAGCAGGGCAACACGAACGCGAGCCCGGGCGGCGCCGTCGCCTATGACCCCTCCGCGGAGCGCGGGCCCACCGGGAGCAGCCACCTGACGCAGAACCCGGGCACGCCGATTGAATCGGCGATGCTCGCCCGCGCCCAAGGCACAACCAACACCACCACCACGCCCCCCACCAACACCCCCGCCAACACCCAGACCGCCGAGCAGCGGCTGCTGGGCGGGCTCAAGATGATCCCGGCCTCGGAGATCACGATCCCTCCCAGGGCCAACGGCGAGGAGCCGATCGTGGTCACGCTCGCGTCGCCCGTCTTTGAGCCCAACTTCAGCTGGCCCACCACGCCGGGCGGCATGGGGATCGTCACCGCCGACTCGCAAGGCGGGACCGACGAGGGCTCCGACGACTGGCTCGAGGAGGGGTTTGATGAAGGGTGGGGCACCGCGGTCGCCAGCGCGGACGGCTCGCTGCCCGCGATGGATGGCGTCACGGGCAACGACCCGGGCACGCTGAATCCTGGGCCGGGCTCTGGCGAAACGGGCCTCAACCCCGAGCAGCGCAAGAGCGAACTGGTCGAAGAACTCGTCGGCCTGCTGATGCAAGTCGCGCAGACGAACGACGACCCCTACCAGGCGGGGCTGGCGCTGGCGGGGCTCGAGACGCTGAGCCCCGGGGCGCTCTATGAGCTGGTGGACTCGGGCACGCTGCTGCCCAACGAGACCGAGATCCTGCTCACGGCTCACGAGTTCTTCCAGGGGCTCGCGGCCGACCCGATGCAGGCGAGCACCGAGAACGCGATGTCGCTGGTGGACCAGGTCCGCGAGCGGCTCAACGAGACCGCCCCGCTCCGGATCACCGCGGCCGAGCTGTGCACGCGGGTCTGGGGGTACGGGCAGTACGAGACGTTCGACAAGACCGCGGACGGGTCGTACCGGTTCATGGTGGGGCGGCGTCAGCCGATCATCATCTATACCGAGGTGGACCGGTTCGGGCGCTCGCCGGTCGTCGATGTCGATGGCGTGTCGCAGTGGAAGGTGGCGCTGAGCCAGGAGCTGCAGGTGTTCCACCTGGCCGACGACCTGCTGGTGACCGCCCGGTCGGCCGAGACGGACACGAGCCTGTCGCGGTCGAAGATGCGCGACTACTACCTGATCAACCAGACGTACCTGCCCGAGACGCTGACGCTGGGCAAGTACCACCTGAAGATCATCATGCGCGACCAGAACAAGGACGCGATCGCGGAGACGGTGATCCCGTTCCAGATCGTGGCGAGCAGCACGCTGGACATGGAATGAAGCGGTAGATTCTCCGCGTTGGAGGGTTAGGCATTCGTGCCGGGCGCCACGATCTTCGCGCCGCGAAGGTCGTGCGGCTCATTCTCCCCGGTCGGCCTTGGTGGGTCTTGCTCACGCCCGACCCCACCCGCCTGGCCCCACCCGCCCGACGAAGGCTGCGCCATCACCGGGGCACCCGGCCCCCCGCCCCGCCGAAAACCCCCTGTTTTGGGGGATCTTGTATGGGTTGAGTTGCCGGTCTGGCTCTGCCTGTTTGGCAGCGATTGGGATCGGTCCGCCGAAATCCGCGCGCGTGAACCCCCATTGCAAGTTGATGAGCCCGGTTGAGAAGGTTTGCCCAACCGGCATGCCCTCTGCGACCGATAGAATGGCTGGATCATCCGAACACTCGGAGCGCCGTCGGCGTTGATCCAGTGGGTGAGCCTCGGCGAGCCCAGCAGTACCGAGCGGCGGGAGGTACCCGTCGTCACGACAGGTCGGCTGAGCCGGCCGGGAGACGAGCGATGTTCGAACGATTCACTGACCGTGCCCGCAAGGTGATGGCTCTGGCCAACCAGGAGGCCCAGCGGTTCAACCACGAGTACATCGGGACCGAGCACATCCTGCTGGGTCTCGTGAAAGAGGGCTCCGGGGTCGGGGCCAACGTGCTCAAGAACCTGGATGTCGATCTGCGCAAGGTGCGGCTCGAGGTCGAGAAGCTCGTCAAGGCCGGGCCCGAGATGGTGACGATGGGCAAGCTGCCCCAGACACCGCGGGCCAAGAAGGTCATCGAGTACGCGATCGAAGAGGCACGCAACCTGAACCACAACTACGTCGGCACCGAGCACCTGCTGCTCGGGCTGTTGCGTGAGCACGACGGCGTGGCGGCCCAGGTGCTGATGAACCTGGGGCTCAAGCTCGAGGAGGTCCGCGAGGAGGTGCTCAACCTGCTCGGGGCCGGCTCGGAGAGCGAGGGCGAGGCCACGCTCAGCGGCGGGCCCAGCGCCGAGGGCTCCCCGCGGGGCAAGGGCAAGAGCAAGACCCCCGCGCTCGACTCGTTCGGGCGCGACCTGACCGAGCTGGCCAAGGGCACGAGCCTGGACCCGGTGATCGGGCGGGCCAACGAGATCGAACGGCTGACGCAGGTGCTGTGCCGTCGCACGAAGAACAACCCGGTGCTGCTCGGCGAGGCCGGGGTCGGCAAGACCGCGATCGTCGAGGGCCTGGCCCAGAAGATCATCGTGGGCGACGTGCCCGAGATCCTGCACGAGAAGCGGCTGGTCGTGCTCGACCTGGCGATGATGGTCGCGGGGACGAAGTACCGCGGTCAGTTCGAGGAGCGGATCAAGGCGGTCATGAACGAGGTCCGCCGAGCGAAGAACGTGATCCTGTTTATCGACGAGCTGCACACGCTGGTCGGTGCGGGCGGGGCCGAGGGCGCGATCGACGCGTCCAACGTGCTCAAGCCGGCGCTGGCGCGAGGCGAGATCCAGTGCATCGGCGCGACCACCTTCGACGAGTACCGCAAGTACATCGAGAAGGACGCGGCGTTGGCCCGCCGGTTCCAGTCGATCACGGTCGAGCCGCCGACGGCCGAGCAGTCGATCGAGATCCTCAAGGGTCTCAAGGACAAGTACGAGGAGCACCACCGGGTGGAGATCACCGACGGGGCGATCCGGGCCGCGGTGGAGCTGAGCGGGCGGTACATCACGGGGCGTGTGCAGCCGGACAAGTCGATCGACGTGATCGACGAGGCGGGTGCGCGGGTCCGGATCAAGAGCATGACCAAGCCGCCGAACCTGGCGGACCTGGAGGCCGACATCGAGCGGCTGACGATCGCCAAGGACGAGGCGGTCAAGGGCGCCGACTACGAGAAGGCCGCCGAGCTTCGTGACCAGGCCGAGAAGATGCGCAAGCAGAAGGAAGAGATCCAGGTCGAGTGGCGCAACCGGCAGCAGGAGTCGTCGGGCATCGTGGACGAGGAGATCGTGGCCGAGGTCGTGAGCAAGATGACCGGCGTGCCGCTGCAGAAGCTCGAGAAGGAGGAGGCCCAGCGTCTGCTGCACCTCGAGGCGGAGCTGCACAAGAAGGTCATCAGCCAGCACGACGCGATCAAGGCGATCTCCAAGAGCATCCGCCGGGCGCGGGCCGGGCTCAAGGACCCGAAGCGTCCGATGGGCAGCTTCATCTTTGTCGGGCCCTCGGGCGTGGGCAAGACGCTGCTGAGCAAGGCGCTCGCCGAGTTCATGTTCGGCGACGAGGACGCGCTGATCCACCTGGACATGTCCGAGTACATGGAGAAGCACAACGTCTCCCGCCTCGTCGGCGCCCCTCCCGGGTACGTCGGCTACGAGGAGGGCGGGCAGCTCACCGAGCAGGTGCGGCGACGCCCCTACGCGGTGATCCTGCTCGACGAGGTCGAGAAGGCCCACCCGGACATCTTCAACATGCTGCTGCAGATCATGGAGGAGGGGCGGCTGACCGACTCGTTCGGGCGGCAAGTGGACTTCCGCAACACCGTGATCATCATGACGTCCAACATCGGGGCCGACCTGATCAAGGGCGGCGCCGGGTTCGGCTTCCAGAAGCGCTCCGACGAGGTGGACTACGAGAACATCAAGGGCATCCTGATGAAGGAGATCGAGCGGTTCTTCCGCCCCGAGTTCATCAACCGCCTCGACGACGTGATCGTGTTCCAGCCGCTCAACAAGACCGATCTCATCGCGATCGTCGAGTTCGAGACCGCCAAGCTCTCCAAGCGGCTCGAGGAGCAGGGCTTTAAGCTCGAGCTCGACCAGCCCGCCAAGGACTTCCTGATCGACAAGGGGTACAACCCGGACTACGGGGCACGCCCGCTGCGTCGGGCGATCGGGACCTACATCGAGGACCCGCTCAGCGAGATGCTGCTCTCGGGCGAGCTGCACGGCAAGAACCTGATCAGGGTCTCCCGTGTGGGCGAGGAAGAGAAGCTGATCTTCGACCCGCAGACCGTCGAGCTGCCTAAGAAGGAAGAGACCCCCGAGCCGGAGACCGCCGGGGCGGGGGCGGGCGGCGAGCCCAACTCGGACGCCGCGCCGAGCACCTAAGACCGGAGTTCACCGTAAAACTTAGAAGCCCGCGTCCGAGCGACGCGGGCTTTTTTACGCGCACCATAGGGCCGGCCAACAGAACCCCTCGCGGGCCCGCCGCGTACACTCAGCGTCATGCCCGTACTCCTCCGATGGTTTCTAAGGCTCGGCCCACTCAACCCGATCGCGGTGCGCTTAGTCGAGAACGGCTCGAAGCGCACCAAACACCTCTACGTCCGGTCGGCCTATCTCGCGGTGCTGATCCTGGTGCTGCTCTGGTCGCTGGTGGTCAACGCGGGGCAGGACGAGATGGGGTACCGCGAGCTGGCGTCGGCCGGGGCGAGCAGCTTCATCGGGATCGCGTACCTGCAGATCGGGCTGATCTGCGTGATCGCGCCGGTCTTCATGGCCGGGGCGATCGCGGCTGAATCCAACCCGAAGACGTGGGACATCCTGCTCACCACGCCAATGAGCCAGGCCGAGATCGTGCTTGGGAATCTGTTCGGGCGGCTGTTCTTCATCCTCGCGCTGCTGCTGGCCTCGCTCCCGCTGTTCGCGCTGACCCAGTTCTTCGGCGGCGTGCCCGGCTCCTCCATCTTCATCAGCTACCTGATCGCCGCGTGCGCCGCGCTGCTGGTCGGCGCGATCGCGATCGCGCTGGCGGTGAGCCGGCTGGCCGGTCGTCGCGCGGTCTTCGCGTTCTACATCTCGGTGATCACCTACCTCGCGGCGACCTGGGCCATCGACCGCTTCCTCGTCGGCTCGGGGATGGGCATGGGCCCCGGCGGCGAGGGCGTGACCACCGTGACCGCGCTCAACCCGTTCTTGTCGCTGCACGCGCTGCTCAACCCGGCGAGCTACCCGCGCGCCACCCCGGGCAGCCTGTCCGGGCTCCGCGGCTTCCTGCTCGAGACCCCCGTCACGGCGTGGTGCGTCATGAGCACCGGGCTCTCGCTGATGCTCATGATCGCGAGCACGCTGACGGTGCGCACGGGCGGGCTGGTCGCGATGAGCCAGGACAACACGGGCACGGCGTGGTACCGGCGGTGGCTCGGGCTCGGGGCCGCGGGCGCGACCGACCGACCGCCACGCCAGGTGTGGCACAACCCGATCGCGTGGCGTGAGGGCGCGGCCCGCAACGCGACGCTGGGCAAGATACTCGCGCGGTGGAGCTTTGTGGGCCTCGGGCTGCTCGGCGCGGTGGCGCTGGTCGTGCTCTACGACTCGACCGCGGCGATGACCTCGGGCACGTTCCGGTTCATCATCCAGGCGGTGGTGTGGACCGAGGTGACGGTGATCTCGCTGATCGCGATCAACATGGCCGCGTCCGCGGTGAGCCGCGAGCGAGAGGACGGCACGCTGGACCTGATCCTGACGACGCCGATCACGCCGGCGATGTACCTCACGGGCAAGCTCCGCGGGCTGGTGGCCTACCTGCTGCCGCTGATCGCGGTGCCGGTGAGCACGATCGGGCTGGCCGGGCTTTATGGCCTCACCGGCGGGATCCAGCGCACGGGGATCGACATCACGACCGCGGTGCCCGGCTCGACAATCTCGATCGTGACGCCGCCGGTGCTGCCCGAGGCGGGTCTGGTCGCGGCGGTCGTGCTGGTGCCGTTCATCGCATTCTGCGTGATGATCGGCTTGCAGTGGAGCCTCAAGAGCAAGGGGTCGCTGAGCGCCGTGATCGCGACGGTCGCGATCGTGAGCATCGTCTCGGGCACGGTCGGGCTGTGCTCGTGGAACGCGGCCGGCTCGCTGCCCGGGCTGGGCCCGGCGCTGGCGCCGCTGAGCCCGGCGAGCCTCGTGTCGAGCCTCGTGAACCCGGAGACGGCGATGTACGAGACCGTGACCGGATCAGCCAGCGGGCTGACCGCGGCCCGCATCGCGCTGGCGATCGGGGCGCTGGTCGCTGCGGGGATCTACATCGCGATCGTGTACGGCATCCACGCGAGCATGACCAAGAACTTCGATACCACGGTGAGGAAGCTCGCGGGGACGAGTTAGACTCTCAGCATGCCGCATCGTCACCCGCTCATCTATGTGCTGCAGGGTCCTCGGCCGTGGTGGTCGCCGATTGCACTCATGGCGGGCAGCTTCTTTAGCATGGTCGCGTACAACGAGCTCCTACCCCCCCTGCCCCGCGTCTGGACACTTGCCGCCATAGTTGTCTGTATTTCGTGCATCCTGCTCGGCGTGGTGTGGATCGTGATGCGCCAGTCTGAACGCGACTACTACAAGTCGCTTCACAAGCAACGACGCTGGACGAAATGCCCGGTCTGCAACTACAGCTTCGAGGGGCTCGGGCAAGTCGAGCCGACCCGGAACGCTGCCCGGAGTGCGGGCACAACATGGCCGAGCTGCGGCGCGAGGCCGAGATCGTCGCGGAGAGCTAGAGAAACTCAACGGGTGGATTCGGGGTGCCACGGCTTGTCTTGCAAGCCGTGGGCTGGAAGTTGCGGCAGACGCGCTGCGGTCAGAACTGCTTCCGCATCCGCGCGCTCGGGATGTCGAGCTGCCCGCGGTACTTGGCGATGGTCCGCCGTGCGATCTCAAAGCCCTTGTCGTTCATCGCCTTGCACAGGGCCTCGTCGCTTAGCGGTTTGGCCTTGTCCTCGTTATCGACGATCTCCTGCAGCGTGGCCTTGAGCGCGCTGGATGAAACTTCCTCGCCGCTCTCGGTCGCCATGCCCTGCGTAAAGAACCCACGCAGCGGCACGATCCCCCGCGGCGTCTGCAGCCACTTCTCGCTCACCGCACGGCTGACCGTCGCGACGTGCACGCCGAGCCGATCGGAGATGGTCTTCATGGGCAGCGGCTTGAGGGCCTCGGGGCCATAGTCGAAGAAGTCGCGCTGCTCGTCGAGCACCGCCAAGATCACACGCAGCAGTGTGCCGCGTCGCTGCTCGACGGCGTCCATCAGCCACTGGGCGTTGCTCAGGTTTTTGCGGAGGAACTCGCGGTCGGTCTTCTGCACCTTCCGGTCCTTGGCCATGAGCGCGTACTCGCGGTTGATGCACAGCTGGCTCATGCGGTGGTCCACGAGGTAGGCGATGTAGCGGTCGCCCTCCTCGTCAAACTCGACGACGGCGTCGGGGCGGATGGCGGCCTCGGACTGCTCGACCAATCGCCGGGCGGGTGCCAGGCTCAGGCGTCGCATGACCTCGATGCCCGCGTTGATGTCGTCGAGGCTCAGCCCGCTGCCCGCGGCGATCTTGGGCAGCCGGTTCTTCATGAGGTCTACGAAGTGCTTGGTGATCAGCAGCCGAGCGCTCTCGATCGCCTCGGCGTTGCCAATGCGGGGCGAGTCGCCCTCGCGGTCGGCCTGGTCCTCGATCGCGTCGAGCTGCAGCAGCAGGCACTCGGCGGCGTCTCGCGCCCCAACGCCCGCGGGCTCGAGCAGGAGCTGCACGGCTTGCAGCGACAGCTCCCAGTCGGCCTCGGTGAGGCCGGTGTCCTTGAGCGGCTGGGGCGCTCGGTCCATGACCTCGCTCATCGGTGTGCGGAGGTAGCCGTCGTCGTCGAGGAACCCGATGATCTGCTGGCCGGGCTCGTGGAGCCTGGCCTCGACATCGACCACGCCCCACTGGTTGAGGAGCTGATCGGTGAGCGAGCCGAGGCCCGCGGGGGCCTGGGCCATGGCGTCCATCTTGCCGTCGCGCTCGCCGGCCATGCGGCTGGCCGAGTAGTGGCCCTCGTGCTCGGGGCCGCGGTCGCCGCTCTGATCCCCGCCCCGATCCAGCCCCCGCTCGGCGTTGTGGTGCGCCCCGTCGTCGTCGTACTGGTTCGCGGCCCCGTCGGGGTCCGCGTTCTCGAAGGCGTCGAGGCGAGCGAAGTCGTCCTCGGAGTTGCCCGCGTCCAGATCGCCCGAGGCGACGTCCGGCGCGTCGGGGCTGCGTGGGTCGGTGTCGAGCTGCCCGTCGGCCCGGGCCTCGGCCTCGATCTCCTGCAGCTCGAGCGTTGGGTTGGATTCGAGCTCCTGCTCGATGCGCTCTTCCAGCTCGGCGAGCGGCATCTGGAGGATCTCCATCGACTGGATCATCCGGGGCGCCAGCTTCATGTGCTGGCCCATCTTCATCGATTGGCTGGTATCAAATCGCATGGCGCATACACATCGCTCGGGGCCCGTGGATCCTCCACGAGAGGGGGGGGTGACTACTCCATCGCCCGTCGTCCGGCTATGGCATCGGCCAGAACCGCCTTGTTGGCGTACTCCAAACTGCCGCCCGTCGGCAATCCGCGTGCCAAGCGGCTAATAACCACCCCCCGGCTCTTGAGCTGCTCGGCGAGGTACAGCCCCGTGCCGTCCCCCTCCACCGTCGGGTTCAGCCCCAGGATCACCTCCTCGACCTCGATAGCGCCCGGGTTGCTCTCGGGCTTGTCCACCCGCTGCAGCAGGCGATCGACGGTCAGGTCGGTCGGGCCCACGCCGTCGAGCGGGCTCAGGCGACCCATCAGCACGTGGTAGAGCCCGTTGTACATGCGGGTCTCCTCGAGCGCGATCAGGTCCTTGGGCTGCTCGACGACCAGCACCCGGGTGCGGTCGCGGCGCTCGGAGGCGCAGATCGGGCACAGGTCGCCGTCGCAGAGGCTGAAGCAGCTGGTGCAGTGGCGGACGGTCTTCTTGACCGCCTCGATCGCGCTGGCGAGCCGCATCGCCGAGGCCTCGTCGGACTTCATGACGTGGAACGCGAGCCGCTCAGCCCCTCGCCGCCCGATGCCCGGCAATCGGGTGAGCTCATCGATGAGCCGATCGACCGCGGCGGGATACGCCGAGCCCGACCCCGCCGAGGGCGGGGGTGTCGAGCCGGGGATTGGCATCTTCGGGGTCATCGGGCAAGTGTATGAACGGGGCGAGCCGAAGGCTGTAGGATCTGCCGATGCGAACGCAGACTCCGACGCCCGAGCCCCGCCCAGACCGCGGGCACGAGTGGTCGTGGCCCAACTTCTTCCGCAACGCGGTGCTGATCGCGCTCACGATCACCGGGCTGGTGATCTTGTACGTCAAGCAGATCCAGACCAGTCTCGAGCCCCTGAACTTCGGGGAGATCACCGAGGACGAGATCTACCGCTCGGGCCGCCCGAGCGCCGCCGCGGCGGACCGGGCGACGCGGCTATACAACCTCAAGACGGTCATCGATCTGGGGACGTACCCGATCGGGAGCGACAACCAGAATCGGCTTGAGTCCACCTACCGGGCGTTGGGGCTTGCGTACCACCGCCTGCCTCTCTACGGCGACGGCACCGGCGACCCAAACGTGTACGCCCAGGCGCTTCGGACGATGACCGACCCGGCGAATCAGCCGGTGCTGGTGCACTGCGGCTCGGGGGCACAGCGGACAAGCGGGCTGACCACGCTCTACCGGTACATTGTGCAGGGCATGGGGCTGGACGAGGCGTTCGCTGAGAGCCTCGACTACCGGCACAACCCGGCGGGCAACCCCGCCCTGCGGACGATGCTCGACCGATGGGCCGAGCCGATCGCCGAACTGTACTCAAGCGGCGGGCTGATCGAGTACGACGGGCCGGCGCGAGCGCACGGCGGACGGGCGACCGAGCCGCTGGCCCCGCTGGCATCGGCGGACCCGGTCAACGTCGGCGGCTGACCCGCGCCGGGCTCGCGTTGTACACCGGGGAATCACACAGACTCCACCACAGATGCCCTCAATGCACCTCTGGATCATTTTTTCAGGATGAAGATGCAGTGAAGGTGATCGCGGGGTGTGGCAAAGTGGGTAATTTAACTCGATCGAAGTACGCCCTGACGACCCCCAGAAGGGGCCCTGAAATTTAGAATCAATAGATTCTAAGCTGACAGAGATCCGCCCCATGAATTTGTGAATTTTCATGCGTTTTCGCCCTTGTTCGAGCCACCGGCATCGGTTACTTTCCCCGTCCTGTCGTGGTCTCCCGAGATGTTGGAGGGGAGAGAAGATCACGTCGGGCACATCGGCAGTCGTGAACGGATCCGTTTGGAACCGTTCCGGCTGCGATGTCGTTTTTGGGGTTAGCGGCTCGCGGCGGCGGGCGCTGCTCCCTCGCCAAATCGATCAGCGACAGGTCTCCAAGCTCGCCCTGCCGATCGGTTTGTCGCGTGCCTTGACCACCTCGGGATCGGGATTAAGGTCCCCGACGGTCCGAGCCGGGCACCGTTCTGAGGTGCTCGGGCTGAGGTGCTCGGAGGAGGGCGTGGGGGGCCCTAGCAGCCGCTGAGGAAGAGCTGGATGAAGGCGCCGATGTCGCCGTTGTCGAGGATGCCGTCGCCGTTCAGGTCGGCGGCGCACTCACAAGCGTCGGGCACGCCGTTGCCGTTGGTGTCTCCGCCGGAGCCGCCTGGGAGCAACTGGAACACCCTGCCCGCGATGAGGGAGACCGCGTAGAGCTCGCCGAGCTCGTCCTCACCGTAGGAGGCGAGCCAGGAGACGGTGGTGCGGAGCGTCGAGATGCCGGTCTCCGGGTCCAGCGACCAGATCTCGCCGGAGCAGAAATCGCCGTAGAAGTAGTGCCCGTACAGCTCGGTGCCCAGGGCGCACCCGCGGTAGACATACCCGCCGGTGACGGCACATCGTGAGGTCGATTCGCGGTTGTAGGTGAGGAACGGCTCAGCCCAGAGGGGGTCCGCCCCGGGGCAACCCGCGACCGCGGTGTTGGCGAAGTCGCCCTCGCGGCAGCGCCACCCGAAGTGCTCTCCCCCGGGGCTGGTGGCGAGCTGCCTGTTGATCTCTTCTTGCCCGCTCTGCCCGACGTCTCCGATCCAGAGATCGCCGGTGACTCGGTCGAACGAGTCTCGCCAGGGGTTGCGCAGCCCGTAGACCCAGATCTCTTCGCGTGCCCCGACGACACCGACGAACGGGTTGCTGGCGGGGATGGTGTACGGGACCGAATCGTCGCTCACATCGATCCGGAGGATCTTTCCTTTGATGCTCGCGAGGCTCGAGGCGTTGTCCTTCGGGTCGTTGCCCCCGCCGCCGTCGCCGACCGCGATAGACAAGTGCCCGTCGGGCCCGAAGCCCATCCAGCCCACGTTGTGATTCGTGACAAGCTGGGGGACGTCGAGGATGCGTCTTCCCGAGAGCGGGTCCGCGGTTGAGTCGGGCCCGAGGCGGAACTCCTCAACAACCGAGGTCAGGACGCCCTCGATCACTCTGGTGTAGGTCACGTAGAACGTCCCGCTGGTGAGGAAGTCGGGAGCCATCGCGAGCCCGAGCAGGCCGGCCTCGCCGGTCGTTCCGCCCCAGATCACCGGGCTCAGGTCGAGCAGGGTCCCGGTGATGTTGCCGCCCGCGTCGAGTCGCCGGACCCGGCCCGGTTGCTCTGCGACATACTTCTGGCCCTGGTCCCCGGGGGCCCAGGTCACGCACACCGGGCGGCTGAGGCCCGCAGCGTGCGAGACGGAGACCACGGTCTGGGCCGCAACTGAGCCGGTCACTCCGGCGACGAGCACCGCCGCGACGAACATAACATTTTTTTTGCTTGGTCATCGATCCAATCTTAATATAAACTGCGAATTGTAAAAGAGCGCAAGAAGAAACCCGGGCGGAAATATCCGCCCGGGCCTTGCTGTTTTTATCGAACCCTTGGTCTTAGCAGCCGGCGAGGAACTGCTGGACGAAGGCGTTGATGTCGCCGTTGTC
>JBLHKT010000008.1:0-117580 GCA_047620485.1 Phycisphaerales bacterium | reverse complement strand
TCCTCGCCCCCCCCCCCCCCCGCGCCCCCCCGGCCCGGCCGCCCGCCGCCCCCCCCCCCCCCCCCCCCCCCCCCCCCGCGGCCCCAATCGGCGAAGAACCCCCTCACCCCAGCCCTCTCCCCCAAGGGGGAGAGGGAGCAGGATCGGGACCTCGACCGCGGAATTGAGGATTGCCCATGAAGGTGCCGTGCTTCGACGCGAAGCGCGAAGCACGTGGCTTTGCGAACTGCCTCGGTTGATCCGCCTTCGCCCTGACGGGTCGAAGGCGGGCACCGTCTCCCGAAGTCCCCTTCGCGCCTTCAGGCTCTACTCCAGCCGCACAGCCCCGAACCCCGCCCCGCTCGCCGCCTCGTGCACCGCGATCACGTCTTCCCACGGCACGCCGCCCGTCGGCGAGATCGTGATCGAGCGGGGCTCGTCTCCGGCCACCAACCCCGGGGCAGCCGCGCCAAACGCTTCGAGGAACCGATCGAGCGGCTGAGCGCCCGCGCCCTCGAATTCCGCGACCGTCTTGCCGCTCTCCTGCCGCAGCACGACCCGCAGCCGCATGGTCGGCAGCACGATCGCCGGGGTGTCCGAGTCTGAATCAATCGGCTCGGGCTGGGGAGCCGCCGCGGGCAACGAGGACCGCAAGAACCACTCGGGTCCGAGGAACGCGGTCGCGGCCATGAAGAAGATCAGGATGACCATCATCACATCGACCATGGGCGTGAGGTTGGGCCCGAACCCGAGGCCGTGCCCCCCGCCCCCGGAGCCAGCGCCGGGCATCACGCTGCGAGCGCGGAACGCGCGGGTGGCGGATGATGTGAACCGTGCGCCCATTACCGCCCACCCGTCGGCGAGCTCTCTTGCCGCGTTGCAAGCTCCAGGCTCGTCACCCCGGCATCGCGACACGCCGCCAGCACCGGCTCGATCCGCGAGTACGGCGTGCTCTTATCCGCACGCACCTGCACCGCCAATCCCGGGTCGCGCAAGAGCCGCCCGGAGACAACCAGGCCGAGTCGCTCGACGGGGATCGCGACGCCATCGACGAGCACGGTTCGGTCGCCGAACTCGAGGGGCTCTTCTGGGCCATTGCCTTGCTCGCCGTTCTCGTTCTGTGCAATCGGGCCGGGCACGGTGATCGCCAGCGGGTCCGTGTCGCGCGACGCGGTCAGCCCGACCGCGGTCTGTGGCAGGTCGGTCTCGCCGCGTCGCTCGATCACCAGCCGCCCGACCATCAGGTAGAACACGATCAGGCACATCACCACGTCGATCAGCGGCGTGAGGTTGACCCGCGCCTCCTCGCTCAGCCCACGAGATGACCAGCTCGGGCGCACAATCAGCCCTTCTTGCCCTTGGGCGCGGCGTCGGCTCGCTCGCCGGTCGGGAGTTTCTCGAGCAGGCTCGCCGCGTCCGCCATCGCGCGGTTACAGACGCGGTCAATCATCCCTCGGTACAGGCCAAACGTGAGCAGGCACGGGATCGCGAGCAGCAGCCCGAGCAGCGTGTGGAAGAGCGCCTTGGCGATGCCGCCCGAGAGCTCGGCGGGCCCGGCCTCCCCGCCATGCGTGCCCAGCGTGTTGAACGCGATGATCATGCCCCACACCGTCCCGGCGAGCCCGACGAGCGGGCCCAGGTTGCCGATCACGTTGAGGATCTCGATCTTGCGGAACCACTTCGCCGCCTGGATCGACGCCTCGATCTCCGCGGCCTCCCGCATCGCGTCGCGGCCACGGTCCGACTGCTCCAACGCCGCAGCGAGCACCCGCGGCACAAACGTGTCGTCGTCCTTCATCGCGCCGCGCAGCGCCTGGACGCCCGGCTTGGTCGCGAGGATTTTGCGCACACGCTCCGTGGATTCGGGCGGCGCCATCAGCGGCTCACGCACCTCCAAGATCACCTTGGTGATCAGCGTCACCGCCGCGAGCGAGCCCGCGATGAGCACGATGCTGAAGAGGTCAAAGCTGCGCCAGAAGAGCGACCAGACCGTGGTCGAATCCCCAGCTCCGCCGACTTCTCCAACTCCGCCAGCAACCCCCGCCCCGGGCCCCCCCGCTCCGGGGCCTTGCGAGAACGAGACTCCCGCCAGCACGGTCAGAGCGGCGACAACGATGATGACTTGGATTCGAGACCTCATGGCCCAAGCGTATCGTGCAAAGACCGCCCGGGCCCCGTGCAGCGGACGGTTCAGTCCACGCCCTCTTCCAGGTCTCGCTGATCGAGCGGGCGGCTGATCGCGTGCTGCCCGCTGAACCACTTATAAAGGTCCGCCATCTGCAGCCGCTCGCTCGCGAAAGGCCAGGTCGGCGAGTCCGCCGGCACCCGCGCCCCGGTCGCCGGGCAGATCGTGTCCCGCCGTGGCGGAGGCTCGAGCGTTTTCTCAGTGAGGCTCGCCTTGGTCAGGCCCCCCTCAGTGAGGGGTCGGATCTGCGACATCCCGGGCCGATCACCCCAGGTCTCGGGGAATTCGAGCGTCACAAGCCGGGACTGGCTGTCGTGGGTCTCGCCAACGTGCTCGATCCGGACGGTCGCACACCCGTCGGGCAGCTCTCGATCGATCCGCTCGGGCCACTCGATCAGCACCGCCTGCCCGCTCGCCAGCACCGTGTCGAACCCGATCGTGTCCAGGTCGTCCGCCCCGCCCATGCGGTAGCAGTCCAGGTGGGCCAGATCCGGGCAGCCCGGCTTGGTCTCATAGTGGTTCATGAAGACGTAGGTCGGGCTGGTGATCAGGTTCGCATCGGCCCCCATCGCGACCGCGATAGCGCGGGTCAGCGTCGTCTTGCCTGCGCCAAGGTCGCCAACCAGTCGCACCAGATCGCTCGGCTGCAGCAGGGCCGCGAGCGCACGCCCGAGCGATTCGGTGTCGGCGAGCGATTCGAGTTCGAGTGTGAATTCAGGCATTGGGTCATTGTTGGCCGCTTGTGGGGATGGGGAGCGAACGGTCGTCGAGAGCCCGATCGACAGATCCCGATTGGGGTGCCACGGCTTGTCTTGCAAGCCGTGTGACTCTTGGCGAGCCCCGCACGGGTTGCCCTTCGGGTCAACCCGTGGCACCCAGCAAAGGGTCCAACAAACGGAAACTACCCGTGATCCCACCCGAACCCCGCGGCGTTGTGGCGGGTGCCATCGGAATCGAGAATCAAACACGTCGGCGACTCGTCCTGATTGAGCGCACGGCAGACCCCGATCGGGCCGATCAGCCCGAGCTGGGCCGGGATCGCCGTCCCCGGCGCGACCGTCATCATCAGTTCGTAGTCCTCGCCCGCGGCGATGGCCTCACGCCAATCACCCGCGTTCTCGTGCAGCGGGATTCGTTGTGCCTCGATCTCGATCACCCCGCCAGAGGCCTTCGCCACGCGGCTCGCGTCGCGCCCCAGCCCGTCGGACAGGTCGATCATCGCGTGGGCATGGGGCTGGCCGCGCTCGTCCATTGCCGACGCCCACCGCCCCGCCTCCAGACGTGGCGAGAAGGTCAGGTGTCGCCCCAGCCCTGTTTCGGGGTCAAACGACCCGCCGATCGGCCCGGTGAGGTAGACCGAGTCGCCCGCTTGTGATCCCGAACGCCGCACCGGGGCATGCCCCGGCTCCATCACACCCGCGACCGTCACCGTCAGCGTCAGCGGATGGTTTGCCTCGGCATGGAACGCGAGATCGCCCCCGATCAGCGGGCACTGCCAGTGCTCAGCCCACCGGTTCAGCGCGTCGATCAGTTCCTCGCCTTGCTCGTAGCCCTTGGGCAGCAGCCCGGTCGCGGTCGCCCAGCTGGGCACGCCGCCCATTGCGGCGATGTCGGACACCGACCGAGCGACAGCCTTGCGTGCGATCAGGCTCAGCTCCGTCCCGGGCACGAAGTGCACGCCCTCGACGAGCTGATCCACCGTGACGAGCAGCGGCGAGCCGTCCGCGTTCTTCAACACAGCACAGTCATCGCCCGGCCCGACCGCGAGCGACCACCCGCCAGAGAGCTGGGCAGCGGGCGCACGGTCGGCGATATGCCTGAGCAGGTCGGTTTCGTTCACGCCCCATGATAGAGGGAGCTGGCGGGTGCCACGGCTTGACTTGCAAGCCGTGTGTCTTTGGGTAGTCCCGCACGGGTTGCCCTGCGGGTCAACCCGTGGCACCCGCCGGGGCAACCGTATCAGTCGTCCTGGCCCATGGCCCACCGGATCCCGCCGAGCAGCTGCCCGAGGTACGCCGGCTCGCTGAACGACTCGTCGGTGTGCCCCATCTCGGTATAGAACGACCGCCCACCCTCGAACTCATGGCACCAAATAATCGGATGGCTGCCCACGCGGCCCTCCATATCCCCGCCCTCATACGAGCCCTCGTCGAGCACCGCGAGCACCCGCACACCCTGGGCAAGCTCGGCCCGGAAGTTGTACCACTCGTCGGTGCGGGTCCAGGTCTCGGGCAGGTCAGCGGTCGCGGGGTGGTTGTCGTCAAGAATCTTCACGTCGGCCTGCTGGATGTGCGGGTGCCCGGAGAAGTAGGCCCCGACGAGTCGGCCGTACCAAGGCCAGTCGTACTCGGTGTCCGTCGCCGCGTGCACGCCGACGTACCCGCCCCCAGCCCGGATGTACCGCTCAAACGCTGCCTCCTGGGCCAGGTTCAGCACGTTCTGCGTCGTGTTCAGGAAGACGACCACGCCAAACCGGGCGAGGTTGGCGTCGGTGAACTCGCCGCTGTCTTCGGTGTGCTCGACGGCGAACCCGTTCTCGGTGCCCAGTTTCTGGATGCTCTCCACGCCGGCCTCGATCGAGCCGTGCCGGAAGCCCGCGGTCTTGGAGAAGATGAGCACGCGCGGCGGGTCGTCCTTCTTAGGGCCGGGCGCGACCCGCTCGGTGGGCTGGCCCGGGATCTCGTTGAGCGTGTACCACGCCTCGGGCGACCACATGGTCTCGCCGCCGGCCCCGGCGGGGTCGGCCCGCAGGTAGACGCACCGACCCGGCTTGAGCCCGGGCACGGTGATCGTGACCGACCTGCCGTCCTCGCTGGGCACCGCCTCGGTCACACTCAGCGGCTCGAGGTCCACCTTGGGCCCGCCGTAGTCGGGCACGGGGGTGTAGCGCCACTGCGAGAGGGTGTAGGTGCTCGGGTCGCGCAGGTCCTCGACGCTTGCCGGGCGGGTGAAGTGGAGGGTGAAGCCGGTCTCGGTGGCGTTGATCGAGTGGAACTCGAGGGTCGAGTCGTCGCCGGTGGGGGTCATGCGTTGGAGCCCGGTGCGGGTGCCGCGCCAGGACCAGGTCGCCTGCTCGCCGATGCACCCGACGTAGATGGTGGGCTCGCCGTTGATCTCGGGCCCCCACAGCAGCCGGTTGACGCCACCCTCGAAGCCCTGGCTGAAGCGGAAGACCGCGCCCTGGACCACGCCGTTAACCTCCTCGAGGCTGGCTCGGCGGATGCCGCCGAGCTTGAGCTCGCCGATGAGCATCTGCCCCTCGAACGAGCCGGCGGGGACCATCAGGAACGAGGTGGGCGAGTTGCAGACCTCGTTCTGAGGCAGCCAGAGCGCCGGCAGCGCGGTCGGCCCGGCCTCGGAGAAGAGCGCGGGCACGCCGCCCTCGGGGTAGCTCGCGGTGGTCGCGTGGGTCTCGTTGTAGTGCCCGTAGAAGCGGCCCGGCTGCACGTGGTTGACGCGGCACGCGGGCTGCCACGCGCCCTGGTTCTCGCCGACAAAGACGCGGCCCGCGTCGTCCGCCAGCACGCCGTTGGGCGTTCGGAACCCGCCGGCGACGTACTCGATCGCGCCCGTCTGGATGTCGATCTTCATGAGCGTGCCGCGGTTGGCGGGGTTGGGCCCGTTGATCCCGATGATCTCGCCGGCGGTGACTTCCTCACCGGCCGAGCCGATCGAGGTCGAGAGCGTGGCGTAGAGGTACCCGTCGTGGTGCGCCAGCCCGAAGGTGAAGTGGTGGTAGTTGTCGTTGGTCCAGCCCGAAGCGAGGGTGGAGCGGGTCTCGTAGTCGCCGTCGCCGTCGAGGTCCTGCATCCTGGTGATCTGGTCCCGCTCGGCGATGTACAGCGCCCCGTCCACCACGCACATCCCGAGCGGGTGGTAGAAGCCCTGGGCGAACTCCTCGACCACGATGCCGTTGGGATGATCTCCGCCGGGCTCGGGGATGTTGGTGAGCGTCCAGAGCGTGCCGTCGGGCTCGGTGAGCTGAACGCCGTTGTTCCTGGGCTCGAAGGTGCCGATGAGGAGGCGGCCGTCGGGCAGCGTGGTCAGGCACCCGACCATGGGGTCAAAGCCGTCGGGGTGGATGGTGTCGATGGTGTACGACGGGTGCGGCCGATCGAGGTAGATCCCGTCGCCCGCCCGCATCCCCTCGACGTCGTGGCTCGTCGGCTTGATCCCGGGCGAGACCACGCGGGTGACGCCGGCCTCGGTGAACAGGGCGCTCTCGGGGACGATCTCGAAGCCGTCGGCCCCGGGCGTGCTCCACTCGAGCCGCAGCATCTCGCCGCCGGAGTTCTCGAAGAACAGGATCTTGAACCCGTGCAGCCCGGGGTCGAGCTTCAGAGCGCCGTCGGCGGGGGTCGGGGCGTGCACGCCCCGGTTCCAGATCAGCCGCTCGCCGTCCAGGTGCATCATCGAGCCGTCGTCGGAGGTGAGGCGGAAGGTGTGCACGCCGGGCTCGGTCGTGCGCACGTACCCGGTGACCACGGCGATGAAGTGGTCCTCGTACTCGATCACGCCGGTCGTGCTCAGCACGGGGGCGAAGTCGCTGGGCCCGTCAAAGTCGATCGTCGGGCGCCGGGCGTCGAGGTTGGGGCTGAACCCCGGCACCGGCTCAGCAACCATCTCCAGCGGGCGGCCCGAGTGGAAGACCCGCAGCGTGACACCGGGGTCGAGCTCGGACAGGTCCGGCTGGGCCCCGGCGGGGCGGGCGAGAACGATCGGAGCGAGCAACGCGATGGTGAGAGCGAGAATCGTGCGCATGAGAGGCCTCCTGGGACCTCATGGTACGGAATCCTCGGGTTTGGTGGCTCAGCCCTTCGTCGGGCAGGTCTTGATCCCGACCAACGCGTACGCCGGGCAGTACCCACAGAAGCTGGTCAGCACGAAGACCGCCCCGACGACCGCCGCGGCGATGCCCAAAGGGGCCGCGTCCATCACGCCCAGCCAGACGAACGCCGCGACCAGCAGCCCCGCCCCGATGATGACCCGCAGTGCCCGGTCGATTCCGCCTTCGTTCGTCTTCATCGTGAGCCCTTTCGGTACAGGAGCGCGGTCTACGCGGTTGTCGGCTGCCCGGCCTCTTCGAGCACGCGGTTGGCGTAGGTCGTCATCGCGTCGCGGAGCTGCTCGAACGAGTCGAGCACATAGAGGATGGGCTGATACTTGTCGATCTCGAAGTCTGTTGCACAGACCGCGTCCAGGTCAAACGAGCGTCGCTCGACCTGGCCCTTGCCGGTGCCCTCGGGCGCTTCGATGGAGTGCGCCGCCTCGCCGTGCGAGGAGACGAGCCCGGAGCCGTAGACCTTGAGCTTGCCGTCCTCGTGGATGAGCCCGAACTCGACGGTGAACCAGAAGAGCCTGGCTAGTGCTTGCTCGTGCTCGGGCCCGGCGTGCAGCGCCGCCTGGCCATAGGTCTGCAGGAAGTCGGCGAACACCGGGTCCGCGTGCAGCGGCACGTGCCCGAAGATGTCGTGGAAGATGTCCGGCTCGGGCAGGTAGTCCATCTTGCTCTCGGGCCGCAGCACGACCGTGGTCGGGAACTCGCGCCGTGACAGGCAACTGAAGAACGCCTTGGCCGGCAGATACCCCGGCACGCCGCGGCTCTTCCAGCCCGTCAGCGGGATCAGAAACTCGTTGATCCCCTTGATGGTCTCGCCCGGCTTGGTCGGGTGTGGCTGCGTGCCAAACAGCAGCGGCACGCGGTCGGGCTGGAGCCCGATCGCCTTGAGACCCGCGATGAACGTGTTGGAGCACTGCCCCTCGAGCACCTCCCACCGGCGATCGTACATCAACTTCCAGACCCGCTGGTTCTCGTCGCTGTACCGGTCGTAGAGCTGGGTGATGTAGAACTGCTCGGTTTCGATCTGGTCGGCGGTCAGGTTCTCCGCCGCGTTGGCTGCGGCCTGGGCGCGGGCGAAGTCGTCGCCGTCGATGATGTTGTTGTAGATGATGTCTTTTCGCATCGGAGCTCCCTGCGTGTGTGGCGTCGGCTGGTTCCCTAAACCCTCGGGAAGAACCCCGGGTACCGCCGCTGCTGACTATACGGGGCTCGCGAGGAAACACCGCCAGGCCTCGTCGTCCGAAAGCGATTGCGTGGGCGAAATCGACTCAGATTCTGGCATGTCAGCCCTTCTTCGTGCGGTCGCTGCGAGGATTGAGTCCTCCGGATCCGCCCGAACGATCGGGATGTCGGACCCGAAGATCAGCGACTCGCCCGGCACCAGCCCCGAATCAACCAGCTCGCGAAGCGGCATCACCCGGTCAAGCCGATCAGGTACCGCGCGATGGAGGGCCTCAATATCCGCCAACAAGTGGCAAGGCTGGGGCGAACACACCACGCCGAGCTGCGCGAACCGGGGCACGTCGGCCTCATCGATCAGTTCCGCGTGCTCGATGCGTTGGCCTCGGGCACTCGGCTGTACTGTTTCGATCGCGTCGAGCACCGCACGCACCGCGGCGTCGCCGATCGCGTGGGCTGCGAGCGGGAGCCCGAGCGAGTCGCACGTGCGCACGGCGTGCTCGATCCCGGCCTGGGTCACCATCGGCATCCCGCACGGATGATCGGCCGACCCGTCGGCATACGGCTCGAGCATCCACGCGGTGCGCGAGTTGAAGGTGCCGTCGGTGAAGAGCTTGCCGCCGCCGAGCGAGATTGAATCGCTTACCCAATCCGCGGAACTCGCAGCGACACCCGACAGGTTTTCCACAAGCGGGAAGAGCTTCACGCGGCACGGCAGCCGATCCTCGCGCTCAAGCTGCGCCAGCACCGGCCCAAGCCAGAGCTCGGCTTTGAGATCGTGGACCTGGGCGAATCCGAGGTCGGCGAGGTGTGACAGGGCCGCCGCGACGTGCTCGACCCGATCGGCCTTGCTCGGCGAAGGCACCGCGGCCCACATGAGCCACGCCGCCCGCTCGAGCACGACCCCGGTCGGGTCGCCGAGCGCGTCAAGCTCGACCTTGCCGCGCGGGATCTTCCGGTGGGCGTTGAGCCCGGCGTGCTCCATCGCCGCGGTGCTGGCCAGGATCGCGTGGTAATCAAAGCACCAGACCATCGCCGGTCGATTGCCGGCCGCGGCATCAAGTTCCTCGCGGCTCGGCCATTCGGGCGTTTCCCACGCCTCGGGGCGGGCGCCATGGGCCAAGACCCAGCCCGAGGCATCGGGCGCAAAGGCGGAGATCGTCTCGAGCATCTCGGTCGCGGTGCGCGCCGTCGAGAGGTCGCACATCGACATCGCTCGGCCGGTCGCGCCAAGGTGCGCGTGCGACTCGCACAGCCCAAACGCGGGGCGGTCAGGCACCATCGCTCGGCTCAATCATGGTGGAGATCACGCGTGCTGCGGTGTCGCCGTTGGTGCAGGGCGAGGGGAACGCGACGCGGACGATGCCGTGGCGGGCGCGGACATCGAAGCCGTGCGGGTCCACGCCGACGGCGAGCGGCTCGGCGATCCGAACGCCAGCGAACAGCTCGATCGCGTCGGCCAACGCCGCGCGGTCCGCGTTGAGCCGCTTGCAGAGCCTGGGCTCGTCGGCGGCGAGCGAGCCCGGCTCGGTCAGCAGTTCGCCGTCGATGACCAGGCCCGAGGCCGAGTGCGCGTGCTCGATCCGCCCGAGCACCCAGACCCCCTCGGTAGTCGAGCCGTGGTAGGCCATGTGGCGGTCGCGGTCGATCTCTCGCTCGTCGTTGAGCGCGACGACGTGCAGCAGAGCTCGGACCGAGAGATCGAAGGAGTCGTCGGGGAGGCAGAGCAGGAACTGGTCGGAGTCGAGCAGTCGGGGCTCGAGGGGCAGGATCACGCCCTGGTCTTGCCGTGAGTAGACGAAGCGGATGGGCTCGGGCGTCTCGTCGCACCGGAGGATGCCCGCGGCGTGGGCCCGGAGGAGGCTGAGCAGGGTCTGGATCTCGTCGGGAGCGGGGCCGGTGGGAGTGGGGGTCGTCATCGGTACATTCTTGCACCCCCGGGCCCCGGGTGCGGGGAAAAAACGGGGTTTGTGGGTGCTGAGGGGGGTGTGGCGGGGGTGTGGGGTGCAAAAAGAGAACGGGCCGGTCGTCTTTGACCGGCCCGTGCATCGCGGTGTTCGGAGATTCCCGATCGGTCGTCGATCGGGGGGTGCCTGGCCTTGGAGGCCGGGCGTCAGAGCCATTACTTGCGTGTGGCCTTCTTCTTGGCCCGCTTCTTGGTGGCCTTCTTCTTGGCGGTCTTCTTGGTCGCCTTCTTCTTGGTGGCCTTCTTCTTGGTGGCCTTCTTCTTGGTGGCCTTTTTCTTCGTGGCCTTTTTCTTGGTGGCCTTTTTCTTGGTGGCCTTTTTCTTGGTGGCCTTCTTCTTGGTGGCCTTTTTCTTCGTGGCCTTCTTCTTGGCCTTTTTCTTGGTCGCCTTCTTGGCGGCCTTTTTCTTGGTGGCCTTCTTCTTGACCTTCTTCTTTGCAGCCTTCTTAGCCATGGGCATTCTCCTAAATCCTGTTGGGTGGCTCACGCCACCGGTCCGTTTGCGTTCGACGAATCACCGCGAACTATGTCATTCACGCAACGCACTTATCGGGATGATGTGGGCTCGTCCTTGAGCAAACAACCACCACCGATCGTTGTGATACGACTGTCGTTGCCCAACATACAGCGCGGGTTTGCGCCTTGCGCGCCGATTCACGCCACTTTTTTTAACGTGCGGGCTCCGTCATCGCGCCTGGCAAACCGATCGCGCGCGCCGACAAGCGTTCGCGCAAGCACACTCGATCGCGCGGCGTGGCGCGCCTTGAACTCCGCGCAAGCTCGCTCATTCCACGCTCGCGCGCTCGTGACGCGACGGGGCGCGTGCGAGCAAGAACGGGCACTTCGCGTCAGTTGCGCGCGAGTTCGTGTGATTTACCGACACGTTGGCGCACGTTTTTCGATCGCGACACCCGACTTCGACGCGGTGCGCATCGCGTTGACCCTCCGATCGGGATACCGTTGCGTCTCTCGACGCGTGTCGCGACGAGCAAGGAGCAGACCCGGTGAGTGACTCGATCGAACAGTTCACGCTCGCGTGCGGCTTGCCGCTTCTTGTACAAAAAATGGACACGGTGCGCTCGTGCGCGCTCAACTGGCTCGTCCCGTGCGGCGGCTCGGTCGATCCGACCGATCGGCTCGGCACCGCCGAGGTTCTCGGCGAGATGCTCATGCGCGGCGCCGGCGGGCTCGATTCACGCCAGCAGACCGACGCGTTTGACCGCCTTGGCGCGTCGCGGTCGGCCGAGGCCGGGGCCCGGTTCACGCGGCTCGGGGCGACCATGCTCGGCGACAAGCTGGACGACACGCTCCCGTTGATCGCCGACATGATCCGTTCACCGATGCTCTCGGGCGACAGCCTGGAGCCGGCGCGGCTGCTGGCGATGCAGCAGCTGGCGAGTTTGGCCGACGATCCGCAGGAGCGGGCGGTGCTCGGGGCCCGGGCGGCGCATTACCCCTCGCCGTTTGATCGGACGGGCATGGGCACGGCCGCGGGGCTCGGGGCGATCGATCGCGACGGGCTCGCGGCCCACTGGGGCCAACACGCGGTGCCGCGCGGCTCGATCCTCGCGATCGCGGGCCAGGTTGATCCGGCCCGGGTCGTCTCTCGGCTCGACGTGCTGCTCAAGGGCTGGGAGGGCGAGGCGAGTGTTCCCGCGTTTGAGGGCTCCGGGCCGCGCGGGTATCACCATCTCGAGGACGACTCCAACCAGGTGCAGATCGTCGTGGTGCACGACGCGCCGCGCGAGGCCGACGAGACCAGCGTGCTCGAGCGGGTCGTGCTCGCGGTGCTCTCGGGCGGGATGTCGAGCCGGCTGTTCTCCGAGGTCCGCGAGAAGCGTGGGCTGTGCTACGCGGTGCACGCGGGGTATCGCGGCGAGAAGGACTTTGGCACCGTCACCGGGTACGTCGGCACCACGCCCGAGCGGGCCCAGGAGGCGCTCGACGTGCTGGTCGCGGAGCTGGAGCGGATCAACACCAGCGGCGTCACGCCCGAGGAGTTTGAGCGGGCGATCACCGGGCTCACCAGCCGCGTGGTCTTCAGCGGCGAGTCCACCGGGGCCCGGTCGGCGGCGCTGGCCAACGATTTCTTCAAGCGGGGGCGGGCCCGGACGCTGAGCGAGGTCCGTGAGGGGATCATGGCGGTCACGCTCGACGAGGTGAACGCGTATCTCAAGGCCCGCACGCTTGGGCGGATGACGGTCCAGACGCTGGGGCCCAAACCGCTGACCCCGCCGGCCTCGATCGGCGGGTGAGCCAGCCGCGGGCCGGGCTCGCAAGTGCCGCCCAGCCCCCGTACACTCTCGGCCTATGTCCCCACGACTTGTCCGCAATCTGGTGCAGTACGGCCTGGTGTATTCCATGATCGGGCTGCTGGCGCTCTTCCTTCTCTACCCGATCTGGCTGACGGTTCGGGGCGGGTTCGCCGCCGACGTCGCGACGGGGGACGGGTGGACGCTCGACCACCTGCTGCTGGTCTTCCAAGACCCCTCGACCAAGGAGGGGCTGCTCAACGCGCTGGGCATCGCGACGATGACGACGCTGCTGTGCGTGGTGATCGCGTTGCCGCTGGCGGTGCTGACGGCCCGGTACACGTTCCCGGGCAAGAAGGTGTTCAACGCGTTGATCCTGGTGCCGCTGATCCTGCCGCCGTTTGTTGGTGCGATCGGGATGAAGGCGCTGCTGGGCCGCGCCGGGGCGCTCAACGCGTTCTTTGACACCGACTGGGACATTCTCGGGCAGGGACGGTTCTGGGGGGTGGTGCTCGTCGAGGCGCTGCACCTGTACCCGATCCTTTATCTCAACGCGACCGCGAGCCTGGCGAACCTCGACCCGGCTTTGGACGAGGCTGCGGAGAACCTTGGCGCAACGGGGTGGACGCGGTTCCGGAAGATTGTGCTCCCGCTGATCCGCCCGGGGCTGTTTGCCGGCGGGACGATCGTCTTTATCTGGTCGTTCACGGAGCTGGGCACGCCGCTGATGTTTGACTACGACCGGGTGACGCCGGTGCAGATCTTCAACGGGCTCAAGGAGGTCGAGAACTCGGCGGCGCCGTACGCCCTGACGGTCGTCATGCTCTTTACCGCGATCCTCTTGTACATCTTGGGCAAGCTGGTGTTTGGCGGCAAGGGGTACGCGATGTACTCCAAGGCCAGCCGCTCCGGGACCGAGACCAAGCTGGGCGGCGTCACGGGTTGGCTCGCGGCGGCGGCGTTCGCGTTCGTGATCGGGCTCGCGATAGTCCCCCACATCGGGGTGACGCTGGTGAGCCTCTCCGAGCCGGGCAGCTGGTACCGATCCGTGATCCCGTCGGACTTCACGCTTGGCCACTTCGACGTCGCGCTGACCAACGAAGAGAGCTTTGGCAGTATCCGCAACTCGATCTTCCTGAGCGGCAGCGCGGTGCTGCTGGACGTCGTGATCGGGCTGATTATCGCGTACCTGCTGGTGCGGACGAAGGTGCGCGGGCGTGGGCTGCTTGATGCGATGTCGATGCTGCCGCTGGCGGTGCCCGGGCTGGTGCTAGCGTTCGGGTATGTCGCGATGACGCTCCGCTGGCCGTTTGGCAAGGGCGACCCGCTCGAGGGCGTGCTCGCGGTCTTCGGCTCGGATCCCAACCCGTTCCCGCTGCTGATCATCGCGTACGCCGTGCGTCGGCTGCCGTACATTGTGCGGTCCACGGTCGCGGGTCTCGAGCAGACCTCGGGCGAGCTCGAGGAAGCCGCGGTGAACCTTGGCGCAACGCGGGTGAAGGCGGTCCGCAAGATCATCATCCCGCTGATCCTGGCGAACATCATCGCGGGCAGCCTGCTGGTGTTCAGCTTCTCCATGCTCGAGGTGAGCGACTCGCTGATCCTGGCGCAGAAGGGCGAGCACTTCCCGATCACGAAGATGATCTTCGAGTTCTCCAACCGGCTGGGTGACGGGCCGTACATCGCCAGCGCGATGGGCGTGTGGGGCATGGGCCTGCTGACCGTGACGCTGATCGGGGCCTCGCTGCTGCTGGGCAAGAAGCTCGGGTCGATCTTCCGAGTCTGAATGATGACCAACCCTCCGGACAGTCCGGTCGTGATCCGGCTCTGCGAGCGGGCCGATATCGCCGCGATCGCACGGCTCAACAACGAAGCGATTGAGGCGGGGTGGGCGCACTTCGGGACCGAGCCGGTGGGGGCCCACGAGATCGGCGCGCTGTGGGAGAGCAGCCGCGAGACCTACCCCTGGCTCGTTGCGCAGATCCAGGGCGAGAACGGCGTCGAGTTCGCGGGCTTCGCCAAGGCGGGGGTGTGGAAGCCGCGCGGCGGGTACCGATGGACCACCGAGGTCGGCGTCTACCTGGCGCCGAGCGCCCAGAAACGGGGGATCGGGACCGCGCTGTACACCACGCTGTTCGAGATCCTCAGCGCTCAGGGCTTCGTCGTCGCGTTCGGCGGGGTCGCGACGCCAAACCCCGCGAGCGAACGCCTGCACGAGAAGCTCGGCATGACGGCTGCGGGCGACTTTGAACCCTCGGGGTACAAGCTGGGCGTGTGGCGCTCGGTGCGGTACTACGTCAAGGTTCTCAACGAGTACGCCGACGGCGTGGAGCCCGCGCCGACCAGGCCGGTGAGCGAGGTCGCGGCGAGGGTGCTGGGCGAGAGCGAGTGATCAGTCCGGGGCATCGCTCGGCATCGGGACCGGCATCGGGATCGGGCCGACGCCGGTCCAGAACCGGGCCTCGTCGCGTTCGAAGTCGAGCCACATCGGGTATCGCTGCAGCACGCCGAGCCCGAGCATGATCTCGAAGCCGGCTCGCTCGACGAGCGTCATGTTGCCGTAGTCGGTGGTGGGGCCGATGAGCGTGAGCCCGTCGAGTTCGAGGTGGGGCCCGGCGCCGACGAGCCGCACGGGGTTTTCCAGTTCGTCGGTCCGGAAGGTGTCTCGGCGGCCAAAGCCCTGCCCGACAACCGTGCCCTTGCGGCGAGACTCCACGCCCATCGGCTCGAAGGCGAACACGTCGCCGGAGAAGCCCGTGTCGAGCAGCGTGACGCGGTCGGTGCCGTCGAGGCTCACGCGGACCCATCGGCTCGCCATCTCGACGAGCACCCGTCGCCGCCCGTCGCCCTCGTGCTCGATCGAGTCGCGCCGCAGCGAGACCGGGTCAGCGGTCCAGGGCAGCGCGGCCCAGCCCTCGCGGCCCGTGGCGTCGGCGGTGCGGCTCGTCCAGCCGCGCGGCAGCAGCGTCAGCGTCCGCGCGTCCCAATCAAAGATCGCGTGCCCGAACCGCTCGAGCAGCCGGATCCCGATCCGGGGCGAGTAGCTCCGCCCGCTGCAGTCGATCGCGACCTCGACGGCGAAGAGCATCGCCCCGGGGGCCCGCAGCTCCGCGATCACGCCCGTGTGCACCCGCTTGGGCCCGAACGCGGTGTGGCTGATGCCCTCGGTGATCTCGGCGGGCACGACCACGCCCAGCCGATTGGCGCTTCTCGAATCCATCGAGAGCTGCGTGTGCGAGCCGGTGTCGATCTTGAAGTTCACCACCCGGGCCTGCCCGTTGATCGCGACGACGGTGAGCGGGACGGTCCAGTGCTCGCCGCGGCTGGTCATGGGGAGCACGACCGGGCGGTCCTCGGTTCGCAGCCCGGGTCGGAAGGTGTCGTGCTCGGCGAGCCGCACGATGAGGTCGGAGTTGGGGTTGCGCTGCCGGGCACGCGAGACGCGGACCTCGGGCGGCGGGGAGAGGTCGAGCCGAGCCCTGATCGAGTCGGGCAGCGAGGCGACGGGCACCGGCGTGGGGCACCCGGCGCCGGCGCACCCCCCCAGCGGACTCGCTGCGAGTGCGAGCGAGACCGCGGCGCCGCCTAGCAAGCGCGTGACAAACAGCCGAGCGTGGCGAGCGGGCCCCATCAGCCCGCGCTCCCGATCAGACGCCACGGGAAATTCCCGGGGATCAGCTCGGGCCGATTGTTGAGCCACCCGGCGAGCCACTCGAACGCGTCGATCAGGCGGGGCCCCGGTCGGTTGAACATCTGCGAGCCGTCTACCGCGGCGACCCGCCCGGCGCGGGCCGCGGGCAGCTGGGCGAACCAGGGCTCGCCCATCAGCCGCTCGCCCTCGCGCGTCGCCTCGTCGAGCGTGAGCCCGCACGGTGCGATCACGATGAACTCGGGCAGCGACGCGGCAAAGACTTCGTTGGAAACAGCAATCGATTTTCCCGCGGTTCGTTCGGCTTGCTGGGGCCCGGCGGCGGCCCCGGACCCCGGCTTGGGCACCGTTTCGTTGAGCGGGTGTCGGCCGCCGGCCCGTTCGATCAACTGCACCGTCCAGTGCCCCGCGATGAACACAGGATCGCTCCAGGCCATGAACCCCACTCTCGGACCATCGACGTACGGGTTCACGCGTTCGGCCGCGGTGTGCAGCCGCCCACGCAGCGAGACCACCGCGTCGCGGGCCTCGCGGACAAGCCCGACGGCTTCGCCCACGCGGAGGATGTCGTCGAACATGTCCTCGACCGAGGTCGGGCTTAGGCTGAGGATCTCGGGGCGCGGCGAGAGACCGTCGGCGACCTGCCCAATGGTCTCCGGATCGACCGAGCAGGCTGAGCCTGGGCCTTGCGTCAGGATGAGATCCGGCCTGAGACTGGCCAGCGCCGCCTCGTCGAGCGTGTATAGAGGATGGCCCGCTGCGGAGGGATCGCAAACGGGCGCAAGTATCGAACCATTAGAATCACCCGTTTCGGGGTCCGCTTTAAAACCCACCCCGGCCCGCGGCTTAGTGAGCTTGGGGAGGCTCCCAATGGACTCTGGGAAGTCGCACTCGTGGCCTTTGCCGACCAGGAGCGGTTCTCCCCCGATCAAGGTCAGGATTTCTGTTGCTGAGGGCAGCAAACTGACGACGCGCATGAACCAGTCCGTCCGTTCTCCCCTCCGGGGGGTGGGTAGGCTTGAACGACGGTAGCCGCATGTCCCGACCCGGGCTCAGCCCGATGCGGACTCAGAAAGGATCTCTCCGTGCACCGAGCACTTTTTCAATCTCGATTCCCGACCCGTTGTACCGCTGCGGCGGCCCTGGCGTTGCTCGCGGGCCTCGCGGTCTCGCCGACTGTGGCCCAGAACCAGCCCGCGTCCTCTGAGGAGCTGAGCGCGGGGTGGTACGCCAAGCCCGCGCCCACGCAGGGGGCGGACCTTCGCGACGGGCCCGCGGCTCCGGTGCAGATCGAGTCTGAGGCGCTGCCACGCCGGGTCACGACGTTTGCCCGTGCCTCGCGGCTGTCGGCGAACGCGGCGGTCGAGCTGCCCGGCGGGGCGCTGCAGCCGGCCGATCCCGCGTGGGACGAGATGGTGCTGCTGCCCGCGTTCACCGAGCCCGTCGAGATCACGGCGTTGATCGACTTCGTGCAGCAGGCACTGGAGATCAACATCGCGATGCAGGGCGACCCGGCCGGGCAGATCGTGCTCAACGCCCCGATCGAGATCCCCAAGAGCCGGCTGCTGAGGCTGCTGGGCGCGATGCTCGATCGGTTCGATTACACGATCGTGTGGGACGAGGACGCGCAGCTGTACGTCGTGCAGGAAAAGGGCACCGTGGGCTTCGAGTCCGACGGTCCGTTGGCGACGGCGAAGATCATCCGCACGCCCAACATCAAGCCCTCGCTGATTCAGCCGGCGCTCTCGATTTCGCTCGGGCTCGACGCCAGCTCCAACGCGGTGCAGGCGATCGACGAGCTGGGCGTTTTGGTCGTGATGGGCTCGCCCAAGCTGGTGCGGATGGCGCAGACGGTAATCGACGAGTTCGCGGCGGCGGCGGCTGAGATGTCGCTGCACCGGATCGAGCTCACCTACATCGCCGCCTCGACGGCGAGGGACCGGGCGATCGGGCTGACCGGGAGCAGCTCGGCCCAGGGCTCAAATCAGGGGGTGGCCCAGGCCATGCTCCGCGGGCAGATGGAGGGCAACCAGCTCGGGGGTGCCGGGCTGGCCGGCGGCACGCTCGACAACCTGGCCGACCGTCTGACGGTGGACGCGACGGGCAACGCGCTGCTCTTCCGCGGCGTGCTCGAGGAGCTCGAGAAGGTCGTGTACCTGATCGAGCTGATCGACGTGCCCAACACGCTGACCGCGAAGAACTACTTCGCCGGGGCGTCGGCCCAGCAGATCGCGGACATCGCCAAGAGCCGTGGCCTGGGCGAGGTGATCATCCTCGAGGCCGACTCGAACAACTCCAACCAGCAGTTCCAGTTCCAGTTCAACGGGCAGGGGCAGGGGCAGGGCGGCGGCGCCCAGCAGCCCGCGGCGGTCGGCGGGCCGGTGATGGTCGTGGACATCGAACGCGGCAGCATCATCTACTACGGCACCGAGGCCCAGCAGGAGGAGCTGACCCAGATCCTCGACGACATCAAGAGCGACGACGACCGCGTCGTCATCCGCAGCTACAAGGTCAAGCACGGCAAGGCCGAGGACATCGCCGCCACCCTCGACGGCATCATCTCGGGCACCCAGCAGACGGGCGACTCCTCGCTGCTGCCCGAGACCCGCGTGGGCGGCAACGCGCGGCAGAACATCCGGCCGGTCTTCACCGACGACGGCGTCGCCTTCGTGGACGGCAGCGGCAACGATGTCTCGGGCGACTTCGACCCCAACGAGGTCATCGTTATCGCCGACGTGCCCAACAACCAGATCATCGCCCGCGCACCCATCCGCCAGCAGGAGGAGCTGTCGCGGCTCATCGACCAGCTCGACCTGCGCCGCAAGCAGGTGTACGTCGAGGTGCTGATCATCTCGGTCTCGGACTCGAGCAACTTCCGGCTCGCCGTCGAGACGCAGATCCTCAACGGGCAGTACGGGGTGCAGACGAACTTCGGGCTCAGCGGCGCCGGGGCGGACTTCCAGTCGCAGCGGTCGGTCGCGAGCAACCTGGCCGGGTTCACCTCGGCGCTGATCCAGTCTGAGTCGATCCCGTTCATCATCAACGCGATGCAGACGGACACGGACGCGCGGATCTTGTCCAAGCCGACGCTGCTTGTGAACGACAACGAGGAGGGCTCGATCGACTCGGTCGAGGAGCAGCCGACCACCTCGACGAGCCAAACGGACAGCTCAACCGTGACCAGTTTTCAGGGCTTTGAAGAGGCGGGCACGAACCTGCGTATCGTGCCGACCATCTCCAAGGATGGGTACCTGACGCTCGAGTATGACATCACCCGCTCGAACTTCACCGGCGCAGGACAGGACGGCGTGCCCGCCCCGCGAGCCACCAACACGGTGACCTCCAAGGTCACGGTGCCCAGCAACACCACCATCGTGGTTGGCGGGATCAAGACGGAGAATCTGACCGACACGATCGAGAAGATCCCGCTGCTGGGCGACATCCCGCTGCTCGGGATCTTGTTTCAGGACCGGGTCAAGATCAAGTCCAGCTCGGTGCTCTACATCTTCATCACGCCCAAGATCATGAGCGACCCGAGCTTCCGCGACCTCAAGCTCATCACCAAGGGCCCGCAGGCCGAGGTGGATGTCGAGGACCTTTATCAGGTGCCCGAGCTCAACGCGGTGCTGATGCCGCCGGCCTCGGTCCGCCCGCTGCCCCTGCCCTCGACAAGGCAAAGCCGCCCCGTGCAGCAGCCCCCGGCCGATGACCAGAACGACGAGAACGGCCAGGGCACCGAGAGCGCCGCCGTGATGACCAGCGAGGAAACGAACCGGTGAGTGCACGCAACGGCAAGGCAGAGCGGGGAGCAGAACTCGCGGTCGCGGACCCCCGCCGGGGCGCGGCGGCGATCGTCGCCGACGACTGGGACCGCGTCTCGCGCGTGTTCGGCAGCCTCGAATTTACCCCCGAGCAGGCCCGCGCCTTCGCGCAGATCGAGGGCTCCGACGATCACCCGTGGGACGTCTTCCTGCAGACGCTCGCGATGGACGAGGCGACCGCGCTGCGGATGATGTCAGAGCGGACCGGGCTGGCGTACATCGCCGAGCCCCGGCTCGGGGAGTCGGCGACTCGGTTCTACGAGATCGTGTCGGCCGACGTCGCGCGCGACAACACCTTCGCCGGGCTCGCCTCCGAGCAGGGCGTCATGATCATCGCGACCGCCCAGCCCATGCAGCCCAGCGTCTTCTCCATGCTCGAGGACGAGCTGCGGATGCCGATCCGCCTCGTGCTCAGCCCCCGGGCCGCGGTGGTGAACCTGATCAACCGCGGGTACGAGCAGCGCGGCGACCTGGTCACCGAGATCGTCGAGGACATCCCGCTCGACGAGAACGCGATCGCGTCGGCTGCGGGCGCGATCGGGACGAGCACGGATCTGCTCGCCGCGGCGAGGCAGACGCCCGTCATCCGGCTGGTGAACATGATCCTGTTCGAGGCGCTGCGCCGCCGGGCGAGCGACATCCATGTCCACCCGATGGAGAGCAAGCTGGTGATCCGCTTCCGCGTGGACGGCATGCTGATCGACGCGTTCAGCCCGCCGCTGACGCTGGCCCCCGCGATCTCCAGCCGCCTCAAGGTCATGACGGAGCTGGACATCGCCAACCGGCACTCCCCGCAGGACGGGCAGACCACGGTTCGGCTCGGCTCCAAGAAGATCGACATCCGCCTCTCGGTCATCCCGACGGTGTACGGCGAGCGGATCGTGCTCCGGCTCCTCGACCAGAGCCAGACGCAGCTCGACCTGGACGCGCTGGCGATGTCGCCGGCGATCCAGGAGCGGCTGGTTGACGCGATCGAGCGGCCCGACGGCATGCTGCTCGTCACCGGGCCGACCGGCTCGGGCAAGACGACCACGCTCTACGCGGCGCTTGGCAAGGTTGATCGTTCGAGCCGGAACGTGATGACCATCGAGGACCCCGTCGAGTACCGCCTCGAGGGCATCAGCCAGATGCAGGTCAACCCGAAGCGGAGCGTGACCTTCGCGACCGGGCTGCGGGCGCTGCTCCGGCAAGACCCGGACGTCATCCTGGTCGGCGAGATCCGCGACATGGAGACCGCGCAGCTGGCGATCCAGGCCTCGCTGACCGGCCACCTCGTGCTCGCGACGCTGCACACCAACGACGCGCCCAGCGCCATCCCCCGGCTGATCGACATCGGGCTCGAGCCCTATCTCATCACATCGTCGCTGCTCGGCGTGCTCGCCCAGCGGCTGATGCGCCGAACCTGCACCGTGTGCGAGGGGACCGGGACCCCCAGCGGCAAGCCCTGCGAGAACTGCTTCGGCGCGGGGTACTACGGCCGCCTCGCGGTGCACGAGCTGATGATCATGACCGATCGACTCCGCCGCCTGACCGGCGAGCGGGCGGACGGCGTGACGCTGTACGAGGCCGCGGTCGAGGGCGGGTTTGCGCCGATGAAGCTCGACGCGGAGCTGAAGGTTGCTAAGGGGCTGACCACGCCCGAGGAACTCTTCCGCGTGCTGCACTAAGAGCCAGCGGACCCCGGCACGGGGTTCTCGGCGTGCGTGTGTACTTATGATCCGCTATGATCGCCGGCCTTGACCACCGTCGCGCTCGGGGGTGCACGCACAATGAAGTATTACTCCGGACAGCTTGGTTTTCTCTATCAGCGTCGCGATGCCAGGCGCAACCTGAGCGCGTTGCTGCTGTTTATCGGTGTGCTCGTGGGCATGGTGCTGACCTACAGCGTCGTGTTCCACTACATCATGATGATCGAGGGGCGCGAGTTTAGTTGGATCACCGGGGTGTACTGGACGCTCACGGTGATGTCCACGCTCGGGTTTGGCGACATCACCTTCGAGAGCGATCTGGGGCGGGCGTTCTCAATCCTGGTGCTCTTGTCGGGCATCGTCTTCTTGCTGATCTTGCTGCCCTTCACCATCATCCAGTTCTTTTACGCGCCCTGGCTCGCGGCGCAGGCCTTGGCTCGGACCCCGACCGAGCTGCCCAACGCTTCGGGGCACGTGCTGCTGACGCACGACGACGCGGTGACGCGCGTCCTGGGGCGCAAGCTCAAGCAGTTCGGCCATCCGTATTATCTTCTGGTCTCCGATCGCGAGGAGGCCGCCCGGCTGCACGACGAGGGGCACCCGGTCGTGGTGGGGGACTTCGATGACCCCGAGACCTACACGCGAGTGCGGGCGGACAAGGCCGCGCTCATCGTCGCGACCAACAACGACATGGTGAACACGCACATCGTGTTCACGGTCCGTGGCATCTCGCCCGAGGTCCCGGTCGTGGCGACGGCCAACTCGATCGACTCGGTCGACATCATGGAGCTGGCCGGGGCGACCAAGGTGTTCCGGCTTGGCCACCAGATGGGGCAGGCGCTGGTGCGGTGCATCGTCGGCGGGGACGCGATCTCTCATGTTGTCGGCAACGTGGAGGAGGTGCAGATCGCCGAGGCCAACGCCGCACGCACGCCGATGGTGGGCAAGACGCTCCGCGAGGCCGGGCTCCGCGAGATCGGCGTCTCGGTGCTCGGCCTGTGGAACCGCGGGGAGTTCGAGCCGGCAACCGCCGACACGGTCATCGGCGAGAACTCAATCCTGATGCTCGCGGGCTCTCGCGATCAGCTCGAGGCCTACGACGAGGCGTTCGTGATCTACAACGTCTCGGTCGATCCGATCGTGATCATCGGCGCGGGGCGTGTCGGGCGAGCCGCCGCCGCGAGCCTCAAGGCTCGCGGCATCGACTACCGCATCATCGACAAGATCCCAGAGCGGGCGGTTCAGTGTGAACAATCCATCGAGGGTGATGCGGCGGACATCAAGATTCTCAAGAGCGCGGGGATCGAGAAGGCGCCCGCGGTGCTCATCACCACGCACGACGACGATCTCAATGTCTATCTCACGATCTACTGCCGAAGCCTCCGCCCGGACATCCAGATCATCACCCGCTCCACGCTCGAGTGGAACGTCGCCGCGATGCACCGGGCCGGGGCCGACTTTGTGATGTCGTACGCCTCGATGGGCGCCACGAGCATGTTCAACCTGGTCCGCCGCAGCCACATCGTGGCCATCGCAGAGGGGCTCGAGGTCTTCCGGATCTTGGTGCCAGCCGCGCTGGACAACACGACGATCGTTGATTGCGGGATCCGCGAGGGGACCGGGTGCTCGATCGTGGCCGTCGGGAAGGGTGACGGGTTCGAGATCAACCCATCAGCCAGCACCCTGCTCAGCGTGGGCATGGAGCTGGTGCTGGTCGGCAACGCCGAGTCTGAGCAGCGGTTCCTCGATCAGTTCTCAGCCTGAGCCGCACCCGCCCGGAGGGCCAATAATCCCCCATGACCACGCCGCACCTGCAACCCATCACACTCGTCGGCAACCACGTTCGACTCGAACCGCTCCGCCCGGGGCACGCGGCGGGACTGTTCGAGGCCGCCCAGCGAGAGACGTTCCGGTACATCCCGGCGGTCTTCGGCTCGTGGGACGTGCCGGGGTTCACCGTTTACGTCGAGCGATTGCTGGCCAACCCGGAGTACCACCTGCTCTGCGTCTGCCTGCCCGATGGCACGCCGGTCGGGCACACGTCGTTCATGAGCGTCGTGCCCAAGCACCGCGGCATAGAGATCGGCAACACCTGGATCAGCAAGGCGTGTCGCGGGACGAAGATCAACCCCGAGATGAAGCGGCTGATGCTCGCCCACGCGTTCGAGACGGGCATCTTTCCCAGCGGCCCCGCGATCCGGGTGATGCTCAAGACGGACAACCGCAACGAGCAGTCCAAGGCCGCGATCCTGAAGCTGGGCGCGAAATTCGAGGGGCTGATCCGCAACCAGTACGTCATGCCCGACGGGTTCTACAGGACCTCGGCGCAGTACAGCATCACCGACGACGAGTGGCTCTCGGTGCGGGCTCGGCTCGACGCTCGGCTCGCGGAAGAAGAGTGATCCATTCACCACAGAGGCACAGAGGACACAGAGGAAAGGCCGAAAGAGAGACCGAGAGTCGGAGTTGAAATGAGGTGGGCTGTGGGATGAAGGCGTGCGTTACTGAGAATCGGTCGTGGCCCTTCGCAGAATCTCAGCCCGATCTTCGCCCTTTCTCAGGTCTTTCCTCTGTGCCTCTGTGGTGAGTTCTTCTCCTTGCTCTTCTCGCTCTCTTTGCGCGCACGAAAAAGGGCCGACGCTCTCAGTGAAAGCGCCGGCCCGGGAGGAGAGATCCGTGTCACCCCCACGAGGGGCCACGGAAGTTGTGGCTCGGTGGTGCGAGTCTACATCATCCCGCCGTTGTTCGAGTCACGCCCCGTCAGCGATCGCAGCGACGCGGGCATCTGCACCTCGCGGTGCGCCGGAGCGGTCACGGCGACCGGGCGGGCGGCCTCGGGCTTCTTGGCCTCGCCGGGGGCGGCCCCCTGCGCCGAACGCCCCGGCATCGAGTCGTCCATCGCCTTGGGCGATTCGGTCTTGCTGGGCACGGTGGTCCGCCAGGCCCCGCCACAGGCCCGCTCGCCGGTCACGACCATCGCGGCCTCGGCGGCCGTGTCGAACGCGAAGTCCATCTTCATCTTGAGGGTCTTGCCGCTGTCGGCGAGCACGCCACGCTGGGTCAGGCTCTCGCGCAGGCTCTTGATATACCCGGGGCAGTCGTCCTGCGAGACCCGGGCGAGGCTCGAGCCGCTCTGCACGACGAACCGGCCGGCGACCTCGAAGCCGCTGGCCTTGGCGCCGTGCTTGGCGACGTGCACGATCTCGCTCGAACGACGCTTGCCGGGCGCGGTCTCGAAGGCGCGAACGCCAAGCGCGGTCAGCGCGTTGACCGCCTGCTCGACGAAGTACTCCGCGTCGGCCTGGTCGGCCTCGGGCAATGGCGGGACCGTCGCGGCTTCGGCGTTCTCAAGCTCGGCGAAGCGGCCCGAGCCGGCCTGCTGAATGAGCCGGGCCTCGATGAACTCGGCGTGCACCTCGTGCAGCCGCGGGCCGTCGGCCGTGAACAGGATGATGCGGTTCCAGAAGTCCATCGACTCGATCCGCACATCAACCTTGTCGAGCTGGCTGACGCGACCGACCATCATCCGCTCGCACCCGGTCTGCGGGTTTTTGCCGTGCAGCACGTACACGCCGGTCTGCCCAAACTCGGGGCGATCCTCGTGCTTGTCGAGCTCGTGGCGGGCGATGGCGACCGCCTTGCCGATCCACTGGGTGTGCTCGACGAGTTGCAGGCCCTCGCCCGCGCCCTTGCTGTAGAACGTCTTGAGACTGAATCCGCGCCGTCCGCTCATCGTAATCCTCCCTGGCCCGGCGCGGTCCCAACCGGGACGCCACGCGGGCGACTCAACACTGACGACGGCTTGACTCCTTCCGGGCCGACGACGGGTCCACACTGCACACGTTCGATCGGCTCCGCCGACCCGCGTTCGCTCGCCGGGCCCACAAAGGCAGCCGACGGGCACGCGATTCGTGATCCTAATCCCTCGCGCGAGCAGCCGTGGGGCTTCCACAGGAATCCCCCTCACTTCGCACATCGAATCGTGTTCAACCGCGCAAACTCGGCCGACACCCCGCTCCGATAACCAAAAAAGGCACTCGACGCGCCGATAATACCCCCGAAATGGGCGTATACACAACCCTATTTATTCAAGTCCGTGAGCCCCAGCGGGGCCGCGGTGGGCGCTGCGGGGTCGTGGTGGGGGGCGTGGGGGTCGCTGTGGGGGTTAGGCCAGCGTGCCCTCGGGTGGGTCCAGCGGCAGGTCGCGGGCCATCTCGACGAACCGGTTGTAGTTGCTGCGGGTCTCGGTCACGCTGTCCCCGCCGGTCTTCTCGAGGAAGACCGAGGCGATCTCGAAGGCGACCGCGTTCTCCATCACAACGCTCGCTGCGGAGACGGCGCACACGTCGCTGCGTTCATACGAGCTGTCGCTTGGTTCTTTGGTGACCAGGTCCACGCTGGGCATGCCACGCAGCAGGGTTGCGATGGGCTTCATGGTTCCGGTGACGACGACGGGCTCGCCGTTGGTCATGCCGCCCTCGGTGCCGCCGGCGTTGTTGGTGTCGCGGACAAACCCGAGGCTCGGCTCGTCCATGCGCGAGGCGTCGAAGCGGATCGGGTCGTGCAGCGCGCTGCCGACGACCTCACCCGAGCGCACGCCCGCGCCGATCTGCACCGCCTTGAACGCCTGGATGCCCATGACGCTGAACGCGATTCGCGCGTCGAGCTTGTCGTACCAGTTCATGCACGACCCGAAGCCCGGCGGGCACCCGAACACGTGGCACTCGCAGTGTCCGCCGACCGTGTCCTTGTCGCCCTTCGCGGTGCGGATTCGGTCGCACTGGGCGTCGGTGGTCTTCGCATCGAGTGTGTAGGTCGCGCTCTCGTTTCGAGCTGCGATGAGGGATTGCCAGTTGGCCGCGGTGACCTTGACGGCTGTGCGCGCATCGAGAATCTGGCGCACAAACCCGAAGGTCTCGACGCTGAACACCTCGCGGAGCAGGCACCGGGCCACGGCACCCGCAGCCACCCGGGCCGCGGTCTCGCGGGCACTGGCGCGCTCGAGCGTCTCGCGGCAGTCCACCGTCAGCCACTTCACGCTGCCCGCAAGGTCGGCGTGCCCGGGCCTTGGCCGATGCACCGGCGGGGTGCGTTCCAGGTCGTCGAGGCGCGAGTCGCGGTTCTTGATGAAGAGCGTCAGCGGCGAGCCGATGGTCTTGCCGCGTCGGACGCCGGTGAGCACCTCGACGGTGTCGGTCTCGAGTTTCTGCCGCCCGCCCCGGCCATAGCCCCCCTGGCGGCGGCTCATCTCGTTGTTGATGAAGTCGAAGTCGAGCGTGAGCCCGGCTGGGAGCCCGAGGACGGTCGTGACCAGGCCCGGGCCGTGCGATTCGCCGGCGGTCTGGAACTGGAGTCGGCTTGAGGGGATGGGCATAGCAAAGCATATCGGCTGGTGAGGCCCGAGCGGTTGGGCGGAATTGAGAGAACATGCACGGCGTACAGTCCCTCGATGCCGATCCCCAACACTATTCAAGCGATCGTCTGCGATGTAGACGGCTGCCTCTCGCCCGAGGCGGTCGGCCCCTCAGACCTGGCCTCGCTCGCAACGATCCGCGATTGGACCGGCCCGCCACGGACGCTCTGTACCGGGCGGCCGCTCCCGTTCGTGGACGCGATGGCCAGGGTGGTGGGGGCGTTAGAGCTCCCGTCGGTCTGCGAGGGCGGCGTGTGGCTGTTTGACCCCGCTGACTACACCTGGAGCATGGACCCGCGGATCACGCCGGGGCACCTTGAGACGGTCCGCGAGTGTCAGCGGTGGGTGGGCGAGACGTTTGCGGGTGTGTATTTCGAGGCTGGCAAGAGCGCCGCGGTGACGGTGTTCCATCGCGAGGGGCCCGAGAAACTCCGCGTCGAGATTCAGCCCCGGATCGAGGCGAAGATCGCCGAGGCCGGGTGGCCGATGCGTTGCTCGATGACGTGGACCTGCATCAACGTCGAGCTGGACTTCATCTCCAAGGCCACCGGGCTCGACCGGTTCATGCAGCTCACGGGGTTCAAGCCGAAAAACCTCGTTGGCATCGGCGACACGATGTCCGACCTGCCCATCCGTGAGCAGGTCGCGTGGTTCGCCTGCCCCGCCAACGCGACCGACGAGATCAAGGCCCACGCGGACTACGTGGCCCAGGCGTCAGAGGCCCGGGGCGTGATCGAGATTCTGGGTATGCTCTCATCATGAACCCCGACGACAACGTCTGCCTGTGCTTCAACGTCTCGCTGCGCAAGATCCGCAGCTACATGAAGCGGGAGAACCCGCAGGTGGCGTCGCTGATCTCCGAGTGCCTGGGCGCGGGGACGGGGTGCATGTGGTGCGTGCCGTTCTTGAAGCACCTGCACGAGCAGCACACCCAGGGGATCACGCCGGACCTGAAGGTCTCGCCCGAGGACTACGGCACGGCCCGCAAGAGCTTCAAGCAGACCGGGACCAGGCCGATCGAGCCCGAAGAGCAATGATGTCTCGCTGGTTGTGAACGCCCCCTCGGCGTTGTTCCTGCTCCCTTTCCCCCATAGGGGGAGAGGGCTGGGGTGAGGGGGTGCGAACCACCCCGGGTGCTCGCACCCCCTCATCCGACCGCTGCGCGGCCACCTTCTCCCTCAAGGGGGAGAAGGAGCGAATGCGGGGTGCCCCGATGATGGCGCAGCCTTCGTCGGGTGCTGGGCGGAGCAAAGAAAAAGCCCAGCGAACGGATCGCTGGGCTTCGTGTAGATCGAGTATGAAAGCGGTCTATTCGTCCAAGGCCCGCAGCTCGAGCCCGAGCTCCACGAGCTTCTCGCGGACCTCGAAGAGTGACGTGGCGCCGAAGTTCTTGACACCCATCAGCTCGGCCTCGGTGTGGCTGATCAGGTCGCCAAGCGTCTGGATGTTCAGCAGCTGCAGCGCCTTGCGGGCACGGACCGAGAGCTGAAGATCCGAGACGGTCTTGTTGAGCAGCGCTTCCTTGCCCGAGCCCTTGAGCCGTTCGAGGATCTGGCGGCGGGCGGCGCGGTGGGCGTCTTCGAGCCCTTGCCCGAGCTTGAGGCCCTTCTGGGTCAGCATCCGCTTGATCTCTTCGAGCGAGGACTCGCCGAAGTTCTTGTAGCTCATCAGCTCGGTCTCGGTGATCCTCAGCAGATCGCCCAGCGAGCGGATGTTCATCTTCTTGAGGCACGTGCGGGCACGGACCGAGAGCTCGAAGTCCGTCACGGGCGTGTCGAGCAGCGCCTTGCGCTTCATCACATCGCGTTCATTAACCTCTTCGATCACCATCTCGCGGCTCGCCTGCACGTCCTTCATGAACAGCCGCGCCCGGGGGTGGTTGGGCGCGGTGTCCAGGATCTGTCGCAGGCAACGCTCGGCCCGGGCGTAGTCGCCCCGGTCCTCGCACAGCACCGCCAGGTTGAGCAGCCCGTCGATCGGGGCGGGCACGTCCTCGCAGACGCGCTCGAAGAGCGCGAGCGACTCGTCCTCTTCGCCGACCAGATCGAGCAGGTAGGCGAGCCGGAACGCGGCCTCGGTGTGCCCGGGGTGCGTGGCGACCGCCTTGCGGAGGTCGGTGATCGCCCCGACCTTGTCGCCCTCGTCGTCCTTTGCCAGTGCCTGTTCGTAGTGCGAGCCGGCGGCCTTCACGTCCGCGGCGGCTGCCTCTGCACCGATCACCATGTCCATCGGGTCGCCTGCCATGCGATCCTCCTGCAAATGTGGCCTGAAACCCCGTGGTCCGGGGCGAAGGGTATTCTAGACCGCTCGCCGACCGGATTCTTGCCCCACCCCAGCGGCCCGGGCCCGCCTGGCGGGCCCAACCCACGGGTTTGCAACCCTTTAGCCGGTTTCCGGGGCCGGCCCCGGGGCGACCGCGTCGGGCGGGAGGTTGTGCAGGTCGTCGGTGTGGGTCAGCTTCATGGTCTTCCAGGCCCCGCCGGCGAACCGCCAGACCATCGCGACCGAGAGCAGGATGATGTAGATCGAGGCCCCGGCCCACGGGCCCACCGACCCCATCTGAGGGGCGACCTCGACCATCAGGCGGCCCAGGCCGACCACGCAGCCCCAGCTGAGGATGATGCCGACCACGCCGGGCCAGATGGTGTCGCCCGCGCCGCGAAGAGCCGCCGACAGGATAATCGCGACGGCATCAAACACCTGGAACACCGCCGCAGCGATCATGACGAGCGCCCCGACCGTGACAACCTTCGCCGCGCCCTCGGGTGAGATCCCCGGGGGCAGGAACACACCGATGGCCTCTCGCCGCCAGATGACGAACGCGACGGCGCACAGCCCCATGTAGATCACGGCGAACTTGAGCCCGAGCATCGCGTGCGCGCGCGCCAGCTCGGGCTTGCCCGCGCCCATCGCCTTGCCGACCATGGCCTGGGTCGCGATGGACAGGCCGACGGTGGGCATGAAGCTCAGGTGCATGAACTGCAGCGCGATGTACCCCGCGGTGTTCGCCACGGTGCCCGCCTCGGCGATCGCGGCCTCATCGAGACCCGCGCCGGTCGCCTTGGCGCGCCCCGCCATCCCGAGCAGCACGACGGTGAGGTAGGACCAGCAGATCAGCTCGTTGACGAACATCGTGCCCGCGGGCCACCCGATCCTCATCAGGTCGCGCACGCACTCGCGGCTCCATCGCCAGGCCTTGCGCGTGGAGTACATCGCGTTGGACTTTGGGCCAAGGAAGAACGCAAAGGGGATCACGAACTCGAAGGCGGTGCCCAGGACAGTCCCCCAGGCGGCCCCCTCGAGCCCCATCGCCTGGATGCCCAGCGACTGGGCGACCCACTGGGTGGGCACCGCGAAGAAGCCAAGAATAGAATTGATGGCGCCGTCGCCGAGGGGCATCCCGGTCTCGCCGAAGACCAGGACCATGGACGCGAAGATGTTGGTGATGTTCGCGGCGACGACCGAGACCATGACCACGCCGGGCTTGTGGAGCCCGAAGAAATAGTTGTGCATCGCCTTGGCCGTGAGCGTGAAGACCGCCCCGGCCATCGCGATGCGGGCGTAGGAGGTCTCCATCGCGATGACCTCGGGGGCGTGGTCGGTCATGCCGTAGAGCCGCGGGATGATGAGGGCGGCGGGGAGCATGATCGCGATCCACCAGAGCGCACCGAGCCACATGCCGTTCCAGGCGTACGCGGCCCCACGCTCGGGCTTGCCGGCCCCGAGGTTCTGGCTCACAAACGACGAGACAACGCCCGAGACCCCGACGGAGAACGTCATGAGGGTCCAGGTGACGATGCCCGCGTTGCCCTGGGCGGCGACGTAGATCGGCTCGGGCCCGATACGGCTGACCATCAGCATGTCGGCAAACTGCATCACGGTGTAGCTGGCCATCGTCGCCACCGAGGGCGCGGCGATCATCAGCATCTCGCGCAGCGGCGAGCGAAAATGTCCGGCCGCGGGCCCGCCACCCAGCGTCCCGCCCACCGTCTCGGCGGGCGCCTCGGGCGGGCTCGCAGCCCCGCCCTGGGGCTGTGCCGGGCCTTGCCCCTCGTTCTCGATCTCGTTCTTACTCATGGGATCATCGCCCGCGTCGGGAGGCCCCGGCCCGCGAACGCCTCGAAAGGGTCGTTCATTCTGGCAGACGCAGCCGGACCGGGGAGCCGATCGGACAGCCGCGTCACAGTATTTTTCTTAAAGCAGCTCTGGCGGTGGCTCTACCGACTCGCGGGCGACAGGTCGCCGCGTATCGGGGTTTGTCCCGTGTCGGGGGTCAGGCCCCGTGTCGGGGGTCGGCCCCGCCGAGAACCTGGGTCGGTTTGCCCACGGTGGAGCAGACGCCGCGGTCGAGCATCCGGATCGCAAGTTCAATCGCGTTCTTCATGCTGCCCTCCTCGGCTACGCCCCGCCCGGCGATATCAAACGCCGTCCCGTGATCGGGGCTCGTGCGAACAATAGGCAGCCCCACGGTCACGTTGACACTCGAATCTCTCGCCAAGAGCTTCACCGGGATCAGCCCCTGGTCGTGGTACATCGCGACGACCAGGTCGTACCGACCCGCGACGGCGGCGTTGAAGACCGTGTCCGCCGGGTAGGGCCCCGAGACATCGATCCCCTGCCGCACCGCGTGCTCGATCGCCGGCTCGATGAGCCGGGTCTCCTCGTCGCCGAACAGCCCGCCCTCGCCCGCGTGCGGGTTGAGCCCGCAGACCGCGATCTTGGGTCGCTTCACCCCCATCTGTCGGCAGCCCTGCGCCCCCAGCTCGATCGTGTCGAACACCCGCCCGATGGTCAAGACGTCGCGGACATCCATCAGCGGGATATGGGTGGTGACCAGGATGACCCGGAGGCTCGGGCCCTCGAACATCATGCCGAACCGCTTGGCCTTGAAGCGGCTGCCCAGCAGCTCGGTGTGCCCTGGGAATTTCTTGTGCCCGGCCAACGCCCAGGCTTCCTTGCTGATCGGGCCGGTGACGATCGCTGAAGCGTTCAGCGGGTCGCGCTCGTCGCGCTGGCACTGCGCGATCGCGTCGTTGACCCATCGGTAGCTCAGCTGGCCGCCGCGTTTGGTGGGGGCGGCAGAGAAGCCGCCGTGGGGCCGGGCGTGCGAGTCGGCCTGGGTGTCCGAGTCGAGCAGGACCACGCCCTGAGGCGCCGCCGAGGCGAGCACCACGGGGTCGGCGTCGCGGTCTACGCGCCACCACATCGGCTCGATCTCGCACCGGTCCGCCGCGGCGTGCATCGCGGACGACGAGCCGTGGATGACAAACCGGGCGCGGTCTCGCAGCGCCGAATCGGCGAGTGCTTTGACGAGCACCTCGGGGCCGACGCCGCCGGGGTCGCCCATCGAGACCGCGATAGTGGGACGAGGTTCCATACCCCATGGTACACTCGCACACCGTGGACCCGCAGATCGGCCCATATCGAATCGAATCGGAGCTCGGCCGCGGCGGCATGGGTGTGGTCTATCGGGCTGTGGACTCTTCGCTCGACCGCACCGTCGCGATCAAGGCCCTGCCAGCCGAGCTGGCCAGCGACCCGGGCCGCCTCGAGCGGTTCGAGCGTGAAGCTAAGACACTCGCGCAGCTGAACCACCCGAACCTGGCAGGGATCCACGGGCTCGAAAGGCACTCGTCTCAGAGCGGGGAGGCGACCTACCTCGTGCTCGAATTTGTCGAGGGGGAGACCTTGGCCGACCGGCTCGACCGCGGCCCGATGGAGCCCGACGAGGCGGTCGAGCTGGCGATCCAGATCGCCGCGGGCGTGGAGGCGGCCCACGAGGCGGGCGTGATTCACCGAGACCTCAAGCCCGCCAACATCATGATCACACCGGAGGGTCAGGCCAAGGTGCTCGACTTCGGGCTCGCCAAGGCCGACGAGGGGCACTCGTCCACCGGCTCGGGGATGAGCCAGTCGCCCACGATGACGTCTCCGGCTCATGGTGGGGGGGCGCAGAACTCACCGACCATGCCGGGCGTGATCCTCGGGACCGCGGCCTACATGAGCCCCGAGCAGGCTCGCGGGCGCAGGGTGGACAAACGATCCGACATCTGGTCGTTCGGCGTGATCCTGTACGAGATGCTCACCGGGGCCAGCCCGTTCGTTGGCGAGACGGCCAGCGACTCGATCGGCGCGGTGCTGCACAAAAGTTTTAACTTCGATCGGCTGCCGCCGGAGACGCCGGGCAACGTGCGGCGTGTGCTTCGGCGATGCCTGGAGCGAGACAAAGGCCTTCGCTACCGAGACATCGGCGACGCGAGGATCGAGCTGCAGCAGCGGGACTCCGAGGTTGTTTCCGGAGCGACCGGTGCGGGCGGCCGGTCTCGCGGGCTCGCCTGGGCCGGATGGCTGGTTGGCGCAGCAGCTCTGGCGGGATTGGCGGCCACGGTTTTTCGGTCCAATCCGGCCGCAGTCGTCCCCGCGCGGTTCGAGACCGACCTGATCCCCCGCGATGGGCTCGAGCTGGCACAAGACATCGCCCCCGTGCGGCTGTCTCCGGACGGTACTCGGCTCGCGTATGTGGGCTTCTCGCTCGCCGACTCGGCGAGCAAGGTCATCGTTCGAGACCTGCGGACGGGCACCGAGACGGTCCTGCTTGGGCCCGACGAGCCGCTGAGTGTCTCGTGGGAGGCCGACTCGAAACACCTGGTGTATCTGGCAGGGACGCGGGCCGAGCGGATCAATGTCGAGGGCGGGCGACCCGAGGTGCTCGGCGAGGTCGGGTTCAATACGGGTCAATCGGAAGTGGCACCAGACGGCAGGCTCGCGTATTCCGGGACGCAATCCCCACTCGCGATGCTCGACCCCGAGACTCGGACGACCACTGACGTCATCGACCCGATCCCCGGCCGCACCGGCGACTGGGCGGTCGCGCCGAGTTTTTTCCCGGGCGGCGAGCACGTGCTGTATTTCAATCAGGACGACGAGACCGCGGACAGCGGGCTTTACATCGCGTCGGTGGCCACCGGTGAGTCCAAGCGGCTGCTCCCATTCGAATCAACGGGCCGCGTTGTTGGGCAAGACAAGGTGCTCTACTCCCGCGATGCGTTCTTGTTCGTGCAGAGGATTGATCTGGCAACGCTCTCGCTGGTGGGCGAGCCGGTTCAGGTCGCCGGGCCGGTCTATCGCAAGGAGTGGCCCCATTTCGCCGCGTTCGACGCGACCGAGGACACGCTGGTCTATGTGACCGAGACTCTCGCCGGCGAGAGCATGCAGTTCTTCGAGCACGATCTCGCCACCGGCGAGCAGACCCCCCTGGGCGATAAGGGTTCACTGTGGAGCCCCAGCTTTTCGCCCGATGGGACCCGGATCGCCTTTGACCGCACCGTTGAAGCGACCGCGGGTGATATCGCGGTGCTCGATCTCGAGACCGGCGTCGAGACCATGCTCTCGCGGGATCAGAGCAATGAGTCCAGTCCTCATTGGAGTCGGGACGGGAAATGGGTGTACTTCTTCCGCGGGCAAGACATCTACAAGGTGCGATCTGATGGCCGGAGTTCTCCCGTGCTCGTGTTCGAGTCGGACGAGTCCAAGTCTCCTGTCGCCGAGACGCCGGACGGGAAATCGTTGGTGTACAACATTCGAGGCACGGGAAGAGGCATCAAGGCTTTGGACCTTCAAACGGGCGAGACCCGCGCGTGGCTAGACACAGAGGCGGAAGAGGAAGGGATGGGTTTTTTGCCCGGCGACGAATGGTTTGTCTACACCAGCGACATCTCTGGCGAGCACCGCGCGTACGCCAGCCTGTACGACGGCGAGGGGGTGCCCGTGCAACTCACAGATGGAATCGATCCGTGGGTTTACATCGGGTCCGATCGGGTTTACTTCGCACAAGCGCGGGCGATCATTTCGCTCCGGGTGACCGCCAAGGAAGACGGGACGCTTGAGGTGGGCGAAAAAGAGACCGTGATGCAGGGTCAGGGGATCAACGACTATCCCCCGATGCCTGACGGCACCGGGCTTCTTCTGATCCGATCGATCAAGCCGACCCGTGGCGGGCGGATGAAGGTCATTCAGAACTGGATGCCCGACGAGATCGACTAGAGCGGAACGGCCGAGGCGTGTGTCGCTCGACGAGAAACCGGATCACTTCTTCTTGCCCTTCTTCTTCCCGCCGCCGGCCTTCTTCTGCATCGGGGTCTGCCCCGTCTTGTGGTCGGTCTTGTTGCGGTCGCGGGCCTTGGACTTGGAGTTGCGCCGCTGCCCGCCGGGCTTCTTGGTGTCGTAGTCGAACCCGCGGGCCGCGCCGAAGCCGGCCGCTCCGCCGCCCGCACCCCCGCCGCCGGTGGAGTCGAGCCCGCCGCCGGCACCGCCGAGCGTGAGCCCGCCCGCTTCTCCCTTGGCCTTGCCCGCCGCCCGGCTCGCGGCGTTGGTGATCACCAGGTCCATCTGTCGCCGGGCCAGGTCGATCTGCGCCACGCTGACCTTGACCGAGTCGCCGATGTTGAAGCTCCGCCCGCTGTTCTCATCGACCATCGCGCCGGTTCGGTCATCCACGCGCCACCGGGGGGGCTTGTTGCTGCGGGTGGTGTCGCCTGGCAGGTCTTCCTTCTTGATGATGCCGTCGCACAGGTACTTCTCGAGCTGGACGAAGATGCCGCGCGGGCTCACGCCCGTCACGATGCCGCCGTACTCGGGGTTCTCGCCGCGGGCGAGCTGCCCGGCGAGCACCTGCAGCACCAGCAGCTGCCGCAGATCGCGCTCGGCCTGCGTCGCGTTCTGCTCGGTCCGCGAGCACTGACGCCCGACGAGCACCAGGTCTTCCTCGCTGGGGCACTGGTCCGACTCGCGCAGGTCGCGGCCCAGGCTCTTGCGCCCCTGGTCGTCGCGGGGGCGGTCGGTGCCGTTCTTGGTCCGGTCGAGATACTCGGCAAGCGCGCGGTGGACAGTGAGGTCCGGGTACCTTCGGATCGGGCTGGTGAAGTGGGCGTAGGCCGTCGAGGCGAGCGCGAAGTGCCCGATCAGCGCGGGCGAGTACTCGGCCTTGGTCAGCGTCCGCAAGACCGCCAGGTGGACGGCGCGGGCGGCGCCGGTGTTCGCCGTCGCGTCGAGCAGCCCCTGCAGTTCTTCGCGGGTCGGGTGGGCCGGGATCCGGTACCCGGCGACGGTCGCCATCTTGCGCAGCGTGTCCGAGTCGCCCGGCGTGGGCTCGGGGTGGACGCGCCGCAGCAGCGGGACCTGCAGGTCCTCGAACACCTTGGCCAGGCACTCGTTGGCCTCGACCATGAACATCTCGATGATTGTGTGCGCGAAGCAGTTGTCCTCGGGCTCGGCGTCCACCACGTTGCCCTCGTCGTCGAAGACCAGCTCCACGTCGGGCAGGTCCAGGTGGATCATGCCGGCCTTGTGCCGCCGCGCGCGGATGATCCTAGCCAGAGTGTCCATGTCCTTGACGGTCTCGATGAGCTTCGGCGTGTGCGGGGTGTCGGTCTTGGCGTGCTTCCTGGCCTCTTCGGCGTCATCGTCGATCAGGGCCTGGGCCTCGAGGTAGGTCATCCGCTTGGCGCTCTTGATGAGGCTCGACGAGACGCCACGCGCCGTGACGTTGCCCCGGTTGTCGTACCGCATCACCGCGGTCTTGGCGTACCGCGGCACGCCCTCTTGCAGCGAGCAGATCCCGTTACTCAGGATCTCGGGAAGCATCGGGATCACCAGCCGCGGCAGGTAGCACGAGTTGCCCCGTTCGGTCGCCTCGATATCGAGCGGCGAGCCGAGCGGGATGAAGTGCGCCACATCGGCGATGTGGATCCCCAGCTCCCACCCGCCGTTCTCGAGCCGCCGGATCGAGATCGCGTCGTCGTAGTCCTTCGCGTCGGGCGGGTCGATGGTGCAGATGAACTCGCCCGTGCGATCCATCCGCAGCTCCAGCGCCTCGGGGCCGTTCTGCTCAAACGCCTTGATCTCGCGGTCGAAGCTCTGCGTCGCCTCTCGGGCTTGCTCCATGCACGCCTCGGGGAAGTCGCCCGAGGGCAGCGAGTACGCCGCGATGACGGCCTGGGTCTCGACGTCCGGCTCGCCCGCCGCCCCGAGCACCTTGATGATCACGCCCTCAGCCATCGACCCGTTCGCCGGGTACTCCACGATCTCGAGCACGACCTTGTCGCCCGGCTGCACGTTCTTCGAGTCCGCGTCGCGGACGATGATCGGGTCGGTGAGCTGCCGCCCGTCGGGGAAGCAGAGCCATCGGCCCTGCTGGCGGCCCATCTCGCCGGTGAAGTTGGTCCGCTTTCGCTCGAGGATCTCGACGACCTCGCCGGAGAACGATTTGGCGAACCCGCCGCTGCGTCGCTCGCGGCCCTTGTCGCGCGAGAACTTGATCCGCACGATGTCCCCGCCCAGGGCCCCGCTGGTCGCGAAGGGCGGGATGAAGACGTCGCCCGCGTCGGTCGTCGTCTCGGGCTCCACGAACCCGAAGCCCTTGGCCGTCGAGCGGAAGATCCCCTTCAGCTCGCCCTCGTCGGCCAGCGTCGGCAGCATCACCCGCCCCTGCTTGTCGATCTGGACCTCGCCCACGCTGGCCATCTGCAGCACCGCGTCGGCAAACTCTTGCGCGTCATCCACCCGCAGCTCCTCGCCCAACGCCTGGATCGGCTTGGGCTCGTAGTCGTCGTGGTCGAGGTGGGTCAGCAGACGCTTGCGGTATTTCAGGGCCATGGGAGTCCGTTCTCTCGGTCCGTCACGGGTTCGCTCGAAACAAGCGTGGCCCCGGCGAACCGGATGTATCCAAAGGAGGGGGTGTTGATCAGAAAGGAAGCGGGGTAGTCGTGCGGGTCTTGCGGGGGGAGGGGGGCTGTTTACATGCTGGCCGCGTAGCCCTTGAATGATTCGGTGAAGGGCTTGGGGTCAAAGCCCAGGTCGATCTTCGCCTTGTCGGTGTTGGCCACCGAGTCGGCTTGCCCCATGATCGCCATGCCCTCGTCAAACGGGAGCAGGCTGCCCATGCCCATCAGCCCAGCGACCCTGGCCTTGCACGCCGCGAGCGAGCCGGGCACGCCCACGACCCGCAGGCCGCGGCGGCCAAGCGGCAGCGTGTCACGCACGGTCCGCAGCAGGTCGTCAAACTTGAGCTCTTCGGCGCCGACGAGGTTGTAGATCTCGCCGATCGCGTCGGGGCTCTGCAGCGCCGCGGCGAACGCGGCCGCCACGTCCTGGACGTGCACCGGGGCCACGGTCGCGGCCTCAAACCTCGGCACTCGCGGCGGGTGCCAGCCCGGGGCAATCCGGGTGAAGTACGGGATCATGACGCGCGGCATCGCCTTGCCCTCGCACCACCCCTGCACCATCTTCATGAACTCGCCGTCGGGCCCGTGGATCAGCCCGGGTCGGAAGATCGTCCAGTCCAGCCGCGAGAGCTGCACCGCCTGCTCGCCCTCGTACTTGGTCCGCTGATACTCGGTCGGCGCGTCGGCCCGAACCCCCAGCGCCGACATCTGCAGCAGCCGGGGGACCTGGCCCGCCTCGCACGCCTCAACCACCGCCTTGCTCGTCAGCGTGTGCAGCCGATGGAACGTCTGCCGCCCCGTGGTCTCGCGGATCAGTCCGATCAGGTTCACGCACGCGTCGGCCCCGCTGAGGAGCCGATCCAGCACGCCCGGGGAGAGCGCGTCGCCCTCGACGATCTGCAACGCACCCGACTTGATCGCCTCGGCCGGGAGCACCGCGGCGGCCTTGTCCGCCGACCGCGTCAGCCCACGCACCCGCCACCCGCGGCTCAGCAGCTCGCGGACCAGGTGTCGGCCGACAAAGCCGGTGGCCCCGGTGACCGCGACGAGCCCCGCGGGATCGGTGCTGGAGGGGGTGGAGTGGGGGGTCTCGGTCATGCCGGGGGTCTCTCGGGGGCTTGCGTGGGGGGGCAGGGTGGGGGGGCGGGGTGGGACACGGGATCGGACCCTAAAGGATAGCGTGCCCGGTGCGGCCGCATGGAACGCGGATCGGCTAGGCTCGTGCGATGCCGCTCAAGTGCGAATCCATCTCCCACGCCTTTCACCCGGGGCACCCGGTCCTGCAGCGGGTCAGCGCCGAGTTTGTGCCTGGGGCGCTCACCGCCGTGGTTGGCCCCAACGGCGCGGGCAAGACCACCCTGCTGAGGGTGCTCGCCGGGCTCCTGAACCCGGGCCAGGGCGAGGCCACACTGGGCGGGCAGCCCGTCCGCTCGATCGGGGCCCGGGCCCGGGCCGCCCGGATGGCGTTCGTCCCCCAGCGGCCCGAGATCGGGTTCGGGTACACCGTCGAGCAGGTGGTCGGCTTCGGGCGGTTCGCCGCGGGCCGGGGTGGGGGCGAGAAGACCGGCAGCCCGGCCGATCCGTCGGTCGCTGAGGCTCTCAAAGCGGTCGGGCTCACCGATCGGGCCCGCGAGTCGTTCTTGGAGCTGAGCGTCGGGCAGCAGCAGCGGGCGGTGCTCGCGCGGGCCCTGGCCCAGCTGGCACCGGACATGACGGAAAAAATCCTGCTCGCCGACGAGCCCGTCAGTGCGATGGACCCCCGCCACGCACAGCGGGCGCTGGACCTGATCCGACAGCGGACGCGGTCCGGGCTCGCCGCGGTGGTGGTGCTGCATGATCTGACGCTGGCGAGGCGGTACGCCGACCGGGGGCTGGTGCTCGACGAGCACGGCGAGGTCGCGGCCTCGGGCACCGCGAGCGAGACCCTGAACCCCGAGGTGCTCGGCGAGGTCTTCGGCATGCCCTTCGTCGAGGTGATGGTCGAAGGTGGCCCGGCAATCCTGCCCTCGGGCCTCCCGGCCCGATAGACTCTGTGCGATGAATCAGCTCCTCCAGTTCATTCAGAGCATCCCGATACAGGTCTGGGTCCTCGTCGCGGTCTTCGGGTTCAGCGTGCTCGGGCAGGTCGGCAAGTCGATGTCGACCATCAAGCAGAAGCGTCGGCTCGATCAGGAACGCCAGAAGCGGGCCGATGAGTCGATGCGCACCGGCCGCCCCGTCCCGGATCCCGCGCAGGCCCAGGCCACCGAGATCGAGGCTCGGCGTCAGCGGCTCGCCGAGATGCAGCAGCGCCGCCAGGCCCAGCTCGACGAGCTCCGAAAACGCCGCCAGGAGATGATCGGGCGGCAGGCCGCCCCGCAGGCGCGGACCTCGGCACCGCCCGCCCGGCAGCCCGTTCCCCCGGTCGGGCCACAGATTGGGCCACAGACCGGATCGCACCAGGTGGCCCGCGCGACCCCCGGACCCCGACAGGCCCCGCGCCCGGCCCCCCAACAGGCTCCTCGGTTTGCCCCTCAGCCGGTTTCCCGACCCGTCCCGACCGTGGGGTCTCACCCCGGCTCTCACTCGGTCTCGCAGGCCGCCGGGCCCAAGCCCACCGGGCTCAAGCCCACGCGCCAGCCGCACTCCACGATCCACGCGAGCGAGTCGCTCGGCGACCTGGGCGGGCACAAGATGAAACTGGGCGCGGTCTCCGCCCCCTTCCAGCACGCCATCGAGGACGCGGGGACGACCGGCAACGCGGGGCTGGCCAAGCACGGCATCCGGCTTGAGGGCCGAGAAGACCTCCGCCGGGCCATCATCCTGTCCGAGATCCTCGCCAAGCCCGTCACGATGCGGCCCGATCGGCTCACCGATTTCGACTGACCGCCCCGGCCGCTGCCCCGCCCCTTTGGGCTCGGCTGGCACATCCGCTATGATGCCCCGATGACCCCGCCCCAACGCACACCACGCCCGATTTCGTCAAGCCTGATTTCGTCAAGCCTGACTTGCTCGCTGCTGCTCGCACTCCCGCTGGCGTTGCTCGGGTGCCAGGGCTTGGAGATGCGACCGGGGGCCAAGAGTATCTTTGCCGCGGTTCAGCCGCCCTCGCCGACCGAGGCCGCGGACATGGCGCTCGACCAAGAAGACCCGGACCGCCGCTTCAAGGGCTTGCAGCTGCTGGCCAACGCCTCGTTCGGCGGCGACGAGCTGTACATGGAGCTCTACCTCGATTCGCTCGATGACACCGACGCGGGCGTCCGCTGGGCCGCGATCGCCGCGATCGGGCGCCACGGCGGGCCCGAGCACGTGCCGGCAATCCTCCCCGGGATGACCGACCCCGACGTGCTGGTGCGGTCGGCGACGACCCGCGCCCTGCAACGCATCCACAACCCCGTCGCGATCGACCCGCTGCTGCGGGCGATGCAGCTCGACTACGAGCCCGAGGATTCGATCCGGGCCCAGTCCGCTGATGCGCTGGGGCAGTACGCGAGCACGCGGGTTCTGCAGGGGCTTGTCGCGGTGCTTGATGATTCGAGCCTCGCGGTGAACCGCTCTACGATCTCCTCGCTCGAGACGCTGACGGGTCAGAACTTCGGGCTCGACCGCCGAGCGTGGCTGGACTGGATGCGGGCGCACAACGCCGACGTGTTCGCCGCCCGAAGCCCGTACGTCTTCCCGACGTTCCACCGCGAGCGGAAGCTTGTGGAGTATCTCCCGCTGATCGCCCCGCCGCCGAATGAGTCAGCCAACACGCCCGCGGGGATGCCGCCGCTTATTGGTGGGTGAGCCTGGCCGGTGAGATGCGGCGGGTGAACGGCTTCGGACGCGGTGTGTTCGGTGCCCCCTTGGCGTGTTCCGCATCGGGGTGTCACGCCCGAGAATCATCGCACTCTCGTGAATCGGCGCTCGTGGGCAAGCGTTGACGCGTCAAACGCCGATGCACGCCCCGGCAGCCGATCGATCGGCGGAGAGGATGGCCCGTGCGCGCGGTCCGGTACGACGGACAACACGTGACCCTGGACGCGACCGCCAGCGACCCCGCGCCCGCCGCGAACGAGTCGGTGCTGCGGGTGCTGCTCGCCTCGCCCGACGCGACGGACCTGGCGACCGTGCGTGGGCAGACCGGGCACGTCGGGACCCTCGGCCGCCGCTTTGTCGGCACCGTCCTCAAGGTTTCCTCCGACCCGCACGCGCAGCCCGCCAAGGGCACGCGAGTCGTCGCCGAGATCAACCTGCCCGATGCCGCGAGCGAGCTCGCCCGCCGCGGGCTGGGTCGGCACGACCCTGACCGCCGCGTGCTCGGGCTCAGAGGCGCGGACGGCTGCCTCGCCGAGCGCCTCGCGATCCCGTCGCGATCCCTGGTCGAGGTGCCCGACGAGCTGACCGACGACCAAGCCGTGTTCGCGGTGCCCGTCGCCGACGCGGTGCACACCGCCCGCCTGCTGCGGCTCGACTCCAAGAGCTACGTCACCGTGATCGGCGAGTCGGTCGATTCGCTGCTCGCCGCCCAGGTCATGGCCCGCGAGAACCACTCGGTCCGCCTGCTGACGCGAGACCCGGCCCACCTGGACTTGTGTGAGCGGTGGGGCGTCCGCCGCCGCCACACCGACGAGGCCGGGCGCCGCCACGACCAGGACGTGGTATTGGTTTCCGACGCCACGCCCGAGAGCGTGGACCTAGCACTGGGCATGGTCCGCCCGCGCGGCACGATCGTGCTCCGGTCCGCCGTCTTGCAACGTCCCGGCGAGGCGCCCCAGCCCTACGAGCCCACCGCCGGCGAGCCGTGCCCCGGGCTCGACCTCCGCGACGCGATCGACCGCGAGATCACGCTCATCGGCGCCCGCTGTGGCCCGGTCCGCGTCGGGCTGCAGACCCTCGTCTCGGGCACCGTGGACCTGGGCGGGCTGATCTCAGCCCGGTTCAGTCTCGACGATGCCGTCAGCGCCCTTCGCGCCGCGGCTGAGCCCGCGTCGCTCGCGGTGGTGGTAGACGTCGCGTCTAGCTGAGCCTCGCCCAAAGCCTCGGCTAGAGCCTTCGGCTAACCTGTTCGCATGAGCGAGCATCACACCAGCCACGCGCACACCGTGCACGAGTCCCATTCCGTGGTCGTCGTCAGCGAGTCCAACGGGGCCGGCTTCTGGGGGTTCATCCTCTCGCTGCTCGGCGTGACGTGCTGCGTCGGTACTTGCTTTTCGTGGGTCGGCTTGGTCGTCTCGCTCGTCGGGCTGACCAAGAAGCCCCGCGGCTTCGCGATCGCCGGCGTCGTCCTCGGCGCGGTCGGCACCACCGGCGGCATCGCCCTCTGGGGCACCGTGGCCAGGCCCGCCACCCGTTGGGCCGGCCAGATGGGGCTCGTCGAGATCCGCACAGCCGCCTCGATTTGGAATGCTGAGAAACTCGTCATCGATCGGTTTGAGAGCACGGGCACGCTGCCGACCTCGTTGGCTGAGGTGACCGACGGCTCGCTCGTCTATGTTGACCAGTGGGGCACCGACCTGGGCTACCGCGCGAGCACGAGCGGCGAGGGGTACAGCCTGCACAGCGCCGGGCCAGACACCGCCTGGGGCACGGGCGACGAGATCAGCTACACCGTGCTCGACGCCGACGAGCCGGGCGAGTTCATCGTCTCACGCGGCACCGTCAGCCTGATCGACGCGAGCACCCTGCCCTACACGCCCGAGCAGATCGAGAACGCGCCGGTGCCCGACGAGCAGGTTGACGACGAAGGGTAAATCCAGATGGCTCAAGCCAATTCTCGCGAGCGACTCGGAAGCCGTAAGAGGTCGATCGGTTGCGTGCTGTCGTTTCTGCTTGTGGTTGCGAGTGCGACGGTCACCTACAGGTTGATGCGTCTGGATTATGGTGGCCGTGAAGAACGCCTGACCAAGTTTCTTGATTGGCTCGTGACGGCGGATCTTGATGAGGATGTCCTGATCTTCTCGAGCATGATTGACGCGGATGTGTATGTCAAGCCCACCGCGGTGTACAACTACGAGAGCGACAACGGGACCGCATACATGCTTTCTGCATTTGTTGAGGCGAAAACGCGTTCCGCATACATCTACACCAAGAACGGACGAGCCTTCGGTATCTGTGTCTTTGACCACCGACCAAGAGCAAAGATGCAGCAGTGGCTCGTACTGGATGCGGAAGAAATCCTTGGGTTCTACGATCTCGTCAGAGCGCAGCCTGTGGTCTCTGCCGCTGTTGGGAATATCAACCCGCCCGCGCAAATCGAGAATGCAACAGCTCCATCCGAACCAGATGGCCGGGGCGGCCCCGGCGGCGACCCGACCACCGACGACGGCGGGTGAGTTCTCAAGGCGCGGCAGCGCCGGGTGGCATGCTCACGCGCTTCGCGCGAGCATGTACTCGGGATGCTTTGGTTCGCAAGACATGGTCGCGCTCCGCGTGACCATGCCACCCTTTGATCTCTGAGGACGCGCGCAATCTGCTCCTTCTCCCCCTTGGGGGAGAAGGTGGCCCGACGAAGTCGGGTCGGATGAGGGGGTGCTTTTCCCTTTCGGGTGCCGTGCGTTGATCCGAAGGGCAAAGCACGCGAGTAAGAGCACCGCCTTCGCCCTTCGGGTCGAAGGCCGGCACCGGTGATGGTTGTCTTCGCCTTTTCTCTTCCCCCCGCGGCAGCGCGGGGAAAGGCTCAGAACGATCCATCCGGCGGCGGGCCCTCGATCTTCTCAAGCTCATCAACGTGGATCCACTTGCGTGGATCGTTGTTGACCACCGCGTCCCAGCCCGAGGCCCGGAGCATGGCGGTTACGGCTTCGGCATTGCGAGGTGTGTCAGCGGGGATCGCTTCGGTGCCGAACGCGTCTTCGGAGGCACGGCCGAGGCACAGCAGGATCGGATCCTTCGAATCTCGTTTCCAGCAGATCGGGACTACACGCATCCCCCGCCACAGCAGCTCCGGGTAGAACGTGACGCCGCACATTCCAGGGCGTTTCAACCAATTGCCCATTCGGTCAGCCCGGTAGTCATACCCAGCAACACCCGTTGCAATAGGGGGCACACAGATCGAGCAGTCCGGCCCGCCGATGTAGTTCGAGGCGAGATGCACAATACCCTCGAAGCTGCAAAGGATCACGGCGTGGCTCCTTGTGTCATCACCACAGCACGCGCGTCCGGATCGACCCTGGCACGCGGTTGATGATCTCGCGCAGGTCGCCCGCGTCGGTCGGGTCCACGTCCAGCACCACATACCCCAGCTCGCCCCGCGTGCGCAGGTACTGCCCGCTCACGTTGGCCCCGGCCTTGGCGACCGCGTCGTTTAGTGCGCCCAAAAACCCCGGTTCGTTGCGGTGAAAGTTCAGCACCCGGTGCGGCCGCCCCCCAGCGCCGCCCGTGTCTCCCGTTTCCACACTCGCCTGCTCGGGCAGGTCCACCTCGGGCGCGTTGACCGAGCCGGTCGTGGTGCCCTGGTCGATGAAGCGGACGAGTTTGTGCGCCACTTCGAGCGAGATCGCCCGCTGGGCCTCCTCGGTCGAGCCGCCGATGTGCGGCGTGAGGATCACGTTGCCCAGCCCCTGCACCTCGGAGGTGAACCGCTGCTCGGGCGAGGCCGGCTCCTCGGGGAAGACGTCCAGCGCCGCCCCGCCCAGGTGCCCGCTCTTGAGCGACGCAGCCAGCGCGGCGATATCCACCACCGAGCCGCGGGCGTTGTTGATCAGCAGCGCCCCGGGCCTCATCGCCTCGAACTGCCGCGCGCCGAACAGCCCCTTGGTCGAGTCGTTGGCCGGCACGTGCAGCGAGACCACGTCCGAGACCCTGAGCAGATCGTTGAGCGAGTGCATCGCCTCGGCGTTGCCCAGCGCGAGCTTCGCCGCGGTATCAAAGAAGACGACACGCAGCCCCATCGCCTCGGCCATGACGGACACCTGCGAGCCGATGTGCCCGTACCCGACGAGGCCCAGCGTGCGGCCGCGGACCTCGTGGCTGCCGCTGGCGCTCTTGAGCCACCTGCCCTCGTGGGCCGCGGCGGACCGCTCGAACAAGCGCCGGTGCAGCGCGACAACCTCCGCGATCGTCAGCTCCGCGACCGACCGGGTGTTGGCGAACGGCGCGTTGAACACGGGCACGCCCATCGCGGTCGCCGCGGGCAGGTCGATCTGGTTGGTCCCGATGCAGAACGCGCCGACGGTCATGAGCTTCGGGGCCGCGTGCAGCAGCTCGCGCGTGAGCTGCGTCTTGGAGCGGATGCCCAGAACACGGGCTCCCGCGAGCATCGGGGCCAGGGCCTTGGGGTCCGGCGAGTCGGGCAGGGCCTCGACCGCGAACCCGGCGTCCTCGAGCGTGCGCACGCCGTCCTCGTGCACGCCCTCGAGCAGCACGATCTTGATTTTGCCTTTGGGGAACGAGGTCTTCATCGCGGGTCTCGCAAGGAACGGGGCGGCGTGGGGGAACGGGGGGTCAGACGATCGAGATCACGTTGGCCAGCAGCAGCCCGCCGAGGACCGCCGCGAGCACGAGACGGTAGACCCCGAACCCGGCGAGCCCGTGGGTGTTGAGGAAGCCGACGAGCCACCGGACCGCGACGGCTGCCGAGACGGTCGCGACGGCGAGCCCGACGAGGATCGGCACCACGCCGATCACCTCGAACATGTTGGGCGTGCCCGCGTCGTGCGAGTGCTTGAGGTTCTTGGCCAGGCTGTAGACGCACGCCCCGCCGAGCGTGGGCAGCCCGAGCAGGAAGCTGAATTCCGCGGCCTGACGCGGGCGAAGCCCCACGAGCACGCCGCCGACGATCGTCATCATGCTGCGGCTGGTGCCGGGCCACATCGCGACACACTGCATCAGCCCGATCATGAGCGCCTTGATCGGCGTGAGCTGGTCGATGTCGTGCCCGCGCTCGTGGTCGGGCACGTCCTCGCCCGCGTCGGCCCGAGCGTCCGCCTTTCGCATCGGGGCGATCTTCGCGCGGTCCAGCGCGATCATGAAGACGCCGCCCAGGGCCAGGGCGGTGAGCACGCCGGTCGCGTTGAAGAGGCGGGCCTCGATCCAGTCGTTAAGCAGGACGCCGAGCACCGCCGCGGGCACAAACGCGATGAGGATGTTGATCGCCAGCCGCAGCCCGGCGCTGTCCTTGCCGACGAGCCCCCTGAGCATCTGCACGACCCGAGGCCAGTACAGCCCGAGCACCGCGAGGATCGCCCCGCCCTGGATCACGATGTTGAACGCATCGACCGCGGACTTCATCTCCGCGTTCTCATTGAGCCCCAGGAACCCGGACGCCAGGATCAGGTGCCCCGTGGACGAGACGGGCAGGTATTCGGTGATCCCCTCGACGAGTCCGAGAATCACCGCGTCGAGCACCGAGAGCCCGGCGTGCGCCACCGAGGCTGAGAGTTCGGCGGCGGGTTGCGTCAGAGCGGGGTTCATGGAGGGATCTTCATCGGCGATCGGGCGAGTCGGCTGCGGTTTCGAGTGTAGGCTGACAGGGATTTGCCCCGCCCCCGGGTCCCCGAACAGGAGCTCTCGTGCCCCAGCTGATCACCATCACCGACCCCGCCGACCCGCGCGTGGACGCGTACCGCGCCCAGAAAGACGCCTGGCTGCGCGCCCGACACCGCGAGTCGGGCGGGCCAGCCGCGGGCGATGCGACCGGCACGGGGTACGACGGCGGGCTCTTTATGGCTGAGGGCGCGCTCGTCCTGCGACAGCTCGCCGAGTCGCGGTACCAAGCCGAGAGCCTGCTCGTGATCGAGGCCCGGCTGACCGGCATCGAGCCCGAGCTGAAGCGGCTAGCAGACGAGACCCCGGTCTACGCCGTCTCGCGCGAGATCATGGAGCAGATCTGCGGCTTCGACATGCACCGGGGCATCCTGTGCGCCGCACGCCGGGGGATCGACCGGACCGCCGAAGAGGTCATGGACGCCGCAGCGGTGCTGGTGGTTCTCGAGGATCTTTCGAACCACGACAACGTGGGCGGGATCTTTCGCTCCGCAGCGGCGCTGGCCGGGCCCGACCGGGTCGGCGTGCTGCTCAGCCCGCGATGCTGCGACCCGCTCTACCGCAAGGCGATCCGGGTCTCGATGGGGTGGGCGCTGCGGGTGCCGTTCGCGACGATCGATCCCTGGCCCCAGGGCATCGCTCGGCTGCACGAGCGAGGCTGGACCACCCTGGCGATGACGCCCGGCGAGGGGTCCGTGCCCATCGGCCAGATCGAGCGAGAACCGGGGACCATCGCCAAGCGGGCAATCCTGATCGGGGCCGAGGGCCCGGGGCTGAGCGATGCGACGCTGGCGGTGGCCACTCGCAAGGTTCGGATCCCGATCCACCCGGCTGTGGACTCGCTCAACGCGATGGTCTCGGCTTCGATCGCGATCGAGCGGCTTGGCGGGGTCGGGGGGGGTGGGGGCGGACTGAGCCCGGGCTGAGCCCGGAATCCTAATTCACGGAGCGAAACGGAATGTTTTGTTGAACCGGTTTGTTCTGATCCGGTACGCTGTAGTCGCCGCGTCTTCCGCGTGGCCCGAGCCAAGGAGCCCCTCATGAGCCCGAAGATCACCGTTGTCGCCCTTCTCGCCGCGTTTGGCCTGACCCTGACCGGCCTTGGCCCGGTGGAGCGCGAGGGGGACGGCGAGCGGCGCAGCTCGCTCAACGCGATGGAAGCGCGGGCGTTCCCGGCCGAGGCGATCCAGGCGCTGGGCGCAGAGCCGGGCGGCGTGACCGTCTTTATTACGATGAGCCAGGTGAGCCCCGAGAGCCTGCTGGCGATGCGCACGTTCGGTCGGCTCGAGCAGCAGTTCGCCGATCAGGGGCTCAAGGTCATCGGGGTCGTGGACGAGGACAGCTGGGAGGTGCTCTCGCTTCGCAAGCAGGCCGGGCTGATCAAGTCGGACATCGTGCTCGACGAGGGCGGTGCCTTCCGGGCCGCGGTGATGAGCGACGAGAACCCGGACATGTACATCATGGACCGGGCCGGGCAGCTGCGGTACGCGGACATCTCCGGGGATTCGGCGGCGGCGGCGCTGCCCGATCTGCTCGCCGAGACCGCCCAGGACGCGGCGGGCGAGCTGGCGCGGCGCGAGGCCGCGATCGCCGCCGGCGAGGACCCGTTCGGCGGGCCCGTCGAGATCAAGCTCGAGGACATCCCGGCCTCGGCGTACGCCGACGCGAAGTGGCCCCGCCACAACGCCGCGCGAGGGCTCAACGCCACGAACCGGCAGGGCAAGACGCTCCCCACCCCGCTGGGCAACGAGACCTGGCTCTCCAAGAAGGACCGCGATACCGAGGGGCACGTGCTCGTGCTCGATTTTTGGGCGACGTGGTGCGGGCCCTGCATCGCCGCTCAGCCCAAGCTCGAGAAGCTGCAGACCAGGTACAAGGACGACGTGATGGTCCTCGCGATCGCCGGTGGCGAGGAAATCACGACCGTGAAGCGGTTCATCGCCCAGCACCCGCACAGCTACTCCAACCTCTTTGACGCGAAGCAGACCGTCGCCAGCTCGCTGCAGATCCAGGCCATCCCGCACACCGTGGTGATCTCCACGGACGGCGTGGTCCGCTGGCAGGGCAACCCGCTGAGCCAGAACTTCGAGCAGGTGGTCCAGCAGGTCGTCGCGGCCGACCCGTACCTCAAGGCCAAGCGCGAGGGCGGGGGCTCGGCGACCAAGCAGGGGGCGGCCGAGTCCAGCGCCGCCGAGAAGGCGTACGCGAGCCAGAACTGGCCCGCGACCAACACCGGTAATCTGTACGCCACCGACGTGCAGGGCCAGACCTTCGGCAAGCCCTTTGCGGGCGTCGAGTGGCTCGACGGCGACGCGGCCGACACCGAGAACAAGGTCACCATCGTTGATTTCTGGGCCACCTGGTGCGGGCCCTGCATCGCGTTTAGCCCCAAGCTCGACGCGGTGGCCAAGCGGTTCAAGGACGAGCTCGTCGCGGTCGGCGTCTCGGGGCAGGGAGAGGACAAGGACACGGTGCTCGGGCATATCGAGGAGCACCCCGTCTCGTACCGCCATGCGTTCGCCCAAGGCCAGGAGCTCTACAAGAAGGTCGGCATCTCGGGCATCCCCCACGTGCTAATCCTGTCGAGCGACGGCGTGGTCCGGTGGCAGGGCTTCCCGGGCGCGGTGGAGAACTTCGAGGGCCTCGTCGCCCGGATCGTCATGGCCGACCGCAAGGCCAGGAAGGCGATGGGCGAGGACTGAGCCGGAACCGGCTAACCTGTCGGTGTGAGCGGCGACGCGCCCCAACCCGACCCGACGCCCGTGGCTGAGCCCTCGACAGCGCGCCCCGGTGCGCTCGGGCTGCACGTCGTGCTGCACGAGCCGGAGATCCCCAACAACACCGGCTCGATCGGGCGCTCGTGCGTCGCGATGGGGTGCGCGATGCACCTGATCCACCCGCTGGGGTTTGAGGTTGATGAGAAGGCGGTCCGCCGCGCCGGGCTCGATTACTGGCCCAGGCTCGACCTGCACGAGCACGAGAACTGGGACGGGTTTGTGCGCACGCGGCCCGCGGCCTCACCGCGCCTGTGGCTGATGACGACCCGGGCCACCCGGTCGCTCTACGACGCGGACCTGCGGCCCGGCGACGCGCTGGTGTTCGGCAAAGAGACCGCGGGGCTGCCCGCCCAGATCCTCGACGCGCACCCGGACCGCTGCGTCACGATCCCGATGCTGCCCGGCGAGCGGAGCCTGAACCTGGCGTGCACGGTCGTCGCGGCGCTGAGCGAGGCGATGCGGCAGGCGGTGGCGCGAGGTGATCGGACCTTGGATGCGAGCGGCCGACTCGCCCCGGGCGGATAAGCACAATTTTTCAGAATCGGGCCCTGCTCGGCGAACCCGGCTCGGCCCGGTTCGTAAGTCCTGCGACGAGCCCGGTCTGACCCAACCAGGACGGCTCTGGCAGCGAAACCCGATCTTGTGGATCGTAATCTCTCCTCTCTAAACAGTGTGCCGCCCTCTCTGGGGGCGGTACACTGTTTTTGCGGTCTGGGAGTGTCGCCGAGGGAGGCTCGGCGGGCCAGACCAGCGCGGTGAGCCGGAGGCTCGAGTGACGCACGGATGTGACACGCAGATCGGCCGAACCCCCGCGACGCGGGCGTGGTTCGCTGGCGTGGTGCGACCCGTTCTCTTGACGCTGGTGCTGGGCTTTGCGGGTTCGCTGTCGGCGTGCCGTCAGCCGCCGCTGCGCGCGAGCGATCCTCGGAGCCAGTTCGATCACTATGACCTGACGCGAAACGAGCACGAGCCGGCGTACTGGTTCGACGAGTACGGCCGCCGCCAGCCGAACCTGAAGGGGAGGCTCCTCAATGACCGGTAGTGGGCTTGAGATTGGTCCGGGCACCCGAGTTGCGGGGGTTCTGAGCGCGGGGCAGAATTGTGCGCGAATTGGCAAGCCATGCGCGAGGGTCACCCGATGCTCTGGATGTTGGCGTAAATCAAGCGCCGGCAAGGACTTCGGCCGGAGGCCGGGATCGCAGAGCCCCGGAGCGGGCACATACTAGATCCTGTAGAGTGAGCGAAGGACCGCTACCACCTATGGCCATACAGACCTCAAGCCGCGTCTCTCCTGTTGTCTCTCGAACCAAACTTGTCTGGGGTGCGCTGCTTTGCGCGATGCTCGCGGTCGGGGCCGGCCTCACCGTGCTCAACGGCGGCTCGCCGGGGGCCGCGGTCAACGGGCTCTCGCTCACACCGCTGGTGCGAACCTCGGGGGCCTCGAGCCTCGAATCGATCTTCAGCACCACCACCCCGCTCGACACGCCGCGGTGGACCTCGATCGTGATCCACGACTCGGGAAGCCCGGTTGGCACGCCCGACTCGATCAAGGCTGAGCACCGGTCGATGGGGCTCAACGGGCTCGGGTACCACTTTATCGTGGGCAACGGGGCGGGGATGAACGCCGGGGCGATCCATGTCGGGTACCGCTGGCTGGAGCAGGCCCCCGGGGCCCATGTTTCGGGCCCCAACGCCAACTCGTACAACAACTCATCGGTGGGGATCTGCCTGGTGGGCGACGGCAATCGCCGGGCGTTTGACCGGGCCCAGCTCGACTCGTCGGCCCAGCTCGTGGCCGCGATCGCCGACAAGCTGGGGATCAGCGCCGACGGGATCCTGCTGCACTCGGAGCTGGCTCAGACCTCGAGCCCGGGGCGGCTCTTCCCGCGGGCGGCGTTCCTGGAGCTGGTGCAGACCTACCGGAAGTAGAACGCCCGGGCCCCCGGCTGACATATTCAAGCCACACACCGGGATTGGGCGCGTGCACTACGCCCGCTCATCGCCTATCGTGGGGGCTCTCCGTGACGCTGACAGCGCTGGGGAGGATTTGGGGTTCGACGGGTCTGTGTTGTGGGCCTCTCGAGAATGGACTGAACAGTAATCCCGGCGTTTCGGCGCTGGGCGAGGCGTCTTGGGCAAACGGGCGGACGATGACCGGTAAATTGATCGCAAAGCAGAAGGGCGACAGCGTCCAGGGATACCGGATCCTCCAGGAGATCGGTCGGGGTGCGGCGTCGATCGTCTACCTCGCCCAGGACCCCAAGAACAAGCAGGTCTGGGCCCTCAAGCACGTCCAGAAGCACACGCCCAAGGATCAGCGGTTCCTCGACCAGGCGGCGATGGAGTACAAGGTCGCCCAGGCCGTGAGGAACCCGGGCGTCCGCCGCATCGAGAAGATGATCAAGAAGGGCAGCCTGCTCTCGGTCAAAGAGCTCTTCGTGCTCATGGAGCTGGTCGATGGCGAGCCGCTCGATCAGTACAAGATCAAGGCCTTGCCCGACGCGGTGAGCATCTTCCGGCAGGTCGCCGACGGGCTCGCGGCGATGCACGACGCGGGGTACGTCCACGCGGACATGAAGCCGCACAACGTGATCGTTGGCGTGGACCGGGGCAAGCTGACCGGCAAGGTGATCGACCTGGGGCAGTCGTGCAAGATCGGCACCGTCAAGGAGCGGATCCAGGGCACGCCCGACTACATCGCGCCCGAGCAGGTCCACCGCCGAGCGATCACGGCCAAGACGGATTCGTACAACTTCGGCGCGATGATGTACTGGTGTCTCACGGGCACCCACATCCCGACCGCGATGGGCTCGGGCAACGACTCGCTGATGAACTCCGTGGACGACTCGCTGATGCAGCAGGCGACGCCCGCGATCGAGCTCAACGCGGACATCCACCCCAAGCTCAACGCGGTGATCATGCAGTGCGTGCAGGTCGATCCCAACGCCCGCCCCGAGTCGATGCACAAGGTCGCCGACCAGCTCGATCTGATCTACGGCATCCTGATGGCGCAAGCCGAGGCCGCCGGCAAGGGCTCGTGAGCCCCGCCCGTGCCACCCAACAACCTCGATAACGCGGCCTGGGTCTGCGACGCGATGCACGCGGGCGCCCAGGCCAACCGCACCGCGGCCTGTCGCCAGGGCTCGATCGACGTGGTCGAGGCGCCGGGCCACCTGATCGCCACCGGGGACCTGCACGACAACCCGGCCCACTTCGCCAGACTCGTCGAGGCGGCCCGGCTTGGGCCCACGGCCCGGCTTGCGACCACGGGCCCGGCGCACCTGACGCTGCACGAGATCATCCACGCCGAACCGGGTGGCGATGGGGGTGGTGATGGGGGCGGTGATGGGGGCGGCGAGTCGTCGCACGCGGGCCTGGACACCAGCTACCGCGCGCTGGCGCGGGTCGCGGCCCTCAAGGCCCAGCACCCCGAGCACGTGCACACGCTGCTTGCCAACCACGAGCTGGCCCAGGCGTTCGGGTCCGACATCACCAAGCGAGGCGTGGCGGTGGTGCGCGAGTTTGACCACGCGCTCGACGCGGTGTTCGGGGCCGACGCGGAGCGGGTGCGCGACGCGATCGAAGTGTTCGTGCGGTCGATGCCTCTGGCGCTCCGGTGCCGTTGCCCGCAGGGCGACATCCTGTGTGCGCACAGCCTGCCCGGTCCGGCGATGATGGGGCGGTTTGACACGACGATCCTCGGGCGTGAGCTGCGTGAGGCGGACTACGAGCCGCGGGTCGGATCGGCCTTCATGATGGTGTGGGGGCGAGGGCACGACGCCGAACTGCTCGAGGACCTGACCGAGGCGTGGGGCGTCAACCTGTTCATCCTCGGGCACGAGCACGCGGCCCGGGGCTTTGAATTGATCGAGCCCAACGCGCTGGTCCTCTCGAGCGACCATCATCGCGGGGTGTATCTGCCGGTGGACCTGGACCACAAGCCGCGGCTGGGCGAGTGCCCCGAGCGATTGGTGCGGCTGACCGAGGGGTGAGGCCCGAGGCTGCAACTCGCGGCGAGATCGCCCGGTACTGGATCTTCACAGGAGGATCCAGATGCAAAGATTTATTCCCGCGGCGTTGGCGCTGATGAGTTCAGCGGTGCTCGCGGCCGACGGCCCCGTGCAGTTCGCAAAGGAAGCCGAGGCCCTCGCCCCGTTCGCGACAACCCAGGCGGCGCGGGACTGGCTGGACCAGGCGGGGCGCTTGCCCGAGATCGAGCCGCGGACGGTCTACTACAGCTTCCGACCCAAGCGTGGCTACACCGCGGAGCAGTACGAGGCGTTGCCCGAGGCCGACCGCGAGGGGCTCACCGAGGGCGATATCACCACCGACGAGACGTACTACGACACGTTCTATGGCACGCCGACCGCGTACGTGCGGGCGCTGGATCTCGCAGCGGCCCAGCTGCAGAAGGGCACCGACACGCCGTTCACCTGGGAGGGCGTGAAGGTTCTGGATTATGGGTATGGCCAACTCGGGCAGCTGCGGATGCTCGCCCAGTGCGGGGCGCACGCGACGGGGATTGACGTGGACCCGATTCTCGAGGCGATCTACTCGCAGCCGAGCGACCAGGGCGAGGCGGCGCGTACGGACGATGCGGGCGGCGAGCCGGGCTCGGTGACGCTGCTCAGCGGGTACTGGCCCAACGAGGACGAGATGGTTGAAGAAGTGGGAGGCGGCTACGACCTGATCGTGTCGCGGAACTTCCTGAAGCGTGGCTACATCGCGCCGACGAACGGTTCGCAGGCGTGGGTCGACCTTGGCAGGACGACCAAAGAGACGCTCGGCGTTTTTTACGAGGCCCTTGCTCCGGGTGGTGTGTTTGTGATCTATTCCCTCGGCGGGCCTCAGCCGGCTGAGGGGTACTCGCCCTCGGGCGATGTCGCGTGCCCGTGGAGCGTTGCCGAGCTCGAGGCCGCGGGCTTCGAGGTTGTGGAGCACGACGTTGATGAGAACGGGCAGGGCCGCGACATGGCGCGGGCGCTCGGTTGGGATCAGCCGCCCCGCAGCATGGATCTCGAGACCTCGCTGTTTGGCAGCTACACGATTCTGCGTCGGCCTGCGGAATAGAGAAACTAAGAATGTGCAGGGAGCCGGGCTTGAGCTGTGGTCGTATACCATGGCACGATGACCGAGCAACGCTCAATCTGTGGCCGATGCGGGTATGACCTGCAGGGCATCATCGATTCATGGGGCAGCGAGCAGAGTTGCTCTGGGGGAGCGTGCTGCCCGCTTGAGGGTGTGTGCTCAGAGTGCGGCTGGGAGTTCGCGTGGCGGGACGTCTTCGACGCGTGGCGGCTGGACCGGGCTTGGTTCGTTGAGCATGCGCGCACAAAGCGGCAGGTTCTTGGGCGGACCATGAGCACGCTGTGGCGGGTCGCGTTGCCTTGGAAGTTCTGGGGCGGGCTGTCGATGCAGGCGAGGGTGCGGCCTTGGGTCGCGGCGGTCGCGATGCTGCTGGTGCTGCTCCCGATGCATCTGGTCGTGAACGCGCACGAGACATCCCGGCTGATCCAGAACGAAATGGGGTTGATGGTGAATTGGGGACTTCGGCGGGGGTTCGTGCCGGCGCCGCTGGATCAGACTGCGGCTTGGCCGATCGCGGCGTCGGTCGCGGGGGCGCCGGTGGTGCGGCCTAGCGTGACCGTCACGCAGCCGATTCCGGGTTTCGGCATGGGATCGCCCGTTCCGCCGGTTGCTGCCGTGCCCACCCTCACCACGGCCGTCGTTCTGACGACGACGACGAGCACGATCCCGTGGTGGGCGGTCTCGGCGGGCACGATGCTCGCGTCGTGGGTTGGGCTGCTGGCGCTGCTGCCGACGACTCGGGCGTTGACCAAGCTCCGGTGGGCGCACGTGGCCCGCAGCGCGGTGTATTCCACCGCGGGCGTGGTCGTTCTGATCGAGGTGGCCAGGCTGCTGACGTATCACGAGCCGAGCGGGACGTATGAGATACCGGGGTTCGTGTTCGGGGAGATCGCGGTGTGGCTGACGGTGTGGTGGGGGTGTGCGGTGACGCTGGGGTGGAAGATGAAGCACGGGGTGGCGGTCGCGGGGCTGCTCGCGATTGCCTCGCTGCTCGCGGGGGTGACCGCCGGTGTGATTTTTGACTCGACCATCCTTATGGGCTTGTTCTGATGGCCCGTCGGATTCCACGGTGTCCGTACTGCGGCTACGACCTCTCGGGGGCCGCGATGGCGTGGAAGGATCAGTGCCCTTTGCGTGGTCGATGCAGCGAGTGTGGCGAGCACTTCAGGTGGTCAGACGCTTGGAATATCACTGCCCGCGAGAGAACGAAGGGTTGGATGATGCTCCTGCTCATCTTTGGGCTGGCTCTTATCCCGCTGTGCTGCTCGGGGATGCTATTCCTGTAGCACGATTCCTCAGGATCGAGACGCCCGGCTAAACTAGCCCATGAGCGAACCCATCGACCAAGCCATCCTCTCTGTGCTCCGATCTCAAGACCCCGAGATCGCCCACCACATCGCCGCCGAGGCTGAGAGGCAGGAGCACACGATCGAGCTGATCGCGTCTGAGAACCACGCCTCGCCGGCCGTCACGGTCGCGGCGGGGACGTGCCTGACGAACAAGTATGCGGAGGGGTATCCCGGCCGCCGGTACTACGGCGGGTGCGTGCACCACGACGCGATCGAGAAGATCGCCCAGGACCGAGCCAAGCAGATCTTTGGGTGCAAGTACGCCAACGTGCAGCCGCACTCGGGGGCGCAGGCGAACACCGCGGCCTTCATGGCCATGATGGAGCCGGGCGACACCTTCCTGAGCCTGCTGCTCAAGGACGGCGGGCACCTGAGCCACGGCATGAAGATCAACTTCTCGGGGACGTTCTACAACCCCGTCCACTACCCGCTGCACTACGACGCGAGCCACCCCCAGCACGAGCAGATCGATTACGACGCGGTGCGGGCCATGGCGCTCGAGCACAAGCCCCAGGCAATCCTGTGCGGGTACTCGGCGTACCCCCGCGTGATTGATTTCGCCAAGTTCCGCGAGATCGCTGACGAGGTCGGGGCGATGCTCATGGCGGACGTGGCGCACATCGCGGGCCTGATCGCGGGCGGGCAGCACCCGTCGCCCTTCCCGCACGCCCATGTCGTCACGACGACGACGCACAAGAGCCTCCGCGGCCCACGCGGCGGGCTCATCTTGACCAACTCCGAGGAGCTCTCCAAGAAGATCAACCGGGCGCTCTTCCCCGGCGTGCAGGGCGGGCCGCTCATGCACATCATCGGTGCGAAGGCTGTCGCGTTCGGCGAGGCCCTCAAGCCCGAGTTCAAGGACTACGCGAGGCGGATGGTCGAGAACGCCAAGGCGCTGGCCGCGGCACTCACGGCCAACGGGTTCCGGATCACCAGCGGCGGGACCGACAACCACGTCATGCTGGTGGACCTGACCGCGAAGCACGCGGACCTGACGGGCAAGGACGCGGAGGCGTGGCTCGAGCGGGCCGGGATCATTACGAACAAGAACGGGATCCCGGATGACGCGAGGTCGCCGTTTGTGACGAGCGGGTTGCGGCTGGGGTCGCCGGCGACGACGACGCGGGGCTTTGGCCCCGAGCAGATGGTGCAGATCGCGGCGTGGATGAACGCGGTGCTTGACGCGGGGCTGACGAGCGAGGACGAGTTGGCGAGCACGTGCGAGCGGGTGAAGGCCGAGGTTCGAGAGCTGTGCGCCCGGTTCCCGCTGCCGCACGCGAGCGCTCACGCGGGGGTCTGACCTGAGACCCCGCGAAGCTGAGAGGGGATTGAGAACGAGCCCGGAGCACGAGCGAGGAGGCCTGTTCCAAGCCGCGTGCGCGAGCACGCGAGGTCCTTGCTTCGCAAGACGTGCGTGCTGTTAGAGCGATCGCCCGCCGATCACGCCTCGGTCTTGGTGCGGTCCAAAGCCGTCGCGTGCTTGCGCACGCGGCTTTGAATGCGGCCGCGTGCCGGTCTTGTTCCGTGGCTCGCAAGTACGGCTTGGTCTGGTATGCTGGCCGGATGAGATCAACGACATTCACGTGGAGCACGGTTGCGGTTCTCTCGCTGCTGGGTCTTTCGGGCTGCCATTCCGCGGAGCACACCGGGATTGAACTCCACGAGCAATCGAGTCCCGGGGGGGTGGCCCGCCTCGGGCACATCGTGCTGCTCACACTCAAGAACTCGGCGGACACCGAGGAGCTGATCGCGTCGAGCCGCGAGTTTTTGGCCGGCATCCCTGGGCTCACACACTACGGCGCAGGCACCCATCTCGAAACCGGTCGCGACGCGGTGGACGGCGACTACGACGTCGCGTTGTACATCGGGTTTGACACCGAGGCCGACTACGCGGCGTACCTGGTGCACCCGGACCACGTGGCGTACGTCGAGGCGTGGCGGCCTCGGTTCGTGTCGATCCGGATCCTCGACGTGCTCGAATCCGATTGAGCGAGGCTCACGGAGCGGATTCGGGCACCCGCACTACTCGCAGATCTCGACGCTCCCCATCCGCCGAAGCGCCCGCCGATGGTGCGTCACCGAGTCGTAGGTGAACACGATCAGCGCCAGCCAGATCAGGCTAAACGCGACCACGCGGGATTGGTCGAAAGCCTCACCCAGCGCGATCGCGCTCAAGAACTGGCCCGTCGGAGTCAGGTACTGCAGCACGCCCATGGTGGTGAGCTGGAGCCTTCGCGTCGCCGCGGTGAAGCAGAGCATCGGGATCACCGTGACGAGCCCGAGCATCATCATCATCGCCGAGGCCGACGGCGGGCCCACCAGCAGCAACGCCCGCCCGTCGGCGTGCAGGTACAAAAACATCCCGAGCAGCACCGGGAACATGATCGTCATCTCGACCGTGAGCCCCAGCACCGGGCCAGCGTCTGACTTCTTTCGCAACAAGCCGTAGAGCCCGAAGCAGAGTGCCACGGTGATCGAGATCCAGGGCAGCCCGATCTGGAGCCCCAGGTAGACCACCGCCGCCAGCGCCAACAGCACCGCCACCCACCCCAGCCGGCGGGGTCGCTCGCCCAGAAAGACCATCCCCAGCGCCATCGAAACAAGCGGGTTGATGTAGTACCCAAAGCTCGCCTCGAGCAGCTGACCCGTGACCACCGCGTAGGTGAACACATACCAGTTGATCGCGATGAGCACCGTGGTCACGCTCAGCACGCGCATGTGTTTCCACGACCTGAGGGTTCGCAGCAGCTCGCCGAGCCGTTTATTCCACGCGAGCATGATCAGCAGCAGCGGCAGCCCGAACAGCACCCGGTGGGCCAGCAGCTCCATCGCGTCGGCGGCCTTGAGCTGGGCAAAGAAGACCGGCAGCACCACGCCCCACCACAGGTACGCGAACAACGCGAACGAGACCCCGGCCCGGGCGGCGTGGGTCGAGGGCTCGGCTGGGGCGTTCGGGTCGGGCATGGGCCCACTCTAGTTCGCGCGCGTCAGCGGCCCGACGGGGGCCGGACAACTCCTGTAGATTACTCTGATGCTTACCACCACTGTCAGTCGTCTGGGTCTACGCATCTCAAGGGTCTTCGCGGCCAGTGCGCCCGATCCGTTCGTGCTCGCGGTGCTGCTCACGATTGCCGTCGCGATGGTGGCGTTGCTGGTGGGCGACTTCGAGGGCGCCGGGGCCGGCATCGGGGCCGAGCCGGGCACCCCGCGCCCGACGCTGCTGCTCGATGCCTGGCGCGGCGACGCGGGCCTCTGGAAGTTTCTGGCCTTCTCGATGCAGATGTGCCTGATCCTCGTCACCGGGCACGCGCTGGCCTCGAGCAAGCCGGTCAGCCGCGCGGTCGCGTCGCTCGCGGCCCTGCCCAAGAACGGGGCCCAGGCCGCCGCGATGGTCGGGCTGGTCGCGGCCAGCGCCGGGCTGGTCAACTGGGGGCTCGGGCTGATCGTCGGGGCGCTGCTCGCCCGCGACGTCGGCCGTTCGTTGGCCCGGCGGGACATCCCGGCGCACTACCCGCTGATCGTCGCCGCGGGCTACATGGGCATGATGGTCTGGCACGGCGGGTTCTCCGGCTCAGCCCCACTCTCGGTCACCGGCAAAGAACAGGCCCAGATGGTCTTCCCCGCGTCGGACCTGGTCACCCTCGAGTCGATCGGCTGGATCCCGCTGAGCCAGACGCTGCTGAGCCCGCTGAACCTGTTCGTGACGGGCGGGCTGCTGCTGCTGATCCCGGTGGTGCTGTGGGTGCTCACGCCGCACGACCCCGAGCAGTGCCGAACCTACGACGACGTCGCCGAACTGCTCGTCGGCGAGGCGAGCGTGCGGACCACCGCGATCAAGAACGTGCCCGAGTGGCTCGAGCGGACCCCGCCGCTGGCGTGGTTGCTCGCGATCTTCCTGGTCATCGGGCTGGTACGGTTCGGCGGCGACAAGGGCTTCAACAGCCTCGGGCTCAACGAGGTCAACGCGGCGATGCTCGCGCTGGGGCTCATCATGCACGGCTCGCTCGCGTCCTACGCCAAGGCGGTCGAGGACGGGGCCAAGGGGTGCGCGGGCATCATCGTCCAGTTCCCGCTCTACGCCGGCATCCTGGCGATGCTCAGCCTCAGCGGGCTCATCGCGCGGTTCTCCGGCGGGCTGGCGTTGGGCGGCGAGACCGGCGTGCCGCTGTTCAGCTTCCTCTCGGCGGGCATCGTCAACTTCTTCGTCCCCTCCGGCGGCGGGCAGTGGGGCATCCAGGGGCCCATCGCGCTGCAGGCCGGGCTCGACGCGGGCGTCGCGCCCGGCAAAATGGTCATGGCCGTCGCGTACGGCGACCAGCTCACCAACATGCTCCAACCCTTCTGGGCCCTGCCCCTGCTCGCGATCACCGGCGTCAAGGCCCGCGACATCGTGGGGTACACCGCGATTGTGATGCTGGCCGCCGTGGCGTGGGTCACGGTCGGGCTGCTGGTCTTCTGAGCGCACGAAAACGCCCGGGCACCACGGCCCGGGCGTGAGTTTGTTCGGTCAGCCGTGGTGGCTACGGGGCGACGGGCAGCTGCGCCGCGATGTCCGCGGCCTCGGGCCACAGGAACACAAACACAACCGCGGTGACCGCGGCGTACACGAGCGAGTCGAACACCCCGGTGATCACGAAGCGGGTGGGCTTGCCCAGGAAGGCATCGACAGAGAAGCCGCCCAGCACGTACCCGAGGAACGCCCCGGTGAACATGAACCGGGCGATGTCGCGGCCGCCCGCGTTGTCTTCCATCGCGGTGCTGGCGAGGTACGCCACGATGACCGAGATCAGCAGCATCTCAACGAACGTGATCGCGAGGTTTTTGCCAAAGCTTGGCTGCGCCCCGAGAACGTTGATCGTCCCCCACGGGCCGGCCTTCCACCGCGCCTGGAACGCCTCGGACTTGTGCCCCTCGGTGCCCTGGCAGTTGGGGAACATGTACAGCCCGGGCTTGAGCCCGAGCCCGCCGACCGCGCCGTTGAACGCGTCCTCATCGGGGAGCGCCTGGATGTCGGCCTTGTGATGCGGGAGGGCCATCCAGATGATCGAGCTGGCAACGAAGCACGCGATCGCGGAGACCAAGATCGGGATCCACAGATCAATCAAGGCGATGTCAATACCCATGCTTTTTCCTTCCATCGAGATCGCGAGCGAGGATCGCCGCGACGAGCGCCGCGGGGACACCCGCGTCGCTCAGTACCAAGAGTCTGGCGTGATTGATCTGATTATCGAATCGCAGCCCGGCCCCTGAGCAAAAATAAGGGACATGGTTGGGAATGTGAGATTCTGGATCGGGGCGGTCGAGGTCCAGGCCGTGTCGCCGAGCAAGAAAAAACCCCCTCCGGAGCGCGCCGGAGGGGGTTCACGGTTGATTCGTGGTGTTCGCTCGGATCCATCCTTGCCCCCCCTTAATCGGGCAGAGCTCGCGTGGCGCGATGCGGGATGGTGAGTCGGGGTTCAGCGAGCCGCGGGGTTAGCTGGGCTTGATCTTGGGCATGTTCTCGAGGACTTTGTCCACGAGGCCGTACTCGAGCATCTCCTTGTCGTCGAGCCAGAGGTTGCGGTCGCAATCCTTCTCGATTTTCTCGGGGGTCTGCCCGGAGGCATTCGAGTAGATGGAGTAGAGGCGGTCACGGAGACGGATCATCTCCTTGGCCTCGATCTCCAGGTCGGTCGCCTGGCCCTCCATGACGCCGCTGAGCAGAGGCTGGTGCATGAGGTTTCGGCTGTTGTGCAGGCAGTAGCGATGGCCCTTGGAGCCACTCGCAGCGATGACGCTGCCCATGCTCGCGGCCTGCCCGATGATGTAGGTGCTCACATCAGGCTGCACGTACTTGATGGTGTCCACGATGCCCAGGCCCGCGGTGACCGAGCCACCCGGCGAGTTGATGTACATGTGGATGTCACTCTTGGCGTCCTCGTTGGACAGGAAGAGCAGCTGCGCAACGATCAGGTTCGACATCTCGTCCATGATCGGGCCGGTCACGAAGATGATCCGGTCCTTGAGCAGGCGGCTGAAGATGTCGTAGGCGCGTTCGCCGCGGCCTGACGATTCAATGACCATGGGGACGAGGTTTGATTCGGGGCTTGGCATGGGAATTCGGTTCCTCATGAGGTGCGTTGCGAGGGAAACTCAGGTGTCGTATCAGGAGGCCTTGCCGAGGTTGGTGTCCTTGGGCGGCTCGACGAGAACCTCGTCTACAAGCCCGTAGGCCTTGGCCTCCTCGGCGTCGAAGTACTTGTCACGCTCCGAGTCCTCGCGGACCCGCTCGATGGTCTGCCCGGAGTTCTCGGCGATGATCTTGGTCAGCTCGGCCTTGCTCTTGAGGATCTGCTCGGCCTGGATCTTGATGTCCGCGGCCTGCCCCGTCACCCCGCCATAAGGCTGATGGATCATCACCTTGGCGTGCGGCAGGCAGTACCGCTTGCCCTTGGTGCCCGCCGTCAGCAGCAGGGCCGCGCCCGAATAGGCCCGCCCGATGCAGTAGGTGCTCACGGGGCTCGAGAGGAACCGCATCGTGTCGTACAGCGCCAGGGTGTCGTCCACCGCGCCGCCGGGCGAGTTGATGTAGAGGTTGATCTCCTGGCTCCGCCGCTGATTCTCCAGATAGAGCATCTGCATCATCACGCGGCTGGCCGAGGCGTGGTTGATCTCTCCGATGAGAAAAACGATCCGATTCTCGAGCAGGAGCTCGTCGATCGTCATCTCACGTGTTCGTTGGTAGGACACACCGGCTGCGGGCATAAGTTGTTCCCGAAAAAGGGGTAACGTCGAGTCGAGCGCCGGGGTGCCGTTCTCGGACACCCCGCGATGGGCCTGCTATCGGTCACCCGGGCCCGTGGCATGATAGACCACGCTCAGAGATCCGAAAGACTCCGAGAACAAGGCGATCTCCCCGGGGCATCTGGTTGCCGGGTCGGGTGGCCCTAGCCCGGTGTGCCCAATACAGTTGCAGCCCTCTATCCGTTTGGAGAACTCAAAAACGGACGTTCGACATTCTGGCCCCGTTCCCCCGTCCCCCCGCCGCGTTTCCTTGCTTATCGTTGAAACCGCCCCGACCCCAATCAGCCCCGACCCACCACCAGACACACACCACGAGACAGGGGAGCCCGCGTGCCCACAGCCGTGATCAGCGACATCCATGGAAACGCCGTGGCCCTCCGGGCCGTGCTCGCGCACATCGCCGAGGCGGGCATCGAGAAGATCGTCTGCCTGGGCGACGTGCTGGGCTACGGCCCCGAGCCGGGCGTCTGCCTCGATCTGGTCCGCGAGCACTGCGCCTGGGCCATCATGGGCAACCACGACTTCGGCGTGCTGTATGAGCCGACCAACTTCAACGCCGCCGCCGAGCAGAGCGCCTTCTGGACCCGCGAGCAGCTTGATGCCGAGCCCGACACGGATCTCAAGACGGCGCGGTACGAGTATCTCAGCCGCATGAAGGTCCGCATCGTCGATACCGTCGAGGGCGACGACACCCCGATCCTCGCGGTGCACGCCTCGCCCCGACGCCCCATCAACGAGTACATCTTCCCCGACGACGCCCAGGACGCCCCCGAGAAGCTCGAGGCGATCTTCGAGCGTGTGGACCGTATCGCGATGGTCGGGCACACCCACGTGCCCGGCGTCTTCACCGACGAGCCCGATTTCTACCCGCCCACCGAGCTGGGCGAGGACCGGTCGTACTCGTTCCTGGACGGCGAGAAGGCCGTCATCAACGTCGGCTCCGTCGGGCAGCCCCGCGACCACGACCCGCGGGCCAGCTACGCCGTGCTCAACCCGGGCAAGGTGAGCTTCTACCGCGTGGATTACGACGTGAAGCAGACCGCGGAGATGATCAAGGCCATCCCCGAGCTGCACGACTGGCTCGGCGACCGCCTCTACGAAGGGCGCTAAACCGCGCTGGGACTCCGAACTTCACTCACACGACCCCGCGGACGCTCTCGGGCCCCGCACGCCCCCCTACGGTTGGACCAGATGCCCAAAAAGAAGAACACCACCCTCCGCCTGCTCGTCCCGATCGTTGGCTTCCTCGTGATCGTCGGGGTCGGGATCGCGATGTCGATCAACTCGAGCGCCCAGCAGAAGCAGACCCGCGAGGCCGAGCAGGCGGGGCGAAACGTCGCCTCGACCAACCTCGACGAGACCCCCGGCCAGACCTCCAGTACGGCCCCCGCCCAAACCCCGGGCCAAGCCGCCGCTCAAGACGAGGGTGACCCGGCTTCGAGCGACCCGGCTTCGGGTGATCCGGTCGCTGGCGATCCGGTCGCCGTCCCGCCGGCGAGCCTGGCTGACGTCACCAACGCGGACCTCACCGGGCTGATCGCCCGGGCCGACCCGAGCGCCCCGCACGAGTTCACGTCGCTGGGGAGCCTGGACGACGAGAGCGATTATGAGTTTGCGGTCAGCTTCACGCCCTACGGCGCGGGGCTGTACTCGCTGCAGCTGACGCACGAATACGAGACGGTGATGCGGGCCGAGCACCACGAGCTGCAGGCCGCGATGCGTGGCAACGCCACGGTCTCGGTGAGCCCGGCGCACCTCGACGCGGCGTTGGAGAAGGTGACCGCGTTGGGCGGGTCCTTTGCCGACGACATCGAGCGGGCTGCGGCTCTCGGTGAGGCTGCCTCGGCGCTGAGCGAGGCCGGGCTCGAGGGATATGCCCCCGAGCTCTTCAACGTCATCACACCCGCAACGGCCGATGTGCTCGTGGGCCGCGTCCGCGCGTGGGTCGGGCAGCTCATCGTCCCGTTCGCGCTCGTCGCGGTTGAGATCGACGGGCAGCGGGTGGACCTGGCCAACCTGGGTGGCGAGGGGGGCATGCCGCGTGGCGTGTGGTCCCAGGAATCGCCCGGCGTGTTCGTGGCGACGATCGAGAACGAGAGCGGCGAGGCCGTCGCGACGGTCCGCCGCGTGTTTGAGATCAAGCCCGAGTCGTACGAGTTCACGCTGAGCCAGTCGCTCGTGAACCTGACCTCGACGCCGATGAGCGTGCGGTGGGTGCAGACGGGGCCGATCGACCCGCCCAAGTCTCGCAGCACCTACGGCGGGGACAAGCGCCGCTTCCGGTTCGGATACCTGCTCGACCCCAAGGCCCAGTCGGGCGACCCGACGGTGCTCGCGGACAACGAGCTCGAGCACCACCACGAGTTTCTGGGCAAGAAGATCGACGCCAACGGCAACGGCGTGAAGACCTACCCGATCCGCGACCAGCTCTGGCCCACCACCAAAGCCGAGAAGAACAGCTGGCGGATGGTCTGGGCCGGGTTCACCGACCGGTACTTCGCCGTCGCGGTCTACCCGATGGTGCCGACGGGCGCGCCGCTGCCGCCGGACGCGAAGGTGTTTGGCGACATCACGCAGATCGATCGGCTGGTGCTCAACCCCGCCGCGTCCAACGTGCAGAACACGACCGCGGTGCTCGACCTGCGCGGCCCGGCCCGGTCGGTCGCCCCCGGCTCCACGCTTACTAGCGCGATGGGGATCTTCGCGGGTCCGATGGAGAAGCCGCTGATGGCGGGCGAGCCGCGGCTCAAGCTGCTCGGGCTCGACCGCGTGATCGTCTACAACTTCGGCTCGTGCACCGCCGCGTGCACCTTCGGGTGGCTCACACACCTGCTTCTCGAGGTCTTGCGGTTCAACCACAAGATCACGTTCGACTGGGCCATCGCGATCATCCTGCTCGTCGTCATGGTCCGGACCGTGCTGCACCCGATCACGCGGTGGAGCCAGATCAAGATGCAGCGGTTTGGCGCGCAGATGCAGGCGGTCGGCCCCAAGCAGGTCAAGCTCAAAGAGAAGTTCAAGGAAGACCCGCGCAAGCTGCAGCAAGAGACCGCCAAGCTCTGGAAAGAGGAGGGCATCAGCCCCGCCGGCTTCCTCGGGTGCCTGCCCATGTTCCTGCAGAGCCCGGTCTGGATCGCTCTGTATGCCACGCTCTTCTTCGCCTCCGAGCTGCGCCACGAGCCCGCGTTCTACGGCGTCTTCCAGACCATCTCCAGCGGCTCGTGGGGGTTCCTGGCCGACCTCTCAGCACCCGACGCGGCGCTGCCCCTGGGCCCGCTCGCGTTCCGCCCCCCGATCATCGGCAACTTCACCGGCGTGATCGACACGGTCAACATCCTGCCCATCCTCATGGGCTTCGTGTTCTACGCGCACCAGAAGTACCTCACCCCCCCGACCACCGCGACGCTCACCCCCGAGCAGCAGTCGCAGCAGAAGATGATCAAGATGATGAGCGTGCTGATGTTCCCGCTCATCATGTACCCCGCGCCCTCGGGCCTCGCGATCTACTTCGTCACCAACTCCACCATCGCGATCTTCGAGAACCGGCACATCCGGTCGCACATGAACAAGCACGGCCTGCTCGACCCCGACAAGATCAAGGCCGCCAAGGCCAACAAGAAGCCGGGGTTCATCGCCCGGCTACAGAAGATGGCCGAGGCGCAGGCCCAAGCCAAGGCCGACGCCAAGAGCCAGGGCAAGGGCTACGGCACGGGCAAGAACCGCGGGTACAAGGCCTCGGGCCCGTCCAAGAAGACCATCAACCGGCAGTACAAGAAGAAGTGAGCCGATGCCAGAGGCCCCGGCCCAACCGTCGGTCATCGCCGCCCTCGCCACGGCGCCGGGCAACGCCCCGCGCGCCATCCTCCGCCTGAGCGGACCCGGCACCGGCGAGGTGCTTGACCAGTTGCTCGATCAGCTGCTCGATCAGTCGCTCGACGAGCCGATCGACAACACCCCGAGCACGCCCGGCCCGCACCGCGCGAGAATCTCGCTGGGCGATCGGCAGGGCACGCCGACCACCCTCCCCGTGCTGCTGCTCCGGTTCGTCGCGCCTCGGTCCTACACCGGCGAGGACGCCGCGGAGATCCTCACCGTCTCCAACCCGGCGCTGCTCGCGAGGCTCCTCGACCGCGTGACCGCGATCCAGGGCGTGCGGCTTGCGGGGCCCGGCGAGTTCACCGCGCGGGCGTACCTCGCCAATCGGCTGACGCTCGCCCAGGCTGAGGGTGTCGCCGCGACCATCAACGCCGAGACGCACGAACAACTCCGGGCGGCCGATCGGCTGCTCTCGGGCAGAGCGGGCGAGACCTACCACCGCTGGGCCGACGAGCTGGCCACGCTTTTAGCGCTGGTCGAGGCGGGCGTGGATTTCACCGACCAGGAAGACGTGGTGCCCATCAAGCCGCGTGAGCTGGCTGATCGGATCGCTTCGTTGCACGCTCTGTTGGTTGAGGCGCTGGGCCCGGAGCCGGCGAGTGAGCGGGCGTCGTCCTCGCCACGCGTGGTGCTGGCCGGGGTGCCCAACGCGGGCAAGAGCACGCTGTTCAACGCGCTGCTGGGTCGGCCGCGGGCCGTGGTGAGCGACACGCCCGGCACCACCCGCGACGCACTCGAAGAGCCGCTTAGCCTTGCCTCAGCCCGCGCCGGCGCGGGCGAGGTCGTGCTGATCGATCCAGCGGGTCTGGCTGAACCAGCGGCTGCCGACGGAACCTCAATCGACGCGATGGCCCAGGCCGCGGCGCGTGAGGCGATCGCGGGTGCGGACCTGGTCTTGCAGTGCGACCCGACGGGCCGGTTCGCGCCGCTGCCCGGCGTGGTGACGGGCACCGCGATCTTGCGGGTGCGCACGAAAGCCGACCTTCCCAGCGACGCTGACTTGGTGAGTGGGGGGGCGGACATTGAGGTCTGTGCGCTCGATGGGTATCACCTGCCCGTGCTCATGCGGGCGATCGCGGACGCGGCTTCAGCGAGTGGGGGGAGTGGGGGGGGCAGCGGGGGGGCGGCGTTGGTGCCCAGGCACCGCCGCGCGATGGTGCAGGCCGCGGCGAACCTGCTCGGCTCGTTCGACGCGATCGACCCCGAGGCCCGCGTCCTGGCCGAGCCCGAGCTGGTCGCCGGCGAGCTGCGGCTGGCGCTCAACGCCTTGGCCGAACTGGTTGGCGACATCACGCCCGACGACGTGATCGGCCGGGTCTTCGCGACCTTCTGCGTGGGCAAGTAGCTCCTTCTCCCCTCGGGGGAGAAGGTGGGTCGGCGAAGCCGGGTCGGATGATGGGGGGCTGCGGAGGGGGGCGGGGATTGAGCGCCGCGCTACAGCAGCGGCACGCCGTGCCCCGCGAGAAAAGCCTCCGCGTGGCGGTCCATGAATGCGATGACCGCTTGGGCGGTCGCCTCCGCGTTCACCCCCCAGCAGCACGCGTGCCCGCGCCGAGCCTCGACATCGAACTGCACCATCAGCACGCCATCGATCACGTACGCCGACGGCACGCGGCTGGCCAGGTGCGCGGTCAACGCGTTGACATCGGGCCCGCCAAGGCTCACCGCCGCCCGCTCAGCGAGCGTCGCGTCGTTGAGATACCAGACATCGGTGCAGACCACCGGCTCAAGCCCCATCGCCACCGCGGGGCCCGCGAGCCGATCGGCGAGCTGATACGCCAGCGGGCGGTCCTCACGCTCCGCCCGCAAGGACGAGCCGACCACGATCGGGATCACGCGCGAGGCGTCGATCTCGGGCTGCGGCGGCGTGGTGGTTGGCGTCGGGTCTGGGGCCATCCGTGGTCCTCGGGCGGTGTCGTTGGCGGTGGGGGTGGCTGGGGGTGCTGGGGGGGTGCCGTGGGGGGGTAGATTGAGATCATGCTACCCGGCGACGCGGTTCTCTGGTAGAATCGGGCTATGCCCAACGACCCCGACCAGAACGAGTCTTCCGCTGCTGTCCAGGCCCCCCCGGCCCCCCCGGTGCGGCCCGAGGGCAAGCCCTCCACGAAGCCGGGCCCGGTAGACGTGCTCCCGCCCTGGCGGGTGCTGCTGCACAACGACGACCACAACGACATGGGCTTCGTGGTCGAGACGATCTGCATGCTCACCCCGCTGAACCAGACGACCGCGGTTCAGACCACGCTGACCGCCCACACGCGGGGCCTGGCGTTGCTGGTCACGACGCACAAGGAGCGGGCTGAGCTGTATCAGGACCAGTTCCAGTCGCGGGGCCTGACGGTGACGATCGAGCCGGCGCAGAAGTAGGCCACCGATCTGAGAGTCCGCTGGCCCGAGCCGGTGTTTTCGGGCCCAGCCACCCCCCAGCCTCCCCCCAGCCTCCCCGCATCGCCCCCCAGCCTCCCCCACAGCCCCTCCCAGCCTGCCCCATCGCCACAACTCGCACGTTGTGGGTGGCTGTCGTGTCTGAGACGGAGCCTTGAACTCATGAGGGCGACAAACACACCCGATGTGGGGGTCAGTGTCGGAGAAGCCGACGCACGCACCACAGCCCGACACCGGGCCGAAGCCCGACAGCGGGCCGCAGACCGAACCCGGGTCGAGCGAGAGCTCGGCGACCGCTCGGAGGGAAGAGAGAGCCCATGCACGTCCGACTCGGAGACCTGCTCGTTGAGCGGGGCGCGATCACCGCGGCCCAGCAGAGCGAGATCCTTGAAGCCCAACTGACCCGGATCCGTCCCTTTGGCGTGCTCGCCGAGGAGATGTTCGGTGTCAGCCCGCACGTCATCGAGGACACCTGGGCCGCCCAGTACGCCACGCTGGCGACCCGGTGCGACCCTCGGATCGACGCGATCGATCCGGCGGTGCTCGAGCTGATCGAACGCCGCCAGGCGTGGCAGTTTGGTGTGATCCCCGTCGCAATGCACGCTGAGGGGCTCGAACTGGCGACCACGCCGGGCTCGCTGGCCCGGGCGATGCGGTTCTGCGGGTGGCGGCTGACGACGCCGAGCTTCTTCTCGATCTGTGAGACCGAGGTGCTGCCCATCGCGCTGGAGATCCACTACCCGATCGGCGGGCTCGATCAGCACTTCATCTCGAGCGTGATGGGGAGCCTGGCCCGGGTGGGGTGAATCCGGGACGAAAACTTCCGCTCAGCGGCGGCGCTATCATCCCCGCCCATGGGAAATGCAACCACCCCGCCTGAAACGACTTCCACCGCCCCCGGGACCGACGGGGGGGCCGAGATCAACACGGTCTCATTCGTCTCGCTGGGATGCCCCAAAAACCTCGTGGACTCCGAGGCCATGCTCGGGCTGCTCGCCGCCGACGGCATCGCGCCAGTCTCGGCGACCGCTGAGCCCGATTCCGAGCACGACGACCTGAGCCTGGCCGGGTCCGAGCAGGACGCCTCGGCGACGTCGGGCCGCATCACCCCGGCCGACGCGGTCGTCATCAATACCTGCGGCTTCCTCGAGGCCTCCAAGCAGGAATCGCTGGGCGTGATCCAAGAGGCGCTCGAGGCCAAGAAGCGTGGCGAGATCAAGCGTGTCGTCGTCGCGGGGTGCCTCGTGCAACGCCACCGCGCCAAGATGTTCGAGTGGGCCCCCGGCATCGACGCCATGGTCGGCGTCTTTGATCGCGACAAGATCATCGAGGCGGTCCGAGGCCCGATGGCCAAGCGGACCACGCTCGACGAGGCCTCCGACAACCCGACCTACTGGATCTCCACCAACGCGATGGCCAAGGCCAAGAGCGAGGGGATGGAGACCGAGGGCAAGACCGTCCAGGGCTCCGACGGCAAGGGCCTGGGCTACTTCGAGAAGGACAACGCCCGGCTTCGTCTGACGCCGCGGCACTATGCGTACCTGCGGATCTCGGAGGGCTGCAACCAGAACTGCACCTTCTGCACCATCCCCTCGATCCGTGGCAAGATGCGCTCCAAAGGCCCCGACCAGATCGTCGAAGAGGCCCGCGAGCTGATGCGCGACGGCGCCTTCGAGACGCTCCTCATCGGGCAGGACACGACAAGCTACGGCGACGACATCGGGCTGGGCCTCGGGCAGACGGCTGACAAGTCCACGTTCGCCGCGGGGCTGCCCAGCCTGCTCAAGAAGCTGTCGGACGCCTCCAAAGAGGAGATGGGCAACGCCTGGCTCCGCCTGATGTACGCCTACCCGACGACGTTCACAGACTCGACGATTGATGCGTTCGCTGAGCTTGTCACCAATGGCAACCTGCTGCCTTATCTGGACATCCCGCTGCAGCACGCGTCGGACAACATCCTGGCCGCGATGCGTCGCAACGTGACCCGCGCCCAGCAGGCCGAGCTGTGCCACAAGCTCCGCGACCGCGTGCCGGGCATGGCCATCCGCACCACCTTCATCACCGGCTTCCCCGGCGAGACCGAGGCCGACCACCAGCAACTCCTCGAGTTCATCGAGGAGATCGAGTTCGACGCCGTCGGGTGCTTCCAGTACTCGATGGAGGAGGGCACCGTCGCCGGGCGGCAGGAGCTGGACCCGGCCCTGGCGGTGGACTCGGAGACCAAGCAGCGCCGCCACGACGAGCTGCTCGCGCTGCAGCAGAGCATCGCGTTCGACCAGGCGGAGTTTGTGGCTGAGCAGTTCGACCCGACCGACCCCGGCGGCACCGGACAAAAATTCGACATCCTGATCGACAACGTCTCGGGCAAGGAGCTCGAGGGCGAGGGTGCGGTGAAGGGTGCTGTGGGGGGGAAGCTCTACCAGGGCCGCGGCTACTTCCAGGCCCCGCAGATCGACGCGGTGACGTACGTGCAGTCCAAGGCCCCCCTGAGCCCCGGCGAGCTGGTCCGTTGCACGATCGTGGCCTGCGACGGCTACGACCTGATCGCCCGCCCCGAGACCGAGCTGACGAGCGGGTTCAGCCTGCCGATTCTGTAAGCACCGGTTCAGCCAGGTTGTGCTGCGTTGCTCCTTCTCCCCCTTGGGGGAGAAGGTGGCCGCGAAGCGGCCGGATGAGGGGGTGCGGCTGCCAGAACCCGCTCGCTCGCGCTCGCGGCTAGTCATACCAGACCCCGGTACCTGCCTGTGACACCGACAGGGCGAAGGCGGATCAACACAAGCGGTCGCAAGGCATCGTGCTTCGCCCTCCGGGTCGAAGCACGGCACCGATCTTCCCCGCTCAGGTGGCCCCGCTCGCCTTGTGCAGCCTCGGTTTCCCCCTAGCCGATGATCCCCTCATGCTCCGTGCCGGACATGTGGTCATGTTGTGCGCTGTGGCCCTGCTGATGCTTGGCGTGGTCATGGTCTCGTCGGCCGGCATGGCGGTTCAGCCCATCGCGCCCGGGGCGGACCCCTCGGCCACCGCGGCGGCGAGCGGCGTCACCCTCACCTCCATCATGACCTCCCGCCCCATGCTCTACATGGCGATCGCACTCGCAGCCATGATCGTCGCGTTCCAGATCCCCGCCGCCCGACTGGCCGACCGGGCCACCGCCACAGGCGGACCCGCCGCCTCGGGCAAAGCCACCGCCCCAGCCCCCCTCAAGGACTACCTCTGGCTCCTCGTGAGCACCCTGGCGATCATCGCGGTCATCGGGCTGGTCTACGTGCCCGGCATCGCTCGGCCCGTCAACGGGGCCCATCGCTGGATCGATCTGGGCATCCCGGGGCTCAACTCGGTGCAGCCCAGCGAGCTGGCCAAGTGGCTCATCATCCCGGTCGTCGCGCTCTACGCCGCTCGCCTGACCCTCTCGCATCAGGGCGGTTCTCACCCGGACGAGCTTCACCCGGACGAGTCACCCCCGAATCGGCTTGGCAAGTTCTTCACCGGGCTCTTGCCCGGGCTCGTCGCGGTCGGCGTGGTCGCGGCGTTCGTCGTGGTGGAGGACCTGGGCACGGGCTTCCTGATCGCGGTGGTCGGGGCGTTCATGCTGCTGGCGGGCGGGGCCAAGCTTCGGCACTTCGCGTGGTTTGTGCCGCCGGCGATCGCGGGGATCACGTTCGCGATCATCACCTCGCCGTACCGCGTGCGCCGAATTCTCGCGTTCCTCGATCCCTACGCCGACCCGATGGGCGACGGGTTCCACATGATCCAGTCGATGCAGACGGTCGCGGGGGCCGGGCCGTTCGGGCGCGGGCTCGGGCACGGCTTGCAGAAGTTCGGGTACCTGCCCGAGGACACGACCGACTTCCTCTTCGCGATCATCTGCGAGGAGCTGGGCTTGGCCGGGGCGTCGCTGGTGATCGCGCTCTACGTCATCATGATCTGGGCGGCGCTCTCGATCGCGGCCCGCGAGACGAGGCCGCTGCTCAAGCTCGTGGTGCTGGGCGTGACGGCGACGGTCGCGATCCAGGCGTGCATCAATCTGGTTGTGGTGACGGGGCTTGGGCCGACCAAGGGGATCGCGTTGCCGCTGCTCTCGGCCGGCGGCACGGGGTGGATCCTGACCTCAGCGATGCTGGGGCTGGTGGCCTCGATCGACCGGACCGCGCCGCAGTACGAGGATGTGACGGAAACCGAGGCCGAGGAGTCTGAGGAAGAACTGGACGACGAAGCCGAAGCGGAGCCCGGGTACGGGGCCGACGACTGGGCCGCGGAGGCTGAGGGGTTCGAAGGCGAGAGCGCCCCGCTCATCGAAACGCTGGGCGCGAAGGTGCCCCGGTGGCTCAAGCCCCGTGTGCGGCTCAGCCTGGTCGGCCCGAGCGAGGTCGCCGACGCGGCCGATGACCCCTCGGCATGAGCGGGACCAACCAAACTTCTCTGGGCGTGATCTTCGCCGGCGGCGGGACCGGCGGGCACCTGTTCCCGGCGCTGGCGGTCGCGGAGGAACTGGGCTCCGGCCCCCCCAGCGTGCGCACGCATTTCCTGTGCTCGGACCGCCCGCTGGACGCGAGGATCCTGACCGCGGCGGGTGTCGCGTTCACGCCCCTCGCGGCCCGGCCCGTGGTGACCAAGCCGATGCCGCTGCTGAAGTTCGCCGCCTCGTGGGGCCCGAGTGTGCGGGCGACTCGCGCCGCGATCCGCGAGCTGCGTGCGCAGGTGGACCGGGTGCACATGGTCACGATGGGCGGGTTCGTCGCGCCGCCGGCGGTTCAGGCGGCCCGCGCGGAAAAGGTGCCCGTGCTGATGGTGAACCTGGACGCGGTGCCGGGCCTGGCCAACCGGTTCATCGCCAAGAGAGTCAGCGAGATCGTCAGCGCGGTCCGGGTCGAGGGGCGAGGGTGGGAGACGGTGCCGCCGGTGGTTCGGCAAGAGCTCCGCTCGCCGCGTGAGCCGGGCCCGTGCCGAGAGTCCTTCGGGCTCGATCCCAAACTCAACACACTGCTGATCACCGGCGGGAGCCAGGGCGCTCGGTCGGTCGGGCAGTTCGTGGTCGGGCTCGCGGAGCAGAACCCGGGTTCCTTTGAGGGCTGGCAGGTGATCCACCAGTCCGGCTCACACGGCGAGGACAACGACGGGTACATCAAACGCTGGGCGGACCTGGGCGTTCGTGCGCACGTCGAGCCCTTCCTGACGGACATGCCCAGCGCGTGGTGGGGGGCGGACCTGCACGTCGGTCGGTGCGGCGCGGGGACGGTGGCCGAGAGCTGGGCGACGCGGACGCCGAGCGTGTTTATGCCCTACCCCTGGCACAAGGACCTGCACCAGAAGCACAACGCCCAGCCGCTCGCGGGGGCGGGGGCTGCGGCGCTGATCGAGGATCGGATCGAGGCGGAGAAGAACCTGGCCCAGCACGGGGCGTTGCTGGTTGGGTTGCTGACCGACCCCGGTGAGCGGGGCGCGATGGCCCGGGCTCTGGAGGCTCTGGGCGAGCCGGATGGGGCGTTGCGGATCGCACAGCGGGTGCGGGGCGATCGCTCGTCCGCATAATCGGACCTCGGGCGTGAAACATCGAGGTGTGCGGGGTTTGTGGGTGCGGCAATTGTTGCGCCCTCGGCTACACTGCACCCATGGCCGGCCGTTCCGAATCTCCCGATGCCGCCCCGCGGCCTCCGCGCCCTCCAGGCTCCTCACGGGCCCGGGTGGTGGTGCTGCATCGGCCCGGGGTTGCGGTCCCCAAGGAGCTGAGCGAGGCGCTGCACCGGAACGACTCGGAGCCGATCGGGGTGGACCACGCGCTGGCCGCGATGTCGCACCTGTGCGGGGCCAAGGCGGCCGTGCTGCTGCTGTGCGAACCAGACAAACTCTCGGGCACGCGCGAACTGCTCAGCGCGGTCGAGCGGTATACCCCCAGAGTGACGCGTTGGGAGTACATCCCGGGAGAGAGCCCGCCGCTGCGGCCTGTCGCGAGCCAGGCACCACCACGGGCTCGGCCCGAACCGGCTCAGCCTGAACGGGCGGTCGGTGGGTCGGCCGAGCGAGCCGCGGACCGAATGGCGGACTCGTTCGCGCTGCGGCTGACCAACGACGCGGGCGCTGGCGGGGCCGAGTCCCTAAGGAGCGCAGGTGAGTTGCTGACCCGCGATGAGATGGAAGCGTTGTTCTCGGAGGACTCACCTTGAGTTTGCCGACTCGCATCCCGCTGCTGCCCGACGTGATTCGCCGGGTGATCCTGGTCGGGCGGACCGGGCTGGACCAGTCGCTGCGCAAGGCGGCGGGCACCGAGATCGTGCGCGCGACCGACTCGCTCAGCGCGATCGGGGAGCTCGGCGACACACCCGAGGGGCTCGAGGGCGCACAGCCGATCGTGATCGTCGGGCCGCTGCCCGTCTCGCCAGACCCCGCGGGCACCGCGGCCCAGCTCGTCGCGGCGCTGCGGCGTGTGGATCCGCGTGTGCGGGTGCTGGGCACGCCGACCGCGGCTGACGCCGAGGCCTACGACGGGTTGGTTTTTCCCGATGCGACGACCGAGCGGATCATGGACCTGATCGACCAGGTTCGGCCGAGCGTGGCCATCGCGGAGCCGGAGGTTTCGTCTCAACCCGAGCCCGAGACTGAGCCCGAGACTGAGCACGAGACTGGGGTCGAGGCTGAGGCCGATCACGCGGAACCGGCTGAGCAGACCGAGTCAGCGGAGCTCGCCGAACTGGACGATCCGGGCGAGGGCCCGGTGATCCGGGTCACGAGCGCGACTTCGTCGTTCGGCCCCGGGACTCTCCACGGATCGGGCTCGAGCAAACCGGGCGGGGATCGATTGGGGGGTCAGTTGGGGGGTCAGCTGGGGGGGTGGGGCGAGCCGGGTGACGCGGCGGACGACGCGTTGATGATCGCGGAGCTCCTGCGGGGGCACGAGATCCGCGAGACCGCGCTGCGGGTGATCAGTCGTCGTCTGGGCGTGCGGGTCGAGTGGGCCCAGGCGGAGCCCAAGGCCGGGCCTGGCATCTGGGTGCCCGTGGCCTTAGGGGCGCACCCGGTCGGGTGGATCGGGTCGCTCGCGGGCGGGGTCGCTCGGTCGCGGCTGATGCTTCAGGGCGAGTGGCTCGCGTCGTGGCTCCGGCTGGAGCGGCAGCAGGCCGAGCTTCGGCACGCGGCGTTCACGGATCATCTCACCGGGGCGTGGAACCGGCGGTACTTTGACCGCTATCTCTCGGCGACCTTTGAGCGGGCTCGGCAGTCGCGGCTGCCCGTCACCGTCATGGTCTTCGATATCGACTACTTCAAGACGTACAACGACCGCTTCGGGCACGCGGCGGGCGACGACATCCTCCGCGAGGTCGTGGCGTTGCTCCGCTCGTGCATCCGCCCGACCGACCGGGTCTGCCGCATCGGTGGCGACGAGTTCGCGGTGATTTTTTACGAGCCCGATGGGCCACGGACGCCGGGCGGGGCCCGCCCGATGTCGGTCTACACCATCGCCCGCCGATTCCAGAAGCAGATCTGCGCGGCCCGCTTCCCGAAGCTGGGCGGCGAACTCGAGGGCACGCTCACCGTCTCGGGCGGGCTGGCCACCTTCCCGTGGGACGGCACCACGCCCGAGTCGCTCCTGGTCCGGGCCGACGAGCTGGCGCTCGAGTCCAAGCGGGCGGGCAAGAACGCGATCACGCTTGGCGAGGGGGCCGAGCGGGTCTGCCACGTGGAGTTCCCGTCCGAGGGCGATCCGAACGCGGCGAGCGACGCCGAGCGTGGCGCGGACCCAACCCTCGAGAACGACTAGGCTTCGCCCGGCAGAGCCCCATCGGGGTGCCACGGGTTGACCCGAAGGGCAACCCGTGCCGAGCGGTCCGAGAGACACACGGCTTGCAAGACAAGCCGTGGCACCCCTCGGTGCATCTTTCCGTCAGGCCCCGGCGATGTCTGGGCGTTCCTGCCGGACCCCTTTGCGGTGATACTGTTCAGCTCATGCAGACACTCTCCCAGATCAAGGACCTGCTCGCTGAGCGTGGGCTCTCGCCCAAGAAGTCGCTCGGGCAGAACTTTCTGACGGACCACAACCTGATCACGCGGCTGATCGATGTCTCAGGCGTCGGGCCGGGCGATCTGGTGCTCGAGATCGGGCCCGGCACCGGGGCGCTGACCGAGGAGCTGCTGGGCCGCGGGTGCAAGGTGCTCGCGTGCGAGCTGGACGATCGGCTCGCCGAGCTCAACCGCGACCGGTTCGGCGAGATGTTCCCCGACACCTTCTCGCTCGTGCACGGCGACTGCCTGGACGGCAAGCGGGCGATCAACAAGGAGCTGGCGGAGCGGCTTTCGGGGCGGCCGTTCACGATGGTGGCGAACCTGCCTTACGGGGCGGCCACGCCGCTGATGCTGACGCTGCTGACGCAGTGGCCGGGGTGTGGGGGGCAGTTTGTGACGGTGCAGCGGGAGGTGGCCGACCGGCTCGCCGCGGGGCCTTCGCAGTCGAAGGTGTACGGGGCGATCTCGGTGGTGGCGAGTGCGTTGAGCACGGTAAAAAAAATCGCGGTGCTCCCGCGCGAGTGTTTCTGGCCTCGGCCGGACGTCACCAGCGCGATGATCGGGCTGACACGATGCGAAAACCCGATCGCGGGCGACGATTCGGCGTGGTGGCCCGAGATGGCCCAGATCACCTCAGACCTCTTCCAAACAAGGCGCAAGCAGCTCGGCTCGACGCTGAGGCGGATGGGCGTGGGCGAGATCGAGTGGCCAACGGGCGTTGTGGCGACCGACCGACCCGAGGCGCTCACGCCGGAACAAATCGTGGCGTTGGCGCGTGCGGTCCGCGCGTCGATCGGTTAATCTGGAGCCATCGATGTGATCGAGGAACAAACCTCATTTGGGCACATGCTCGGCCCCGTACTCCGCGAGACGTGCCGCGGACGTCTCGGCACCATTTCATGGTTCCGGGCGACCTGGCAGCACGGCGGAGCCGCGACCGGGTACAGCACCTGGCGCTGCCCCTCGGGGCAAGAGATCGAGTGCGTGGTCAAGCTGCCCGTGGGGCACGGCGAGTACCAATGGACCAAGCGGCTCGGGCTGACCTCGTGCCATGATTGGGACAACCCGGACGCTGAGGCGTTGCCCACGCCGCGGGTGTTTGCCGCGGGGTTCGAGCTCGGCTCGTACGACTTCGCCTGGATCGTGATGGAGCGGTTTGCGGGCATGCCGATCTCGCACACCCCCAGCGGACAGACGATGTGGGAGATCTTCGAGACCTGTGCCGAGTTCCACGCCGCGGCGATCACCGAGCGGTCGATCGAGGCGGACCACACGCCGCCGCCGCCGGACTGGCGGGCGCTGATCCCACGCGGGCTCAAGGCGTTGGAGGACAACGATCTAGAGCATTCGGAGCGGTGGGTCCGCGGCCTGCACGCGGTCAACGAGCGGCTCGACGGGCTGATGCGGCTCTGGGCAGCTCGAGAGATCAACACCTGGTGCCACCACGACCTGCACCCGGGCAACGCGATGCGGCGGACCGGGGCCGACGCCAAGCCCGGGCGGTGCGTGCTGCTGGATCTGGCGATGGTCGGGGCGGGGCACTGGATCGAGGATGCGCTGTATCTGGAGCGGCTGAACTGGGGCCGAGAGGCCGAATCACTGTGCGGGATCGACCCGGTTGGGACGCTGGCCAAGGCCCGAACTTTTATCGGACTGCCCATCGGAGACGACTACGAAGAGCTTGCGGATCTGCGGCGACTGCTGATGGCGGCCTCTACACCCGCGTTTTTGCGTACCGAGGGGCATCCCGAGTACCTCCGTGCGGCGCTGCAACGGCTTGAGGGGTGCTTGGCAAAAGCGGATACATGGATCTCTTGAATCAGGATGATTCGGGCATTAGGGCGTGCCAATGGGGACAACGGGTGTTTCGCGCGGTATCCTTGGGGTGAAGGATCTAGATCGAAGTCTCGGACCACGGTGTTTCGAGGCGGCGATCCCTGAAAGTGAGGTTCCCCATGGACAGCCTGACCCAGCTCGAGCAGCTCATCGATTCGTGCAAAGAGGACTACAACAAGGCCAAGGGCGGCAACAAGGCCGCCGGGACCCGCGTCAGGAAGCTGATGCAGGACGTCAAGAACCTAGCCCAAGAGATCCGCAAGGAGATGCTTGAATCCCGCGGCACCGAAGACTGATCTCGGTCTGACGCGGATTCACGCCACCACCATGCCCAGCACGACCCAAACCTCCCAGGTTGGACGGTCGGACCCGTCGGTGAACAAACAGGTCCTGCTTGACCTGTCTGCGATCGATCTGTCCGGGACGGTTGCCGACCGCGCCCAGATCGCCGAGTGGATCCCGCACAGGCACGAGATGGCGTTGCTCGACTCGATCGTGTGGTCGAGCGATGACTTCGGATCGGGCGTGGGACGCTGGGACGTCCGCGAGGATGAGTTCTGGGTCCGGGGGCACTTCCCCGAGAAGGCGATGCTGCCCGGGGTGCTGCAGGTCGAGGCCGGGGCCCAGCTCGCGTGCTATCTCTACAACCGCCGGTACGGCCGCTCGAACCCGGCGGCGTTTCTCCGGATCGAGGAGGCGGTCTTCCGTCTTTCTGTCGAGCCGGGGCAGCAGCTGCTGATTCTCTGCCGCGAGATCAAGTGCTCGTCGCGTCGGTTCATCACGCAGATCCAGGGCCTGATCAACGGCGACCAGGTCGCGTTCGAGGGCCGGATCCACGGCATGAACATGCAGGGGCGCATCCGCACGCGTGACTGAGCGGGGGCCGAGCTTGCGACCGCCTCTGCCGATCTCACTGCTGATCAACGAAGAAACGAACTGGTCCGTTCTGCCCGCTTCACCGGGCGTGGCGATGCTCTGCGGCGCTGACTTTGCGAGCACCCAAACCGCGGTGCAGATCAGCGCGACGGGTGATGTTCGCGAGTTCTGCCGGGCGCGCCTGGACCCCGCGGCGGAGCTGGGGCCCCGGGCCGACCTGCGCCCGGTCACGAGCGTGGTTCACGCGGCGCCGGTCGGTTCGGCGTTCGAGGCGGACTGGCTGACGCTCGAGCTGGCGCGGGCGCACCTGCCCAAGACGTACAAGGCGATCGCGGACCGGTGGCGGGGCTGGTTTTTACTGCTGGATCCGGCGGCGTCGCCGCCGACGTGGCGAAAGACGGACCTGCGTGATCTGGTGGACCGGGCCGACTCGCCGCCCGCGAGCGTGTTGCTGGGGCCGCTGCCCGACAAGCACGCGGTGGCGAAGCTTGGCGAGCTGCTTGATGATGCGTTCGAGCTGTGCCGCTACCCGCGCGAGCTGGGCAAGGCGCCGTGCGGCTCGGCGTGCGCGTACAAGGACATGGGCTGCCCCGCGGCGTGCGACGGCTCGGAGACGCTCACGGCGTACGTGCGGCGGGTGGAACTGGCGCGAGACTTCGCCGCGACGGCCCGGGGCGAGCAGGACCCCACCCCCCGAGAGATCATCACCGCCCAGATGAACGACGCGGCGACCGCCCAGCGCTTCGAGCATGCGGCCCGGATGAAGAAACGCCTCGAACGGCTCGACGACATCGGCAAGCCGATGTTCAGAAACCTGGGCGAGCTGGGCTCGCTCGCGGTGGTCGCGGTGCTGCCCTCGGAGCGATCCGGGCACGCGAGAGTGATGGTGTTCGCAGGCGGAGAGCTGGAGCCGATCGCGGATGTGGACGGGGCGGCGGTCCGAGTTGAAGGGGGGGCGGCGCTGGGCCCGGTGCTCGGGGTGATCGCGGCGCGGGCCCAGGCCCGGGCGGGGTTCCCGCTGAGCACGGCTGCGGTCGAGCGGCTCGGGCTGCTGTGCCAGTACTGGTTCAAGCCGAGGTCCAAGCAGCGAAAGCGTCGGGCGACGTTCTTCGACTTGCGACGGGGGATCCCCGAGCCCGCGGCGATGGCCCGGGCCATCGCGACCGCGGCGGCCCCGACCGATCACCCGGCTGGCCACCCGACCGATGACGGGGAGATCTCGGAGACGGATCTCTCCGACCAGCTCACGCGCTAGGGTTTGCTCATGCCGAACGCTGCTGATTACAAGTCTGCCACGCCGTACCCACTTGTTCTTTCGCCGATCCTGAAGCCCAAGGTCTGGGGCGGGCGGCGGCTTGAGTCGCGGGGCAAGGGGCTGCCCCAAGCCGAGGGCGGCATGACGACGTTCGGCGAGTCGTGGGAGCTGGCGGACCTGGGCTCGACCTCGCCCGGCGGCGGTGGCGGGGGCGCGGCAAGGTCGGTGATCGCCAACGGGCCGTTGGCGGGAAGGTCGCTGCACGACGCGATGCGGCTATGGGGGAAGGATCTGTTGGGCGAGGCGAAGCTCGCGGCCGATGGTGGGGGCGGCGGCGATGCGGGCGGGTTCCCGTTGCTGGTGAAGTACCTCGACGCGCGCGAGCACCTCTCCGTGCAGAACCATCCGAGCCCGGCGTACGTCGCGGCGCACGCGAACGAGCCGGGCGTGAACCTGAAGACCGAGTCGTGGGTGGTGCTCGAGGCCGACCCGGGGAGCGTGCTCTACCTGGGCCTCAAGCCGGGCGTGACGCGCGAGGACCTGGAGCGGGGGCTGCGCGGGGGAACGCTCCCGGAGTTGCTCAACGCGGTGTCGCCGATCGTTGGCGCGTGCTACACGCTGCCCTCGGGGTGTATCCATGCGTTGGGCGCGGGGATCCTGGTGGCCGAGGTGCAGACGCCCAGCGACACGACCTATCGGCTGTACGACTGGACGAAGGAGTACGCCCGCCCGGTGCGCGAGCTGCACGTCGAGCAGGCGTTGGCGTCTTGCACGCTCGAGCAGCCGCCCGAGCCGACGGTGCTGAGTTCGCCACGCGGCAACCTGGCGACGACGGCGTTCTATTCGATCGATCGGCTGAACTTCTCGGATGAAGACGGTTCGGATGAAGAGGGTTCGGATGAAGAAGTGCGGCTGCCCGAGGGCCAGGCGTGCGTGGTGATGCTGCCCAGAGCGTCCGGGGTCGGTTTTAAGAGCCGGTCCGGCGCGTTCGAGGAAGTGGCGGCGACGGCGGGTCAGACGGTGCTGATCCCCGCAGCGATCTCAGGCGACACGGTACTGCGGGCCGGGGCAACGACCGAAGCGCTGGTGGTGACGATTGGGTCATGAAAGAACCCTCACTCGCGTGAGGGGCTCGTTGAGGTTAAGGCATGCTCCGTTGCTTGCGCTCCGGGCTTGCTAGGACAGACAGGCGGGACGCCTGTTCTACAAAGGCAAGGGCATCGCGAGCGACGCACGCGGCTTTGAACGAGAAAACCCCCGGCTTGCGCCGAGGGCTTGTTTGGAATCAGCCTGCTGTCTGCTCACTTCCGATACGCGTCAGCAACCTTCGCGATCGCGTCGCACACACCAGCGGCCTGCTCGTCGCTCAGTTTCTGGTGCATCGGGATGCAGAAGACGCGCTCAGCGAGTCGCATCGCGCTCTTGGGCTCGTCGCCGCCGTTGGCCTTGACGACGTCGGCGAACGCCGGCTGCTTGGTCAGGCTCTTGGGGTAGTGCACCGCGCACGGCACGCCCTCCGCGATCAACGCCTTGACGAAGTCGTCACGACTCACGCTGAACTTCTCGATCTCGAGACGGCAGGTGTACAGATGCCACGCGGGGTTGGTGCCCTCGACCGGCATGGGGCGGCCCACGCCGTCGATCGTGTCGATCCGGGTGTGATACATCTCAGCGACCTCGCGCCGCCGATCGGTCTCAGCCTTGAGCGTCTGGAGCTTGGAGAGCCCGATCGCTCCGGTGATGTCGTTCATGCGGTAGTTGAAGCCGATGGAGGTGTGCAGGTACTTGCCGGTCTCGCCGTGGCTGCGGAGGGCGCCGATCGTCTCAGCGAGCTTCTCGTCGTTCACGGTGACCATGCCGCCCTCGCCGGTGCCCAGGTTTTTGGTCGCATAAAACGAGTAGGTGCACGCGTCGCCGAAGGCCCCGAGGCCCTTGCCGTGGTACTCCGCCAGATGGGCCTGGGCGCAGTCGTAGATGACCCTGAGCCCGTGCTTGTCAGCGATCTTCTGGATCGCGTCGATGTCCACGGGCATGCCGTAGAGATGGGTGCAGGCGATGGCCTTGGTGCTGGGCGTGATGCGCCGCTCGACGTCGGCCGGGTCGATCTGGTAGCTCGACTCGTCCGAGTCGCAGAAGACGACCTTGCACCCGCGGGCCACGAGCATGGACGCGGTGGCGATGTAGGTCCAGGCGGGGCAGATGACCTCATCGCCGGGCTGCAGCAGGGCGTGGTAGGCGAGCTGGAGTGCGGTGGTGCCGTTGGAGCAGGTGAGCCCGATCTTGGCGTCGGTGGCGACGGAGAACTGGTCCTCCAGGGCGGCGCACTTGGAGGCGGCCCGGAGCATGCCGGATTCGAGGACCTCGTTGGCGGCCTCGATATCGGACCTTGTGAGCCCGACAGCCATGAAGGGGACCTTGGTCTCGAAGACGGGGGTGCCGCCTTCGAGGGCGAGCTTGGTGGGGGTGGTGGTAGACAAGGTGTTTCTCCTCAACGGTTTACGGCGTTCAGCCGCGGGGTGTGGGGGCCTGAGTCCTTGCGGTCGGGATTGTAGGAGGGCTATGGAGGTGGGGGGGATCGGGGGGCTCTGCGGGTGGAGAATGAGAAAAGTGCAAAATGATCGCGCGGTTTGTTGGCATTCCTCAGAATCGGTGGCATGTTCAACGTGTTGCCGAAGGGCCTGCTGAAACGCGGGCCGATTCGATTCTCTCTTTCTCTCTTTTCTCTGCCGAGACAGGCGAACACAAGCTCCACGACGGTGGAGCTTGCGTTCTTTTTGGACCCCGCGAACACCGCTCTGGTGTTCGTTTTTTTCTACCCAGAATCGGGTCGTTCTCGGTCCGAACTTGTGCCAAACTGTACAGGCAAGGAGGCCTCTATGAAGCATCAAGGATGTGCGGTGATCGTTGTGGGTGTGGCAAGCGTGATGGCGGTGGGGGTGATGGCGGACCAGGCCAGCGCTCAGGCGCTGGGCGGCGACACGGAGTGGGCGACGATTGGGGCGGCGGGGAACAAGGGGTTCGATCTCACCGAGCCGATCGACAAGCCGAGGGCGATCGGGCGCGGCGTGGTGAACTACGAGTACCGGATGGCGACGCTCGAGGTGACCACGGGTCAGTGGATCGAGTTCATGAACGCGGTGAACGCGACGGACGAGCGCGGTCAACGGTTCGTGAACCCGCAAACGACCTGGGGCGGGTTGCTCGACAACTCGTACTCCGGTCCCGGGGCGCGGTACATCCTCAACCCGGAGGCGGGGCCGGACGCGGCGCGGATCCCGATCTCGGGCCTCGGGTTCCGAGAAGCGGCCCGGTTCTGCAACTGGCTGCACCACGGCAAGCAAACGAACGCGGCCACGCTCGGGTTCGGGGCGTACGACACGAGCACCTTTGGGTCGCTCGACGGCGGGCCCACGGTGACCGATCAGGAGCACCGGTCGCCCGGGGCGAAGTTCTGGATCCCGGGCCTGGACGAGTGGCTCAAGGCGGTGCACTACGACCCGGCGAAGGCGAACGAGGACGGGAGTGTTGGCGGGTGGTGGTCCGGGCCGAACGGGAGCAACGATCCTTTAGCGATTGGGCTGCCCGAGGACGGCGGCGAGACGTCCGGCGGGCTGAACTGGCGTGGGGAGTACTACCTGCCGGTCGGGCTGTACGAGAGCGAGACGCCGTGGGGGCTGCGCGACGCCTCGGGGAGCGTGGGCGAATTGCTGGAGGATTTTCGGGAAGACGAGTTTCAGCCGCGGGTGTATCGAGAATTCGATGGCTCCTTTCTCACACAGACCGCTGACATGGCCTGGCTTACTGATCAGGGAGCGCAGTGGGGGACCTACTCGGCAAACGGCCCAGGAGGGCTCTTGGGGCTTCGAATCGCGTCGGCCGTGCCGGCACCGGGGACGGTTGCGGTTGGCGCGGTCTGCTCGACGTTGATGTTCTCACGAAGGAGAAGCGGATGATCAATCGAGCTGTGCTGATGATGAGTGTGGTGTGCCTGGTCTCGCCGATGACCTTGGCCCAGGCACTGGGCGGGGACACCGAGTGGGCGGCGATCGGGGCGGTGGGGAACAGGGGGTTCGATCGGGCAAGGCCTGATTTTCCGAGGCTGGGACGCGGGGCGGTGAACTACCCGTACCGGCTCGCGGTCCACGAGGTCACCACGGCTCAGTGGATCGAGTTTATGAATGCTGTCAACGGTTTGGATGAGCACGGCGATCTGCTTCGCGACCCGCTGTTCTGGGGCGGCCGATACGACGGGAACACCCCGGACGGCGGGCGGCGGGTGGCGCTAGTCGAATCGCTCGGTCCGAACGCGGCGCTCCTCCCGGTCAGCGGCATCGGCTGGCGATTGGGAGCACGGTTTGTCAATTGGTTGCACAACGGCAAGCTCGCCGATCCAGCCACGCTCGGCAACGGGGTCTATGACACGAGCACGTTCGGCAACCCCGATGACGGGCCGTTTACGGACATTCTGTCCCCCGCGCCGGGCGCGCAGTACTGGATCCCCACCTTCGACGAGTGGATCAAGGCGGTGCACTATGACCCCGAGAGGGTGAATGAGGATGAGAGCCTCGGCGGGTGGTGGTACGGCCCGCACGGCAGCGACGAGCTGCCCCTCGCCGGTCTTCCGTGGGTGGGCGGAGAAACTTCGGGCGGGCTCGATCTGGAGGTCAACGAAGCCCCGCCGGTCGGCTCCTACGCGGCCCGCACGCCGTGGGGGTTGGCCGACGCGAGCGGCGGCGTGATGGAATGGACCTCTTCGATTTGGGTCGAGAAGACTTTTACCAATCAGCGTTTGATAATCGACGGCTCCTCGATGTACCACGACGACTCGAATGCGTTGATCCTCGATTACCTCTACTTGAATGGTGCCGAGTTCATTGCTGGAGGGATTCCGTCGCTTGGCCTCCGCCTTGCCGCAACGGCACTAGCCGAGGTGCCCTGTGCTGCGGACTTCAATGCCGACGGTCTCGTGGAGTTCGCAGACCTGCGTCAATTCGTGGAATCGTTTCTGAACCGAGACCCAGCCTCGGACCTCAACGGGGATGGCGTGGTTGATTTCGGGGACATTATGCGATTCGTCGAGGCGTACGTACGCGGGTGTGATCCGTCGTAATTCTGTAGAGTTCCAATACAAGCAAGGAGTGATTCACGCGTCATAAAGCAATCGTGCTCACCATGTCGATGGTGGGAATATTCAGTTCCGCGTGCCTGGCTCAGAGCGGTATTTACGTCGAGTTCTGGAACCAGCCGGCTGGCGGCGGCTGGGACCCGGTCGAAGGGTTTCCCGACAGTTCGTTCGAGGCCGGATGGCCGTCTGGCTCAAACATTACGATCAATGATTCCGGGGGGCTTACTTACCGAGTCTTCGCGGTCAGCCAAAGCACGACGGATATCGGCACCGTCACGGTGAGCGGGAGCAGTAGTCTCACACCCAAACTGATAATCGGGTCAAGGAGCTCATTCAGTACCAACCCTCCGGTTCTCCAGAGGTTCGTCCCCTCGGATTTTCCTGGGTGTCGAAACTTTGGGGGGATCGTAGAATTGGGGGTCGATCTGACCGCGCAGGTCGATATCACGGGCAATCTGACTGGCGACATCGATGTGCATGAACTGATACGAGTTGAGGCGACCGGCTCAATCGGGGGGAGCCTCTTTCACAACCGGTCCGGTGATTCCGGGGCGGGAGCCATGGGCCCGATCATCGGGTCTTCGATCACTGCCGCCAGCATCCGTTCGTTCAAGGGCAATATTGATGAGGTGCGGGCCACGAGCGGCTCGATCACCAGCGCGATCCGGGCCGACGCCGGCGACATCGTTCTCGTCAAGACAGAAGGGGCAAACGCGACGATTACTGGGGCGATCACCACGAACAGCGGCAGGATTCTGGCAATCCGTAGCACCGGCTCAAACAGCAAGTTTTTGGGGTCCATCACTGCAGACCCGGGCACGGGTTCGGACGGGCTTAAGGAACTGGAGATGACCGGTGACATCGGGACACCGACCAGCGCGGTACAGATCCAGTCGGGGGGCTCGATCACAAAGATCGTCGGCTCTTCGATCTACGCCGACATCGACGCGATTAAGTTCGATGCCGAGGGCTCGCTGGCGGAGCTCCACACAACGGGTGGCGATTTTGTCGGAAGCCTGAAGGTGAACCGGTTTACCAGCTCGCTCCCGAATGCGGGCATCACGCTCGCCGGCGATTTCAATGGGCGGCTCGAGATTATTGAAAATGCCGCCACCGGGATCGGCGGGTCACAGACCAACCCGTTCACTTTCGATATCTTAGCAGGCGGTTCGTTTATCGCCATCGACCGCGGCATCAGCGAAGACTGGATCTTGGAAGCCAACGGGCTGAAGGGCAACGTGGTGGTGAACGCCGACAACAACTCGTCTGGAGCGAGCGGATTCGCTCCAAATGACGAGATCATTCTCGGCACCGGACCCAGCCAGATCATCCTGAATCAGTTGAATTACACGATCTCGAGCACCCAGCTCGGGGGCGGCGCTGTCGGCGCGCCGCCGTTCAAGTTCCATCCCGTGGACTGCGAGCCGGACCACGACCCGGACGGCTCATCCCCTCTGCCAGCGATCCCGACCGAGATCATCCTCGAGTACTACGGCCCGATCGTGGAGAAGAACTCGGCGGGCCCCAAGCCATACATCGTGGAATGGGCTGACTGGACCGCGAGCGACTGCGGCGGCACGGTCGATTGCAGCGACACCTCGTGCAACGCCTCCGGCGTCTGGACCAACGTGACCAACGACTGGGACTACGCCATGCACCCGGCGGACACCCTGCACCCCGGCGGCAACACCCGCCGTATTAAGCTCAACGGGGTCGGCACCGGCGGGAGCTTCGCGTTCGGGCAGTCGATCTCGGCGTTCAGTGTGCCGCTGAACGTGGTGTACCGGGTCCGGTTCAGGCCGCAGGGGGCGGCCAACACGCTGCTGTGCGACGTCAACGCCGACCAGACGCCCTACGACCGCGTTCCCGCTGATGAGCCCGTGGTGGTCCGTCCCGGTGCGGGCGGTGGCAAGGTGTGGCAGTGCGACGAGGGCAACTACAAGTTCTTCGTCGGCGGCGTGCAGACCCTCACCACGCTCGACCTGGACGCCGACGGCGTGATCGGCACCGGCGACGTGCTCCAGTTCGGCAACACCCCGAGTGACGTCAACCGAGACGGCTCGATCGACACCCACGACCTGCTGCTGCTGGTCGAGGCCCAGGGAGAGCCCGTGGACGGGTGAGGCCCGTGGACGGGTGAGGCCCGGTCTCAGCCGCACCCCGCGAGGTATCCGCTCACGAACAGCCCGATGTCGCCCATGTCGTGCCATCCGTCCTTGTTGAAGTCGGCTCTGGGGCTTGCGCTGAGGAACGAGTCCACAAAGTTGCGCAAGTCGGTTTCGGTCAAGAAGCCGTCGCGGTCATAGTCCCACGGGCAGATGGACTGTGGGGCCCTGAGTTTTCTTGAGCCAAACCCCGGGGTGATCGAGGAGTAGTGGGGCGTGCCGTCGGAGAGGTCGGCGTTGTCATCGTCCAGCGTGAGCCAGTCGATCACGATCTGTCGGCTGATACGGGACCCGGTGTGCAGCGGGATGGAGTCGACCATGAGTGAGAGCAGCGTGTCGGTCGGGTCGTCGGCGGACAGCGCCAGCATGTTCAGGCGGGTCTGCCAGACCGAGCCGACGAGCACCAGGCCGCACTGGTGGATCTCATCAGAGCACGGCTGCATCACCACCTCATCCGCATCGCGAATGCCTGATCCGCAGTCACCAAAGACGCCTCGCCCAAGAATCGGATCTCTGGTAAGGATAAGAGAGACCGTGTCGCCGACACCCTCGCCGTAGTCTTCCTGGACGGCGCCCCCGACCTGGACAAGGTGATGGCCGTACTCGTGGAACGCGACCGAGCGGGTCGCGAAGTTCTCGCAATTACTCGAGCGAGTGAACCGGATCGAATTGCCAGAGTAGAAGGCGTTGCACGAGGTCCCGCTGTTGACGGTGACCTGAAAATCACGCTCGTTCGCAAGCCGTGGGTACGCGGGGTTCACACGCAGCACCCGGTCGCGGATCTCGTTGAGCGCCAGGTACGCGTTGACCTCCGCGGTGCTGTATTCATCGGTGATGCCGGGGTTGTGCAGCAGCGAAATCGGGGTGCTGGTCGATGCGGCAAACGACGGCTGCGAGTCTGTGCTCACGGCACTGGACACCTGGAAATAGACGCCTCTGAGCGTTGAAGTAACCACAGCGCCCTCGGCGAGTGGTTCTGAAAACGAAAACTCGCCGTTGATGTCCGTGAACAGCACGCCGACCCCGTCGGATTCAACACCGGCGTACGGGATCGCAAGCTCGACAGCGGGCGAGCACAGCGCCGCCGAACCGTCGGGGGTGGCGTACCCGGTCACCGTGCCGCTCCGCAGATCCGTGCCCGGCTCGTTGTAGTGGTGCACCTCGGATCGACGAGCGATCTCGGCTCCCGTTTCAGCATCGAGCACCATCGTGAACCGCTCATACCCGGGCAGGTTCGGGTCACCACGCGAGAAGATTGTCTCGACGACCTGCACCGCACCGCCGGTGCTGGTGTCCACATAGATCGCGGCTCGGGTCTGCTCGACGCTCGTGAATCCATCGAGCTCCGCGATTGCCTCAGCGAGCCAGACCGGGTCTTGCACAAACCTCGCTCGCGGCTGTGCCAGGTCCTCGGCCGACGGCTTGAGCGAGGACGAAACCAGCACCGCCGGAAAACCCTCCTGGTTGCGAACAAGGATCCCCAGTCTCGAGTCGAGCACCGGCAGCCCGTTGCTGGTCTGGGCGTATGAGATCAGCGTGAACCTGTAGGTGCCGCGTTGCTCATCAAACACCAACGGCTGAACGTGCGGGATACTCAGATGCTCGTCGTGCGTAGAGAGGGAGCCCGCCCGTACACCCAGGGCAGCGGCGTGATTCTCAAGAAAACGCTCAGCGGAGTCGAGTGGCGAGCTCCCGTTTGAGGCCCGCCCGCCATAGATCCGAGAGAGGTTGCCCTCGAGGTCGTTCATCACCGCGAGCGTTCGGTTTGAATCGAGCAGCCGATCGATCGCGGCCTGCTGGGCACGGTCGATGCCAGCCGAGGCCGCAGCCGTGGTGAACGTCACCGCGGCGAGTGCGATCGACGCAAACGCGCCGTAGTTTATTGATTGGTTTCGCATGGTGTCCGTCTCTATGGTGTTGAGTCCTCAGCAGCCTTCACCGCCCAAATCAGGGTACCACAGCGACTAAAACGCGAGGCGCGATTTCGCAGAAATACCCTCGTGGCCCGATCGCAACGATGAGGGGGCCGAAGAACGCTTGCCCCAGCCGTGTCGGTCAGCGTGCGAAAGCTATCGGGCTTGATCAAGAAGTCGATGGCACCCGCGGGCGAGCCCAAGGGTCTTCAGCGCTACAACGCGAAGCCGAAGCCTGATCCGAGCCGTGTGTGTGATCACGCAGGCGACAAGGAACGCCCTCACCCCTTCAGCAGCCGCTCCAGATAGTGGATATCCACGCCGCCCTTGCGGAAGTCCGAGTTCTGCATCAGCCGAGCGTGCAGCGGGATCGTCGTCTTGATCGGCCCGACCTCAAACTCGTGCAGCGCCCGCTCGGTCCGAGCAATCGCAGCCTCACGCGTCTCGCCCCAGCAGATCAGCTTACCGATCATCGAGTCATAGTTTGGCGGCACCCGGTACCCCGCGCTCACGTGCGTGTCGATCCGAACACCGAACCCGCCGGGCGCGCGCCAGGTGTCGATCGTGCCAGCGCAAGGCATGAAGTTCTTGTCCGCGTCCTCCGCATTAATACGGCACTCGATCGCGTGCCCGTGCACCTTGACGTCCTTCTGCTTGACGCTGATCGACTCGCCGGCCGCGATGCGGATCGTTTCCTTGACGATGTCCACGCCGGTGATCATCTCGGTGATCGGGTGCTCGACCTGGACCCGGGTGTTGACCTCGAGCATGTAAAAGTTCTGGTCGGCGTCCATCAAGAACTCGACGGTCGCAGCCCCGGAATAGTCCGCGGACTTGATCAGCTTCGCGGCGTTCTTGCAGACCTCTTCGATCTTCTTGCGTTCCACGCCGGGGGCGGGTGCTTCTTCGATGATCTTCTGGTGGCGGCGCTGCATCGAGCAGTCCCGCTCCCAGAGGTGCACCGCGTGCCCGTTTTTGTCGCCGAGCACCTGGACCTCAACGTGCCTTGCGTGCTCGAGGAATTTCTCGACGAACACGGCCCCGTTGCCGAAGGCGGCGAGGGCTTCTTGCTGGGCCTTGCCGATGTTGGTGCGGAGGGTGGCCTCGTTGCGGCAGATCCGCATGCCCCGCCCGCCGCCGCCGAACGCGGCCTTGATGATCACGGGGTACCCGATCTCCGCAGCGACCTCGACAGCCTCTTGTTCTTCCTCGATCACGCCGTCAGAACCGGGGAACACGGGCACCTTGGCGGCCCGGGCGTACCGCTTCGCTTCGACCTTGTCGCCCAGCTTGCCCATCGCCTCGGGCGAGGGGCCGATGAACTCGATCTTGCACTCGCGGCAGACCTCCGAGAAGTCCGCCCGCTCAGCCAGGAAGCCGTACCCCGGGTGGATCGCATCGACATCCGCGATCTCGGCCGCCGAGATGATCCGCGAGACGTTGAGATACGACTCCTTGGACGGGCCCGGGCCGATGCAGATCGCGCGGTCGGCGAGCTTGAGATACGGCGCGTCCTTGTCGGCCTCGGAGTAGACACACACGGTCTCGATGTCGAGCTCGTGGCAGGCCCGCATGATGCGGAGGGCGATCTCGCCACGGTTTGCGATCAGGACTCGTTTGAACATGCGGTGCACCGGGGGGAGAGAGGGGCGTGGGGGGCGTGGGGGTTAGTTGGGGCGAACCAGGAACAGGGTCTGCCCGAACTCGACGGCGTCGCCGTCGTTCACGCAGATCTTCTCGATGGTGCCCGAGCACTCGGCCTTGATCTCGTTGAAGACCTTCATCGCCTCGATGATGCAGACCACCGAGTCGCTCCCGATCGACGCGCCCACGGAGGTGAAGTTGTCCGAGTCCGGGTTGGGCTTGGAGTAGTAGGTGCCGACCATGGGGCTCTCGATCTTGGTCAGCCCGTCCGTCGCGGCGGCGGCGGCCCCGGCGGGGGGGGCCGCGATGACGGGGGCGGCGTGGTGAACCACGGGAGGCTGGTCCCCACCTCGCTTGATGGTCACGGTCTCTTCTTGGTCTCGCAGGTCGAGTTCGGAGAGGTCGTTCTCGACCATCAGCCGAACGAGTTCCTTGAGCTTGCGGGTATCGATCATGGGGTTCTCTCCGGGGTGCTGGGGAGCATGTTAGAGGCTTGACCAGCGCCGAGTCATGGGGAGGGTGCAGAGGTTTGTCGCGCCTCGCTTGGTGATGAGGTAATCGTTCTCGAGCCGGACCCCGCCGTACCCGGGAACGTAGATCCCCGGCTCGATGGTGACCACGTTGCCCGCCTTGAGCGTCAGCTCGCCCGACAGCGGCCCGAGGCCGGGCTGCTCGTGGACGTTGAGCCCGATGCCGTGCCCCAGCCCGTGGTTGAAGTTCTTGGCAAACCCAGCCTTCTTGATGACCTTGCGGGCCGCGGCGTCCACGTCCACCGCCCGCACGCCCTCGCAGAGCGTCTGGGCCGCGGCCTCGTGGGCCTCGAGCACCGCGTCGTACATCCCCGCGAACCTCGGGGCCCACTTGCGGCCCAGGAAGAACGTCCGCGTCATGTCGCCCCGGTACCCGTTGTACGTCGCGCCCCAGTCGATCAGCAGCGGCTTGCCCTTGGCGATCTTCGCCGTCGGGCTCGGCTCGTAGTGCGGCATGGAGCTGTTGGCCTTGGCCCCGACGATCGGCAAGAACGCGACCTCGGTCGAGCCGCGCGACTTCATCTCAAACTCGAGCCGGGCCGCCAGCTCGATCTCGCTCACACCCGGCTTGGCAAACGGCAGCGTCGCCTCGAGCGCGGCCTCCTGGATCGCGATCGCCATCTTGAGGTTGCGGATCTCCAGAGCGTCCTTCACCGCCCGCAGGCTCAGCAGCAGCCCCTGGCTCGGCGAGATCACCCGCGAGGGCACCTTCGCCCCGCGCAGGGCCTTCTTAAACGTGTTCAGCTGGTGCAGCGTCAGGTGGTCGCCCTGCACCATGAGCGTCGGCTTGCGCCGTTTGTCGGCGAACCCGGCTGCGGTGCAACGCTCCGCAACGCACGGCCACATCGGGCCCTTACGCATCACGACTCGGCAGAGCTTCTTGAACGGTTCCAGGTCCTCGCGGTACCGGTCGTCCGAGATGATGGTCGGCTTGCCCGAGGCACCCAGGAACAGGTACGAGTCCCCGCCCAGGAACCCGGTGAGATACCCCACGTCCGCGGGATCGGTGATCAGCATCGCGTCGGCGTCGTGCCGGGTCATCACCTCGCGGAGGCGAACGATACGGGCGGAGTGGGCGCCGGGCTTGCGGCGCGATGTTGGGGTACGCTTGATCATGCGCCTTGATGATACCCGGACAACCCCGAATTCGCCCGCGACCTGCCCGGATGGGGGGAGTTGATGCCCCGTCTACCAGATCGCGTGGCGGCGTGGTGGGCGAACCAAGAGCCGGGGCGCTGGGGCGCCGCGGCGGTGCTCGCGCTGGTGCTCGGGCTCGTCGGCGTCGCGGTGCTGGGCCCGGTGATCGCGGATCTGGTGCGCACCGCCCGCGCGGGTGACCTGGTCGAGTCGCTAATGCTTAACCGCGCAGACGTTACAGCCATGGGACGCAGCGTCGGGTACGCGGTGCTGATCGGCGTTCTCGCCGCAGCGATGGGGTGGCCCATGGCCGGGCTGCTGGTGCGACGCGGCCCGATCGCGGGCGTGGTCTTGCTGCCGCTGCTGCTGCCGTCCTATCTGGCGTACGCGGGTTGGGGGCAGCTGCGCGCGCCCGGGACGTGGCTCGGCGACTGGTTGCTCACGCGGTCGGCCGCGGGCGCGCACTGGTGGCCGATCCTCGCGGGGCGGGTGTTCGCGGTGCTCGGGTTGGCGTTGTGGGCGTCTCCAATCGCGGGGCTGGTGATGGCGGGGGGGCTGGCGCGGCGCGGGCGAGGGTTTGACGAGGCGCTGCAGATGGACCGGGCCCGGTGGTGGCGCGGCGTGCTTGAGCGGGTGCGGTTCCACCGGGGCGAGCTGCTCGGCGGCGCGGGCCTGGTGACGCTGGTGATGCTGGGCTCAGCCGTCCCGCTGCACGTGGCGCAGGTGCCCACGTACACGATCCGGTTGTGGCTGCGGTTGGCCGAGTCGGCGCCGGGGGCGTGGGGGCAGGTGTGGGCCGCGTCGTGGCCGACCCTGCTGGTCGCGCTGGTCGCGGCGTGGGTGCTGGCGCGCCGCGTGGTGCGGCCCGCGGAGTCGGACTCGGGCGACTCCACGCAACAAGCCGCGGGCTCGCGCCGAGCCGCGGCGGGCGGGTGGCTCGTGTGGTCGCTCGCGGTGCTCGTGCCGGTGCTGATCTGCGTGGTCAACCTCAGCGGCTGGACGGTCTTTAAAACTCTTTGGCGGCTCGACCGCGGCGCGATGCTCACGAGCCTCGGGCGAGGCGTGGTGGTGGGCGGTGTGCTGGTGCTGCTGGCTGTCGCGGTCTCGGTGCACCTGTCTTCGGGGCGTCGGGGAGACCGCGTGATCGTGCGGTGGGCGGTGATGGTGGCGCTGGCGATCGGGTTGCTGCCAGGGTTTCTCATCGGGGCAACGGTGTCGCGATTTGGGCTCGACGGGCTCGGGCCCGTGGTGGCGCAGGTGGCGCGATATTCGTTCCTCGGCGTGCTCGCGGGCGTGTGGGCGTGCCGCGGCGAGTCGGCCGAGCAGCGGCTCACGCGGCAGATGGACTCGGACGGCGGGCTGCGCGGCTGGGCGATGACCGCCCTGCCCGCGCAGTGGCGGGTGCTGCTGGGTATCGGGCTGGCGGGCGCGGCCCTCTCGCTGCACGAGATCGAGGCGACGGTGTTCGTCGAGCCGGCCGGCTCGGGGTCGCTGGCGCAGAAGATGCTCGGGCACCTGCACTTCGCCCGGATGGACGAGCTCAACGCGATGTCGCTCGTGGTCGTGGGGCTCGGGCTCGTGCCTGCGGCGGTCGGCGGGGCGCTGCTCGCCGGAAGACGGGCGGCAACCGGGGCGAACCGGGAGCGGTAGGGTCCCGTATGCTGCTGGGGATGCCAACGCTCGTAAGAAGATCGGCTATGAACAACACCGCCCGGGGGGCCGTCGGCCCCGGTCTTCTTACAAGGCTCGGAATCGGAATAGCAACCGGGTGCGGGCTCGGGCTCGTGTCCTGCGGCGACCGCGCCCCGGCCGACGGGGGCACCATCCGGGTCGAGGCCTCGTTCGGCGAGATCGGGACCTCCAACGGCGCGTTCGACTACCCCCGCGCGATGGCCGCGGTCCCCGCGGGCGCCGCGGGCGTGAGCGGCCCGACGCTGGTCGTGATCGACAAAACGGCGCGCGTACAACGGTTCGACGCCAAGACCGGAGAGTACCTCGGCGGGTTCCGCATGCCCGTGTGGGGGCTGGGCAAGCCGACCGGTGTGAGCGTTGGCCCCGACCCGCGCGACCCGACGCGGCTGCTCCTCTGGGTCGCCGACACGCACTACCACCGCGTGCTCGCCTACGACATCCCCGCCCCGAGCCGCGAGCAGCAGACCGTCGAGCCCGTGTTCGCGTTCGGGGAGTATGGCAATGAGCCGGGGCAGTTCGTGTACCCCACCGACGTGCAGATCCTGACCCACGACGACGGGAGCGTGGACCGCGTGCTCGTGAGCGAGTACGGCGGGAATGACCGGGTCACGGTCTTCCGGCCTGAGCTGAGCGACGACGGCGGCGTGCGCATGACACCCCTGGGCACGATCGGGCGCTTTGGCAACGCGGGCGAGGACGACGCCGACGGGGCGCTGGTCTTTGTGCGCCCGCAGAACCTGGAGTTCGACGAGGCCCTGGGGCTGGTGGTGGTGGTGGATTCGCTGAACCACCGGATCGTGCGGCTGAGGCTGGATGATGAGGCGTCTGCTACGCTGGTGGATGTGTTTGGCGGGCCGAGCCTCGTGGGCCGGGCGCTGGGCGAGTTGGATCACCCCTACTCGGTCGCGGTGCTCGCGGATTCAACGGTGCTGGTTGCCGAGTTCGGGGCGTGCCGCGTTCAGCGGCTGGACCTGAACGCGGGCGTGTCGCTGGGCGGGTACGGCCGCCCGGGTCGGCGGGTGGGCGAGCTGGTAAACCCGTGGGAGGTGGTTGTGATCGACAAGCTCGCGTGGGTGCTCGATTCGGGCAACAACCGTGTGGTGGCGTTCGAGTCGCCCGAGCGGGGTGCGCCGTGATGTGGCCGCTGATTCACGGGATGGACTGTTCATTGGGGGGGCCGCTGGGGTCGCTGGTGGTTGGGCCGGTCCAGTTTGACCGCGAGCGTTGGTTGCTGTTGTTGCCGGTGCTGGTGGGGCTGACGTGGCTGATCGGGCGCAAGAGTTTGTCTGGGCTGGGCGGGCCGACCAAGTGGACGGCGTTGGTGGTGCGGGTGCTGGTGCTGATGTTGGTGGTGGGAGCGCTGGCGAGGCCCCAGCGGCGGGACGTGGCAGAGAACGTCGCGGTGATCGCGATCCTCGACGAGTCTCGATCGATCCCGCCCGACCAGAAGGTCGCGATCGAGAAGTACATCGCCGACGCGTCCAAGGCCACGCGGCTGACCAAGGACGAGCTGGGCACGGTGACCGCGGCGGAGCAGGCGTACGTGCAGGCGCTACCCAGTGCGTTGCACGCGGGGGTGGTCAAGCAGTTTGTCGGGTCGGCGGAGGGGACGAACCTGGGCGAGGGGGCTCGGCTGGGCATCGCGATGGCGTCCGACGACGCCGCGACGAGGCTGCTGCTGATCTCGGACGGCAACGAGACCGCGGGCTCGCTGCTGCGGGCCGCCGAGGCCGCCAAGGCGGTCGGCATCCCGATCGACGTGCTGATGGTCGAGTATCAGCACGAGGAAGAGGTCATCATCCACGAGCTGGTCGCGCCCGCGACGGTGCGTGCCGGCGAGACGATCCAGCTGCGGGTCGTGATGCACGCAACGCGCCCGGTGGTCGGGCGGCTGCGGATCAACGAGTCGGGCACGCCGATCGACCTGGACCCGTCCTCGCCCGGCTTCGGCGCGGAGATCACACTCGACGGCGGGCGCGACGTGCGGACGGTTTCGGTGCAGCAGGTGCGGCCCGGGCCTCAGTCCTACGAGGCGTTCTTCGAGCCCATCGCGGCGCTCGGGCCCGGGGGCGAGCGGCTCGCGGCGCGGGGCGACTCGATCCCGGAGAACAACCAGGCCGGCGGCGTGACGTTCGTCGGCTCGGAGGGCTGGGTGCTTCTCGTCAGCGAGACGCCCCAGGAGCGGGCCGAGCTGGAGCGGGCGCTGCTCGAGAGCGATATCCGCGTGGTGACAATCTCGTCGGCGAGCTTCCCGAGCACGCTGACCGAGCTGAACGCCTACGAGGCGATCGTGCTGGTCAACGAGCCCTCGCACAACTTCTCCGAGGTCGCCCAGGAGATGATGCGGCAGTACATCCACGACAACGGTGGCGGGCTCGTGATGGTCGGCGGGCCCGAGTCCTTCGGCGCGGGCGGGTGGATCGGCAGCCCGCTGGCCGACGCGTTGCCCATCCGGCTCGACCCGCCACAAAAACGGCAGATGCCCCGCGGCGCGCTGGCGCTGATCGTGCACTCCGTCGAGATCCCCCAGGGCGTCTTCCACGGCAAGCAGGTCTGCATCGCCGCGGTGAAGAACCTGTCGAGCCAAGACCTCGTCGGCATCATCGAGTACTCGGGCATCGGCGGCACCGACTGGGTGCTCCCGCTGCAACAGGTCGGCAACATGGCCCCGGCCCAGAAGGCGATCAACTCGCTGACCTTTGGCGACATGCCCAGCTTCGACCCCTCGCTGCGGCTGGCGCTGCAGGGGCTCCGGGCTGCGAACGCCGGTCAGAAGCACTGCATCGTGATCTCCGATGGCGACCCGAGCATGAGCATGAGCCTGGTGCGGCAGTTCGCCGCCGCGGGCATCACGATCAGCGCCGTCGGGGTCAACCCGCACTCGGCGGGCGACCTGGCGACGCTGCGGAACATGGCCAACACCACGGGCGGCAACTACTACGAGGTGAAGACCAACGCGCTGGCGACCCTCCCCGACATCTTCATCAAGGAAGCGCAGACCATCCGCCGCAGCCTGATCTGGGAGGGCGAGCCGTTCAGCCCCGCGGTGGTGAACATCGCCGCCGAGCCGATGCGAGGGATCACCGGCGTGCCGCCGATCTCGGGGTACGTCGTTGCGTCGGACCGCGAGGGGCTGAGCCTGGTCACGATGCGGGGCAAGGAGAACGACCCGATCGGCGCGATCTGGCAGCACGGGCTCGGCAAGGTCGTGACGCACACGTCCGACGCGACCACCCGCTGGGCCAGCAGCTGGGTCGGGTGGGATTCGTACAAGCAGTTCTGGGAGCAGCACGTCCGGTGGGCCATGCGGCCCGGCGGCTCGGCCACCCTCCGCGTGACCACCGAGAACCGGGGCGACGAGACGCTCCTTGTGATCGAGGCCGTTGACCAAGAGGGCGAGCGGCTCAACTTCGTGCAGTTCAACTCACGCGTCGCCCGACCCGACGGCACCGGCGAGGCGGTCGAGGTGCTGCCCGTCGGGCCCGGGCGCTACGAGGCCGTGATCGACACGGGCGACCCGGGGTCGTACGTGCTCAACCTGGGGTACCGCGCCCGCGACGCGAGCGGCGAGCTGATCGAGGGCTCGGCCCAGGCCGCGGTGACCCGCGCGTTCGCCGACGAGTTCCGGGCCCTGCAGAGCAACCGAGCGCTGCTGCAGCAGGTCGCCGACATGACCGGCGGGCGGATGCTCTCGGGCGACCCCGAGACCGACGACCTGTGGGCCAAGGCCGGGCTGACCATGCCCGTCGGGCTCACGCCGTTCTGGCTCACCGCAGCCATCGTCGGCATCGCGGTCTTCCTGATCGATGTCGGCGTGCGGCGGGTCCGGGTCAACCCCGCGGCGATCGCCGAGACCTTCCGCCGAGGCCTGGGGCAGGGCGCCAAACGCGACACCGAGCAGCTCGGCTCGCTCAAGGCGGCCCGCAGCCGAGCCCAGGAGCGGATGGGCGGCGCCTCCGAGGAGCAGAAGCAGGCCGCCGATCAGCAACGCAGCGTGAAGTTCGTGGTTGCGGACGACGAGCTGCCGACCGACCCGGGCGCGATCCTGAACGTCGAGGGGACCACCGCCGCGGACCGCAAGAAGAAGGACGAGATCACCGGGACCGACTCGCTCAGCGCCCTCAAGCGAGCCAAGAGGCGGGCCCAAGAAGACCGGGAAGATTCATAACACGCAGACCCAAGCAGGCATCACCCGCCGGGCCAACACAGCACCGAGCGATACCGACAGGGAAAAGGAGTTGACTCCATGGCAGCGAATCCAGAGCATCAAGAAACCCCCGCCGAGGTCAAGGCCCAGTGCGAGGCCTTCCGCAAGACCTACAACACGCTCAAGAACGAGATCGGCAAGGTCATGGTCGGGCAGAGCGACGTCATCGACGGCGTGCTCGTCACCCTCTTCGTCGGCGGCAACGTCCTGCTCGAGGGCGTGCCCGGGCTCGGCAAGACCCTGCTCGTGCGCACACTCGCACAAACCCTGAGCCTGCCGTTCAGCCGCATCCAGTTCACGCCCGACCTGATGCCCGCCGATGTCATCGGCACCAACATCGTGAGCGAGGACCCCGACACGGGGCGACGCTCCTTCGAGTTCCAGCGAGGGCCCATCTTCGCCCAGGTGGTGCTCGCTGACGAGATCAACCGGGCCACGCCCAAGACGCAGTCCGCGCTGCTCGAAGCGATGCAGGAGAAGAGCGTCACCGTCGCGGGCACGACCTACCAGCTCGACAAGCCCTTCCTGGTGCTCGCGACCCAGAACCCGATCGAGCAAGAGGGCACCTACCCCTTGCCCGAGGCGCAGATGGACCGATTCCTGATGAAGATCGACGTGGGGTACGCCCAGCTCGACGACCTGATGACGATTCTTGACCGGACCACGGGCGAGGAGATGCCGACCGTGTCGCCGGTGCTCAGCGGCGAGCAGATCCTCGAGGCCCAGCACCTCGTGCGTGGCGTCGTCGTCGCGCCGCACGTCAAGCAGTACGCGAGTCGATTGGTGCTCGCGACGCACCCCGAGGGCGAGTTCGCTGCGGGTGGTGACGCGGGCCCGACCAACAAGTACATCCGGTGTGGGGCCTCGCCGCGTGGCGCCCAGGCCCTCGTGCTGGCCGGCAAGGTCCGCGCCCTCACCGACGGCCGATTCCATGTCGGGTTCGAGGACATCCAGGCCGTCGCCAAGGCCTGCCTGCGGCATCGCCTACTGCTCAACTTCGAGGCCGAGGCCGACCGCGTCAACGCCGACGACATCGTGGCCGAGATCCTCCGGATGACGCCGACGCAGCCGGTGGGCGTGCTGGCCAAGGCGTGAGAGAAATTCTTTAACGCAGAGGTGCAGAGGTAGAGCAGAGTCGCGGAGAAGACCATGAATGATCGGAATCAAAGTACCCCGGAAGAACTCAACGCATTGAGCGAGAGTGTCATCGGTGTCGCGATCGAGGTCCACCGCGAACTGGGACCTGGCCTGGCAGAGAAAGTTTACGAAGAGGCGATGTGTCACGAGCTGCAGCTGCGGAGTCTGAAATACGATCGGCAAGTCCCGTTGAACGTCAGGTATAAGGGGGTCTCGGTCGGAGATCATCGGCTGGATCTTGTTGTTGAGGGTTCGCTTGTCGTCGAGCTCAAGGCGGCCGAGCGTGTTGCAGACATCCACCTTGTCCAGCTCGTGAGCTATCTCAGAGCCGGAAAGTATCCTCTAGGGCTCTTGATGAACTTTGGAAGAACACTCATGAAGGACGGCATCTTCCGCAGGATCAATTCTTCTTGCCTCCCATCCTCTAAACCTCTGCCCGACTCTGCGCCTCTGCGTTAAAACTCTTATGCAAAGACTCCTCAACCCAACCCGCGCCCTCGCACTCGACGACCTCCTCGACAGCCGCCTCATGGCCCAGATCGGTAGGCTGGACCTCACCAGCCGCAAGGTCTTCGCCGGCAAGCTCCAGGGCGAGCGGCGAAGCAAGAAGCGCGGCGAGTCCGTCGAGTTCGCAGACCACCGCCCCTACGCCGTCGGCGACGACCTCCGACACGTGGACTGGAACATCTACGGCCGCCTTGACAAGTTCTTCCTCAAGCTCTTCATGGAAGAGGAAGACCTCTCCCTCCACATCGTCCTCGACGCCAGCCTCAGCGCCGACTGCGGCGAGCCCAGCAAGTTCTTGTACGGCCAGCAGCTCACCGCCGCACTCGGCTACATCGGGCTCATGAACCTCAACCGCGTCGCCATCACAACCCTCGGCGGCAAGCTCCGCACCGTCGGTGGAGCGCAGGATCAAATACAGCCAACCCCCGTCATGCACACCCTCAAAGACCTCCGCGGCAAGCGACGCCTCCAAGACATCGCACGCTTCCTCTGCCAGGTCGAGCCCGATGGCGTGACAGACTTCGGGGCCGCCGCCAAGCGTCTCGCCATGTCCCGCCGTGGCAAAGGCATCATGGTCATCATCTCCGACTTCATGATGAAGGAGGGCTACCAGGACGGGCTGCGGATGCTCCAAGGGCGCGGCTACGACGTGTTTGCCATCCAGGTGCTCTCCCCGCAAGAGGTCGAGCCCGACATCGCCGGCGATCTGCGGCTGCGAGACTGCGAGGACGCGGACCTGGCCGACGTCACCATCTCCGCTCCGCTCTTAAAGAAGTACAAGCAGGTCCTCGCGGCCTACAACAACCGGCTCCGCCAATACTGCTCCCGCCGCGAGATGAACTGCATCTCGGTGCAGAGCGACACCCCGCTCGACACGCTCATCCTCGACACGCTGCGGAAGCGGGGGCTGCTGCGATGACGATGCCCCGCCCACACTTACACAACGAGCGTCCCTCTTTTTTCGATTGTGCGTTAGCCGGAGCGGTTGCTCTCGCTGTGAACTCGTGCGGCCGCCCGTTCTGGGCACCCGCAAAGCACACACGAGAAAACGATCTGAACGGGAGACACAATCATGACACGCACCATCACCTCAATCGCCATCCTGGCCGCCGCCGCCTCGTTCGCCTCGGCTCAGCCGACGGTGGACTTTTCATCCCCAGCCTGGCAGGACTTCGGTACCACCGACGTCATCTTTGTCTCGGGCAATTTCCTGCCCGGTTGGACCACAATCAACGCCTCGCCGGACCTCGGCGACGACCTCTTCTTCAACCCCAACGAGAGCTTCTCGGGGGTGGACGACGACGCCGCACTCTGGATGAACCACTGGGACCCGGGCTCGTTCAACTACGCCTCCCAGAACGAGGTCGTCGAGCTCTCGCTCAGCGGGTTCACGATTGGGGACGAGTACACGATCGGCTTTGGCGCGACCATCCTGTGGCACGGCACCTGGAACGTCAACTCCGACACGATGGAGGCCGCCCTGACCGGGGCGTCGATCTCGAACTGGACCTCAACGCTGCTCACCGATCCCGTCGAGTTCGACGGGCTGAACACCTGGGTGCCCCAGTCGATGGTCTTCACCGCCACCGCCACCACCGTCTCCGTCCGGTTCGGCGAGGGGGCCTTCGGAGCCAGCCCCAACGACGTGGCACGCTTCGGCATCGACGAGTTCCGGGTCAAGCCCGTGCCGTCGCCGGCTACCCTGACACTCGCGTTGATCGGTGCGGGGTTGCTGGGCCGTCGGCGTCGCTGAGCCTCATCCTCTCTCATTCTCTTTACGAGCCCTCGGCGCAAGCCGAGGGTTTCGTTTGCGCCACATTCTCACGCACCCTCGGCTCGCGCCGAGGGATCGTAAAAGGGAATTCTTGGAGCGCATTTCTTTCTTCCTTCGCGCCTTCGCTCAGCCTTCGCGCCTTTGCGTTCAAATCTTCTTCTTCCGAGGTGCCCTCATGATCTGGGGCGCTCCACTCCTCGCCGGCATCGTCGCAGCCATCGCGATCCCCGCGCTGCTCATCCTGTACTTCCTCAAGCTGCGCCGCAAGACGGTCGAGATCTCCACCACCCTGCTCTGGCGCCAGGCCATCCAAGACCTGCAGGCCAACGCGCCGTTCCAGAAGCTCCGCAAGAACATCCTGCTGCTGCTGCAGCTGCTCGCGCTGGCCGCGGTGATTCTGGCCATCGCGCAGCCGCGGAGCAACGTCGAGGCCTCGCAGGGCAAGCGGTACGTCCTCATGATCGACCGGTCGGCGAGCATGAGCGCGATCGACCCGGAGACCGGCAAGACGAGGCTCGAGCTGGCCAAGGAGGCCGCGACCGAGGCGATCGACGCGATGTCCGACGGCGGGGTCTTCGGCTCCGCCGAGCAGGCCGACCAGGCCATGATCCTCGCCTTTGACTCCACCGGCGACCCGCTCACCAAGTTCACCGGCGACAAGAACCAGCTCCGGGCCGCGGTCGAATCGATCCGCCCGACCGACTCGCTCTCGTCGATCGCCGAGGCCTACAAGCTGGCCCAGGCGGGGCGGCCCAAGCGGGTGCTGCTCGACGACGCGGGCGGCACCTCGCCGGATGCTGAGGAACTGGAGATCGAGGGCCTGGTACAGGGCCCGGCGATCACGTTCCAGCTCTACAGCGACGGGCGGATCGCCGACCTGGGCAAGGTCATCCTCCGCGAGGACAAAAACCCCGGCTCCGAGGGCGGCGGCTACGCCGACGCCGCCGACTCCTTCGAGTATTTCGCCATCGGCTCGCCCGACGCGGTCAACCTCGCCATCACGAGCGTCGGCGCCGAGCGGGACTACGAGAACCCGGAGCAGATCACGATCTTCGTCGGCGTGCAGTCCAACGACCCCTCGCCCAGAAACGTGGACGTCGAGTTCGAGATCGACGGGCAGACCCTGCAGGGCATCCGGACCGTCGAGCTTGATGGGGCCGAGCCCGAGGGCGGGATCGAGGGTGCTCGGCGTCAGCCCTCTCGCTCGGGCATCGAGTTCAAGCTCGAGGACCCGAGCGGCTTCCTGGCCCGCATCCGCCTGCGGTTCGCCGACAGCGGGCCCGATGCGCTGATGACCGACAACGAGGTGCTCGTCCCCGTGCCCCCGGCCCGGCAGACCTCGGTCGCGATCGTGACGAGCGGCAACCTGTTCCTCACCTCGGCGCTGAAGGGCATGCCGCTCGCAGAGCTGGTCACGTGGACACCCGCGCAGTACGACGCGGCCCGGGCCTCGGGCGCCGCCGACCGGTTCGATGTCTTCCTGCTCGACGGCGTCGTCCCGCCGACCGACGACGTGGGCAGTGTGCTCCCCGGACGGTATCTGGTTCTGGGCGCGGTCCCGCCGCCACCCTTCGGCGTCGTCGATCTGGGCGAGACCGGGCCCGAGTCGTTCGTCACCTGGTCGCGGACACACCCGGTGCTGCGTGACGTCTCGCTGGACCCGGTCCGCGTGATCAAGGGGCGGGCCGTTGAGATCCCCGACGGCTCGGGGGCGACGGTGATGGCGGAGCTCGTGGGCGGCCCGGGCATGCTCGAGCTCTCACGCGGCGGGGCGCGGGCCGTGGTGGTGCCCTGGGACGTGGGGCAGTCCAACTGGCCGTTCAACGTCGGCTTCGTCGTCTTCCTCGCCTCCGCCGTGGACTACCTCTCCACCGACGCGGCGTCCGCCGCCGAGATGGGCGGGGCCTCTCGCCTCTATTCACCCGGACAGATCCTCAGCGCCCGGCTGCCCAAGGGCGCGACCGAGGTCCGCGTCAAGCCGCCCGAGGGTGACGCGGTCACGGTCACGCCCGCGTCAGACGGCACGGTGGTGTACGGCCCGCTGCAGCGCACCGGGCTCTACCGCGTGAGCTGGGGGGGCGAGCCGGGCCCGACCGACGTGGTCAGCGGCAGCCGCGCCAGCCGAATCTACACCGCCAACCTGCTCAACCCGGACGAGTCAGACCTCGCCACGTTGAAAGATCTGGACCTGGGCTCACGCGAGGTGACCGCGACGGACCGGACCGCCGAACGGGTGCGTGAGTACTGGCCCTGGCTGCTGCTGGTGGCGCTGGGGATGATGATGCTCGAGTGGTATGTCTTCAACCGCAAGGTCCACCTGTAGGTCACCCGTCTGGCTCACTCCACGAAGACCGAGATCTCGTCGAGTCCCTTGCGTTCGAGCTTGGGCACCAGGCAACCCGCGGCGGGGTATCCCACCGGGATGAGCAGGAACGGCTTCTCGTTCTCGGGCCGCCCAACCACCTCTCGCAGAAACCCCATCGGGCTCGGCGTGTGCGTCAGCGTCACCAGTCCCGCATGGTGGATCGCGGTGATCAGCATCCCCGTCGCGATGCCGACCGATTCGTTGAGGTAGTAGGTCTGCCCGCCGTCGTCGGTCTTCTTGGTCGCCATGACGATGATGAGCCACGGGGCGGTGTCGAGGAAGTCCTTGTTGGCGTCGGTGCCGAACGGGTGCAGGTCCTCCAGCCACCGCTCCGAGGCCCGGCGGGTGTAGAACTCCCGCTCCTCCTCCTCCGCGGCGATCCGGATCTGGTGCTTCGTGTCGGCGTTGCTCACCGCGATGAACCGCCACGGCTGCTTGTGCGCGCCGCTGGGCGCCGTCCCCGCGGCCCGGAGGCACCACTCGATCGTTTCACGGTCCACCGGCGTCTCGGCGAACGTGCGCACCGACCGCCGACGGTCCATGGTGCGGTAGAACCCCGCCGCGGCCTGGGCCGACGACCCCGCGGGCGGCTCGTAGGCCAGCGGCACGAACGGCTGGTCGTGCGGGCCCACCAGCGTGATCGGCGGCTGGGTTATCGACCGGGCGGTCATTGACCGGGCGGTGGACTCATCGGGCTTGGCGGGGTCCCGGGCGGGATCGGGCGATTCGGGCATGCGATTCTCCATCAAGGAAACCGAGCGTGGATCAAGGCCGCACGCTCCCCCTGCCGATGATACGGGCGTGAGAGCCCGGCAAGGACTGTGCGCAGTGATGGCGGCGATAACGGCGATGCCGTGCGCGGTCGGTCTGGCCCGTCTCCAGCCCGAGACCGCCACTCAGCCTGAGTCAGCCGCCCAGCCCGAGACGGCCGCCCCGCCCGAGGGGAGCGCCCAGCCCGGGGCCGTGGCGCGGCCCGAGGCCGCCAGCCGCGAGGTCCGGGTCTTCGGGTTCAACAACGTATGGCCCACGCCGCTGCCCATCGAGGAGTGGTACCGCGGGCAGTCCGCCCCCGATCAGAATCGCGAACGGCCCGGGTTCCCGATCTGGAACGGCGGGTTTGTCGATCACGATTCTCCGGCCTTCGAGGGGTTGGGGAGCGTGAAGCTGCCCACCCAGGGCGGGTCGGCGAGCATCAAGCTCCGCCGCGGCGTGGTGCCCATCTTCTCTACCGCCGACTACCTGGTGACGGCGATGGTCCGGACCGAGGGCCTGACCCACGCCGGGGCGGCGCTCGAGGCGTGGCAGGTGGACCAGGCGGGGCGGGAGATCGACGACAGTCGCGTCCGGTCGGGCGTGGTCCATCACTCGCCGGGCTGGACCCCGGTGGGGGTCGAGATTCTGGGGCTCGACACCGACGCGGCGTTCGTGCAGATGGAGCTGCTGCTGCTGCAGCCGCGCGAGCTGGCCGGCCCGTCCGTGGTGCCCGAGCCGTTCAAGATCTGGGACGAGGACTTCGACGGGGCGGCGTGGTTCGACGCCGTCGAGGTGCACCAGCTGCCGCGGGTCGAGCTGCGGACAAAGAGCACGGGCAACGTGGTGCGGCGGCCCGACCGCCCGACGCTCGAGGCGTTCGTCCGAGACCTGGCCGGCGAGCGGCTCACGGTCCAGATGACCGTGACGGACCTGTACGGTCGGCTCGTCGATTCCTTTGAAACGGCGCTCGAGGGCGGGCGCCTGCACGAGCGGTGGGAGCCCGAGCTGGCGCAGCTGGGGTGGTACCGCGGCGTGATCCGGCTGCGCGACGGCGACGGCCACACCGTCGGCGGGGCACGGTGCGATTTCCTCTGGATGGACGCAAACGCCGCGCCGCGGAAACTCGGCCAGTCCGGTGCGGTGCCCGGCGCGGGCCCGGCCATCGGCCACGGACCCGAGTTCGGCCTCGAGTTCCTAAGCCTGCCCGAGGCCCTGATCGTCGCGCTGCCCGAGATGGTCGAGGCCTCGGGCTCAGCCGCGGTAAACCTGCCCTCGTGGAGTCCCCAGGCCGACGCGGCGGGGCAGCGAGTACGGGTCAACCGGGTCGCACCCGCGATCGAGCGGCTGCTCACCCGCGGTGTGCAGATCACCCTCGGCTTCGGCCGAGTCCCCGAGCCGCTGGCCCGATCGACCGGGGTCGACCCGCTCGACCCGCTCACGCTCTTCACTCGCGATCCCGAGGTCTGGCGAGGCTACACCGAGCCCTTCCTCGACCGATTCGGGCAGCGCGTGCGTCGGTGGCGAATCGGGCGAGCCGGCGACGAGCCGATCAGTGACCAGGCCGGGTCGTCACTCGCGAGCTTCCGGACCGAGTTGGGCCGGCTGGTCCCCGGGCCCATGGTCTCGATCCCCTGGCGGTCCGAGCACGAGCTGCCCGTGAGCCTGCTCGACCACGGCACACGCCTGAGCCTAAGTCTGCCCGCCGGCCTCGACGGCCGCGCGATGGGGCTGATCGCTGAGGACTGGGCCCGGCTCAACCGCGAGGCGGCCCAGGCCCGCAAGCCCCAGGCCGCGGCGCCCGAGGCCGCCGACTCCAGCCTCGGCGGCTCGCTCTGGGCCGGGCTCGAGCTCACGCTCAGGCCTCTGCCCGAGGAGCCCTTCGGTCATGCGGCGCCGCCGGCGGAACTCGTCCGCCGTGCGATCACCGCCCTGGCACACTTCGGCTCGCCCACCGACGTCGGCGATGAGCCGGTGCGGCTGACCCTGGTGGACCCGGTCGGCTACTCGGGGCGATCGCGCAAACCGACCGTTCCGGGCGGCGAGGCGGCGCAGGTCTCGCCCGCCGCGGCGATGGGCGCGTGGGCCCAGCTCGTCGAGCGGCTCACCGAGCGAGCCGTCACCGGCGAGATCACCGGCATCGACGGCGTGCGCTGCTACGTGCTCGAGCCCGTGCCCGGGGCCTCCGAGTCTCGCGGTGGGGCACTCGTCGTCTGGCGAGAAAACGCCAAGACCGATCAGACCACCCTGCGGATGAACCTGGGCGAGGGCGACGTCCGCGTGGTAGACCTGTTCGGCAACTCCCAACCCGTGCCACGCGTCGAGGTCGGCGATCGGCAGCGGCCCGAGCACCTGGTCGAGGTGGGCGACGAGCCGCGGTACCTCGAGGGGGTGGACGTCGGGCTGGCGCGGTTCGGGACCTCGATCCGCCTCGTGCCAGAGCTGGTCGAGGCCCGCAATGTCGTGCACCTGCACGAGCTCGTCATCGACAACCCCTGGGACCTCCCCATCCGCGGACGGGCTTTCCTGCTCGAGCCGGGCGGGTACAGCGTGCCGGACGGCGCCGTGGACCGGCGGTGGGAGATCTCGCCGCGTGTCATCGAGTTCTCCATCCCCGCGCTCGGTCAAGAGCGCGTACCACTCTCGATCGAGACCACCGCGGGGACACCCTCAGGGCCTCAGTCGCTCGTGTTCGATGTCGAGCTGACCGCGATTGAGAACTACGGCGTGGTCCGCGTGCGGCGGGCCTTTGAGCTGGGCCTGCCCGATATCGAGCTCAGCGTCTACTACCGCGTCGGCAGCCCCGACAACCCCGCCGACGTCTTCCTCGAAGCCGAGGTCACCAACCTGGGCGACCAGACGCTGAACCTCCAGCTCGACTCGGTCGTTCCCGGGTTCGCGCGGGGCAAGGCCACCGTCACCGGGCTCAAGCCCGGCGAGACCGTGCTCCGGTCCTTCCCCCTGCCCGGCGCCTACGACACCGCCCGCGGCGTCCGGGCCGCCGTCAGCCTCACCGACGCGAGCGAGGGCTCCGGGGCAAGGCTGATCAAGGCGGTCACGATCGAGTAGCCCGCCGGCGACTCACACCTACTCCAACTCACACCCACCCCGGCTCACACCCCAAGCACATAGATCGCGTATCCGAGAACCGGTGGCTCAAGGTCCCCCGCGTCCTCGTCCACGGTCGCCACGAGCCGCATCGCAGAGCGGCCGATCAGCCCGAGCCACTCGTCGCGGGAGTACGCCCGCAGCGTGTACGACGAGTCGAGGCCGCGTGGCTTGCCGCGTTCGTCGATCGCGAGGTGGCTGACGACGCGCTCGGTGCGGTCGGCTGCGGTCGGGGGCAGGTACTGCACGGTCTGCGTGACCCAGGTCCCGCTGCGGCTGGCGATCCAGACGTCCTCGGTCTCCTGCTCGAGCCAGTAAGCGCAGGTCGAGAGCCCGACGGCGTAGACCCCGCCTCGCGTCAGGGCCGCCGCCACCTGCCCGAGGTGCGCGAGCATCGCGTCGTCCGAGTCGAGGTGCCGGATGGTGTTGATGGTGTTGAAGGCGAAGCCCGCGGGCCGCTTCATCCGGCCCGCAAAGTCGGTCATGTCCGCCGTGAACAGGTGCGCCCGCGAGGCGAGCCCCTGGGCCTTGAGCCGTTGCTCGGCGTACGCGATCATGCCCGGCTCAAGGTCAAACCCAGACACCCGTTTGCCGCGCCCCGCCGCGACGCGCAGGCACCGGGCCGTGCCGCACGCCGGCTCGAGCCAGTGGTTCGAGGCGTTGCGAACAAACCGGGCCGCGATCCTCTCGAGCCCCGTGACCTCCGCAGCGGTCCCCGGCCTGTGCAGGATGTCATACACCCGCGCATCGTCGTAGAACCCCGCTGGCGTGGGGGGCGTGGGGGGCGTGGCGGTCGTGGGGGGCGCGGGCTTGGATGGGGCTGGTTTCACCGCGGATGATAGAACCCGGCCCCCCGTCCGTGGCCCCCCGTCCGCGGCCCCTGGTCCGCGGCGCGGTACACTCGCTACCTGTGCCCCGCACGCAAGGAGAGCCCCATGGCCCAGAGCGACCCCCCCGAGATCATGATCCGCCACGATGAATGGTCCATGGGCCTGCTGTTCGACGAGTGCGCCAAACTCACCGACGAACAGCTCGACCAGGAATTCGAGATGGGCCCGGGCACGCTGCGAATGACCATCACGCACATCCTGGCCGCCATGCGGGGCTGGGGCGACATGCTCGCAGGCCGCGAGCAGCGAGACCGACTCGAAACCATGGACCCGTTCAGCGTGGCCCGATGGCGTGAGATGCACAAAGAGCTCGCAGCCGATTTCGCAAACTCCGTCCGATCTCACCCCGCAGACGAAGTCGTCACCGCAGAACGCGGCGGCAAGTCCTACGCCTTCACCCGGGGCCAGGTCCTCACCCACGTCATGACCCACGGCGTCCACCACCGCGCCCAAGCCCTCAACATGCTCCGCCACCTCGGCGCCAACGGCGAAACCCCAAGCTCCGTCATGGAATGGTCCCTCATGGTGGACCCCGCGGGATGAATAAATCAGTCAAGCATGCATTCATAACCTTTGCCATAATCTCAGTGCTTGGGATCGGGAGCCTGTTCGCGCTGCGTGCAATTGCAAAGGCGATGTGGCACATGCCCGAGTGGACAACCATTCAGGACTACCCAGCACGACACGCGTTCTGGCAAACCGATTCATACCGTAAAAAAGGTGTCGGGCATTTTCCAGATCCCACACTCGGGCTGCCAAACGGGGCGGCGTTTTACGAACGACAGGGGATGATGCAGGGCGGTCCAGGCATGCAGCTATACGTGCCCGGTACACCTGCCCGGGTGGCCGCCGAACGGACGCGGATCAGCGCTCTGGGATTGGATCCGACAACCGAGTATCTGCGCTGGGCGCAAAGTGATCTGGTTAACTTCGGCTCAACGACACAGGCAGACAGCACCTCGGCACAGCTCATTTTGAGAGAGTTTTCGTCTCGGCCGGGAAATTTCAGCATGTTCTGGAGCGACTCAATAACTGGGGAGATGCTGTATGTCGCCAGCTTTGACTAGCGAAATGCTTGGTCGCGCGATGTCTAAGCCGGGTACCGTGGAGATGACGAGGCTTTGCGAGTCTTCTCCACGCCACCTCACCGTGCAAGAAAGGCTAAACTCCAGCGTTATGGACTGGCCGATGATGGAGGACCCAATAGGGTGAGCGAAACAGCAACTCGAAAACCAGGGCACCCGCGAACCCGCATCCTCCGCCTGCTCACCGCCATCGCACTCGTTCTCGCAGCGATTGTCCTTCTCATCCGCCTCACCGGCGTCGCCGAATCCCTCGCCTACTTCCCCTCGCGTCAACCCTTTACCACCCCGCCCGCTTACCAGGACGTCTGGTTCGAGTCCGCCGACGGCGTGCGGCTCCACGCCTGGTTCATGCCCGCCGTCGCCACGCCCGGAGAGCCCTTCACCAGCGGCCCCGGCCCCGCGATCCTGCACTGTCACGGCAACGCCGGCACGCTCGCCAACCACCGCTCGTTCTCGGAGTTCCTCACCCGCGAGGGCTTTCACGTCCTGATCTTTGATTACCGCGGGTACGGGCGATCCGATGATGACGGCCCGCTCCGCCGCGACAAGCTCCTGCTCGATACCCAGGCCGCGTTCGAAGCCCTGCTCGCACGCCCCGAGGTGGACCCCGCCCGCGTCGGCGCGATGGGCGTCAGCCTCGGCGGCGCCTTCGCCTCCACGCTCACGGCACAAGACGAACGGGTCCGGGCCCTCACGCTCGTCTCCGCGTTTTCCTCGTGGAAGGGCGTCGCGAAGGACTGGATGCCGATCCTCGGGCCGATCCTGTTCAAACGAGGTCTCGACCCTGAGAAGCAGGTCGCGGGGCTCGAATCTCGCCCGCTCCTGATCGTGCAAGGCGACGCCGACGAGGTCATCAACGTCCGTCACGCGGACCGCCTCCTCTCCGCAGCGACCGACGCCGGTGTGCCCGTCGAGATCCGAGTCGTGCCCGGCGGCGACCACAACACCCTCATCCAGTCGGATCCGGACACCCAAGCCGCCATCGCCGAGTTCTTCAGACGCAAGCTCAAGGCAACCGAGCACGACTGAGTTTGGGTCAGCGGCATCCGCCTGCTACACTCTCCTAATCACACGGGGCGCAGCCTGGGATCCCTCCCACGCCGCTGAGACGCACCCGTTGAACCTGATCCGGCTCGCACCGGCGGAGGGATTGTGATTGCGACCGATTCACCCGAATCAGTCGCCCTCCGCAGGTGAGTTCAATTGACCACCCCGCCGCAGCCCGCGGCACGGAGCGCAACATGCCCACCCCCCCATCAACCCCCCCATCAACCACGCCCAGCCACCTCTCCACAACCTCCCCCGCCGGCAAGGCCTTCGACCTCACCACTCGATCTCTCCGCTCCGCCCAAGACCTCCGCAACGCCTTCCGCACCACCGCCGCCGGCGAGCCGTATCCCGGCGCACAATCGCTCGATCTCCAGCTCCCAACCCACGGCGCCTTCAACCCCGGCTCGAACCCCGCCATGACAACCCCGGGCAGCTTCGCGCTCAAGGCCGACATCGGCGGCCCCCGCATGTTCTCCTCGCCCGACACCCCCGGCATGCCCGCCCCATCCACCAAAACCGCGTGGGACTTCCTCCCCCAAGGCTGGAGCGTCAAGCGGCTCTCCAACCCGCGCGACGCGGCCGACCACGAGACCCAGCCCAACACCTATGTCTTCACCGATGCCCTCAGCGTCACCCGGGCCGTCACCACCACCCCCGGCTTCACCCCCATCACCCAGCTCGAGTCCGCCCGCCTGGGCAACATCACCCCCGAGATGGTCCGCGTCTCGCAGCGCGAGCCCCACCTGACCGCCGAGCAGATCCGCGACGAAATCGCCGCAGGCCGCCTCATCATCCCCGCAAACACCGAGCACCTCAAGCACAAGCTCGACCCCATGGCCATCGGCCGCGCTTCGCGCACCAAGATCAACGCCAACATGGGCGCCTCCCCAATCTCCTCCGGCACCGACGAAGAGCTCGAAAAACTCCGCTGGGCCGAGCAGTGGGCCGGCGACACCGTCATGGACCTCTCCACGGGCGGCGACCTGGACGCCTGCCGCGAGGCGATCCTCGCCAACTCCACCGTCCCCATCGGCACCGTCCCGATCTACTCCATGATCATCGGCAAGAAGCTCGAAGACCTCGACCGTGACATCATCATGGCCACCCTCGAGCACCAGGCCAAGCAAGGCGTGGACTACTTCACCATCCACGCCGGCGTCCGCAAGGCCCACCTGCCGCTGGTCAAGGACCGCCTCATCGGCATCGTCTCCCGCGGCGGCTCGCTGCTCGCCAAGTGGATGCTCGTCCACAACAAAGACAACCCGATGTACACCCACTGGGACGAGATCTGTCTGCTGATGCGCAAGTGGGACGTCTCCTTCTCCATCGGCGATGGCCTCCGCCCCGGCGGCCTCGCCGACGCGACCGATCAGGCCCAGCTCGCCGAACTCGCAACCATCGGCGAGCTCACCGAACGCGCCTGGCGCTTCGGCGTGCAGGTCATGGTCGAGGGGCCCGGCCACGTCCCGCTCGACCAGATCGAGTACAACATGAAGCTCCAGCGGACCCTCTGCCACGGCGCCCCGTTCTACGTGCTCGGCCCCTTGGTCACCGACGTCTTCCCCGGCTACGACCACATCACCTCCTGCATCGGCGCGACCAACGCGGCCTACCACGGGGCAGCGATGCTCTGCTACGTCACGCCCAAGGAGCACCTGGGCCTGCCCAAGAAGGGCGACGTCAAGGAGGGCTGCATCGCGTACAAGATCGCTGCCCACGCCGCGGATGTCGCGCTTGGCATCCCGGGCAGCCGAGACTGGGACGACGAGCTGACCACCGCGCGGGCCGCGCTCAACTGGCAGAAGCACTTCGAGCTCGCGTTCGACGAGGACACCGCCCGGGCCTACCACGACGAGGACATGGACGTGGACACCGACTTCTGCGCCATGTGTGGGCACGACTGGTGCTCGGTCCGCATCAGCAAAGAGATCCAGGAGTTCCAGTCGGGCAACGCGGAGGGCTTCGAACGAGTCGGGGCCGGCGGCAAGCTCGGGGCCCCGGTCAAGAGCGACGCCCTGACCGAAGAGCAGCAAGCGATCCTCAAGCAACGCGGCTACCTGAAGCCCGAGGAGATCCACGAGCTGGCGAGCAAGGTAAAGAAGCAGGTCGGCGTGGCCGCGAGCGACGACTCAGATTTGAGTGAGAAAGCATCCTGCCACAGCGACTTTGTGGACGCCGATGAGGCGAAGGGGCTGCAAGGGGAGACGCTTGTTCAGCTCAACACGGCTCCGGCTCACAACCTCGCGAGCGATGATCGGGTGATCTAATTATTTCATGACTGATTCTGCAATTGTGCAAGGCGAAGAAATCGCGGAGAGGAGCTTCGCGACCGTGTCGAAATACCAAGGTGGTGCTAGTGGACTTGGAATCACTTCAAGTTTTGCTATCTTGAGATCGACTTGCGCACTGATTGCGATGGGCCGTGGCGAATTCTTGTCATAGCCAACAGGAGTCTCTCCCATGCCTGTGCCGTCGAAGTGAAATATGCGGCATTCGTGTTCGTGTTTAAAAAAATGTCGCTTGTGCATGGCGATGTTCAGAAAGTTCTCTAGGGGAATTTTTTCGGTGGAAGGGTCGTAGTACTTAACTTTGCCCATCATGCAATGGCTTGGGAGTGCGAGTGCGAGTTGTTGGTATGTGGTTCGGATCGCAACCCCGTATTCGCCACCATATATTCTCCAAAGAGCCTCGCTCTCATATTGTTGAATGCACCAGCAGTTTACATAGCAACCAGACTTTAGCGATCTTTCTAGGTTTTCAACTGGATTGGAGGGGAAGTTTTCAATTCCACGGCTCTTCAGGAACGCCTCTTGCTCAGTTCGTCGGGTTTCATAATCAGCAATCATTGCAGCTCGGGTTGAGGGGTCGAATGTGCCTTCGGCGGAGTCTTCCAAGTAGTTAAGATTGATGAGGTATAGCCGCGAAGTGGTAATCAGGTTGACGAGTTTTGCTAGGTTCATGTATCTGTAAACGGAGATTTCGGGATCGCTTGGCTGTTCGCATACAGGGAATTTTGTGTTGGCGGGCATTGCTTGATTGTACTACTTGGCGATTCTGCAGGGTGCCGTGGAACTGGCCGGGGTGCCCCGAGGATGGCGAAGCCATCGTCGGGAGTGGGCACGGGTTACCGCTGGCGTGGCCAACCCCCGACACCCCGCAAGGCAAAGGCACGACCTTCGCTTCGCGAGGCTCGTGGCACCCGGCAGCGGGGAGAGGGAGGGCGAGCCCCACCGCTTGCGCGGTGGGCTTGTTAACGGCCGGATGCCCCGATGATGGTGAAGCCATCGTCGGGAGGGCGTACGGGGGACCGCTGGCGCGGCCAACCCCCGACACCCCGCAAGACAGAGGCACGACCTTCGCTCCGCGAGGGTCGTGGCACCCGGCAGCGGGGAGAGGGAGGGCGAGCCCCACCGCTTGCGCGGTGGGCTTGTTGACGGCCGGGTGCCCCGAGGATGGTGAAGCCATCGTCGGGAGTGCGCGCGGGGTACCGCTGGCGCGGCCAACCCCCGATACCCTGCAAGACAGAGGCACGACCTTCGCTCCGCGAGGCTCGTGGCACCCGGCAGCGGGGAGAGGGAGGTCGAGCCCCACCGCTTGCGCGGTGGGCTTGTTGACGGCCGGGTGCCCCGAGGATGGCGAAGCCATCGTCGGGAGGGCGTACGGGGGACCGCTGGCGCGGCCAACCCCCGACACCCTGCAAGACAGAGGCACGACCTTCGCTCCGCGAGGGTCGTGGCACCCGGCAGCGGGGAGAGGGAGAGCGAGCCCCACCGCTTGCGCGGTGGGCTTGTTGACGGCCGGGTGCCCCGAGGATGGCGAAGCCCATCGTCGGGGGTGCGTACGTCGGGTGCCACGGCTTGACCCGAAGGGCAAGCCGTGCTCGTTCCACCATCCCCGCACGGGTTGCCGCTGGCGCGGCCAACCCGTGGCACCCGACGGGGATTGAGGCCGGGTGCCGTGGGGAAGACTCGCGAGGGTCGTCGCCGCGGCACCCAGCATGACCCCCTCCGTCACGCTTCGCGTGCCACCTCCCCCGTCGGGGACGGGGGAGGAATCAACACCGCCGGGTGCCCCGAGGATGGCGAAGCCATTGTCGGGAGTGCGCGCGGGGTACCGCTGGCGCGGCCAACCCCCGACACCCTGCAAGACAGAGGCACGACCTTCGCTTCGCGAGGCTCGTGGCACCCGGCAGCGGGGAGAGGGAGGGCGAGCCCCACCGCTTGCGCGGTGGGCTTGTTAACGGCATCGCCGGGTGCCCCGATGAAGGCGAAGCGTTTGTCGGGCTATGGGGTCAGCGGGTGGGGAAGGCTCGCGAGGAGTCGTCTCCACAACACCGAGCACGACCCCCTCCGTCACGCTTCGCGTGCCACCTCCCCCTCCCCCCCAGCAGGTGACGGGGGAGGATTAAGAGCCGGCTTTGGGGGTTGACGTGAAGGCGGGCAGCGGGGGAACCATGCTCGCGCTGCGCGTGAGCATGCCGCCCGGAGAGCGTGAGCATGCCGCCTGGAGAAGGAAGAGAGCGACCCGTCGCTCGCGCTCAGGGTGCATTAGGAGACATTGCGGGTTCATGCGTCTGAGGTGTGTGCGGTTGGCGTGCTGAGGGCGGCCTTGAGCTGTTGGCGGTTGTGGGTGTTGTGCTGCTTGTGCGATCTTTTGATGTGGGTGGCGACGGCGGCGGGGGTGATGCTGAGGGCGTTGGCGATCTGCTTGTGGGTGAGGCCTTGGGTGAAGAGGTGGGCGGCCTGGGTGCGGCGGGGGTGTGGGTCGGCGGCGAGGCGGGGGCGGGGTTGGTAGGGGCGTTTGCGGGATGACTCGGGGTTTGCGAGTGCTGGGCGTGGGACTTCGCAGCCGTAGAGGAGGCCTGCGGAGAGGTGTGTGATGAAGCGGTTCCAGCCGGAGTTTGTGGCGAGGGAGACGCGTTGGATGTTCCAGCAGTGTCGGCAGGCGAACCCCCTCTCGGCCCCCGCGGCGGGGAGTGGGGAACCCCTCATCCGGCCCTGCGGGCCACCTTCTCCCCCCAGGGGGGGAGAAGGAGCGGAGTTTGATGTTGGGTCGATGAGGCCTGGGATCCATTGGCCTGCGAGGTTGTGGAGGTCGAGTTCGAGGGGGAAGCCGAGTGCGTGGGCGATGGTCCAGGTGGGGGTG
>JBLHKT010000007.1:0-120371 GCA_047620485.1 Phycisphaerales bacterium | reverse complement strand
CCGCGTGGTGTTCGCCGATTGGATCACGGTGCCCTGCGTTGACCCGAAGGGCAAGGCAGGCGTTGGTGAATACGGTGCCGTGCGTTGACCCGAAGGCGGGCACCGGTTGTTGGGTGAAACCTCAGGGTTTCTTGGGTGAAGCCTCAGGGTGCCACGGGTTGACCCGAAGGGCAACCCGTGCTCCGAGCCCAAAGCACACGGCTTGCAAGACAAGCCGTGGCACCCAGGCAATGGGTGAGGGGCGGGTGCCGTGGAGACGGCGAAGCCTTCTCCACGTTCGGCTCGGGCCAACGTCAGCACGCTCAGCGGTCGCTGAGGCCACGGCCCGATGAAGGCTGCGCCATCATCGGGGCACCCGGCCGTCATCGGGGCACCCGGCGGAGACGCGGCCGCATCCGCCACGATCAGGCGGCCTCACCCGACGATGGCGGGGGCATCCTCGAGGCACATGGCTCAGACACGCCTGCGTCTGGACACGAGCCCGAGACAAAGAAGCACCGGAGTGATCGTCCCCGGAGTCGGGTTCACAGTGATGCCCCAGATCGTTCCGTACTCATCTAAAAAGCCTGCATTTATGTCCCAGACGAGCTCGTACCCCAAAGTGTCGAAGTCGAACCGATACACCGGCCCATACTGGGTACTCAAATACGTTTGCCCTTCGTACTGTGTCAGGCCCGTGATGTTGGTCGGCCCTTGAAGAAGCTCTTGCGAAGAAACTCTGCCGTCAACGGGGTTGATGACGGACATCACAGGCCCCATCCCACCTTGCGAATACGCGAGGTTGACGAGCATGCCGTCATTGCGGAACACCATGGCTCCAGAGATCTTGTTCTCCATTTCCGTCAAGACCTTGTTCAAGATCTCACCGGTCTGAATATCGATCTGGTGCAGGAAAACCGGCCCAGTGCCGCCAAAGTCCCAGTTGAGCATCCAGAAGGTGCCGTCGTCATGTAGTGCCATGCCCCCAGCGAAGTTCAAGCCGCCGCCCCCACCGCCAAAGTTAGAATTCTGGTTCATCGCATACCGTGGCGTGACCAACCCCGTCGTTCGGTTAATCTCGGCGATGACGCCGCCCACGATCGAGCCATCGGACCAGCCCGAATAGGTGTAGCTGGACCAAAACCGCCCGTCATGCCCCGTCTCGAGCGTGATGATGTTGGCGGTCGTCAACCAATCAGGGCTGCTGTTTCCGATGACTTCAAAGCCGGACGCTCCGAGCTGGGCGCGCAGCAAGTAGCCTCTGCTCGTGGTCATGTACACGAACGGATCAGCCTGGGCCCCCAATGAGGCACCCATCAACATCCCTGCAGCAAAAACTCGAGTATTCATTTGTTCACCTTCCGCCACAGGCCCTGTGCATCTCGTCTGAACGAGGGCAACGAAAATAGAACACGCCCCCGCCAGAAGGCCAGCCATTTTCTAGATTTTCGGACCCAACGAGCCCCTGAGAGCTGAAAGATGCAAACCCAGTTCGATCTACGGGCTCCGCCTCCCGGCTCTATCACAAATTCCCCCGCCTCTCCTGCTCGATCTCCAACGCCTCAAACAGCGCCTTAAAATTCCCCTTGCCGAAGCTCTGGCTGCCGTGGCGTGAGATGATCTCGAAGAACAGCGTCGGCCGGTCCTGCAGCGGCTTGGTGAACAGCTGCAGCAAATACCCCTCGTCGTCGGCGTCAACCAGAATCCCCAGGTCCTTGATCCGCTGGTGATCTTCTTTCACCATCTCGTGGCCGTGCTGGGTCAGCGTCTTGTTCACGCGTGCCCACACCTGCTCGTAGTAGCTCTCGGGCAGGTTCAAGAAGTCCACACCGCGTCGCCGCAGCTCGGCCACGCTCCCCATCTCGTCGTCGGTCCGCATGGCCAGGTGCTGCACGCCGGGGGTCATGCCGTGCCACTCGAGGTATTCCTGGATCTGGCTCTTCTTCTTGCCCTCAGCCGGCTCGTTGATCGGCATCTTGATCAGGTTGTTGCCGCTGGCCATGACCTTGGACATGAGCGCGGAGAACTCGGTGGAGATGTCCGCGTCATCAAAGTGCTTGAACATCTTGAAGCCCATGACATCTTCGTACCACTGCACCCAGTGGTTCATCTTGCCCTCTTCGACGTTGCCGACCAGGTGGTCCACGTACATCAGCCCGCACGGGTTGGCCTTGTTGTAGGCGTTGACCGGGCTCTCGATGGGGCGGAACGTGGGCATGAACTCGCCGCCACGCTTGAGCTTGTCGTGGGCGTACTTGCCGGTGCGGCTGACGAACGTGTGAATCGCTCGGCCATAGGTCTTGATGCTCGCGACCGTGACCACGCCGTCCTTGTCGCCCAGCTCGCGGGGCTCGTTGGCGGACTCAGCGCCGTTCTTGATCGCCTGCTCGTAGGCCGCGACCGCGTTGTCCACGGTGAGTGCGATGTCTTTTACGCCGTCGCCGAACTTCTTGATCTCGTCGGCGGCCGGGTGCTGGTCGTTGAGCGGGCTGGTGAGCAGCAAGCGGATGTTGCCCTGGGTGAGCAGGTAGTCGGCCTCTTCGCGTGACCCTGTGGTGAGGTCGGCGACCTGGGAGATGTTGAAGCCGAAGGTGTGGGCGTAGAAGTAGGCGGCCTGCTTGGCGTTGCCGACATAGAAGCGGACGTGATCGACATCGATCAGCGCAAGGGGATCGGCCGACGTGCTGGGCACGGAGGTGGTGGCGGTGGTCATCTCAAGAATCTCCAGCGTCTTGGGCGGTGAATAAGTCCCGCTTGGGGGAGGGAGCCCAGGTCCCGTGGGCACATGATACGCCGGGATTGAGGGGATCGTGACCGGAGGGACGCGGCCACGGGAATTCTCCATCAATCGGGATCGGCCTCCGGTCTCCTCCCGACGGCGACCCCGTGATCGATTCGCTTGATCCCCGCCACGGCGGCGACGACACGCTCGAGACCCAAGGCGACGCCGGCAACGGCGACACCGACGACTTCAAGGGCGTCTTCACGCCGGGCAGCGGACTCGACGGAACGCACAACTTCTCCTACATGCCCGTTCCCGCACCCTCGGGCATGGTTCTCGCCATGCTCGGCGGCCCCTGATCGTGCGATGACGACGCTGACGACGCGACGCGACGCGGCTGCAGGCGAAAGGCACGGAGCCACACCCTCAACGCAGGGTGCCCGCGAGCCGCCGCATCTTGGTATCCGAGTGATCCGTGCGACCCCGGCGATGGGATCGGCCGGGGTTCATTGGGGAAACAAGCGCCTCGGCTCGTGCTGACGATTGTGGTCAACCCGCACGCTTTGCGAGATTAGACTCGACACCGGCGTGCAGATCTGCTCTACTATCCTCGCTCGCATTAATCCCAGGGGATCCAGATCCATGCTCAACATCACCCGCTCCGCGGCAGCCACGCTGCTCGCCGCCATCGCTCTTACCGGCCCTGCCCTCGCTCAGCCGGCCGATCTTCCGACCTACCAAGGACGACTGACCGATAGCGGGCAGCCCGCCAACGGCACGTACGAAATCAACGTGAACTACTACGACAGTGCGGTCGGCGGAACCTGGCTCGCCGGTGATGGGCACACCGGTGTTGTGGTCACCGATGGTTTGTTCATGGTCCCGATGGCGGCGTATGAGTTCTCGTCATTCGGGAGTGGTCTAGGCGAGATCTGGCTCGACCTGGAAGTGAGGCCCGGAGGCTCGTTCGATCCGTACACCCCGTTGGCCCCCCGCCAAATCGTCACCAAGGCACCGCTGGCTCATCGCGCCTTGAACGCGAACAACGCGGATTCAGCGGATATTGCCTTAGCCGCGGACTTCGCGCTTGCCTCGGGCACCGGGCTCACCGAAGCCTACCTCAACGACCCCACAGTAATCGGCAATGGCTTCGATGCATTCTCGATCTTGGGCACAGAACTCATCGTTGGTAACGGTGTGCGCATTGGTCAGCCCAACTCGAGCGACGGACGATTCAATCTGTTTAGCAGCGAGGTCTCGACACCGATCGTAACGATGGGGCCCAGCGGCTTCTTCGGGGGCATCATTCAAGTCAAACATGCCCTGAATGATACCGTTGCGATTAGCCTGCAAACCGATAGTGTCGGGGGTGGGTACATAAATGTCACCAGAAACAATTCAGGCGACGCCGGAGTCATCATCGATGGGAACAAAACCGGCACCTCGGCCTCCCGTCTCACAATATTCGGCACTTCAGGCACACACACGGATATAGACGCCTCGATTTCTTCGGGCACCGACGCTTTTAAAACCGTGGACGGCGCCATCGATGCCTTCGAGATCCTCGACGAACCCGGCGTCGCCGCGGCCCGCCGAAACGCCGCCAACGTAGCGCTCGGCATCTCCTCAACCGCGGTACTCACGAGAACCATCACCGCGCCCGCCGCGGGGTTTGTGCAGATGTCCGGGGTCGCCGAGGTCAACGTTGTGCACACCATCGGCACCGCAACCACCATCACCGTTGGCATGGGCGTCAACTCGAATAGCTACCTCAACGGCGTCGAGCACGGACACTACATCCCGCCCTCGGCGGCCAGCGGGACCTACATCGTCGTTGTCCCGGCGCTCGATGTGATCCCCGTTACCTCCGGCTCGGCGACCAGCGTCCGCCTGCTCGCCTCGGTGAGCGGTGGCACCGGGATCATCGTGGACTCGGCGCTCTCCGCGTTGTACGTCCCCACCGCCTACGGCACCACCGCGGGCTCCATCCTGCACGACCCGAGCGCTGACGACAAGACGAACACCATCGGGGCCATCACGCCACAGCTCCACGCCGCGGAGCGTGACCAGGAGCAACAATGGTCAACCCAGCAGCTCATCGACCGCATGGCCCGGCTGGAGGCCAGGCTCAAAGTGCAGCAAGGCGAGATCGATCGGCTCAACTCCATCGAGTAGTCCGTACGCAGATTCTCCCTGACCGCCCGATCAAACAAGCCTGAGAAATTCGGTGAAAGCTCACGGCTAGCATTCTGCACCTGTTCGGGTGTCGTTATCGGCTGGCGAACCTTGGCCCACTGCACCGATATGTCCTGATACCGAAACCCAACGCGGCGAGGCGGATACAATGCCCCGCTGGCCGCAGAGGCCTCTGGAGCCAATCAGAACTACCCAAGCTATGCCCCGCACCCACACCCCTCACAACATCGGCCAGTTCCGGATCGTCAGGCCCCTGCGCCCCTCGATCCATGGCGATCGCTTTCTCGCCGTGGACGACCAGACCAACGAGAACACGACCCTCCACCGCATCGACACCGGGCACGAGTCCACGGACCGCCGCCGACTCCTGGCCGCGGTCGAGCAGCTCGCCGCGTTCAGTCACAGCCACGTGCTGAGCCTCAACGCATTCACCCTCGGCGAACGTGGCGACCTCTGGCTCACCACCCCCTTCACCGGCAACCACGAGGGCCTGGTCCTGCTGTCGGATCTCATCGAGCTGCGGGGCGGCCCGCTCTCCGCCGCCGAGGTCGCCCACGCGGTCGCCCAGACCCTCGACGCGATCGAGTTCGCCCACAAGGTCGGGCTCTCGCACGGCCCCATCGGTCTCGACGAGATCCAGGTCGGCCGTCGAGGCTCTCTCTTCATTGAGTTCTACGGCCTTGACCGGCTCCGCAACGGGTTCGGCCCGGCCAACGACCTGCTCATCCGCGACGAGATCCGATCGGTCGTCAGCCTGGCCTACAAGCTGCTCACCGGCATCGAGGCCTCCGAGCCCCGCATCCGAGCCTCACGCCTGATGAAGAAGACCGACAAGGCCTGGGACACCTGGATCGAGACCGGGCTCGACCCCTTCGCCGGCTTCGCCAACGCGACCGAGGCCATCAACGCTCTGCCCGGCTCTCCGACCACCGACGAACCCAAGCCGCAGATCACGATCCTCTCCCGCCTGGGCATCGCCTCACGGGCGGCTGCCGACACCCGCTGAGCCCTCGGCTCCCCCCCCACACACAACACGCCCGACCTCCCCGGCCCCGGGCCTCTACACTCACGCGTGATGACCCTCACCGTCAACGGCGAATCCCACGACCTGCCAGACGGGCTCACCGTCGAGGGGCTGCTGACGCACCTCGGGCTCAGCCAGGCGGTCTGCGCCGCCGAGGTCAACAAGGCCTTGGTCCCGCGTTCTGAGCGGCCCGACCGCGTCCTCAGCCCCGGCGACGCCGTCGAGGTTGTCACCCTTGTGGGCGGGGGCTGAGACCGATGGCCGCCCAACCCATGGACCAATCCAAAGTCATCCAGAGCGAGTTTGACACCGCGGCCCGGGTGCTCGAAACCATGCGGGCCGACCCGACCTTCTCTGACCGGGTCTCGCAGTCCGCCGAGTTGTGCGCACGCGCGGTGCGAGGCGGCGGGAAAATTCTCGCGGTCGGCAACGGCGGGTCGTGCGCCGACGCGGTCCACTTCTGCGAGGAGCTCACCGGCCGATACCGCGAGAGCCGCGACCCGATCCCCGCGATCGCGTGCGCCGATGCCGGGCACCTCACTTGCACCGCCAACGACTTCGGGTACGACGCGGTCTTCGAGCGTTGGGTCCAGGCCCTGGCCCGCCCCGACGACGCCGTGATCGCGCTCTCCACCTCGGGCAACTCGGCCAACATCCTCCGGGCGGTCAACGCGGCCCACGAGCGTGGGGCCTCCACCGTCACCCTGCTGGGAAAGGGCGGGGGCAAGCTCGCGGGCGTGGGCACCATCGAGTTCATCGTGCCCGGCGAGACCGCCGACCGCATTCAAGAGCTCCACATGCTGATCCTGCACGCCCTGGTTGGCGGCATCGAGCGAGCCCTGGCCTAAGCCCCGCTGCGTATACTCCTCGCACGGGATCGACCCCGGAATAAACCCCCTCCCCCGTTCGCCGAGTCGGCATTGCCGTGACCCGGGCGTGGGGAAGCCTGAGACCTCGGCCATGCCGTATTACACCAAGCTCGGTTCCATCCCCCACAAGCGCCACATCCAGTTCCGTCGCCCCGACGGCGCGCTCTACTCCGAAGAGCTGCTCGGCACCGAGGGCTTCGTCGGCCCATCCTCCACCCTCTACCACATCCACCCGCCGACCCAGGTCACCGGCTGGAAGGCGCTCTACTCCACCAAGCCCGAGTACGTCGAAAAGTCCGTCATGCGGATGCGGCACCTCAAGACCCAGGACATGAAGACCAAGGGCGACCCCGTCACCGGCCGCGTCATCCTGTTCGGCAACGCTGACGTCGAGATGTCCCTCTGCCAACCCGCAGAGCCCATGGGCTACCACTTCAAAAACAGTCAGGGCGACGAGTGCCTCTTCGTTCACTTCGGCTCCGGCGTCCTCTACACCATGTACGGCACCGTCGAGTTCGTCAAGAAGGACTACCTCGTCATCCCCAAGGGCACCATCTACAAAATCGTCTTCAACGACCGCCCATCCGACGGCTCAGACAACGACGAATATGCCGGCAACTCCAAGGACGACATGCCCTACGGCAAGTTCGTCTGCTTCGAGACCGTCAACGCCTCGCACATCATGCCCCCGCCCGGCTACATCGCAAAGAAGACCGCACAGTTCCTCGAGCACGCCCCCTACTGCGAGCGTGACCTCCGAATCCCCACCGCGTGCGACAAGTACCCGCTGGCCTACGACGAGAAGGGCGACTTCGAGGTCCGCATCAAGGCCCGCGACACCATCCATTCGTATGTCTACCCCTACCACCCGCTCGACGTGGTCGGCTGGGACGGCTGCTACTACCCCTACGCCTTCAACATCGCCGAATTCGCGCCCATCGTCGGCAAGATCCACCTCCCCCCACCCATCCACCAGACCTTCGAGGGGCACAACTTCGTCATCTGCTCCTTCTGCCCGCGGATGCTCGACTTCCACCCCGAGTCCATCCCCGTGCCCTACAACCACTCCAACATCGACTCCGACGAGATCATGTACTACGTCGAGGGCAACTACAAGGCCCGCCGCGGCATCGAGTCCGGCTCCATCTCCATGCACCCCCAGGGCATCGCCCACGGCCCGCACCCGGGCACCGTCGAAGCCTCACTCGGCAAGACCTTCACCGACGAGCTCGCCGTGATGTGCGATACCTTCCGCCCGATGTTCCCCACCAAGGAAGCCCTCGGGATCGACGACCAGACCTACCCAGAGTCCTGGCGGTCAGACCACTTCGCACCCGGCGAGGTCCGCGGCACCAAAGCCGAGGAGACCAGCGCCAACGGCAAGGCCGCCCCCGAGCACCCGTCCGTCTCGCCCTGATCAGCTAGCTGAAGGCCAGGCCACCAACGAGCGATCCGCACCGCCCAGCCGCCTCCGGTTGTGCGTTTTTACGCCTTCAGACAGATCCACACCGCCGGCGCTTGTGATCGGCGCACCGAGCCTCTACGCTGCACGCTACACCACGAGGGCAGGATGCCAGCACGACTCGCCAAATCACGGATGACCACCCCCACCATCACGGCCGCGCTGGTCGCCCTCGCGGGCCACGCCTGGGGCTCGATGCCCGAGGTGGCCCCCAGCTCGGCCCTGACCCCGAGCTCGATGCAGGCCCCAAGCCCGGGTCTGGCCCCCAGCCCGGGTCGGGCCCAGCCCATCGAGGATGCGATCTCGCTGGTGGACCCCGGGGGCTTCGACGCGATCTCGCTCCCGCTCACCCCGGTCGCCGGGCAGCTCGCGTTCTCCGCCGCCCGCACGTGGTCTTGGTCTTCGCCCGCGACCACCGCCGGGGCGACCACGACCCAGCGGCTGGTGCTCGACGGCGACTGCCGCCTCGTGATCGGATCCTACGAATTTCGGGCCCGACGGGCGGCGATCTGGCTCCAGCGAATGCCGGGCTCAAGCCCGAGCCGCCCGGTGTATCAGATCTACGCGGTGCTACAGCACGCGACGACGCCCGAGGCCGCCGCCGCGGTCGGCATCGACGCCGAGTGGCTCCCCATCGAGGGCGTGATCTCGACCACCAGCTCGGTGGTGCTCCGGGTGGACGCGAGAGCGGACGGGCGCCCGCAGGAGCGAGACGTCACAGACTTCCTGAATTTGGCGGAGCAAGAGTTCTCGTCGCGGCTGGCGATCGTGGCGGGGCTCGCCGAGCGGGTGGCGGTGAACCTGCCGATCGACCTGCCCGACCCGCCGACGACGCGGGTGACGCCGGAGGTCGCGACGCTCAAGGGCCCGCGCGACCCGCGCCGCGCCGCCGAGGCCTCGCCGATCTTCCCCTCCGCGGGCATCTTCTACTTCTCCGTGGGCGAACGCATGACGATTCGCGGCGGGCCCGAGTCCAACTCGCTCACGCTGACAGGCGGCGTGGTGGCGCAGTACGCCGACGCGAAGAACGGCCGATCGCTCGAGCTGACCGCGGACCGCGCGGTCGTCTTCTTCAAGCCCGGACGGCTCGCTGACACCATCGGCAAGATGGACGCGGACGATCTGCAGGGGCTGTATCTCGAGGGCGCCGTCACCGCGACCGACGGGGCGTACACGCTTCGGAGCCCGCGGATCTATTACGACGTCGCGACGTCCCGCTCGATCGTTCTCGACGCGGTCTTCTGGACCACCGAGGAGGCGACGGGAATGCCGCTGTACGTCCGGGCGGACGCGCTTCGGCAAGAGGCCTCGGACCAGTTCTCCGCCGACCGGGCCTCGCTCTCCAACACCGCGTTCTTTAAGCCACACTTCTCGGTCGGCGCCAGCGACCTGACGATCCGCGTGAACCCGCAGGACCGCAACGGCGTGGTCGTCGGCGGGCGAGCCATGGTCAACGCGAGCAACATCACGATGCAGGGGCAGGGCACGCCGTTCTTCTGGTTCCCCCGCTTCAAGGGTGACCCGGAGAACTTCCCGCTCAAGGACATCCGCTTCACCGACTCGAACAAGCGGGGCGCCGGGGTGCGGACCAAGTGGAACGCGATGGCTCTGCTGGGCATCCAGCCGCCGCCGGGGGTCAACGCCGACCTGCAGCTCGACTACTTCGAGAAGGCCGGCATCGCCCTGGGTCTGGCCACCTCGTGGAACCGCATCAACCACCACGGCAAGCTCTACCTCTACGGCGTGCCCGAGGACAACGGGTCGGACGTGATGTCCAACGGCCGCGAGATCGACGCCGACGGCGCGTTCCGCGGGCTCGTCCGCTTCGAGCAGGTCTGGCGACCGACCGAGCAGTGGCTCATCCGCATCGACGGCTCGCACGTCTCGGATACCCGGTTCATCGAGTCGTACTTCTCCAGGATCGCCAACGACGGGCGGGAGCTGACCAACCGCCTGCACGCCCAGCGGACCGAGGGGCAGACACAGTTCACAGCCCAGGTCAAGGCGACCAGCCTCGACTTCATCCCCAACCAGAACCTGATGCAATCGCCCGGCTACGCGGTGGACAAGCTGCCCGAGCTGCGCTTCGGCCAGATCACCTCCGACGTCTTTGATCGCACCCGCCCCGGCCTGCTCACCCATACCTGGGACATGTCCTACGCCCAGATGCGGCTGCGGTTCAGCGAGGTGCAGGCCGCCGAGTACGGGTTCGTGACGGATCCCAACGCGCAGGCCGCGTTCGGGACCAACGCCGACGAGTCGCTGGGCGACGCGCTCCGCGCCACCGGGCTCAACGAGGACCTGGTCAACCGCTTTGACACCCGCCACGAGTTCGCGGCCCCGGTCGCGCTGGGCCGCCTGAACATCACCCCGTTCCTCGTGGGTCGCTTCACCGCCTGGGATTCCTCCTTCGACGACTTCTCGCCAAACGAGGAAGAGTCGAGCCGGGTCTGGGTCGGCGGCGGCGCCCGCCTGGCCACGCAACTGCAAACCGTGAACAACTCGATCGACTCGCGCCTGTTCGATGTGCACCGAACCCGCCACATCATCGAGCCCTCCGTCACGTTCTGGACCGCGGACTCCTCCATCAACTCGGCGGATCTCCCGGTCTACGACGACGACGTGGAGAACCTCGCCGAGGGCTCCATGATCCGCGTCGGGCTCGACCAGACCTGGCAGACCAAACGCGGCGGGGCCGGGCGGTGGCGATCGGTGGACCTGTTCACCCTCGACGCCGAGTACGTCTGGGCCTCGGACCGCGCCGACCGGGGCGCCCCGATCGGACGCTACTACGACCCGCGGCCCGAGCTCTCACGCCCGGGCGAGTTCGCCCGCGTCGCCGCCGCGTGGCAGACGACCGAGATCATCTCGATCGCCGGCGAGACCATCCACGACTTCGGCACCGGCAAGAACCAGCGGTCCTCGGTGGGCCTGCAGATCCAGCACACCGACCGCTTCTCGACGGTGATCGACGCCCGCATGCTCGAAACCCAGGACGTGACCTACGGCGGGTGGAGCGCCAGCTACCGCCTCACCGACAAGTACCGCGCCAGCTTCAACACCACCTACGACGTTGACGAGGGCGACTTCCGCAACTTCTCCACCCAGCTCTACCGGAGCTTCCCCGTCGGCACGCTCGGCCTCACCCTCAACTACAACAACACCCGCGGCGAGACCTCGTTCGGCTTTATCCTCCGCCCCTTCGGGCTCCGCGAGCCCGCCGCGATGGGCCTGGGCGCAGGCAGCGACCGCTTCGGCGGGTGAGCCAGAGCACACCGCGACCGCCGGTGCGTCAGCGGGCACTCTCGCGGTTGTGATTTAATTGGACAAGAACGGGCTCTCAGCCGCCAACGCGGCTCGGGCGCCCCACCGAGGCTCCCCACAGCCCTCGGGCCCCGCGGGCGGTCGACCGGGTCGCGGTCACACCAAACCACGCGATCCCGTGAATCCGCAGCCGGAGCCGGAGCCGACGCATCGAGGCGTCCTCGGGGTCCACGCGGCTGCCACGCTTCACCCAGTAGCCCGCCCGGGTCCACTCCCGACGCCGCATGTGCGCCACGGCCATGTTGTACATCGCGGGCACAAACCGCGGCTCGAACACCAGCGCCTGCCGCGCCTGCTCCAGACCGCCCTCGACGTCGCCGGCTTCAAACATCGCGACCGAGAGATGGTGGTGCGCCTCGTGGTCGCCGGGGCGTCGCTTGAGCACGTCGCGGAAGACGATGCCCGCCTCGACCGCCATGCTCGCTTCGAGGAACAGCCGCCCGAGGTCCGCCGCGTCGTCGGTGCGGATGGACTCGCCCACCACCCGCTGCTCTCTGGCCTCGCGGCGGAGCAGGTCCTTGACACGGATCAGGTCTTCCTCGCGGCCGCGATCGAGCAGCAGCGCCGCCAGGCGACGCCGCGCCGCCGAGGCTGCGCCGTCGAGCCGAAGCACCACGCCGTACTCGATCATCGCCTCGTCGTAGTTCCCACGCCGCTCGGCCAGCTCACCGAGCGCGAAGTGCGCGTCCGGGTGATCCGGCTCGATCTCCAGCACGCGGCGGTATTTCTCGCTCGCCTCATCCACCCGCCGCATCTCGACGAGCAGGTCGCCCAAGTCCAGCAGCGTCTCGACGTCGCCCGGGTCCTGCCGCAGCTCGCGGAGATAGAGCTGCCGGGCCCGCTCGAGCCGCCCGGTCGCGGCGTACGCCTCGGCCAACCGGGCCTGCACCCGTGACAGCCCCGGGTCCAACCGGGCCGCCTCGCGCAGGCACCAGACCGCCTTGTCGTGCAGCCGCCGCACCATCAGGCTCTCGGCCATCGCCGCGTACAGCTCCGCGTGATCCGGGTCGTGCTCCTGCGCGATGTAGAACACGTCCTCAGCGTCGTCGTGCCGCCCCAGGTCCGCGAAGGCGAGGATCTTCTGGGCCGCGACATCGCTCGACCCAGGGTCGACCTCTTCAGCCTTCTGAAGCCACGCCAGCCCGCTGCCCGCATCACCCGCTCGCACGAGATTGATGCCGGCCAGCAGTGCGGCCTGGGCGTCGGCCTCGCCGCCATCACGCCGAAGCTCGAACGCCTCGGCAAAGCTCTTGGCGGCCTCGCCGATCCGGCCCGCGGCCTCGAGCGTCAGCCCAAGGTTGAAATGCCACTCGGCCTGATAGGGATTGAGCGACAGCGCCCGGCGGAGTTCGTTCTCCGCCTCGTCCCAGCGCCCCGCGTCGTACGCGTCGTGCGCTCGTTCAACGTGATGTTCGGCGTCCACCCAGTCGTTCACGCCGGCTCCTTGCTCCGGTTCGGGGCCCGGGCGTTCCTCGCCCGCACCCGTTCCACGCCCTGATGCTAACGCAACGGCCTGCACTTCTCAATGCGAACCCCCGCCCCGGCGAAGAAACTCTCAAACACCACCCTTTCGTCCCAAAACATCGGCTCGGACGGCCTGTTTTCTCCCCACATTCAAGGCCCCGCCACCTACGGTTCACCATGACCCCCACCCAGCACGCCCCAGAACCCGTCAAGAGCACCCAGCCCGGCCTCGCCCCGCTCAACGTCGCCGGCCGAGCCCTCGCCTCCAGGCTCATCGTGGGCACCGGAAAGTACGCCTCCATGCCCCAGATGGCTCAGGCCCTCGACGCCTCCGGGGCATCCGCCGTGACGGTCGCCGTCCGCCGCGAGCGGCTGTTCAACGACCAGGGGCAGTCGCTGCTCGAATTCATCGATACCTCCCGCTACACGATCCTGCCCAACACCGCCGGGTGCTTCAACGCCGAGGACGCGATCCGCGTCGCCCGGCTCGGCCGCGAATTGCTCGACCAGCTCGATAACCCGGGCAAAGACTGGGTGAAGCTCGAGGTGCTGGGCGACAAGAAAACCCTGCTGCCCGACCCCGTGGGCACCATCGAGGCCACCAAGGCCCTGGTCGCCGACGGCTTCCACGTGCTCGTCTACTCCTCCGACGACCCGATCAGCGCCGTGCGGATCAAGGACGCGGGGGCGGCGGCCGTCATGCCCGCGGGCAGCCCGATCGGCTCGGGGCAGGGCGTGCTCAACCCCAACAACATCGTGCTGTGCCTCGAGCTGCTCAAGCAGGGCGACCCGGACTACCCCGTGATTCTCGACGCCGGGGTCGGCGGGGCCTCGGATGTCTCGGTGGCCATGGAACTCGGGGCCGACGCCGTGCTTCTCAACACCGCGATCGCCCACGCCAAGGACCCGGTCATGATGGCCCACGCGATGCGGCACGCCTGCGACGCGGGTCGTCAGTCCTACCTCGCCGGCCGCATCCCCAAGAAGCTCTACGCCACGGCCTCGAGCCCCATGGAGGGCGCGATCTCCTACATCCCCGGCGAATAACCACGGCTCGGCCCCCACACACGGCAAACTCAGCCCCGTTTCACGCGGCATTCCTGAAAAATCCTTGTGCGCCGCCCACTGGCGAGATAGATTAATCTGGACCCTCCGGTCGGATTCTCTCGGCCGGCGGTGTCATCATGACGCAGCCGCAGATTCGTGGTCTGGCGGCTTTGACGCAGGTCTCGTAAATCCGAAGAGAACCCGGAGCAATCCGATGCACAAGCACGCCCCTCACGCCCTCGCCGCGTTCGCGGCCTCGTTGACTCTCTGCTCGGGCACGGTCCTCGCCGCCCCGCCAGAGAGCAAGGGCCTGGACCGAGCCGCCGCCGAGGCCGCCCCACACGCGGTCGAACGCGCCGCCCCGCTCCAGCGAGACGAGCCGTTGCTCGTCCAGGACGCGTACAGCGCGACCGGCAGCCCGAACGCTCGCCCCGGGCAATACCTCTACCGCCAGCACAACGCCGACGGCACTACCGTCCCGTTGCAGGTGAACGCCGTGCAGTCCGCCGCCCGCGAGTGGAACGAGCTCTTGCTCACCGGCATCCGCAACGACAAGGCACGCCCCACGGTGCACAGCCGCAACCTGTACCACATCTCCGCGGCGATGTGGGATGCGTGGGCCGCGTACGACGCGAACGCCCAGCAGATCTTCCATCAGGAAAAGCTCACGCCGCCCGCCGACCCCGCCGCCCTCAAGGCCGCCCGCGAAGAGGCGATCACCTTCGCGGCGTACCGCCTGCTGGTTGAGAGGTTCACCGACTCGGTCGGGAACGCCGTCACCATCCCCCTCTGCAACGCCCTGATGGTCTCGCTGGGCGAGGACCCCGGCAACACCACGCTCGTCGGCGATTCCCCCGCGGCGCTGGGCAACCGGATCGCCGAGACCATCATCGCGATGGGCCTGAGCGATGGGTCCAGCGAGCAGTTCGACTACGCGAACCTGTATTACACCCCGTCCAACGAGCCGCTGGTCCCGGCCCTGCCCGGCAACCCGACGATCACGGACCCCGACCGGTGGCAGCCGCTCGCCCTCGAGTTCTTCGTGGACCAGTCCGGCAACGTCATCCCGTTCGGCTCGCTCGAGTTCTTGGGCCCCGAGTGGGGCAACGTCACGCCGTTCTCGTTAACCCCGGCCGACCTGACCGTTCAGCAGCGCGACGGGTTCGACTGGCTCACGTATCACGACCCGGGCCCGCCGCCCCTGTTTGGCAGCGACTACTACCGCTGGGGCAACGAAATGGTCGCGGTCTGGTCCTCGCACCTGGACCCCGCCACCGGCGTCATGGTCGATATCTCACCCGCCACCTTCGGCAATTCCGTCCTCCCGCTCGCCGGCGAGTACGAGAGCTATTACAACTTCCTCGACGGGGGCGACTGGGGCGTCGGCCGCACCGTCAACCCGGCGACCGGCCTGCCCTACCCGCCGCAGGTCGTGCCGATGGGGGACTACGCCCGCATCCTGGCCGAGTACTGGGCCGACGGCCCCGCCTCGGAGACGCCCCCCGGCCACTGGTTCACCATTCTCAACTATGTCTCAGACCACCCCCAGTTCTCCAAGCGGTTCATGGGCACCGGCCCCGTGCTCGACGACCTGGAGTGGGACGTCAAGTCCTACCTCGCGATGGGCGGCGCCATGCACGACAGCGCCATCTCCGCGTGGGGCGTCAAGGGGTACTACGACTACATCCGCCCGGTCTCGGCGCTTCGGCACCTCGCCGATCTCGGCCAGTCCTCCGACGACACCCTCCCGCACTACGATCCCAACGGCATGGTCCTTCGCCCCGGGCTCGTCGAACTCGTCACCGATGCATCCATCGTGCCCGGCCAGCGGCACGAGCACCTCGCCGGGCTCGAGAACGCGAACCTTGGCAAGATCGCGATCTACGCCTGGCGCGGCCCGGACTACATCGTTGACCCGATGATCGACGAGGCCGGCGTGGGCTGGATCCTCGCCGAGAACTGGTGGCCCTACCAGCGGCCCAGCTTCGTGACGCCCCCGTTCGCCGGGTACGTCTCGGGCCACTCGACCTTCTCCCGCGCCGCCGCCGAGCTCATGACCCTGCTCACCGGCGACGAGTTCTTCCCCGGCGGGGTCGGCGAGTTCTTCTGCCCCCAGAACGAGTTCCTCGTCTTCGAGGAGGGCCCCTCGCAGGACATCACCCTGCAGTGGGCCACCTACCGCGATGCCTCCGACCAGACCTCGCTGAGCCGCATCTGGGGCGGGATCCACCCGCCCGCAGACGACCTGCCCGGGCGGCTGATGGGCGTTGACATCGGCATCGAGGCCTTCAACTACGCGGTCGCGCTGTTCAACCTCCCCTGCCCCGCCGACCTCAACGGCGACGGCATCGCCGATTCGGGCGACATCCAGGCCTTCATCTCGCTCTTCCTCGTCCAGGACATCGCGGCCGATATGAACTTCGATGGCATCGTGGACCTGGGCGACATCCAGGCCTTCATCGCGGCGTTCCTCGCAGGCTGCTGAGCCCAACCGCCCCCAAATCACGAGGGACGATCCGAGCGGGTCGTCCCTTTTTCATGCGCCGCGCCCGTTGCCCGATTAGCCCCGCCCCGCGTGCCACCGCTCAGCCTGCCACAGCAGATCCATCTCTTCGCCCATCAACCGCAACCGGAGCATGCCCAACGCCGCCATCGATGCCCGGTTTCGCACCGCGTCTCGCCCGCCGGCAAACACGAACCGGCGCGCCTCGGTCGCCACCCCGGAAGCCCCTCCCCCAGCACTCCCCCCAGCCACCGCGATCCAGACCGTGCCGACCGGCTTGTCCTCGCTCCCCCCGCCGGGGCCCGCGACGCCCGTGATCGCCAGCGCGAAATCACACCCGAGCCGCTCGCGCCCGCGCTGGACCATCTCGACCGCGGTCTCGCGAGAGACCGCGCCGTGCCGCTCGATCATCGCCGCATCGACCCCCGCCAGCCTGCTCTTAAGCTCGTCGGTGTAGGTCACCAGCCCGCCGACGAAGACGTCCGACGAGCCGGGCACGCCGGTGAGCCGCCCGCCGAGCCCGCCGCCCGTGCAGCTCTCCACGGTGCCCAGCGTCTGGCCCCGCTCGCCGAGCAGGCCCAGCACCGCCCGCTCCATCGCGTCGTCCTCTTGGCCGACGTGGAACACCGCGGGCCCGAGACAGCGACGCACCCGGGCCTCGTCGGCATCGATCAACCGCTCAGCCTTCGCGGCCGAGCCCGCCCGCTCGCACCGGATCCGCACCGAGACCACCCCGCCGCTCGCGGTGGTGCCGATGAGCGGGTCACGGTCACGATCCATCAGTTCGCCGAGCCGCTGCGCCACGTCGGACTCACCGAGCCCGAACGTCTGGATCTGCCTCGCCACGATGACCCTGCCCGGGTCGCAGATCAACCGGATGTTGAGCTCTCGCTGGAGCATCGGGAGCATCTCGTGGGGCGGCCCGGGCAGCGCGATCACGTCGCAGATTCCGACCCGGCACCACACCCCCGGGGCCGTGCCGTTGGCGTTGTCCAGGCACTCGCCGCCCTCGGGCCGCATCGCCTGCCCGCGGTTGGGCTCGGGCATCGGCCTCCCCCGACCCGCGAACCAGGACTCGAGCGTCGCCATCGCGCTCGCGTCGGGCACCAGCGGCACCCCCGCGGCCGCCGCGACGGCCCCGCGGGTCAGGTCGTCCGCAGTCGGGCCCAGCCCGCCCGTGATCACGAGCAGATCCGCACCCGAGGCCAACCGCGTGATCGCGCCCGTCAGCAACGTCATCTCGTCGTCCACGGTCGCGTGCTCGATCACCCGGACCCCGCGACCCACCAGAGCCTCGGCGATGTGCCTCGTGTTGGTGTCCAGCTTCTGCCCGAGGATCAGCTCGTCGCCCACCGCCAGGATGCTCGCGGTCCGGTGCATGCTTACGCCGGCCGGAACCCGGACTGGTCGTCGCCGATGTGCAGCAGCGCCATCGCGTCCTGGGCGGTCACCGAGCCGAGCGGCTTGCCCGCGATGAGCAGCACCGAGTCGCCCGGGCTCGCGATGCCCCGCTGCACGAGCAGCTCTTCCATCAGCTGGGTCCACTCGCCGAGCGTGCCGGTCGTGGGCGGGTCCATCAGCACGGGGAAGATCCCGCCGAGCAGGGCCATCCGCTTGGCCGAGATCTCGCTGGACGTGCACGCGACGATCGGGATACGGAAGTCCTTGGTCGTGAGGTACGACGCCATCCCGCCGCGCTGGCTCCAGCACGCGACCGCCTTGACCTTCGCCTGCTTCGCGACGTGCCACGCCCCGAGCGCCATCGCCGCCGAGCGGTAGGGCAGCTCCTTAAGCAGGTCCGGCTTGGTCTGGTGCGGGAGCTGATCGAACCGCGACTCGGAGACCTGGATGATCCGTGTCATCGTCTCGACCACGATCTGCGGGTGCTTGCCCACCGCGGTCTCGCCCGAGAGCATGACCGCGTCGGTTCCGTCGAACACCGCGTTGGCGACGTCCGAGGCCTCGGCCCTCGTCGGCGTCGCGTTCTCGATCATCGTCTCGAGCATCTGCGTCGCCACGATCACGGGCTTGCCAAACTCGGCGCAGCGGCTCACGATGTACTTCTGCGCAATCGGCACCTGCGCCGCCTCCATCTCCACGCCCAGGTCGCCCCGCGCGACCATGATCCCGTCCGCAGCCTCAATGATCTCGTCCAGGTTGTGCAACGCCTCGGGCTTCTCGATCTTCGCGATCACCGGGATCGACGGGTTCACACCCGGGTGCACCGCGCGGTCCACGCACAGCTCGTCCACGCGGGCCTTGAGCCGCACGATTTCTTCAGCGGTCCGCACGAAGCTCAACGCCAGATAGTCCAGCTCGTTGGCCGCCGCCCACTCCACGCACCTCCAGTCCCGCTCGGTCAGCCCCGGCGTGTTCAGCGTGCTCTCGGGCAGGTTGATCCCCTTGCGCGAGCTCACCCGCCCGCCCACGATCACGCGGCACCGCAGCGACTCGCCGTCCACCCGCTCGACAGCAAGCATGCGGATCATGCCGTCGTTGATCAGCACCCGCTGCCCCGCGTCCACGTCATAGTAGATGCGGTCGAAGGTGGTGCCGAAGACCACGGTCTCGCCCTCGATCGCTGCGACGGTCTGCCCGGCGCGGAACAGGATGTCCTGCCCCGGCTCGACGATGATCCCGCCGCCGTCGTCGATGTCCGGCACCGTCTCAACCCGGATCTTGGGCCCCTGCAGGTCTCCCAGGATCGCGATCGGCCGGTCGGTCTTCGAGATCGCCGCCCGCAGGTTGGCCAGCCGGACGTCCTGATCGGGCAGCTCGCCGTGCGAGAAGTTGAGCCGAAAGACCGAGACGCCCGCCTCGATCAGCCGCTCGATCATGTCGGTCGAGTCCGACGCCGGTCCCAGCGTGGCGACGATCTTCGCGTGCGGCGGGTGGCTCTCGCACCCGGGCAACCACGACGGCAGATTGGCTTCACTCATGAACCGGCTCCCGCTGGGGCCAGAATCGCCCCGGTCGTTCTCATCGTCTCGATCTGCCGGTACTGCGCCCGGAACCAAATCGTGTAATAGATCTCGGCCCGGCTCTGCGCCCCGGGCGGCCGCCACGAGTCACGCACCTCGCCGTACGTCTCTTCCGTCCAAGGCACACGCTTCACGGGGCTGTCCGCGTCAAACCCGCCCGCAGCGTCCACCGGGGTCTCGGGCCACGCAAAGAACATCTCCCGCATTCTCTCCGCGACCTCCGGCGAGAAGTCCGGGTCCGCCTCGGCGTCGCACAACGCGTCCCACGCCCTTCGGCACTCGTCCGCCGAATCGATCGCGAAGCACCCCATCATCACCTGCACGCCCGTCCGCCACCCCGGGTTCTTCACCTGCGACGCGATCTCGAACGGGTTCACCTGGTCCATCAGGCTCGACCAGTACTTCTCATACATCACCCGCCGCACCGGCATCCGACGCAGCTCGTAGTGCACCGGCCCCATCGGCTCACCCGTAGCCGGGTTCACCGGGTTGCCCGCACCCTCCTCGGTTGCCACCGAGTGGAACTGCCACAACGCCTGGGCCTCCTCGGTCAGGCAATACTCGATAAACCGCTTGGCCAGCTCCGGGTTCGGTGCCCCGTTCAACAGCGTGACCGGGTCCGCGTCCACATACACCGCCCCAGCGGGCTCGACATACCCAACACGACCTCGCCCCGCGGTCTGAGCCTGACCGCGACCATAAAAATCGATCGCCAATCCCGCAGCCGCGTCGCCCTGCGACACATCCGTGGGCGGCTTGGTCGAAGACGCGGTGAAGTACCGCGTGTTGCCACACATCGCCCGTAAAATCGCCCACCCGTCGGTCCACCCATGGTTGCCGAGGATCGAATCAAACGTCGTCGTGATCGAGCCGGACTGCCTGGGGTCGGCCAAGGCAACCCACCCACGCAGCTCGGGCATGGTCAGATCCTCAAAGCCCGTGGGCAAGGGGAGCCCCAGTTTCTCCTCATAGACATCGGTGTTGTAGACGATCCCGAACGAGGAAAGCGCGGTCCCGAGCCAGAGCTGGTCTTCATCGTAAATCCGCTGAGACCCGATGAGGTTCTCGCCGTACCACTCGTCGATCCGAGCCTGACTAAATCCAGCCGAGGCGGACATCGAAACAAGAACATCGGCCTTTTCACCAGACGGCGAGCGATCAGCCGGAAGAGAAAACGAGACGCCTTTGGCAGTCTGCGAGTGGTCGTACGACCCACCCCCAAAGAACAGATCAAACGAGACCGCCCCCGGCTCCATGTTGATCTGTACTCCCCCGTCATCAGCCTGCTCAACGGCGTACAGCCCGTCGTTTAACGCCGCAAAGAACTGGGCCTTGAGCTGCTTGATAATGTCCGATGTCCCACCCGGCGAGCGGTAGTCGATCGCAATGGGCCCGCCGAACTGCCGGATGTGCCAGGCGTTGAACCCCGTCGCGTACTCCTCCTGGATCTGCTGCACGTGTGGCGTCACGATAATGATCCGCGGCGCGTCGTCCGGGATGTTGTGGGTCCCGCCCGAGCCCAGGCTCAGTGCGAAGGGCACGCCAAGAATGACTGCGAGAGCGATAGCGAGAATGATTCGGGTTAACATGCCGAGAGTGTATTCTGAACATCGCTCCCGCGTACGCTCTGGCGCGGTCCCCCGCCGAATCTTTAGGAGCCGCGATGACCCCACCGCCCCCTTCTCCACCCCCCCCCTCAAGCCCCCCTTCAAACCCCCCCTTAAACCCCGTCGCACTTCTCACCGGCGCCGGCTCTGGAATAGGCAGAGCGATCGCACTCCAGCTCGCTCAGCGTGGGTACCGCATCGCGCTGGCGGGCAGACGGATCGAGCCGCTGCGAGAGACCGGAAAATTGACCGGGCTGACAGAGGGCACGTCCTGGATCGCGATCCAGTGCGACGTGGGCGACCCCGCTCAGGTCGAAGCCATGGTCCACAAGACCGCTGAGCACTTCGGTCGGCTCGATGCACTCATCAACAACGCCGGCTGGACCGGCATGAAGCCGATCGAGCAGCACACCGCCGACGAGATCCGCAAGCTCTTCGAGATCAACGCGATGGGCCCAATCTGGGCGATCGCCAAGGCTCTGCCGATCATGCTCGAACAGGGCAAAGGGGGGGCTGGCGTCATCGTCAACGTCTCGTCCATGGCCACCACCGACCCCTTCCCCGGGCTCGGCATCTACGGCAGCGCCAAGGCCGCCTGCGAAACCATCTGCCTCGCCATCCGCAACGAACACCCCCAAGCTGAGAGCAACATCCGGGCGTACTGCATCGCGCTGGGCGCGGTCGAGACCGATCTGCTGCGATCGATCGTGGATGAGGACACGCTGCCCAAGTCCGCTGCGATGCCCCCGGATCGCATCGCGGCCAAGGTCGTCGCGTGCGTCATCGGCGAGACCGAACTAGAGAACGGCCAGACCGAGCGGGTGACCGCGTGAGCTTCAAGCTCCCGTGTCGTCAGCCCGCTTCGTAAACACCATAAACTTCTTCTCTTCTTCCCAATCCGGGCAGAACTTGTCGATCGGGTTGTACGGCACGGGCATCTCGCTGCGGATCGTCGTGATCGCGTGTCCCGCGATGAAAACCCGCCCGGGGTGATTCGCAGGGTCCAGCGTGAGATAGACCTCGCCGCCACGCGTCGAGAGCTGGTACGCGGTCATCTCCAATTTGCCGAGTTTTTCACCCCAGTAGGGCGCCAGCATCGTGTACAGCGAACCCGTCACCGGGTCCTCGCTCACTCCAAGCCGCGGGGCAAACATGCGCGCCACAAAGTCGAACTCGGGCGAGCCGATCATCGCACGCCCCGGCACGCCCCCACCATCAGCCAGCGCGGTCACCGCAACCGCACGGACATCCGTGAACGCCGCGAGTTTCTCCATGCTCGGCGTGAGCCCCTCGATCTGCTCGAACCGGTCGAACACACAGACCAGGTCCATCGACTGATACACCTCACGCGGCTGAGCACCCAGAGCCTCAGTGACCCGCAGCAGCAGCTCGGGATCCTCGTCTCGCCGCATCGGGGTCTCGGGGAAGTCCAGCTGCAGCTTGTGCTCGCAGTACATATCCCGCTCGGCGTGCGGCAGCCGTTTTACTTTCAGCAGCCCGGACAGGGTCCGGAACACGATCTCGGGCTTGTCAAACCCCAGCTCGGCAAACAGCGCGTGCGCACTGGCAAGCGTCGCGTGCCCGCACAGGCCCACCTCAGCCATCGGCGTGAACCATCGCAGATGAAAATCAGCCTCATCATCTTTGGGCGCGGGCACAAAGAACGCGGTCTCCGCGAGGTTGTTCTCCATCGCGATGCCCTGCATCTGCTTCTCGGTCAACCACTCTTCAAGCGGCACCACGGCTGCGGGGTTGCCGAAGTGGGCGATCTGGGCGAACGCGTCGATCTGGAATTGGCGCAAAGTATCCATGCCGTGATTGTAATCACGGCATGGCCCACACACCAACCCCGGCAAATCAGGCTTCTTCCGGCTCCCACGTGCTCGCCACGTTCAGCTCTTCGAGCTGTGCGTCGTCCACAGAATTGGGTGAGTCGGACATCAAATCCCCGCCGATCTGGGTCTTGGGGAACGCGATGACGTCGCGGATGTTGTCGGTGCCGACCAGGTGCATGACGACGCGGTCGAGCCCGAACGCGACCCCGCCGTGTGGCGGGGCGCCGTAGGTCAGCGCCTCGAGCAGGAAGCCGAACTTCTGCTTGGTCTGCTCTTGCGAGAGCCCGAGCACCTCGAACACCTTGGCCTGCACGTCCTGGCGATGGATACGGATCGACCCGCCGCCGATCTCCGAGCCGTTGCAGACCATGTCGTACCCGTCGGACACGATCGATTCGACCGCGTCAATATCGGTGATGTCCACAGCCCGGAACTTCTCCAGCTCCGATTCCTGCGGGGCTGTGAACGGGTGGTGCAGCGCGTTGAACCGCTTGTTGTCCTCGGACCACTCGAACATCGGGAAGTCGATCACCCAGCAGAACTTGAGCACGCCGGCCGGGATCATGTCCAGGTCCTTGGCGATCTTCTGGCGAAGCTCGCCCAGTGCCCGCGTGCAGGTGCCGTAGGAATCGGCCCCGAAGAAGACCGTGTCGCCGTCCTCAAGCCCCAATCGCTCAGCAAGCTTCTCGGTCAGGGGTTCGATGAACTTGCCCACGCCGGACTCGAACTTGCCGCCCGTGTACTTGCTCGTCGGGGCCCCGCCCGCTCCAAACATCTTCACGAACTCGGAATACCCATCGGTGATCTTGCGGGTGAGCTTCGCAGCCCCGCCGGGCACACGGATCGCCTTGACACACCCGCGATGCTTCGCCAGCGCCGTCGTGAACACCTTGAAGTCGCTCTCAGCCACAATGTCGCTCACGTCCACCAGCTCCAGGTCGTAGCGGAGGTCGGGGCGATCGATGCCGTACCGGTCCATCGAGTCGGCGTACGTGATCTGCTCAAAGTCGCCCAGCTCGACCCCAGCAACCTCGCTCCACAGCCGCTTGGCGAACCCCTCCATGGTCGACAGCACCGTCGCCCGGTCCACAAACGACATCTCGAGGTCGATCTGCGTGAACTCGGCCTGACGGTCCGCGCGGGGGTCCTCGTCCCGGAAGCATCGGCAGATCTGCAGGTACCGGTCCGCCCCGCCGATCATCAGGATCTGCTTAAAAATCTGTGGCGACTGCGGCAACGCGTACCACTGCCCCGGCTGTAATCTCGAAGGCACCAGGAAGTCCCGCGCCCCCTCCGGCGTGGACCGACAAAGAATCGGCGTCTCGATCTCGAGAAACCCCTGCTCGTCGAAGTAGTCGCGTGTGACCTTGGTCACCCGGTGCCGCGTGGCGAGGATGCTCTGCATCCGCGGGCGGCGCAGGTCCATGTACCGGTGCTTGAGCCGGATCTCTTCGTTGGGCAGCTTGCCCTTGTCATCGGGCAAGAACGGCGGGGTCGCGGTCTTGGACAGCACGTCCAGAGTCTGCACCACCAGCTCCACCTCGCCGGTCTCCAGCTTGGGGTTGGACCCGCCGTCACGGATCCGGATCATGCCCTTCACCGCGATGCAGTCCTCGTTGCGCAGCTTGTCGCCCGCCTCGAGCAGCTCAGCCGTCGCGTCTTCCTTGTCGAACACGGCCTGGGTGAGCCCGTAGCGGTCGCGGATATCGATGAAGACGAGCCCGGAGCCGTGGTCGCGGTAGGAGTTCACCCAGCCGTTCAGGATGACCTCTTGGCCAACGTGCTCGGAGCGGATTTCGTTGCAGTTATGAGTTCGGACGAGCATGACTTCTCCGTGAGATCGGGTTGAAGGCCCTGAATCGGCGATCCGGGCCCCCAAATCGACAAAAAGGGGGAGCGATGATACGCACGCGGGCGGCTTAGTCCCTCAATTTCTTTCGGTGTGGCATGGTCTGGCAAAGCCTGACCATGTTCTTGGAAATAACCCCATGCTCGCGCTTCGCGTGAGCATGCCACCCGTGCTTTCACCAAGGCATTGTCTTGCCGTCCAGATCCACAAACGCCCCGCTCTGCCCCGGCTTGATGCCGTGCACCGTGCGCAGGATCCGCCCCACCGCGTCCGGGATCTCAAGCGTCGCCTCAGCCCCGCCCATGTCCATCTGCACCCACCCAGGGTGCATCGCCACGGTCGTGATCTCGCGCTCCGCCAACGCCCCAGCCATGAGCACGTTGAGCATGTTGAGCGCCGACTTGGACGACCGGTACGCCAGATGCCCCCCGGCCTTGCTCTCCATCGCCATCGCGCACGAGCCCATCATCGAGCTGATCTGCACGATCAGCTTGCGGTCAGACCGCGCGACCTTCGCAGCCAACGCCCGCGTCACCATCCAAGGCCCCACCGCGTTGACGCGGTAGGTGTCCATCAGCTGCTCGGGCGTGAGCTCGAACATGTCGGGGGTCTCACGCTCAAAGAACGCACCCGCGTTGTTGATGAGGATGTCGATCGAGTCCTCCCCCACCGCCATGGCTAACGCCTCGACGGAGGTCGGGTCGGTCACGTCCAAGGGCAGGACGTGGGCCTCGGTATCGTTGAGGTCTGTCGCGGTCGCGGGCTCGCGTGCGGTCGCGGTGACCGTGTGGCCCGCAGCCAAAGACTGCTTGACCATCTCGAGCCCAAGCCCACGATTCGCGCCGGTGATGAGGATGTTTGCCATGGGGGAAGGGTAGTCGCGCTGCCCAGGGCTTGATCGACGGTTGATTTGGGGGTGCCACGGCTTGTCTCGCAAGCCGCGTGCCGGCACTCGCGAGCACGGGTTGCCCTTCGGGTCAATCCGGGGCGCCCGGCCAGTCATCTAGCCGCTCGATCTTTTTCGCAATAAACCCTACCGACATTCCCGTCATTCGACTGTCGTATTTCGGAATCGACTGTTTGATGAGCGGCACACCATCAACTCGCACAGCCTGAACAATGGAAAACCCTGACTCGTCGTACTCACAGATGACGAAGCCAATTTCACTCAAATCGAGGCTGAACGCCTGAATCTCCTCGACTAGGCGTTGCCAAATCGCGTCATATTTTGCAGCTGATCCGCCGACAGCATTTGAATGCACGTAGACACGCACGGCAATCGATCGCGATTCGGTTTCGAGGATTACCCTGAACTGAACTACGCGGGCGGTGGCCTCGGGCCTACTGCACCAAGAAAGCACGCAGGCTTTCAGCCCTTGATAGGCATCGGAGCTGACGCCGCCGAGAATCCCCTTGGCAACTTCGTGCAACAAGATCGATCCAACGCAGATTGCCCCATATACGAGTGCTGGATCTGACAACCCAGTCTTGTGACGCACGTCGAGACGAGAGGATTCCAGCGAGCGATTAATGTCGTGAAACAAGCTAGACGCTTCATCATCCGAATGATGAGGATCAAACTCAACCGTAATTCCCGCCCTAGGAGTTTCCTCAAGGACTCGAAGGGTTGGGTGCAGCGGCGGCAGGTCGTCCGAACTCTCGAAATACTCAAGCGTTCGGAGCAAGCCGATCTCCCCCGGACGTACTTCAGTAAGCTCACCATTAACACTTCGCCCGATGTACCGCCGCCAGTCGTGCTCCAACAAAAGAGGCACCGCAACATCCCCGTACTCTTCACAGAACCGTCGAATTTCGGCAGGATCTATCGCTTCGCCTTGCGAATCGACGCCCGAAGTAGCGACAATTGCCTGAATGCGACGCATTCTACCGCTCCACAACCATCGCCACAGCGTTCCCACCACCCAGACACAACGCCGCCACGCCGCGCTTCCCGCCGGTGCGGATGAGCTGGTGCACCAAGGTCGTCAGCACGCGAGCGCCGGAGGCTCCGATCGGATGCCCCAGCGCCATGCCGCCGCCGCAGACGTTGAGCTTTGATTCGTCGATCTTGAGCTCGCCGATGTTGCACAGCACCTGGGCTGCGAAGGCCTCGTTGAGCTCCCACAGGTCGATGTCGTCAACCGTCAAGCCAGCCTTGCTCAGCGCGCCCTGGATGCCGCCGATGGGGGCAGCGAAGATGTCCTTGGGGTCCACGCCGTGGGTGTGGTAGGACACGATCTTGACCATGGGGGCCAGGCCCAGCTCCGCAGCCTTGGCTTCGCTCGCGACCACGATCGCTGACGCGCCGTCTGAGATCTGGCTGGCGTTGCCCGCGGTGACGGTGCCTTCCTTAGTAAACACGGCCCGCAGCTTGGCCAGGCCCTCAGCCGTCGTGTCGGCCCGGATGCCCTCGTCTTGCGACACGCCGCCCTCGGGGCCGGGCGCTTTGCGGTTGCCGACCTGCTTGCCGGTCAACGGCGAGACCTCCGCATCAAAGTGACCCGCCTCCCACGCAGCCGCAGCCCGCTGATGGCTCTGGGCGCTGTACCGGTCCTGCTCCTCGCGGCTGACCTTGTACTTCTCCGCGATATGGTCCGCAGCGTTGCCCATCGCCCAGTTCTCCATGGCGCACGTCAACCCGTCGAACTGCATGTGATCTTCCATGGTCGCGGGTCCAAACTTCGCGCCCTGGCGGATGTTGGCAAAGTGCGGAGCCATGGTCATGTTCTCTTGCCCGCCGGCGACCACGACCGAGTTGTCCCCAGCCTTGATCGACTGGGCCGCCATCATCACAGCCTCGAGCCCCGACCCGCAGACCTTGTTAATCGTCTTAGCTGAGATCGTCGTCGGGAGCCCGGCTCCAAGGGCCGCCTGGCGTGCTGGGTTCTGCCCGAGCCCGGCCTGCAGCACGCAACCCATGACGACCTCGTCGATGTGGTCCCTCGCAGCGGGCGCAGCCTCAAGAGCCGCGTTGATCGCGTGAGCGCCTAAAACAGTCGACTTGGTGCGGCTGTAGCCCCCCAGGAATCGGCCGATGGGGGTGCGCTTGGCGGCGAGGATGACAGGCTGCTCAGACATCGGTAGCTCCGTTCGTTCGTGGGACAGAATCGTGGGGATAGAAGCATAGGGAGGCTGTGGACCCGCGACCCGCCCCCCCCATCGCCCCCCCATCACAGCCCCATCACAGCCCCGTACCATGCCCGCGTGAATCCCTCAGCGAACACACCCACCGACCCCAGGCCCCTGCACTCGCTCGATCGAGCGTGGCGATGGGCCGAGCTGCTCGGGCTCTATTTCGGTGTCCCCGCGGTGCTTGCGGTTCTCATGGACCCGCTGGACCGAGCCCGAGACTGGCTCACGCCAATGGGTCTGGACGGGCTGTGCGACCTGGACATCAACCCCGGCTGGCTGGTCTTCCCCGTGCTCCTGTTCACCACGGGCACGATGCTCATCTTCCTGCTCCTCTCCAAGTCGTTTGACAACCGGCGATTGTGGAACCTCCGCGAGGCCCGAAGGGGCCTTCGGCGGGTGCTGCTGCTCTTCCTGCCCTTCGCGCTGGTGATGGCGGCGCTCGCCTATGTGCTCGCCTTTCACACCGAGGTCATGTCCTCCGACCAGTTCTTCGGCATGCCCCGCCGCAGCCCGAAGTTCATGCTCATCATCCTGATCGCCTACCCGGTGTTCAGCGCCTTCCCGCAGGAGATCACGCACCGGGCCTTCTTTTTTCACCGGTATGAGCCGATCCTGCCGGGTCGGTGGACGGTGATCCTGCTCAACGCGTTCGCCTTTATGTGGCTGCACGTGCTGTTCTGGAACTGGATCGCCCTAGCCCTCACCCTCGGCGGCGGGCTGCTGATGGCCTACACCTACGAACGCTCCCGGTCCACGCTGCTCGCCGGCGTCGAGCACGCCCTGTATGGCAACTGGGCCTTCGCCACCGGGCTGGGGTGGTTCGTGTACACCGGCTCCGTGGGGGCCTGAGGCCCCTCGGGCCTGAGGCCCCGCGCACGGCTTCGGGTATACTCCGCCTAACTCACGGAGGAACCCCGAATGAAGCCCCCGATCTTTCACCGTATCACCGACTACGACCGCGCCCGCCTCCCCAACGCCTACCTCGCCGAGATGGACGAGGGCGTCACCGAGATCGAGGAGTGGGAAGAGAAGACCGGCAAGAGCATCGGGTACCCCGCCTGGAACCTGCTCTACTACATGGCGCTGTGCCGCATGGACCGCGACACCCCCTGCATGGCCATCGAGACGGGCACCAACCACGGCTTCTCCTCGATCGTGCTCGGCCAAGCGATGAAGGACGCCGGCGGCGGCGGTGTCGTCCGCACCGTCGAGCTCGACCCGGAGCGACACGCCCTGGCCACCGAGAACATCGACCGCGCCGGGCTCACCGGCACCGTCGAGACCTACTGCGGCGACGCCCTGCAACAGCTCCCGATCATGCTCGACGACCCCCGCCCGCTCGCCGTCGCGTTCCTGGATGGGAACCACCTCTACGAGCACGTGCTCAAGGAATTCGAGCTCGTCCACGATCGTCTCGCGGACGGCGGCGTCGTGATCCTGGACAACACCTACCGGATCGCCGACGACAACGGCGACCCCCGCGTCAACGGGGCCCTGCGCAAGATCCAGGACCGCTGGGGCGGCAACATCGTGGATTTCCCGTTCTGCTCGTGGTACACGCCCGGGATGTCGGTGTGGCAGAAGCAGCCGTTCGATGACATGTCGGTGCCGACCTACAAGGGCGAGTGATCACTGCCCGGGAATGACTCGCTTGAAGACGCTGCTCCCCGCCTCGTGAATCACAAACCAAGAGCCCGCGGTGTCTTCAACCACCGCGAACCCGCCCTTCTCGACCGCGATCGCTGACTTCCCGGGAGCCATCGAGCCCTCACCGGACTCTCCTCCCACCCCCGAGAGGGCCGCAACGACCCCAGCGCCGATCAGGGCGAGTGCCAGCCCCCTCCAGCGGGCGGCTGAGCGTTCCAGGCGGCAGAGACGACCATCGAAAGAGTGGTGTTGGTTCATGTCAATCGCACCGCCGCCTCGTCGTCGCCGCTGACAACAATCCAGCGATCCGGGCCGATCTGGGCCCTATCATCCCTTCCCGCTCGGCACCGTCCGGCGGTCGATCCGAAGCACGATCCGTGACCCCCTCCGATGGAGAGACGCATGCCCGTTGCCACCGAGACCCACGTCCGACTCCCCGCCGGGAGCAACCAGGCCCTCGGCCTGGCCCACTACGCCATCGACTTCCTCTTCGGCGACGGCGGCAAGCGGGGCGAGCCCGACCAGTCGGTCCTCGAACGCACCAACCTGTTCTATGTGGACGCGGTCCTGTGCGGGCTCTCGGCCCTCGCCCTCAAGACCAACGCCCCCACGGTCCTGCGCGAAGAAGCCCTGCAGTACCCCGTCACCGAGGCCACCCACCTGATCGGCAAGGCCAAACACCGAGGGGCGACCGTCTTCGGTTCAGACGCCCCGGTCCAGGTCGAGAAGGCGATCGCTGCGAACTGCTCCGCGGTCCGCGAGTGGGACTCCAACGGGACCAACTTCGGGTACAACCCGGAGCTGGGGCACACCGCCGGCGAGTTCGGTCACAACGACTTCTACTCGGTCTGCGTTGCCGCTTGCCAGCTCGCCGGGCACGACGGCGACACCGCCCTGCGGGCCATGGTCTGCCTCGACGAGATCCGGGGCCGCCTCGCCGAGGTCTTCAGCCTCAAAACCTACAAGATCGATCACGTCGTCCACGGGGCGATCGGCTCGGCCGCGGTCTTCGGAGCCCTCATGGGCGCGACCCCCGAGCAGATCGAGTCCGCGATCGGCATGACCGTCGCCCACGCGATCCCGTTCCGTGCGATCCGCGCCGGCAAGCAGCTCTCCGACTCAAAGGGCGCCAGCGCCGCGATCTCCACCGAGTTCGCGATCAGCTGCGTCCGCCGCAGCATGATGGGCTTCCGCGGCCCCAAGGACATCTTCCGCAACCCCGAGTCGATCTTCCGGATCTTCGAGGGCCCGGGGCAGATGTTCAAGGCGGTCAACGCCGAGGACGCGAACACCAAGGACGCCGACGCGAGCCCGTTCGAGCTGGTGCTCGGGCGAGCCGGGACCGATTTCGCGATCATGGGCATGCACTTCAAGCTGGGGCTGTACGAGCACCAGTCCGCGGGCGCCCTGCAGGCGTTGATCACGCTGCTCGACCGGTCGCCTTATCTGCTCGACGACGCCACCGGGGCCGGGATCTCCAAGATCACGATCACCGCGTACGAGCCCGCGTTCGGCATCATCGGCGACCCCGCCAAGCGGAACCCCTCCACGCGGCAGAGCGCCGACCACTCGATGCTCTACATCGTCGCGACGATGCTCCGCAAGGCCCTGACCAAGAAGGCCGTCGGCTGGACCGAGCTGATGCTCGATCCCTACGACTTCTGCAACGAGGCGATCCACAACACCCGCACCCACGAGCTGATGGACAAGATCGAGTTCAAGCACGGCGGGCCCGAGTACGACGCCAAGTACCCCGACGGCATCCCCACCTCCGTCGTCATCACCGACGCCGACGGCACCGACCACGACTCGGGCCTCGTCATGTACCCCGGCGGGCACGCCCGAAACACCGAGGCCCCCCTCGAAGAGATCCTCGACCACAAGTTCAAGCTGCTCGGCGAGCTGGCGTTCGAGAACCCCGAGACCGTCATCGAGCGGTTCCGCGGCTTGGCCGAGCGGTCCGCCGACGAGATCGCAGACCTGCACCACTTCGAGCTGATGACCCGGGACGGGTACGAGTGAGCTCGCTCGAGTCCGTCTGTGTTTTCTGTGGCTCGCGGCCCGGGGCTGACCCCGTCCACGCGCAGACCGCCCACGCCTTTGGCCGCCTGCTCGGCGAGCGTGGGCTCGGGCTCGTCTACGGCGGGGGCGGCGCGGGGCTCATGGGCGCTGTCGCCGACGGCGCTCTCGAAGCCGGCGGGCACGTCGTCGGCGTGATCCCCAGGAGCATGGTCGAGGCCGAACGGGCTCACCCGGGCGTCGTCGCGAAGGGCGAGATGCTCGAGGTCACCACCATGCACGAGCGGAAGATGCTGATGCACGAGCGGTCCGACGCCTTCGTCGCCCTGCCCGGCGGCGTGGGCACGTTCGAGGAGGTCTTCGAGGCCATCGCCTGGGACCAGCTCGACCTGCACGACAAGCCCATTGGTTTCCTCAACACCGGCGGGTTCTACGCCAAGCTCCGAGAGTTCATCGACAGCTCGCACCACGCGGGCTTCGTCCCGCAGACCACCCACGAGGTCCTCGCTTGGGGCGACACCCCCGAGAGCCTGCTCGACGAGATGCAGGCCCGGGCCCAAGTCAGCCGCGAGCCACGCCTCGGGCTCCGGTGGTAAGCCCCACCCCGCGGGGAACAATCCGAGGGCACCGGCGGTTCAAGGCCCTCATGCGTCACGCCAAGACACTCAAGGTCCCGCTCACGCTCGCGCTGATCATGTGGGCCCAAGAGGGCTGCGGCCTTCCCGGCCCCACGGCGGACCCGTCCAAGCTCGAGGGCCTGACCCGGTCCGAGGTCGCCGTCTCCCGCGCCAGCGGCGACGGGTACCACGTCAGCGTGCTCGCCGGCGGCGACCCCACCATGCCACGCGTGATCTACGTCCACGGCACCCCGGGCGACGCCGCCAACTGGCTCGACTACCTCGACGAGCCCGTCGCCGGCTGGGAGGCGATCGCGCTCGACCGGCCCGGCTTTGGACAGAGCGGCCCGGGCCGATCCGTGGTCACACTCGAAGACCAGGCCCGCGCTCTTGAGCCACTGCTCGTGAAGCGCCGCGGGGTCAAGCCCATCCTCGTGGGCCACTCGCTGGGCGGGCCCATTGTCGCCAAGGCCGCCCTGCTCTACCCCGACCGCGTTGGCGCGATCGTCATCGCCGCCGGGGCGCTGGACCCGGCGCTCGAGAAGGTCCTGTTCATCCAGAGCCTGGGCAACACCGTGATGCTCTCGTGGATCCTGCCCAAGTGGGCCAAGCACTCCAACGAGGAACTCATCTCGCTCGAGGACGAGCTCCTGCAGATGCAGCCACACCTCGGCGACATCGCCTGCCCCATCGTCGTGATCCACGGCACCGACGACAAGCTCGTGCCCTACGACAACGTCGGGTTCATGCGCACAAACTTCCTCTCCACGCCCGCAGCAGAGTTCATCACGCTCGAAGAAGGCAACCACTTCCTGATCTGGAACCAGCCCGACCGCACCCGCGAGGCGATCACGCGGGCGATGGAGCTGATGGGGGCAGACGGACTGACCACGCCCATGGATTCATCAGTGACTGATACCTTGGGCGAGCCCGCTCACTCCGACTCTGGAGCCTCTTCAGCAACCGGGTCCGCGGCGAGCCGATCGAGCATCGAGCCGATGAGTTCCTGCATTTTCTCCGAATCCTGACCTCTGGCCGCAGCGTTGGCCAGCACCTCTTCGCGGCTGAGCCCTAGTTCCTGCTGCTCGTAGGCCGCCCACATCATGCGGGCCCGCCCGCCCGAGGCGCAGTGGATCAGCACCGGCTCGCTGACGCCCTTGTACGCATCAAGAAACGCGTCGTACTCCGGGTGGCTCATGGTTGACCCTGAGCACTCGACATTGGTGTGCGTGAACCCCTGGCTCTCGCATGCCATGTTGTAGTAGGGGTAAAACGCCAGCTCCTTCTCGGTGCGCAGGTTGATCACGGTCGTCCCGCCCACGGCTTTGAATTCCGCCAGCGCGCTCGGCGACGGCTGACCCGCGAAGTAGACCCCCGGTGCGGACTCGAAGGTCATGAAGTCCTCGAACTCCATGACCCGGGGCGGCTTTGGGGCCTCGGCGACCGGCCCGGCGGCGCAGCCACCCAAAAGGATCGAGGCAAATACACAGGTAACGGCAGCACGGATCGGTTTCAATTTCTTCTCCATCAATCGAGTCGGTACTAAAATTGCTCACTCACCCGCGGCCCGCGGGAACGCGACGGGGCTCCGGTAGCCCTCAGAGTCATAGGACCGAACGCCGAAGAACCAGTTGTCTTTCGACAGCGGTGAAACAAACTCGTTCACCGGCCCCACGTCCCGGGCGTGCGTCCACTCGCTGTCGGTCGTTGCCCGCCAGACAACCTCATACCCCGCAGTGTCCGGCTCGGGGCTCGGGTCCCAACGCAGCGTCGTCTCGTTGCTCAGCCGCGCGACGATCACCCGGGCGTTGCCCGGCACCGACGGCGCGTTGGCCAGCACGATCAGCGTCGCCGCGTTCAGCCGCGTCACGTCCGCCAGATACCCCGGGTCCACGTGCTCGGGCAGGTCGCCGTACCCGATCCCCTCTTCGGTGCGCACGTCCTGGTGCTGTCGGTCGTAGCTCTCGTGAACCTCGGTAAACCGGACCGCGGCGAACCCCTGCTCGTTGAACCCCGAGTGGTCGCCGCCCCGCAGGAACCGGTCGGGCCGAAAGACCAGCCGCGGCTGCACGACCGTGCCGTACCAGTCCGCGACCTGGGCGATCGCCCTGGCCAGCTGCCGCGAGTCGCTGTCCGACTCGGTCGAGAGCGAGCGGACGCGTCGGACCGCCCCGAGGCCCAGGGTGTCGTCCTCGAAGATCGCCGCGGGGAGTCCCTCCGAGAAGACCCGCACCTCGCGCCGGGCCATGCGACCGCCCGGGCCGCTCGGGTCCCCCACCATGTCGTTGGAGAGCACGGCCCGGATATCGAGCCCGGCCCCGCCGTCGGCGGCCCTCGCCGCTCTGGCGTGCGCGCGCGCGCCGTACAACCCCTGCTCCTCGCCCGCCACCGGCATCAGCACCACCGTCGCGTCGAGCGGGAACTCGCTAAGCACCCGCGCCAGCTCCAGGCACAGCGCCACGCCCGAGGCGTCGTCGTTGGCCCCGGGCGCATCGATCTCCGTGTCGCTCACGTCGCTCGCCCGCGAGTCGTAGTGCGCGATCACGTAGTACAGCCGACCCGCGGCCTCGGGCATCACCCCGGGCAGCACGCACATCACGTTGGCCACCTCCGTCGTCCTCGTGATCCGCCGCCCGTCGGGCTCGACGATGTGGGTGTCAAATGAGACCCTCGCCGCGGGGAGCCCGGCTGCTTCGCGGCCCGCGGTCGCCCGCTCGAACTCGGCCTTGAGCCACCGCCGCGCCGCCCCGATGCCCCGGGTGTCCGACACGGTCTCCGAGAGCGTGTGCCGCGTGCCGAAGCCCGCCAGCGTGTCCACGTCGGCCCGCAGACGGTCCGGGCTCACGCTGTCAAGCACCGCGCGGGTCTCGATGCGGACCGCGGGCTGGCAGCCGCCCATCGCCGCGACAAGGATCGACAACACCCCACACACACTCCGCGATCGTTGTTTTCTGGCCATGCCCACAGTCTACCAGACCGCCCGCGTATCCTGCTTCTATGACAGAAACTCACCAATCAGCGGGGGCTCGCCTCCGGGCACTCATGGATAAGGGCGTTGTCGCAGCCCCGGGGGCCTTCAACGGGCTCGTCGCCCAGGCCGTCGCGGCCGCGGGGTTTGACGCGATGTACGTCAGCGGCGGGGCAAACTCCGCCGCCGCGGGCGTGCCGGACGTCGGGCTGCTCGACCGGGGCGACTTCTGCCGAATCATCCGCGAGGTCGTGCGGGCTGGGGGGTTGCCAACTCTTGCTGACGCGGACACCGGGTTTGGCGAGGAAGAACAGGTCCGCCGAACCGTCATCGAGTACGCCCACGCCGGGGCTGCGGGGCTGCACCTCGAGGACCAGGTCTTCCCTAAGCGCTGCGGCCACCTGGACGGCAAAGAGCTCGTGAGCACCGATCAGATGTGCGAGAACGTGCGATGGGCCAGCAAGGCTGCCCGCGAGTTCGGCGATGGCTCCTTCGTCGTGTGCGCACGAACCGACGCAAAGGGCGTCGAGGGGTTTGATTCAGCGGTCGCTCGAGCCAAGGCGTATGTCGCGGCGGGCGCGGACATGATCTTCCCCGAGGGGCTGCACACCGAGGACGAGTTCGCGAAGTTCGCCGAGGCGATGTCTCGGGTGAAGGGGCCGGGTTCTGTGGGGGGCGAGGGAAAGCCGCCATACATGCTGGCGAACATCACCGAGTTTGGCAAGAGCCCGCTGGTGCCGCTGAGCACGCTGGGCGAGATGGGGTATCACCTCGTAATCTTCCCCGTCAGCACGCTTCGGCTGGCGCTCGGTGCGATCGTGCCAGCCCTCAAGGAACTCAAAGAAACCGGCACGCTTGAGGGGCAGCTGGGCAATATGCAGAGCCGTACAGATCTGTATGGGTTGCTGGGCTACACACCGGGTACGGCTTGGGAGACGCCGGGGAGGTAATGCGGAAACAAGGTCGAATCACGTGGCTTTTAGTTCGATTCGCGGCTTACTCGTTCGCGGGGCTGTTTTTCGCAGTTTCGAGTTCCGTCTGGTGGGCGTTCAGCGGCGAGCCCAAGGGGATCGCACGCTCGATCAGCAACGCGTGGCACATCGAAACCCACGACAACGCCAAGCCCAACGCGACCGTCCTCTCCAACCGGTTCGCACTGGCCCGGAGCCTCAACCGTGAAGCGAACGGGATGAGACCGGTTAATGCTGACACCGAACTTGATTTTCCTGACCTGCCCAACCCCAGCCCGCCGGTGTTCCACGCTAAGGAACAGTTCGGAGTCATCGGCCGCAGCACCGGCCTCTTTGAACACCGTCCATTCGATGGGTATCAAACCAATACGGAAGCTCTCGTGGATGAGGACGCCATCCTTGAGTACGCCTACGGCTGGCCTCGGCTCGCTCTGTATTCCCGGGATCGGGTCATCGCGGGTCAGTTTCAAACGGAGCACGGCTTCGTACTACAAGACTCATTCCTCGGGCACACCTTCCCGTATGGCTCCGTGACCATCCCCACCGGCATCATCTGGCGCGGGTTGTTGTTCAACTCGGTCTTCTTCGGCGTCTGCCTCTACGCCCTGCTCTCGATCGCATCGGCCACGCGCCGTCTCCACCGCTACTCTCGTGGCCGGTGCCCGCACTGCGCTTACGACCTCCGGCACGACTTCTCGGCCGGCTGCTCCGAGTGCGGCTGGCGCAAAGAACACGCTTCCCGTAATTGTGAACACGAGCCCCAATTCCCGCCCAACGGCGCAACCCAATCCGGCTCAGTTTAGATTCTGATTGACGGCTCCCTCTCCGGGTGCCACGGGTTGACCCGAAGGGCAACCCGTGATCCCGAGTACCAAAGCACGGCTTGCAAGTCAAGCCGTGGCACCCCCCACTTCTTCCGTTGAACAGGACCCGGGACGCTCACCGGCTCGGCCTAGAATCCCTCCGAGGCCATCGCGGGCGATACACGCCGCGAAAGAGCCTCTGAAGGAGCCTTACCGATGACCACAACCACCCCCCCCACTCCGACCGCCAAGCCAACCGGCCTCGAGGGCGTCGTCGCTGGCGACACCGGCATCTGCAAGGTCGAGCAGACCGCACTCGTCTATCGCGGCTACGAGATCGCCGACCTCGCCGCCCACGCCACGTTCGAGGAGGTCGCCTATCTCCTCCTCAAGGGGCACAAGCCGAGCGCGGTCGAGCTCGCAGCCTTCCACGCCGACCTGAAGTCCGACCGCGAGCTCCCCGCGCCGGTCAAGGCGTTTCTCGCCGCGTCCAAGGGGTACGTGAACGACCATTTCGCCGTGCCGATGGACCTGCTGCGGACGGCGGTCAGCCTGTGCGCACACCTCGACCCCGACTGCCAGAGCAACGAGCCCGACGCCAACCTCCGCAAGGCCAAGCGGCTGACTGCCAAGATCCCGACCATCATCGGGCACATGCAGAACGCGATTGACGGGCGCGAGGTCGTCGAGCCCCGGGCCGACCTGCACCACGCGGCCAACCTGCTCTGGATGATGACCGGCGAGGAACCGAGCCCCGAGGCCGTCAAGACGATGGACGTGAGCCTGATCCTGTACGCCGAGCACGACTACAACGCGAGCACGTTCGCCAGCCGCGTGATCGCTGGCACGCTGGCCGACATGCACGGGGCGGTGACCGGGGCAATCTCGGCCCTCAAGGGCCCGCTGCACGGCGGGGCGAACGAGGCCGCGATGGACATGCTCGCCGAGATGCGAAAAGACCTCGGCCCGGACAACGACGCCGCCGCAATCGAGGCCTGGATGCACAACGCCTTCGCCACCAAGCGCAAGCTCATGGGCTTCGGGCACCGGGTCTACAAGAACGGCGACCACCGGGCCCCGATCCTGCACGCCCTGGGGCGTAAGGCCGCCGAGGCCCGCGGGCCCGAGTTCGTGAAGCTCTTTGAGCTTGGCGAGGCCGTCCAGAAGATCATGGAAGACGAGAAGAAGATCTACCCCAACGTCGATTTCCCGTGCGGCATGACGTACTTCACCATGGGCATCCCGGTGCCGCAGTACACGCCCATCTTTGTGGCGAGCCGGATCACGGGGTGGGCGGCGCACATCATGGAGCAGCACGCGAACAACCGGCTGATCCGCCCGCGGGCGAGCTACTCGGGGCCGGAAAACCTGAGCTGGAACGGCTGAGGATTGTTCTAGAACTTGGGGGCGGAACAATGGCCCGCGGGATCCCATAAAGTATGCAAGCCGGGACCGGCCGCGATGGCTGTATTGTCCCGGCGGGAGCGCCCATGATCCGCATCACCTGTGACAACTGCGAACGCACGATCGAAGCCGATGACCTGGACGCCGGGGGCAAGGTCAGCTGCCCGGACTGCGGCGACGTGAACCGTGTCCCCGAGGCGATCGATCCCGAGGAGCAATCCGAGTCCCGCGAGCCAGCCAACCCCAAGCCGGCCTCGGGCAAGGGCCCGGGCGGCGCGGACCGAGCCTCAGCGGCGGGTCTGCCGCCGGACCACGGGCCCGAGTTGCAGGTCGTCAAGGTCCGTCGGTGCTGGTTCCGGTCTCGCCCGCTCAAGTTCTCGCTGGTGGTGCTGCTGACGATCGCCGGGTTCGCGGGTCTGATCTACGGCGGGACCCAGGAGTGGCCCGGCTGGACCAAGTGGCTCTGGCTGGCGCTGAGCCTGGGCTCGATGGGCGTGCTGGGCTGGTGGTGGGTGGACCGGCTCGAATCGGCGCTCGAGATCACCAACAAACGGACCATCTCCCACCGGGGGCTGTTCAGCCGCTCCACAAGCGAGGTCGTGCACGACAACATCCGCAACGTGCAGGTGGACCAGAGCTTCTGGCAGCGGCTCTGGGGCGTCGGGAGGCTGGGCATCTCGTCGAGCGGGCAGGACGGCGTCGAGATCCAGGTCAACCACCTCAAAAAGCCCAACGAGCTCCGCGAGATGATCGATCTGTACCGACCGCTCGACTGAGCCGGGGTCAACCGCCGATATCTCAACGGTATCTTGCCCCGGATCCCCGGTTCGTGTGGCGGGCCGGGTGATTGCTTTCTACGATGGGGACGACGTGATTCCCTCCCCCCCGTTCGCGGGCCGGGCAGGGCCATGGAGGGAACCCGCCCGATGCAGCCGACCGGCACCACTCGATTCCTACACAAGCTTCGGCTGCGAGTCTTCGCGGTGCTGACCGCGGTGATCCTTGCCGCGGTTGCGGTGATCAGCCTCGGGGTGTGGCCGGTGCCGGTGGTGAGCGTGGCGCTGCTGACCGCGGCAGCCGTGCTCAACACGATGACCTCCAAGCTCGCGGTCTCGGTCTGCTCGGGGTGCGGCGAGGGCCTGGGCGGCGTGCCCACCGGGGCCTACGGCGCGGTCTGCCCCTCGTGCGGCACTATCAACTCGGCCCTCCCCGCCGGGTGGGACTCGCAGACCCGGCTGGCGTTTGACGACGAGCCGAGCCCCGAATCGAGCCCCGAGCCCGGGGACGTTCCCGACGATTCACGCCGCCGAGCCTGAGCCCCGCTCAGCCGAACCCTCTAAGCCCCAATGCAAAGACCGGCCGCTCCGAGGAGCGACCGGTGTGGTGTGCTTGGTTAAGAGCGACTGAGCAGGGCCAGTGGGCCGATCAGTTCTTCTTGAGCGACCGAGCGTACTCGTTGTACTCCTCGGTCGAGACGTCCTTGATGGTCGCCTTCTCGAGGATGGTCTCCATCGTTTTGTGGTCGCGGACCTGCACGCGGACCGCGCTCATCTTGTCGGCCTGCACGATCTCCTGACGCATCGCGTCGGGCGAGACGCCGCGGCGGGTGGCCAGCTCAGTGATGTGGTTGGCGACCTCCATGCCCGTCGGCACAACCTCGAATTCCTCAGCGACCTTGCTGAGGATGAAGAACAACTTCAGCTCGCTCACCGCGGACTCGGCGGACTCGGCCCGCATCTCGGCCAGGTGCTGCTCGATCTCCTGCGGGTCCACGCCGCGGTAGAGCAGCTCCATCCGCCGCCGCTCGAGGTTCCGCTCGGCCTGTGCCGACGAGAGCCGGTCGGGCAGCGGCAGCTCGATGCTGTCGAGCATGAACCGGGCGACCTGGCTCTGCATCGCCGTCTGCTGCTGGACCTTGGCGTTCTCGGCGAGCCGCTGCTCGATGATCTCGCGGAGCTGCCCCTCGCCGGACAGCCCGAGCCGGGCCACGACGTCCGCCAGCTCGGCGGGGATGATCCGGTCGATCCGATCGACCTCGAACGTGACCGTCAGGTCCTTGCCCCGCAACGCCTCGAGCTCGTGCTGCTCGGGCCCCTTGACCTTGATGGTCACGGTGTCGCTTGCCTTGGGCGAGCCAAGCTGCTTGGCGAAGTCATCCACCGCGACGCCGAGGACCATGCCCTTGCCCTCGTCAGATTCCTGCGGGATCCGCACGACCGCGCCGTCGATGTTGTAATGCTCGGTGCCGTCCTGGTCGACCATGACGCCACGCCCGGTGAGGTAGTCACCCGGCTCGGGGGCATCCCGCTCTTCGAGCGAGCCCTCGTTGACCTTAAGCTTCTGGATCTCCTCGTCCACGATGCCCTCGGGCATCTCCAGCGACGGGCGGAGCACCTCGAGCGTGGTGAAGTCGGGCAGGTCGAAGTCCGGCAGCACCTCGACCTCGACCTCGAAGTGCACGGGCTTGCCCGGCTCGATCTCGATGTCGTCGAAGTTCTTGGCCCGCGGCTCGCCGAGCACCTTGATCTTGTACTCCTGCAGCGCCTCGGTCGTCATGTTGTTGAGCAGCGTCATCCCGGCCTCGCGCTTGATCGCGTCGCCGTATCGCCGCTCGAGCAGACGGTGCGGCACGCGGCCGCGACGGAACCCCGGGAGCACCGCCTCCTTGGCAATCGTGTTCAGCGCGGCGGTGAGCTGCACCTGAACCACCTCCGAGGGAACATCGATCATCAGCGTCTTGAGGTTCGCAGACGTGTCCTCGACCTTGACGTACTCCTTGATGTCCGGCTTGGGCGGGGCGTCCGTGGCGACTTCCTGGGGCTTGAGCTTCATGGTCTTGGTCTCCGGGATCAGATCGCACGCGGTTGTAAACCGGCCCGCCAGGGCGTGCCGCCGTCCCGGACCGGTCCGCCCTGCACAGAGGCCAAGCGGGAAAGAAGCCTAGGCCCCCACGGGCACTTTCGATCAGTTCGCGGGCGATCCGCCCGTCGCTGCGGGTATGATTCTCTTCCACGCCGGAGTGGCGGAATTGGCAGACGCGGCGGATTCAAAATCCGCTGGCCGAAAGGTCTTGGGGGTTCAAGTCCCCCCTCCGGCATTGCTCAAGGGCCCGAGGGCCCGCCAACGGTCTTCGGGCTGGTCTTCGGGCCCAAGTCCGCCTCGGGTTCCGCGGCCAACGCCACCGGGCCACGCGGCACCCCCGTCAGCAGCCTCACCAACGAGTCCTGAATCGCACCCAGCTTGGTCGGCAGCGGCTGGTCCAGCCGCCCCACCCCGTCGATCGAGACCCGGCAGACCGGCGCCGCCCGCCCGGGCCAAGAGACCGCGACCACCAGCATCCCCCGCTGCAACGATCCCACATCCGGGATGCCCGGGGCGATGCGGCTCATCTCGTCGAGCTCGGGCAAGCCGTCCGACTCGGAAAGAAACCACGCGAACTCAATCGTCCGCTGCGGCCGCCCCTCGTCGAGCCACTCGTACCCCGCCTCCGTAAAGAGCCCCTCGATCTGCTCGGCGATCGCCTCACCCAGTCGCTCCCGCTCCGTGAGAGTCTCCCTCGCGGTCGCGCGGGGGTCGATCGCCATCCGCTCGGCAAACCCGACCGTGGTCACACCCCGGAAGGCCGCCTCCAGCGAGCCCGCAGCCATCACCGAGCGGAGCCGCCTGCCATCGCCCTCCAGATCCGGGTTCGTGCCACGCGGCCCGGGGCTCTGGCAGCCCGCAAGAAGAACGCTCAGAAGAACCACCGAGGCTCCACCTAGCACGGCCCGGCGTGAAGCAGAACAGCGTGAGGCCAAGGGACGTGAAACGTGAAGGCTTGCGGGCATGGGTCGAGTATCGGCCAACACCCCACCTCCCCGGCAGAGTTCACCGCGACAGCACCGCGTCGGGCACGGTCTGCAGGATCTCAAGTGAGCCGTACCGCGTGAGCAGCCCGGTGACCTGCACGGGCTCAGCGACCCGGGGCAGCATCGGCTCGGGCAAGGCGACCTCGCCGTCGATGCTGAGCAGGAGCATGCGGATCGAGCCGTCTGGGTTTCGGGTCGCGAGCATGGGGGGGAGCCCGCCGCGGATGCATAGCGTGGCGCAGGCCTTGTGCGTGACCCCTTCTCCGGGGCGCATCGCGCCGAGGAAGCACTTGCCGTCCACGATCTCGCCGCTCAGCGTCACTACCCCCAGTTCGACCTGCGCGGGCGGGTCAGCCATGGGCGCGAACGTCTGGATCGGAACCACCGCCTCGTCGGGGCTCGTCGCGGGGTCATCGGGCGACAGCTCGATCATGCTTCGCCCTTCGCGGCGGAGCCGATACCCCGTGACCTGCACCGCCTGCCCGTCAAAGCCCGCGAGCCGATCGTGCGCGCCCTTCTTGTTGAGCTCCACCAGCAGCCAAGCCGAATGCCCGTCCTCGTCGGGCTCGGTAAACAGCACGGGGTACGGCTGCATCTGCAGCACGCCCGTCCACGCCTGCTCGGTCGTGTCCCACGCCGCATCCCCCGCGGGCTCGGCCCGGTTCGCGATGAGGGCTGAAACCACGAGAAGAAAGAGCAGCGTCATCGGGATCGCGATGCGCAGGAAGCTCAGGTGTGCGCGCGGCAACCCCAAGTAGCCCACATAGATCTCGCGCGTTGAGTGATCGTCGGTCATGCCGTCCTCCCGTCCGTCGCGGGGGACACCGGCGTGCCGGGCTCGTTGGGCTGGGCGCTCACCTGCACGCGGCCCTTCACGATCCGCACGGTGTACGTCGGGATCTTCTCCTCAAATGGCGGCGGGCTCTGCCCCGTTTCGGGCTCATACTGGTAGCCGTGCCACGGGCAGGTCAGACACCCATCGACGACCTCGCCCTCGCCCAGCGGCCCGCCCTGGTGCGCACACACGTTGGAGACCGCCGAGACCCCGCCCGGGTGCCGAACCAGCGCGACCCGCTCTCCACCCGAGACGCAAACCACCCGCGCCCGGTTCATCGGCAGATCATCAACCGCGCCCGCCTCGATCCAGCCGCCCTCGGGCGAGGCGCCCGCGCGGTCCTTTGCCCGCTCCTTGAGCCCCGCTGCGATGTGCAGCGAGACGAGTACGACCACGCCCAGCACCAGCAGCACCGCGAACGCGGGGTCCCGCTGATCTTGCATCGCCCCGGCCGCCACGTGCAGCACGACCGAGCCGTACGCGACGTAGACGAGCATGTGCAGCGCCTTCCACGAGCGGTGCCCGAGGTTGGCCAACCAGAAGTCGTGGCTGGTGGACGCCATGACGAACAGCCCGCACAGCGAAATGAAGCCGTAGAACTCGAACGGGATGCCCGGTCCGTACCCAAAGACCGCGCGGACCGGATCGATCGGGCCAAACGAGCCGTAGTAGAACAGCACGAGCGCCCCGTGCGCCAGCGCGACGAAGAACAGCAGCACGCCCGCGTGGCGACGGTTGTAGAGCACCGGGGCCAGGCGGGTCGTGAAGCGGCTCAGAGGCCCGACCATCAGGATCAGGTGCAGCATCACGATTGCCAGGGTGCCCGTGGCTCGGATCAGGCTGACCATCGGGTCCGCGGGCTGAACCGCCAGGCCCGTCACCACAAGAAAACCCGCGAGGTATGCGACCATCGCGCCCAAGAGCACCATGTCGTACACCCGTTTGTGTCGGTTCCACTGGACGAGCCGGTAGGACACGGTCACGGGCCGGCCCCCCCAGCGTCCCCCCCAGCATCCCCCTCAACACCCTCTCCCGCGCCCTCTCTCTCGCCCCCCGGCTCGACGGGCGGGAGGGCTGGCGTCGCTGACGCCGCCTGCTCGGCGGTCTGGATCGGTCGCGGCCCGCGGCTCAGCAGCACCGCGCCGGTCATCAGCACAAGCAGCGGCCCGAGCACGAGCCACAGCCGCAGATGGGTTCGCCTCAGTTCGCGCACCATCAGGCGTGGCCCTCAGTAGCCGAAGGACCGCGCACAAACCGGGGCAGCATGACCGGCCACAGGGCTGCGGCTCCGGGCACCAGCAGCAGCCGCACCCAGACCGAGGCTCCCGACGCAGCAGGGTCAATCCGTCTGACCCCGAACAGCATGATCGGAAATGCGACCAGCACGCCGAGCGTCAGGTATCCCAGCACGACCAACACGATGAGCACCGCGAGGCTCATGGGGTGCCACCGCGGCGCGGCGCAATCGGTGCGATCGTCGCTCGTTCATTTGCTTCGGGATGACGGCCGGTCTGGGTCACACCGGGTTCCTTGATCCACGCTCTGCGGGGGTCGCTTCAGAAGCGGAAGGTGAGCGAGGCCTTGAGCGTTGTCGTGTACTCGCGGGAGGTGAACGAGCCGTCGTCCACGTCGAAGCCCTGATTGTACACGAGGATGAGCTCCTGCCCGGGCGCGTACTCCCACTTCACCCGAGAGTTCCACCCGGCCTGATCGCTCTGGTTGTCCCACTGGATCGTGTTGTCCCACGAGAGGTCCGGGTTGAACTGCACCGAGGCACGGGCGCGGGCGACCCGCACGATGAACTCGCCCTGGGGAAGATCGATGTCGTTGTAGGCGTATTCGCCGGTGAGCGTGAACCCCGGCGTCGGGCGGAACCCGAGCCCCAGTTCTGCGTCGAGGCGATGCCCGCCGAAGAACGAACGGTACTCGCTCTCCACCTCCACGCTGACCGGGCGGGCCTGGGAGGTCTCGAGTTCGAACCACGCCGAGGCCGTGTCGTAGTTGCCCTCGGGGACGATCACGCCGTCCACGATCTCGAACGATGAGAAGAGCTGGTCCACGTACACCCGCGGGCCAAAGCTCACCGCGTCCCCGGCGTTGTTCGTGACGGTGAGGCGGACGGGTGAGGCGGTGATGTCCTCGACCTGCCCGTTGGAGATGAGGCTCTGCCCGCGGGCGTTGGTGCTGATATTGATGTCTCGCACCAGTTCCGAGCCGAAGGGGTCGTCCCAGCGGTACCCGCCGCGGATAGACCACTCGTACCGCCCGGCCCGGCTGACGAACCCGAGCGCGGGGTCGTAATCCTCGCCCATCCGGGCCAGGAAGAGCGAGAGGTTCCACGGGTCCTTGTTGAAGCCGACGTTCATCCCGACCGCGGTGGGGTCCGAGTTTTCGACATCGCGGCCGCCCGGATCGGAGTAGGACGCCTGGGCCCAGAAGTCGGCCTGGACCGAGCCCTCGCCACCGAACGCATTGGAGTCTCGCAGCGACAGGTCCACGCCGGCCAGGTGGTTGGTGCCCCGCTCGGCCGGGTCGCCGTTCGTGGCGATGAACCCGATGGAGGATTCCTCGCCCAGGTCTCGCACGAGCCGGAGCACGGAGAGGTTTTTGTCGCCCAGCGCGTCGTCCTCTTTCATCTGCACGTTGAGCACGCCGAGGCGAACGTCGCCGACCCGGCCCGTCACACGGACGCCCGCGAGGATCTCCCTCTCCTCGCCGCCCACGATGCCGATGCGACGGCTGAAGAAGGGCAGCGGGCTCTGGCGGATGCCGCCAAACCCGAACACGCCCGCGTCCTCGAGGAAGAAGTCTCGCCGCTCGGGGAAGAACAGCGGGAAGCGGGTCAGGTTCACGATGCGGTCGTCCACCTCGGTCTCGGCAAAGTCGGTGTTGATCGTCAACGCCGCGGTGACCGAACTCGTCAATCGGTAGAACAGATCCAGCCCGGCGTCGGTGTCCAGGTCGTCGTCGGCCTCGCGGTACTGCATCGTCGCGTAGGGCTTGACGCTCAGCCCGAGCCCCTGGTCGATGTCCTCGATCCCCGCCAGCCGACCCGCCCGGGCCAGGTTGAACACCGAGATGTCCCGCTGTGCCCCGCGCCAGTAAGAGATCTCGTCCGTCCGGGCCACGATCCGTCGGATGTTGATCCCCCACGCCTCGGCCTCCGAGTCCAGCGCGATGGTCTTGAACGGGATCTCGATCTCCGCGACCCACCCCGTCTGGGTCCGGGAGGTCTCGGCGTCCCAGATCCCGTCCCAGTCGGCCCCGATGAAACTACCACGCTCGATCAGCCCGTCGGTGCGCGAGCCGCCCGCGGTTACGCCGAAGCTGTACCCCGAGCGCCCGTCGCCGTCGGTGTCGAGCGTAACGAGCACCTCGTCGTCGCCGCCGGTGAACCCGTCGCGTCGCCCGTTCTTGGCCACGACCGACGCGGGCTCGGGGTCCTGGGCCTCGATGCCGATATAGATCGCGTCAGCGGTGTAGACCACGCGGAACGTGGTCAGGAAGTTGGGCGGGACGCCGTCGTTGGGGATCACCTGCCCGAACCCGCCTGTCTGGGCCGCCCGCTGCCAGACCTCGTCGTCGAGTCGGCCGTCGAGCGTTGGGGCGGTCTGGACGCGGACCGCAATCGCGTCGGCCTCGCCGCTCTGCTGCGGGGCCGACGCCGGTTCCTCGGGCTGGGCCGCGTTCGCGACGGCGCACGTCGTCGCCGCGATCAGGGTCAGCCGCACGGGCCACAACTTAAACACGCTCTTCAACTCAATCCTCCGCGCCGCTCCGACCGGAGGGGTCTTGGTTGTTTCGATCCGATCCGCGTGGCTCATCTCCCCGACCACGACAGGCCGTGTGGGGCAGTGGCCGGCCGCACGGCGACAGCACACACTACCGGCCCGGTCTGGGAAAGTTTCCAATTCGGGCCCGATGAGAAACACGCCGCCCGGATGCGCCCCGAAGCCCGGCTGCGTCCCGAAGAGGTGCCCGGGCCGCTCGGCGGGCCCGCCGCGGCGTCCTCGTGTTGCGGAGGGCAAAATCAGGGCGACAGGATTCGAACCTGCGACATCCGACTCCCAAAGCCGGTGCTCTAGCCAAGCTGAGCTACGCCCTGTGAGAGCGATCGTAGTGCCCGATTCCCGCGGAGGCGGCCCAGTTAAAAAAACACCCGCGGCCGGGGCCACGGGTGTCAGATGAGCACGCGAGAGGGCGAGAACAGAGGTCCCCTACATCGGGACCTCGCGGATCATGACGATCTTCGGCGTGTCGTTCTCGCTCACGACGTTGGACCGATCGACGACCATCATGTACCGCCGCTGGAAGCTGGGCACCAAGGGGTCGGTCGGGCGCAGGTCCGCCACGTCCTCGGGACGATACCCCTGGAGCACGAACCAGACCACGAAGGTGTCCGACCGCACGTCGATCGAGTTCATGATCGCGCCAGCGATCGCGATCCGCTCGTCGGCCTCGTCCACCACGCTGTCGTTCTCGCCGTCCTTGTAGATCGCCGTGTCGTAGGAGGCGCGGCCGTCGACGCCCGAGGTGTAGTACGGATTGCTCGTCTTGAGCGAGTTGCCGTCGTACCCCAGACCCGTCATCAGGTTGTGGCGGTTGAAATCGAACGCGTTGAGGTCATCGCCGACATTCTGAGCGGTCTCGAACCGCCCCTCTCGGGGGATGACACCGTTGTCGGGCGTCTCGAGCGCGTCGAGCCGCCGCAGCGTGACGGCGAGCACCTCGCCGGGCGAACCGAACCCGGGGGACTCCCGCAGGCCGGGGATCCCGGTGAGGATCTGCCGCGTGCGGTCGGGCACGTAGTTGTTGACCTGCAGCTCCACGCCCGTGAGCAGCGGCGTGCGGGCCGGGTCGTTGTCGTAGAACGGGAGGCGACGCCACGGCTCGGGCGAGTCGATTGTGAACGGTGTGTAGTCCGCCCCCAGCGAGAACTTCGCGATGTTCGTTGACTTCACGCTGACGGTCACCGGATCGCTCATCATCCGGGGCCAGGCCCGCTTGCGGTCGCGGTAGGCGGTGAGCAGCGCCGCCCGGTCCGGCGTGTCGCGGACCGAGTCCAGGTCGCCGTCGGTGACCCAGGCGTCCGGCTTGGGCGTGCCGTAGGCGGTGTAGGTCAGCCCCGTCTCGGACGCGAGCGGCGTGGACTGCCCCACGGTCCAGTCGTTACCGAACTGGGGGTTGGCCGCGGGCCCGAACCCGATGTCGGGCCCGTACCCGCTGTCCCGTTCAGGGTCGTAGGACTCGACGCTGGGAGCCAGGCCGGGCAGCAGCCGCAGCACGGACAAGGGGGCCGTGTTGATGTTGATCTTCCCGACCACCATGTCGGTGCGGCCGTCGAATCGCTCGTTGTAGGAATAGTCCGGCAGCCGCACCCCACCCTGCGCCGCGGCTGTGGAGGGGACGCCCTGCCGATAGCCGATCTCCCGCATGTCGGACCCGACGCCACGGACGTCGCCCAGCAGCTCGAGGGCCATCGGGATGCCCGAGCCTCGGCGGCGGTCCTGGCCCGGCGTGAAGTTGCCCGGGAAGTCGAGGGCCACGGGGTCGGTGATGCTCTTGTCGCCGTCCATATCAAAGAAGCGGATGTACTCGTCGAGCCGCAGCTTGCCCGAGTCGAGCACGGGGATCTGGTTCTTCGGGTCCCCCGTTGATTCGGGCAACCACAGCAGCCCGTACAGCTGCGAGATCGGGTCGGTGGTGTTGTCGGGCTCGACGTCCTTGTACCCCAGCGCGATCGCGAGCATCTCCGGGAAGGTGATCCACTCCGCGTCCGGATCAAAGTCCTGGCTCTGGTTCGTCCGGTCCTTCACGCCCGGGTCCTGCGGCGACTGCACCGGCCCCACCGCGAACGGCGTCAGCAGATCCGTCGGACGGATCGTGTACCGGAGCTTGTCGTTCACGTTCTTGAGCCCGAACGACACGTCCGGGTTCACCCGGTTCATGTTCTCCGAGTCCGGGTCGTAGGTCCCATCGACGGAGGTCCCGCCGGCGTAGTTGAGGTCGTAGTAGTCATCCGCAGCCGCCGCGTTGGGCTTGAACTCCGGGTTTCCCATCTCCGACTTGGTGATCGGCGACGTGTTGCCCTGGTAGTACTCGGCTGCGACGTTAAGCTGCCCGAGCCCCTCGAACTTGACGAATGGCTGCAACGCCATGCCCTGCAGCACCGGCCCGTCCGGGGTGCCTCCGACATAGGGGCTCGCGTCGATTTTCAGGAACGGCTCAGCAACCAGACCCGTGCTGGGGACCGGGCTCGGCTTCTTCATCCGAAGCAGATCGATCAGGCGGTACTTGAAGTTGGGCGATTGGATGAGCTTGAACTCGGCCGGCTGGGCCAGGTCCTCGAACGAATCAATCTCGGGGAAGCCGGACGCACTGGACCACTGGTCCACGCGGCGACGACGCGTGCTCCGCTTGGGATCAAGCTCGTCCTCAACCAACTCCGAATCAATCATGGCCGGCGAGACCACGCCGCGGATCAGCTCGCCCCCGGCTCTCGCGAACTCCGCGGTCTCTCGCCCGCTCCGGCGCACGCCCGCCCACTGGGCGACCGTCCACCCGGTGTTGTCGTTGCGCTCAAACCGCAGGGAACCACCGGAGTAGGTGAACGCGAGCCCACCGCTCTGGTAGGGGTCGAAGAAGTCCAGCGGGAGCGAGACCGTGTTTCGAATCACGCCGGTGTTGGCGTTGTTGAACTCACTCTTGAGCCGATCGCCGACCTTCATCCGGTCGCACAGGAAATCGTTGGAGACAACGTTATCCTTGCCGTCGGTGGTTTCCGTGCCCGTCCGCATCGTCCGCCACAGGCGGACCGACCAATCGGCGTCCAGAGCCGGGGTCCGGGCGGCGACATTCACGCGGCCGTCCCCGTCCTTGTCGGCGATCACCCCGAGCAGGTTCTTCTTGGCCAGGTTGCGGGTGCTGCGTGCATTCGCGACGTACTCACCTGTCGCGGGGCTGATCTCACGGATGCGGTGGACCTGCACCGGGTCTTTCTGCGAAACCCCGCCGTCGTTCTTGAGGTTGTGCTCGAACCACTCCTGCATCAGCCCGGTGAACTGGTTGCTGTCGTCGCCGACGGCCGCGGGGTTGGTCAGTTGGCCGTACCCGTACCGCGTGAGGTCGCTGTACCCGTCGACATTCAGGATCTTGGCTACCCGATTCTCGATGATCTCCCAGTCGAAACTGACCCCGTTGGCCGGCTCCTCGTTCATGAGGGCGTAGAAGACCGCCGTCTCGCCGGCCTGGAGCGTGACGGGCTGGAACCGTTGCCTGGCGTCGAAGACGAACTTGGACCGCGCCTCGTCGGGAGGCACCACGGCCTCGTCCGGCTCAGACTCGGAGTAGGAGCCCAGCCGGAAGAACCGCCCGGCGTACTCCAGGTAGTGGCTGAACTGGATGCCCTTGGGCAGGGTCTGGAGGCCCTCGGGCGGGGGCGGGGACCCGACAAAGGTGATGGCCTCGGGGTACGGGTTGTGCACCTGGAAGACCAGCGCCTGCATCAGGAAGTCCGGGTTCGCAAAGTAGTTGGTGTCGGGCACGGAGGCCTTGAGCGTCACGGAGGCCACGCTCGACTGCCCGCCCGGTCCGCCGCCTTCGATGTCACCGACCCGCTTGGAAGCGAGCAGCCCGTCGCCCGCGTCGTACAGCTCGTTCTCGTCCTTGTCGCCGCCCGCGCCCTCGGGCGCGTCGGTAAAGACGTTGAGGATGGCGACCTCGGTGAGCACCGGCTGGGGCTCGACGCCGAAAACGTTAACCGCGCGGCGGTGCTTCATGCCGACGTCGGACTTGAGCAACTTCCCCGTCGGGAGCTTGTCGAGCCCGAAGTCGAGCCCGATCTGCAGCTCGTCTTTCAGGATGCCGCCCTGCCGCACCGCGATGCCCTGCTTGTTGTACTGCCAGGGGAAGGCGTGCTCGGGGAACCTGCTGGCCGCCATCGTCACCGGCAACAGCTCGTCGTTGCGGGCCTCCTGATCGATCAGCAGCGTCGCGGCCGTCGGGGTCGAGTCCTCGTCCACCATGTCCTGCAGGTTGACGGCCAGATGCCCGGCCAGCCGCAGAGCCAGCTCGGGCCCGCGGTACCCGTAGAACGCGGTGTCCACTCGCTGCGGGTCGTACGAGCCATTGTCGGGCGCGTAGGTCTCAAGCATTGTGCGCCAGGCGCTGAAACTATCGATCGCCGAGTCCTTGAGCAGGGCCTGCGCGTAGATGTTGAACGCGACCTGCGTGCTGCCCACGAGGTTCTTGAGCGGGGTCGCGAGTTTCTCTTCCTGCAACGGCGGGACCCGTTTGGTCTGCTGGTCCAGGTTCACGGTGCTCCCCACGGGCAGCGGCGTCGCCCCGCTGTAGGTCGTCAGGTACAGCCGCGGGCTCGCGTTGAGGAGCAGCATCGCGTCGGGGTCCACCGTGCCGCTGAGGCGGGGGCCCTGCGTCATCAGCTCAGCGCCCCGAAGCCTGTAGCCCAGCAGCATCGCGTCGGGCATCGGATCCGTGCGGCGGCCGTCGCCGTGCCCGAACCGGTCGATCTCCAGCGGGCGGTTATGGAGCAACGGGCCGAATCGGCGCGACACCTTGCGGAGCTGGTCCTGCGAGGGGGTGTTGAGCTGGTTGGGGTCGAGGTCTGCGCGGCCCGCGGTCGTCAGCTCCAGACGGCTCATCACCCGCGGGTCGTTGAGGCCCTTGAACGTGAGCAGCTCAGCGAGATCATCGAGCCCGAAGACCTCGCCCGTCTTGTCGATCGAGAGCGGTGAGATCTTGTCCCGCGAGCTCTTGGGCAGGTTGCTGCCGACCTGGTCGGAGTAGTCCGTCCGCTGCCTGGCGGCCGTCACCCCGACGGTGGGATCGTTGACCACCCACTCGCCGAACGAGCCGTCCTCTTCCGTCTTGACCGGGGTGTACAGGAAACGGCTGCCCGTGATCAGATCCGTCCGGGCCAGACGCTGCTCGAGGGCCGAGCCGGTCTGGGCCTTCTTGGGGCCAAAGAACTCGTCGCCCGGCGAGTCCGCCGTCTCGATCGCAAGCCGGATCGCGTCGTACGCCAGCCGGCCGACCTCCTCGGCCACCGAGACCTCGGCCACCTTCGCGGCGAACTGGTTGGCCACCGCGGAGGGCTGCCCGCGGAAGCTGTAGTAGAAGCCCCTCAGGCTGGCCTTGTTGAAGTAGTCATACTCCTGGTAGTTCTGCACCGCGTCCGAACCGATCGGCAGCGTGTCCAGCTCGGAGAAATCCAGCCCGGTGTCGAGCACGAAGTCCTCGATCGTCAGCAGGCGTCGCAGGTCGATCTCGGTCGGCGTCAGCCCGACCGGGTAGTCCACCGTCGGGGCGATCAGCGCGTCGCCCGCCACGTTGACGTTCACGCGGGCCGACAGGTCCTCGACGCGGACCGCGGCGAACAGCCGCAGGTCGTCGATCGGGAACGGGATCAGGTTCTTGAACGCGCTGGCGTCGCTCGCGTCGATCAGCTCGATCCACCGCGAGTCGTACATGCCGTCGCCGTCCGCGTCGGCGTACTGGTAGGACATGAAGTCCGGGCTCGTCCAGTTGGCCGGCAATTTGCTACCATCACGCGAACTTCGCTCGTAGATAACGAACGGCTGGTTGGCCGGGCTGAACAGGTACCGCTGGTTCATCGTCCAGACCGCCGGTACATTGGCCAGCTCCCGGTTCGAGACGCCCAGCGCCCGAGCCACCTGCTGGGGCTCGTCGTACCCCTGCGCCCAGGCCAGCCCCGCCTGCATCGGATCAAACGCCTCGAGGTACAGCGTGTCGCCGCGCCGTTGCAGCAGCGAGAGCCCGTAGCTCATCGAGCGGCGGGACTTGGTCTTCGTCGCGGTCTTCTCGTTGTACGTCCCCAGGCCCGGGCTGGCGTCGAACCCGCCGTAGGTGTTGGTGTCCAGGTCCCTCCCGGGGCGGAGGTTCCAGAGGTTCACGAAGCGGCCGTCGGGCGCGAGGTTGGAGATCTGCCGCCAGTCGCGGTTGTCCAGGAATCGGCGGGCGTTGCGCAGTGTCTTGTTGCTGCCGAAGGTCGCCGAATAGAACCGTGCCCCGGACTGTGGATCGAAGATGTTCTCGCTTCCCAGATACTCCGGCTCCGTCGAGGCCAGCCACGAGTCATAGGGCACGCGCGTGTCGCTCGGGTCCGGGTTGTACTCGAGGTGCCGCCCGGAGGGGTAGAACCGCTCGAACTCGTTGGCCGGCTGAGACCGCACGGTCCAGTCGGTGTACGGGTAGTCCGTGACCTCGCGGCTGTAATCCCGCTGCGCCCGGTTGTTGAGCGAGAGGATCGGGTAGACGTCCATCCGGTCGTTGCCGATCACGCGCGCAAAGTAGGCGCTGAAGTACTCGGAGTACTCGTTGACATCCGACCGCTGCTTGAGCGCCGAGGCGTTCTGCCGGTCGCTGCGCCCGATGGCGAGGTAGATCGCGGCGAACACCGAGATCAGGGCCAACGCCCCGATCACCAGAACGAGCGCCGAGCCATCTCGGCTGCGCCGCTCGGCCGTTGCCGCGCTCACGGACGTTTGTGTGCTGTGATTCTGTCGCATGACGTGCTCCACTGCGTTGTGGCCCCCGCTGCCAGGCGGACGCCGATTCCCCAGATGCTCAGTCCGCGTCGCGGCTTGGCACCTCAAACACCACCTGATACGAGGTCTCGATCCCCGGGTCGTTCGGGTCGGCCAGCTTGAACGTGATCCGGATCAGCTTCGGCCACGGCCAGTTGATCACCAGGTCATCACGGACGTTCTGCGTCATCACCCCCGGGTCGTACACGTAGTACCCGAACGTCGTCGTCTCGATCTGTCGCCGACCGTTGAACGTCGAGTCGTTGGGCCGCTCGCTGGGCTTGCGTCCGAGCAGGTGCTCCGGGTTCATCGCGGCCTGCTTGGCCATGTTGATCGCGAAGTCCTGGGCCGTGTACTGGTTCACCAGCGGGTCGTCGATCGCGGCCTTGTTGTGCTGCTTCATCGCGTCCTCGACGCGCCCGGGCGAACGCAACCGATCATCCCTCTCGTCGCTTATCGATCCATCGCGGCTGCCGTTGCGGCTATAGAAGAAGGTCGTCCGGTCCTGGTCGTCGTAATTCCGGTCACCGTCGCCGTCCAGGTCCGCCTGCTGCCCGTCGGGGGCCAGGGTCCAACCGTCGCGGCCATACCACACGAACTTCTTGTAGAGGGCCCGAGCGCGGGGGCTGCTGTCGGCCCCCCCTTTTAGGTCCGCGATTGAGTCCTCTAGAGCGGCCCGGCTCAGGTTCGGGTACGTGCGGTCCTGCTCGCCGGAGTAGTCGTCGAAGACCTCGCCGAAGGTCCAGTCCACGATGAACTCGGTACACCGGGGCACGAAGATCGAGCGGGTCAGCATCTCCTGGCTCGCCGCCGCGTACGCCGTCACCAGCCGGTTGGTCGTCGAGCTCTGGTTGCCGCCCGCGTCGGTCAGGGAGCCGGCCAGGTCCGGCGGGATCTTCTCGTACCGGATCCGCGGGCTCGTCACCCGCTCGTTGTAGAACGGGTCGTTGATCTGGCCGTCGGTCCGCGACTCGGCCGGGTGAACCGGCAGCGAGTTGAGCATCCACCCCCGCTGCTGGGCCGGCGAGGTCACCGTGAACGGGTAACGCTTCAGAAAATTGTCCACGGACGGCGCCCCGGGCACGATCAGCGCCTCCTCCGGGTGGTCCCACCCGAGGTACTGGAAGTACCACCACCGCGTCGTGAGCCCGAAGCGGGTGACCACCTCGTTGGGCACGACCGCCGCGGACGTCACCACCGACTGGATCTCGGCCAGCGAGGTCGTCGCCACGTCCACCAGCCCGGAACTGAACCGGGCGTCCTGGATCTGCTCGCCGTTGTTGCCGAACCCGATCCAGACCGGGTTCACGATCGGCTTGATGCCCCACGGGCGTGTGGAGGCGGGGTTGGAGCCGGCCTGGAAGATCTGGTTGTCCAGTCGCTGCGCGTTCCAGAAGATCGAGGTGATCGCCGGCTGCAGCGCGACCTGGTAGGCGTTGTCCGCCACGGCCTCGCGGGGAAGGCCCGGCTGCGAATACCCCTCGCCGAAGTTGAAGAGCACCGAGTCGCGGTCCGCGCCGTAGCCGTACAGCCCGCCCGCGGCGTAGTCCGGCAAAACCTGCGACAACGCCGGGGCCGGCGGGGCGAGCACGGTGACGTGGCGCAGCAGCGTCCAGTCCGCGGCGTACTCGTTCGGGTTGGGCAGGCCCGGCGTGGAGGGCTGCCCAAGGCGCACGCCGAAGTCGAGCATTGTGTCGCGCAGGTCCGGCACCAGATACGCCGAATTGTCGCTGTAATCCGGGGCCCGCATCTGCCCGTGCCCGTAGTAGATCCGCGCCTCGTCGCTGCGCGGCGTGAGCCCGGCGTAGATGTCCGACCGCGACGAGCTGTACTCGCCCGAGGAGAAGAACATGAGCTGGTCCACGCGGCGGGCCCGCGGGTCCGCGTCACCGTCGAACAGCGGGACGAGGTCTCCGCCGTCGGCGTACTCGTTGCGGATGACAAGGAACCCGTCGCGCGACAGGTTGTCGAAGTCCCGCCGCATCACGCTCTCGATGCGCGTGGCGAACTGGTTGAGCTCGCTGATCCGCTTGCCGCGGCTCAGCGTGTCGCCGATCGCCCCGAAGATCGTCGCGATCGCGACGGAGACGAAGGTGAGCACGCCGATCGCGAGCAGGACCTCGAGCAGCGTGAACCCGCCGCGTCTGTTAAAAATCATCCGTGTCATCGTCCGCTCCCCGTTCATTATCCGCCCCCCTCAACCGCGAAGACCCGGATCCGGATCGGGACGTCCGGCGTGTACGCGATCGATCTCGCTTGCAGCTCGGCCCCGCGGAACGGGGGCGACACCACGATCCGCTTGTTCCGGTCGTCAACCTCCGTCACCGTCCGCACCACCCCGAAATCGTCCACGAACATCTGCCCCGGCACCCGCAGGTACCGCTGGGCCAGAGCGTTGAGCCCGCTCATCTGCACCCGGTCGGACACCGGCACGCGGGTGTCCACAGGCTGGATGACCTGGATGTCAATCACCTGGGGCACCGCGTACGTCTCGTCGGGCGAGCCGCTCGGACGCACCAGCCGATCCCCCGTCTTGTCCAGCGCCACCGGCAGCACCGGGTCCACCAGGTTGCCCTCCGGGCTGAGCCCCGCGAGCAGGTTGGACAGCGCCCAGCCCTCGGGCACTCGGATACCGCCGTCGATGCGGCGGATAAACACCGCGACCTCGATGTTCTCTGACACCCGGCTTCGGTGCGTCAACGCGTCCCAGACGTACCGCGGCGGGGCCCCGCTGAAGATCTCGGGGAAGAGCCGGGCCCGCACCGGGATCTCACGCCCCTGCCGCAGCGCCCCGGTCTGGGCCTTGTCAGTCGGCAGCGTCAGCATGCCGGTCGTGTCGTCCCACCGCACGGTGCGGGTGTTCCCACCCGTGCTGTTGCCGTTCCAGGAGTACGGCTTGTCGTCGTTGAGCGCGAGCGTCACCGGGATCGAGCCGTCGCGGATGATCTCGTCGAAGTCCACCAGCCCGCTCTCGAACAGCTGCACCCGGATGTAGTCCTCAGCCCGGATCGCCTCGGTCGAGTCTGTCGCGGCCCGCTGCTGCACGATCACCGCGGGGAACACCGCCCCGAGCCCGAGCAGCCCCACCGCGAGCACCAGCACCGCGATGAGCACCTCGATGAGTGAGAATCCGCGACGCACCATCATCGGGCCTCCGTGACGTCGCCGGTGTACGGCGACACGGCGAACAGGATCGCCCTGGGCTCGTCGATGTTCGACGGGCTCGCCTGGTAATTCGTATCGTCCTCGGAGAAGACGAACTTGCCGTCGCCGAGCAGCTGCCCCGCGCCGCCCACGCGCCGCGAGCCGCCGCCCGTGTCGCCCGCGATCCACCGGTTCATGTTGACGCGGATGTCCTCCATCGTCGCGCCGCCGAACAGCGAGTCGTCGATCTGGATCCGCTGGGGCTCCCCGCGGGCCCATGGCTTGTAGATCGACCTGGTTCTCACGTTCAGGCCCCGCGCCCCGATGCCCCGGGCCAGGTCCTCCATCAGGAAGATCGCCACCCGGTCCACCGGCTTGCACAAGATCGTGTCGTTGCTCCGGCTGCCGATGATCTCCGAACGCGCGATCAGCTCGACGTCCTCGCCCCCGGTCACCGCCGCCGGGCGGTTCGGATTGATCTTCTCGCCGTACGGGTAGCCGTCGGCCGTCGGGTCCGGGTCCGAGATCGCCCGCGACGCCCACCGCTCGATGCTCGGGGCCTGGTCCACCCGTTTCCAGTTGGTGTCCGTCGCCAGGTTTTTGGAATCCGAGTCCTTGGCGCGTCGGCGGAACGGGCGGTCGTTACTGGGGCGCGGGTCCACGAAGAGCGCCCCACGCTGCGACCGGCTCGCCGTCCCCGTCTTGGCATCGAACCGGATCATGAACGACTGCCGCCCGGTGGACTGGTCGGTGATGGTGTTGGCCTGCAGATCCGTGTCGTAGTACGACGTCTCGGGGAGGACCCAGTTGCCCTTCTCCCGCGGGAGGAGGTCACGGTCGCCGCCGTACAACTCCGAGTCGTACCACGTGTCGCGGATGAAGCCGGTCTGGCTGGCCTCCCGCATCGAGCCCGGGGGCGCGTACCCGGCGATGCCCCACCCGGCGGGCAGCTCGATCACCTCGGCCTGCGGCACGGGCACGAACACATCGCGCTCGACCTGGTTGGCGATGTTCGCTGCGGTCGGCGGCGTGGGCCCGCGAGGGGGCAGCGGCTCATAATCGTTGAAGGTGCCGACCTGCAGCGCCGGGATGAGCTGGACCGTGCCGTTGGCCCGCTGCACCACCACGACCGCCCCGTCGCCGCCTCGCCCGGACCGCAGGGCCAGATCCCTCGCCACGCCCACCGCCGCGTCGATGCTGTTGATCGCCAGCGAGCGGTTGGTGGACTGCACCATCGAGCTGAACGACGGCACCGCGATCGACGTGATCATCGCAATGATCGCCACGACCACGACCAGCTCGGTCACCGTGAAGGCCAGCCGCCCCCGCTGCGCTGCGTTCAGTACCTGTCTCATGGCCCCACCTCCGTTACGTTGTCCTTCATCGCCTCGGCCCGCGCCGCCAGCACCGCCCCCTGACTCGCCCCGCCGGGCAGCCCCAGGTCCACCGCGGCCTCGGTCCCGAAGAGCCCGTCACGCCCCGCGCTGACCACAGCCCACCGGGCCGCCCGCAGCCGCGAGTTCCCGCTGGCCCCGTCCGCGTTCTCGTCGCCGTCTACCTGCTCGGTGAACCGCTCGATATCCTGCAGCACCGCGGGGATGTTCAGGTCTGCCGGGGCCGAGATCTCGCCCTCGGTGCCGCTGAACCTCACCACGCCCTCGCTGCTCCGCCCCGGCTCCCACCGGTAGTACCGGTAGGGCGTGCCGTACCGATCCACGACACCGACCGCGTAAGGCAGCTTGCCCGAGGGATTCGAGCCGCCGTGCTCTTCGATCTCCCGAGTCTCGGACTGCGCCCTCACCGCGGTGCCGTAGAGCACCCGCGCGCCGAACGACTCGTTCTCACCCACGGGCAGATACGACTCGTAGGTCTTGGCCGTGCCCCGCCGGCTCGTGCCCTTGAAGCTGCCGTCCGAGTCCGGCTCGCTCATGTTGGGACCGTCCCGCCCGTCGATCTCGGCGGGCAGCATCCCGGCCAGGTAGATCGAGAGCGAGAACTTGCTGTAGCGGGCGTCCGAGAGCCCCTTGTTGAACGCGTCAACCTTGAGGACCTTCTTGCCCGAAGCGTCCTTGCCACCGCGGAAGAAGTCCCGCTCCTTGCCGACCGAGTAGACCCCGACGAACCTGATCGGCTCACTCGTGGAATCAAAGTTTTTCTGATTCCAATTTTCCCAGATCGGCGCCCCAGCGGGCCTTATGTCCCCACCTGTTTTGAGCACGGCGGGTCCGTCCACGGTCAGCGGGTCGCCGTCGTACACCAGCGGGACGCGGAAGCCGTGGTCCTGCTCGAAGGTCTCCAGCGAGAGGCGGATGGAGCGGATCGCCGCCCCGTCCGCGGCCCCCCCCGCGGCGCGGAGCGCCCCGGTGAAGGCGACGAACCCGATCGCGATGAGCAGCGCGATGATGGAGATCACCACGAGCAGCTCGATCAGGGTAAACCCGCGGGATTTCGCAGCATGCCGTTGCACGGTACACGTTCCTTCCATTGTGCCAAAGCCCGCCGGGCTCAAGCGCCGCCCTGGAGCGATTCGATCATCTTGACCATGGGGAGGAACATCGCGAGCACGATGATGAGCACCATGCCGCCGAGCACCACCACCATGAGCGGCTCGATCAGCTTGGTGAGCGCCTGCACCGCGACGTCGACCTCCTCGTCGTAGTTGTCGGCGATCTTCATCAGCATCGAGTCCATGTCACCCGTTTCCTCACCCACGTCGATCATGTTCACCACGATCGCGTCGCAGGTCTTGGACTCCCGCAGCGGCTGGGCGAAGCTCTCGCCCTCGCGGATCGAGTCGTGCACCTTGGTCAACGCCCGCTCGAACACGAAGTTGCCGCTCGTCTGCCCCGTGATCGTCACCGCCTCGAGGATCGGCACACCCGCCGAGATCAGCGTGCCCAGCGTCCGCGTGAACCGCGCGATCACCGACTTCTTGATCAGCGGACCGAACACCGGGGTGTAGATCAGCAGCACGTCGGTCGCGGCCTTGCCGGGGCCCGCCTTGCGGACCAGCTTCCACAGGATCGGCACCACGACAATGCTCCCCAGCACCATCACCGCACCCTGACCCGGGAACTGCCCCGAGTTGTTCCCCGCGAACCACCGGCTCGTGTTGATCAGCCCCAGCGTGATCGGGGGCAGCTCCACGCCGAACTCGGCGAAGATCTCCTCGAACTTGGGCACGATGAACACCATGATCGCCGTCAGGATCAGCAGCGCGAGCACCACCACCACCGCCGGGTAGATCATCGCGCCCTTGATCCGTCGCTTGAGCCGCTCGCTCTTCTCCATGAACTCGCTGAGCCGCTGCAGGATGATGTCCAGCACGCCGCCGATCTCGCCCGCGTTCACCATCTTCACGAACAGGTGATCGAACGCCTTGGGGAACTTGGCCATCGACTCGGAGAGCGACGAGCCGCCCTCGACCTCCTCGCACACCCCGAGCAGCACGTTCTTCATCAGCCCCGGCTTCTGCTGACCCTCCAGGATCTGCAGCGACCGCAGCAGCGGCAGCCCCGCGTCCTGCAGCGTCGAGAGCTGGCGGGTGAACAGCGTCAGCTGCTTGGCGTTCACCTTGCCGATCGCGAAGGTGGTCCCGGGCTTCTTCTTCTTCTTGGTCTTCTTGGCCGCCTCGTCGCCCCCGCCGGCGCCCTTCTTGGCCTTCTGCTCGCGCACCGACGTCGGGAAGAACCCCTGCGTCTTGATCCGCTGGATCGCGTCGTCGTTGTTGGACGCCTCGACGGTGCCCTTCTGCTGCTTGCCCGAGGCGTTGAGCGCTTCGTACGTGAAGGTCGGCATAACTCAGAACCCTTTCATCCCAGAGCCACGCCCGTGGCCCAACTCAGGATCACTCGTCGTCCAGCGTCTCTCGCATCACCTCGTCGATCGAGGTGTTCCCCTCGTAGATCGACAGCAGACCGCACTCGCGCAGGCTCCGCATCCCACGCTTGCGGGCGTGATCGCGGAGCACCGACGTGCTCGCCTCTTGCATGACCAGGTCTCGCATCTGGTCGTCCATTGTCATGATCTCGAACAGCGCCATCCGGCCCTTGTACCCGCCGCCCACGCCCTTGGCCATGGGCCCCGGGCGGAAGAACGTGCGGCCCTTGACGTCCGAGGGCCGAAGATTCAGCTCCAGCAGCTCCTCCTCGGCCGGCACATACTCCTCACGCATCGACATATCCAGCTTCCGCACCAGCCGCTGCGCCACGATCCCCTCGATCGTCGCGGTCAGCAGGAACGGCTCAAGCCCGAGGTCCACAAGCCGAATGATCGAACTGGGCGCGTCGTTGGTGTGCAGCGTCGTCATCACCAGGTGACCCGTCAGCGACGCCTGAACCGCGATCTGCGCCGTCTCCAGGTCGCGAACCTCGCCGACCAAGATCACGTCCGGGTCCTGACGCAGGAAGCTCCGCAACGCCTTGGCAAACGTCAGCCCCACGTCCGGGTTCACCTGAATCTGGCACAGCCCGTCGATGTCGTACTCAACCGGGTCCTCCGCCGTCAGCACCTTCGTCTTGATGTCGTTGAGCTCGGCGAGCGCCGCGTACAGCGTGGTCGTCTTGCCCGAGCCCGTCGGGCCCGTCACCACAACGATGCCGTTGGGCTTGTGGATCAGACCCTGGAACTTGTCGTAGTCCTCGGTCCGGAACCCGATCCGGTCGAGGCTCAATTCGACGTTCGACCGGTCGAGCACCCGCATCACGCACGACTCGCCGTAGATCGTCGGCAGGATCGCCACACGAAGGTCCACCGGGTTGCCACCGATGTTCAGCTCGATCCGACCGTCCTGAGGAAGCCGACGCTCGGCGATGTCCAGGTTCGCCATGACCTTGACGCGGCTCGTGATCGCCGGCCCGAGGTGCTGCGGCGGGGGCACCATCTCGTAGAGGATGCCGTCGATCCGGTACCGCATCTTGAACTCGGTCTCGAACGGCTCAAAGTGGATGTCCGACGCCCGGTCGCGGATCGCCTGCAGCAGCACCAGGTTGAGCAGCTTGACGACCTGGTTGTCGTCCGCCATCTCCTCAATATTGATCCCCCCCGCCGTCGGGTCGCCCAGCTTGGCCAGGCGATCGTCCGAGGCGAGCTCGTCCATCATGTCGGCCATCGAGTCGGCCTTGGAGTAGTGCTCGCCGAGCAACGCGTCGATCTGGTCGGCCGGGGCCACCACCGCGGTGATCTTGCAGTTGAGCAGCAGCCGAAGGTCGTCCACCGCCTGAAAATTGTCCGGCGTCTTGATCGCCACCCGGAGCTTCTTGCCCGAGGCGTTGTACTCGATCGGCACGCACTGGTACGCCATCGCGTTGTCCGACGGGATCGACTTGATCGTCTCCTCGTCGAGGTCCAGCTTGGACAGGTCCACGAACTCCATGCCGGCCTGCCCGGCAAGAGCACGGTCCACGTCCGCCTGAGCGGCGTACTCCAGCTCGATCAGCAGCTGCCCGATCTTGACCTTCTGCGATCGACTCTTCTGGATCGAGATCGCCTCGTGCACCTGCTCGCGCGTCACCACACCCAGCTTCGTGAGCACCCGACCAAGCTTGCGTCCCTTGAGTTCTGACGGGTCCATCGGGACACGTTTCCTTTCCTATCGCGACAACACAAGCCGTCGCAAAGCCGGCAGGCTCGGCGACAACCTCTCACGCAAGAGATCGTCCGACCGGCACCGCCATCCGGTCTCGCGTCCTTGGCGAGAGAGAACCACAATCGGGCCAAGCCCTCACACGGTTCCCTAGTCCGCCCTCCCAAGCCTTGGCTCAGAAAGGCGCCCGGTGATTCATTCGTAGTGTACTAAACCCCGGTTCCCTGTGGCAACCCTGCCAACCAAAGAACTTTGGTTACGCCTGTTGGATTAAGCTACTTATTGACGCCAATTATCCGCCTCCGTCTGACGGTTTCGGCTGAGCATCGTCGTCATCAAGCTCCGGACGGCCGATCACACCGCCCTGTGCATGGACCTTGTTTCTTAAGCCAGTTGGATCTTTGCTCTTGTCAATCATCTCTTCGGCCGAAATCATGCCCTTGTTGTACAGCGTCCACAGGTGATCATCCAGCAGCTGCATGCCATACTTCTTGCCGGTCTGGATCATCGAGTCGATCCGGAAACTTTTGTTGTCTCGGATCAGGTTCGCGATGGCGGGCGTGATCACGAGGAACTCGTACGCCGCGACCATCCCCTTGATATCCGCGCGGGAGAGCAGAGCCTGACTCAGGATCGCGATCAGGGCGGTGGAAAGCTGCACCCGGATCTGGTTCTGCTGGCTCACCGGGAAGGCGTCCACCAGCCGGTCGATCGTCTTGGCCGCACCGGTGGTGTGGAGGGTGCCGAACACGAGGTGACCGGTCTCCGCCGCACGGACCGCGGCCTCGATGGTCTCGAGGTCTCGCATCTCGCCGACGAGGATCACGTCGGGGTCCTGCCGCAGACCGCGCCGAAGCGCCTCGGCGAAGCTGGGCACGTCGTTGCCCACCTCTCGTTGGTTAATAATCGATTTCTTGTGGTAGTGGTAGTACTCGATCGGGTCTTCGATCGTGATGATGTGCCGGTCGAAGTACATGTTCACGTAATCGATCATGGTCGCCAGCGAGGTCGTCTTGCCAGAGCCGGTCGGCCCGGTCACCAGGAAGAGCCCTCGGGGGCGGCGGATCAGGTCTCGGCAGATCTCGGGCAGGCCGATCTCCTCGAAGGTCAGGATGCGGCTGGGGATCTGCCTGAGCACGATCGCCAGGTCACCGCGCTGACGGAAGACCGAGACGCGAAAACGGGCCGCGTCGCCGTAGGCGAAGCCGAAGTCCGTACCGCCCTCCTCCTGGAGTTCCTGCTGGTTCCGCTCGGGGGTGATCGACTTCATGAGCCCGACCATGTCGTCCGAGTCGATCACCTTGGTCTGAAGGTTCTTGAGTGAGCCGCTAAGGCGCACGGTGGGCTGTCGCCCCACGGTCAGGTGGAGGTCGCTGGCGCCGGTCTTCACGACCGTGTCGAGCAACCGGTCAATCTGCATCGTTGACATGTCTTCCTCCGCTCACACCCGCCCTGGGCCGGTGGCTGTTCTCACTCAATCAAACTCAGTCTGCGACCTGGCTCACGCGTGCGATCTCCTCGGGCGTGGTCGTGCCGTTCATCACCTTAAGCCGCCCGTCCTGGACGAGCGGCTTCATCCCCGAGGCCAGCGCCACGCGCCGGATCTCGGAGACCGGGGCCCGGTTGAACGCCAGATCCCGGATCTCGGCGTTCATCATCATCATCTCGAAGATGCCCTTGCGCCCCTTGTACCCGCCGGGCGCGTCGGCGTGCGGCATCGGCTTGTAGACCTTGCCCAGCGCGTCTTCCGTCTTCACACCGATCAGGCTCAGGTACTTCGGGTCCAGGTCGCCCTCCTCGGCGAGCTCCTTGGACTTGTCGAACAGCACCCGGATCAGCCGCTGGGCCATCACCGCCTGGATCGACGAGGCCACGAGGAACGGCTTGATCCCCATATCAATCAGTCGCGTGATCGCCGACGGCGCGTCGTTGGTGTGCAGCGTCGAGAACACGAGGTGACCCGTCAACGCCGCCTGGATCGCGATCTCGCCCACTTCCTTGTCTCGGATCTCACCGACCAGAATGATGTTGGGCGCCTGACGCAGCATGGACCGGAGGATCGCCGGGAACGTCAGCCCGATGTCCTCGCGGACCTGGCACTGGTTGATCCCCTCGAAGTTGTACTCGACGGGGTCCTCGGCCGTGATGATCTTGCGGTCTGGACGGTTGAGCGTGTCCAGCGCCGAGTACAGCGTGGTGGTCTTGCCCGAGCCGGTCGGCCCGGTCACAAGGAAGATGCCGTTGGGCCGGCGGATGATCTTGTTGAACACGTCCAGGTTCTCTTGCTCGAACCCGAGGTTCACCAGACCGATGCGGACCGCGTCGGGCCGCAGGATTCGCAGCACCACGCTCTCGCCGTGGTACGCCGGGCAGGCCGAGACGCGAAAGTCGATGCTGACGTCGTCCACCGGGATCTTGATCCGCCCGTCCTGCGGCACCCGCTTCTCGGCGATGTTCATCCCCGCCATCAGCTTCATGCGGCTGAGCACCGCGTTCTGCATCCGCTTTGGCAGGTTGTCTCGCTCGATGCACACGCCGTCGATCCGGTACCGAAGACGCACCCGGTCGTTCATCGGCTCCAGATGAATATCGCTCGTTCGCAACCGCACGCCCTCTTCCAGGATGCGGTTGCACAGCTTCACGACCGGCGAGTCCTCGCCCGACACGTCGATCGAGCGGTCCATCGACCGGTCCACGGAGCGGTCGATCGAGCGGTCGATCGAGTCGGTCACCAGCGACGCCCCCGGGTCGATCGGCTTGGACGCCGCGGCCTCATCGCTCGGTGCTCCTCCGCTATCGATAAAGGCCCGGATCCGTGATCGGCTCGCGAGCACCGGCTCGATCTCGGTGTTGAGCCTGAACCTCAGGTTGTCGAGCAGTTCCAGGTCCATCGGGTCGTGCATGATCAGGCGGAACTTCCCGCCCGACTTGCCCATCGGCAGCACCAAATACTTCTTGATGATGTTCTGGTCCAGGTCGTCCATGTTGATCTGGTCGGCCACCGCGGGCTGGGCCAGATCGACGTACTGCATCCCGGACTGCTCGGCCAAGGCCTTGATGACCTGCTCCTCGGTGGCGTACCCGAGGTCCACCATCGACTCACCGATCCTCTTGCCGTCCTTCTTGCCCTGCTTGGCGGCTTTGTCTGCCTGAGCCGTGGTGAGCACGCCCCAGCCGACGAGGATCTGTCCGATTTTCTTCTTTGATCTGGCCATTCGTACCGCTTCCGTTCACTGCAAACCTTCAGCCTGGCCCCGGCATCGCGGATCGAACAAGACCCAGACGCAAAACCATGGCCGCGGGCAGAAACTATAGCGGTTCCCACACCGAGGCCCGTCCATACGATCCGCTTTCCCGTTCTGTTCCCAATCTTGAGCACCCGATGACCCACAACCGCACCCGGCCGATCCGGGTCCTCATCACCGCCGGCCCCACCCACGAGCCCATCGATGCCGTGCGCTATCTCGCCAACCGCTCCTCGGGCCGCCTCGGGGTCGAACTGGCCGACGCGGCGGCCGACCGCGGGCTGCAGACTCGCCTCCTGATTGGGCCCGTGCCCCTCCGCCCCCGGTCGCCGAACATCGAGACCCATCCCTTTACGACGACCGCGGACCTGCAGGCCCTGCTCGCGGAGCACGCCGAATGGGCCGACCTGCTGGTCATGGCCGCCGCCGTCGCGGATTACCGGCCCCTCAAAGACCTGAACGGCCCCACCGACAAGATCCGGCGGACGGACTCTGGGCTCACCCTGAATCTCGAGCCCACACCCGACCTGCTCGCCGGCGTCGCGGCAACCCGCCGCCCCGGGCAGGTGCTCGTCGGCTTCGCGCTCGAGCCCGCTGAACGACTCGAGGCCTCCGCCCAAGACAAACTCCGCCGTAAGGGCATCGATTTCATTGTCGCCAATCCGCTGGAAACGATGGACTCGCAACAAATTACGGCAACACTCCTCGCCCGGGACCCCGCGTTCGCACCAGAGCACACGCCCGGCAAAGTTCATAAAGACCACTTCGCAGCCTGGCTGCTCGACCTGCTCGAGCCGATCGCTCGCGACGCCCCCTGACCCCCCCACGCCCGACCTCACGCCCGACCAGACCAAGGAACCCTCCCGCATGCCCCAAGGCGATTCTTCATACGGCTCCCGCCCCCCCAGCCGCCCCTCCAACCGAGGCCCCGGCGGCTCACGCGGCGGGTACTCCGGCGGACGCCCGACCGGCGGGCCCGGTGGACACTCCGGCGGGCCGCGCAGCCCCAAGCCCGGGTTCTCGCCCAGAGGCCCCGGCGGCCCCCGCACCAACGCTCGCCCACCGCGTCGCATGCCCGAGGGTCTGGAGATCCTGGAGCAGAAGGGCGGGCTGATTATTTTCGATAAGCCGACCGGGCTCGCCGACGACGCGAGGGGCATGAGCCTGATCCGCAGCGCCCAGGACTTCCTGGGCCCCCGCTCGGGCCCCGAGCTGCTCACCCGCCTCGAGCAGTCGGCCAGCGGGATCGTGGTCGTCGCCGAGCAGGGTCGCTTCGCCGCCCAGTTCCGCAAGTCCTTCTACCCCAACAAGGCCCAGCGGTTCTACATGGCCGTTGTCGAGGGCACACCCCCCGCCGAGACCGGCACCATCAACGCACAGCTCCGCCTGGGCACCCGCGGCGTGATCGAGACCGTCCCCGAGGGCGACGGCACCATCACCACCGAGACCCGCCACGCCGTCAGCCACTACCGCCTCCTCGGCTCGGGCAACGGGCTGAGCCTCATCCGCGTGCGGGCCGAGACCGACTACGAGGGTCAGCTGCGCGCACACCTCGCCTCCATCGGCTGCCCCATCATCGGCGACCGCTCCTTCAACGCCACCCGCAACGATCTGTCACGCCTGGGGCTGCACCTGGGCGAGCTGCACTTCGACCCGCCGGGCGGCAAGGTCACCGCGCGGCTCAAGTCGCCCGTCCCCGCCGAGTTCTGGACCCTCTGCGAGCTCGAGCCCCCGGCCCACGCACGCCCGATGGGCAAGCCGCTCGAGCGACCACGGGTCTCCGAGCCCGAGGCCCCCGCGGCCGACGTGGACGAATCGGACGAGGCGGACCAGGGCTGGGAGCATGTCGCCGGGTGGTACGACGACCTGCTCAGCGAACGGCGCAGCGACCACCACGACAAGGTCGTCCACCCCGGCGTGATCAAGCTGCTCGATCCCCGGTCCGGCGAGCGAGTGCTCGACGTCGCGTGCGGGCAGGGCGAGCTGTGCCGCCAGCTTTCACTGGTGCACACGGGCGGCGAGGAACTGAGCGTGCTGGGCATCGACGCCTCCCCGACGCTGATCCAGTCGGCGATCGACCGGTCCGCTGAGCGGCTCGAGTTCAAGGTCGCCGACGCCCGATCGCTCGACGAGAGCTTCGGCGAGTTCGACGCGGCGACCTGCGTGCTCGCGCTCATGAACATCGACGATCTGGGCGGCTCGATGGCCGCGATCGCTGAGCGGCTCAAGATGGGCGGGCGGTTCATCGCCGTCGTCATGCACCCGGCGTTCCGCGTCTCGGGCGCCAGCGACTGGGACTTCGACGACTGGAAGCGTGACCCGACGCAGTTCCGCCGCATCGCGGCGTACCTCACGCCCAAGGCCGACCAGATCGTGATGAACCCCGGCGCGGTCTCCAAGGGGGCCGACCCGATCACCACGACCACGCACCACCGCCCCATCGGGCAGTACGTCGCGGCGTGCGCCAAGGCCGGGCTGATGGTGGACACGCTCGAGGAATGGGCGAGCCAGCGCATCAGCGAGGACGGCCCGCGGGCCGAGGCGGAGAACCGGGCGCGGCGGGAGATCCCGATGTTCCTGGCCTTCCGCGCGGTGAAGACCAGGGCTGCCGACGCCGCTCCCGAGATCGCCGATGCCGCCCCCGAGAGCATCGACGCCCCGAGCGACGAGATCGCCAACTCGGAGCCCGCCACAGACACGCCGATCGAGCCGACACCAACCGATCCCGCAGCCATCGAGCCGGAGGATTCCGCCGACCCGAGCTGATATGATCGGGCACCCAAGCGGGTGTAGCTCAATGGTAGAGCGTCAGCCTTCCAAGCTGAATGTTGACGGTTCGAGTCCGTTCACCCGCTTTAACCCCCCCCGCCCAACGGCCCGCAAGGGCCGTTTTTCTATAGCACTCGCGGCCCGTTATCAGCCCGCGCCTTAACCGTCAAACAGCCCGCCGTCCCCCGGCTCGAGCAGCTCGGGCCCGTTGTTCCGTGCGTTGTTCACCCGCGTGCTCACCGGCCGCATCGTCAGCACGCCGTCCGCCGCGGGCCCGAGGAACTCACGCACCTTTTCCGGGTCCTGCATCGTCGGGTCGGTCCACGCCGCGACCTTCTCCGGCTCGAGCACGCACGGCATCCGGTGGTGGATCGGCCGCATCTCCGCGTTGGGCGTCGTCGTCAGGATCGTGCAGCTCTCGACCGTCTCGCTCCGGTCTTGCGAGACCCACCGGTCCCACAGCCCCGCGAAACAAGCCGGGGCCCCGTCGGCGCGGGTGATGTAGTACGGCTGCTTCGTGCCGTCCTCACGCTTGTGCCACTCGTAGAACCCGCTGACGGGCACCACGCACCGCCGCGTGCGGAACGGCTCGCGGAACGTCGGCTTGCCCGCCGCGTCCTCGCTGCGTGCGTTGAAGGTCGGGTACTTGATCGTCGGCGTCTTGGACCAGAACGGCACGAGCCACCACCGCAGCATCGCGCTGTCCACCTCGCCGGACGGGACATCGGGCCCGGCCGCCCGCAGCACGGGCACCGACTCGGTCGGCGCGACGTTGTAGCTCGGCGTCGGCCCGGGGCGGGCCCGGGCGTGGGTGGTCAGGCCGACCCCCCACGCCGAGAGCAGCTCGTGGATCTGAGGCCAGGTGAACTGGGAGGAGAGTCGGCCGCACATGCCTGATCCTTGGAGGGTCTTTGCCCTCGCGTTTGTTTTATTCTTGATCGGGTGCCTTTCCCGCGATACCCTAACGAAATGCGTGCAGATACTCCCGTACTGAACCCCGATTCCACCCCGTTGGGCCGCCTTACCGAGGCGATCGAGCGGGTCCAGGGCGGGCCCACCGGGCAGGACACCGAGCGGCACCGACTCGGAACCGGGTGGGACGCTGCGGACGAGGCCTCGGGCGGGCTGCGCCTGGGCGCGGTGCACGAGTGGCTGGTCGAGAGCCCGCAAGGCCAACCCGACGCGGCCCCACTGGGAATCTTCGCCCATCTCGCAGCCCAGCACCTGGCCTCGGACAACCCCTCGCTCGTGCTCTGGATCGGGCAAGCCTGCCACCCCTACCCACGGTCACTGCCGCCGGTGGTCTTGGCGTGCTCGGTCTTCGTGACCGCAACGACACGCACCGAGCGGGTCTGGGCGACCGACACCGCGCTGCGATCACGCGGCGCGGGCGTGGTCATCGCCGACGCGAGCGGGTTTGACATGAGCGCCTCGCGGCGACTGCAACTGGCCGCCGGGCTCAGCGGAGGCCTGGGCCTGCTGGCCCGCCCGTGGAGCGAGCGCGGCGAGATCTCGGCCGCCTGGACGCGCTGGCGGGTGTCGCCCGCGATGTCGGATTCCGATTCGCCACGGTGGGCGATCGAGCTGCTGCGCTGCAAGCGAATGCAGCCCACCGGGGAGGGCACGCGCCGATGGTGCGTGCAGCGTGATGATGAGACGGGCGATGTCGGTGTGGTTTCCCAGTTTGGCGATCGACGCGTTGCACCGCCGAGACCGGCGACACTCGCGACCGCGTGACGACCGGCCGATGCCGGAGGCCCGCCCCGTGCTCATCACCGAGCACGAGCGGTCGCGGCAGGTGGTCACGCACGCGTGCGATCGTGCGCGCGCCGTGGGCGTGCGCCCCGGCATGACGCTGGGCGACGCGCGGGCGATCCTCCCGCCCGGCGGGGCGAGGGTTGAAGAACGCGCCCCGCGCCGCGAGGCCGCCACGCTGCGCGCGCTGGCGGTCTGGGCGGTCCGGTTCGCCCCGGCGGTCGCGGCGGACCCGCCCGACGGGCTGCTGCTCGACGTCACGGGGTGCGAGCGAATGTGGAAGGGTGAGCCGCGTCTGCGGGCTCTGCTGATCGAGGCGAGCAACGCGCTGGGCGTGCGTGCGCAGGCGGCCATCGCCCCCACCTTCGGCGCCGCGTGGGCCCTGGCCCGCTTCGGGAACGAGCCCACGCAGATCGTCCCGCTCGGGGAGCACCGCGCCGGGCTCGCGGCGCTCCCCGTCGCGGCCCTTCGGCTCGACCCCGACACCGTCAACGACCTGGCCACGCTCGGTATCGAACGGATCGAGCACCTGCTCGCACTGCCCCGCAGCACGCTCCCGGCGCGGTTCGGGCCGAGCGTGCTTCGCCGGCTCGACCAGGCGATGGGCGAGGCGTTCGAGACGATCGACCCGGTGCGAACGCCCGAGCCGCCTCGCGTCGAGCGGGTGTTCGACGGCTCGACCGACCGGTGGGAGGCGATGGAGCTGACGGTGCGAGAGCTGCTGCGGGAGCTGTGCGCCCGACTGCTCCAGATCGAGCGCGGGGCCCTGCGGCTCGAGGCCCAGCTGCTCCGGGCCGACCTGTCCCCCGCGCGGCTCGTCGCGACCCTGACCCGCCCGAGCCGCGACCCGCGACACCTCTGGTCCGTGGTACGGCCGGACCTCGAACGTGTCAACATGGGCTTCGGCGTCGAGGGCGTGACGCTCACCGCCGCGATCACCGCCCGCATCCGGCACGAGCAGGCGGCGCGTTGGTCCCCCGAGGCCTTCGACACGACCCGGGCCCAGGGCGAGCTGCTCGACACGCTCGCGGCCCAGCTCGGCGGGGGACGCGTGGCCCGCGCCAAGACCCAGGAATCCCACGTCCCCGAGCGAGCCGCGAGGTGGGCCTCCGTGCTCGACCCGCGCCGACGCACCGACGAGGCTCTCCCACCGCCCGCGGACCGACCCACGCGGCTGTTCGAGCCGCCCAGGCAGGCCGCCGCGATCGTGCTGGCCCCCGACGGCCCGGTGCTGAGCCTCTCGTGGGACGGGCAGGAATCCCGCATCGACCGGTGCGTGGGGCCCGAGCGGATCGGGCCCGAGTGGTGGGTCGGCGATCGTCAGAGCCGCGACTACTTCAAGGTGCAAGACGAGCACGGGCGCTGGCTGTGGGCCTACCGCGAGAGCGTGAGCCGCCGGTGGCGGGTGCACGGGGTGTGGGCCTGAATGATGCGTATCGCTCCCCCCGCCAAGCCGATCACGCGCCAGGCCGGCTGTGTGCCAGAGGGGCCCGCGGCCCGGTACGCCGAGCTGACGGTGACGAGCAACTTCACCTTCCTGACCGGGGCGAGCCACCCGGAGGAGCTGGTGCAGCGGGCGGGCGACCTCGGGCACGCCGTCGCGACCATCGCGGACACGAACACGCTCGCGGGGATCGTGCGCGCCCACGTCGCGGCCAAGGAGGCGGGGGTCCCGCTCGCGGTCGGGTGTCGCCTGCGGCTGTCGAGCCCAGAGGGGCTGGAGGTCGTGGTCTACCCGACGGACCGGGCGGCGTACGCCAGGCTCTGTCGGCTGCTGACCTTGGGCAAGCGGCGGGCCCCCAAGGGCGAGTGCCACCTCACGCTCGACGACCTGACCGAGCACGCCGAGGGCCTGCTCGCGATCGCGATACCGCCGGATGAACTCGACAACGTCTTCGCTGAGACGCTCGTGCGGTTGCTGGAAGTGTTCGACAGCGACCGGCTCTCGCTCGCGGCGGCGATCGGGTACGGCCCTTGCGATCACGACCGGGTGCGACACCTCGCGGCACTGAGCGCCGACACGGGCGTGCCGCTGGTGGGCACAAACGCGGTGCTGTACCACGCGCCCGAGCGTCGCCCGCTGCAGGACGTGCTGACGTGCGTGCGGCACGGGTGCACGATCCACGAGGCGGGGTTCCGTCTGCAAGCCAACGCGGAGCGGCACCTGAAGCCCGCCCAGGAGATGGCCCGACTGTTCGCCGACTTCCCCGGGGCGTGCGCGCGCAGTGTCGAGGTCGCCCGCCGCGCCTCGGCGTTCAGCCTCGACGAGCTGAGGTACGAGTACCCGGCCGAGCCCTGCCCCGCCGAGATGACGCCGGCACAGTACCTGCGTCAGCGGGTGTTCGCCGGGGCGGCGCGACGTTACCCGGGCGGTGTCCCTGCGCGTGTGCGTCAGTCGATCGAGGACGAGCTGGTTCTGATCGCGGAGCTGAAGTACGAGCCGTACTTCCTTACGTGCGACGACATCGTCGCGTTTGCCCGCTCGCGGGGGATCCAGTGTCAGGGGCGCGGCGGGGCGGCGAACTCGGCGGTCTGCTACTGCCTGGGCGTCACCGAGGTGGACCCGGCCCGGTTTGCGCTGCTGTTTGCGCGGTTCGTCAGCCGCGAGCGTGGCGAGCCGCCCGACATCGACATCGATTTCGAGCACGAACGCCGCGAGGAGGTGATCCAGTACATCTACGCCAAGTACGGGCGAGACCGGGCGGCGCTGACGGCGGAGGTCATCAGCTACCGCGGGCGCAGCGCGATCCGCGAGGTCGGCAAGGCGATGGGGCTGAGCCTGGACGCGGTGGACACGCTGGCCAAGGCGATGGACCTGTGGGGAGGCAAGCCGGACCCGGCCCGGATCGCCGAGGCGGGGTTCGACCCGCGCGACCGCACGATGCGCCAGGTGCTCTCGCTCACAAACCAGCTCATCGGCTTCCCGCGCCACCTGTCGCAGCACGTCGGCGGGTTCGTGATCACCCGCGGCCCGCTGTGCGAGCTGGTCCCGATCGAGAACGCCGCGATGGATAACCGCACCGTCATCGAGTGGGACAAGGACGACATCGACGCGATGGGGATGCTCAAGGTGGACTGCCTGGGGCTGGGCATGCTCACGTGCATCCGGAAATCCTTCGAGCTGATCGGCGAGCACCGCGGGCGAGAGCTCTCGATCCCGGGCGTGCTGCGAGACCACGCCGAGGACCCGGGTGTGTACGGCATGATCCAGCGGGCCGACACGGTCGGGGTGTTCCAGATCGAGAGCCGGGCGCAGATGTTGATGCTGCCGCGGCTCAAGCCGAAGACGTTTTACGACCTGGTGATCGAGATTGCGATCGTGCGGCCGGGCCCGATCCAGGGCAAGATGGTGCACCCCTACCTCCGCCGTCGCAACGGCGAGGAGCCGGTCGAGTACCCGAACCCCGAGATCGAGGAGGTGCTGGGGCGGACGCTGGGGGTGCCGCTGTTCCAGGAGCAGGCGATGCGGATGGCGATCGTCGCGGCGGGGTTCACGCCCGACGAGGCCGACGGGCTCCGCCGAGCGATGGCGGCGTGGAAACGCAAGGGCGACGCCATCTTCCGACTCGGCGAGCGGCTCGTATCGGGGATGCTCGAGCGTGGGTACTCGCAAGAGTTCGCCGACCGGTGCTTCGAGCAGATCAAGGGGTTCAGCGAGTACGGCTTCCCCGAATCGCACGCGGCGAGCTTCGCGCTGCTCGTGTATGTCTCCTGCTGGCTCAAGCACTACGAGCCCGCGGCGTTCGCGGCCGCCCTCATCAACTCGCAGCCGATGGGGTTCTACCGACCGGCCCAGATCGTGCGCGACGCGCAGGAGCACGGCGTGATGACCCGGCCCGTGGACGTTAACCAGAGCGGGTGGGACTGCGCCCTCGAGGACGGGGGCGATTCGATCCGCCTGGGGATGCGGCTCGTCAAGGGGCTGGGCGAGACGGACGGCCGCAAGATCGAGGAGGTCGTACGCACACGCGGGGCGTTCTCGTCGGTCGGGTCGCTCTGGCGGGCGAGCGGCGCGAGCGTGCGGGCGATGCGCCGCTTGGCCGAGGCCGACGCGTTCGGCTCGATGGGGCTCGACCGGCGTGCGGCGCTGTGGGCGATCCGCCCGCTGCGCGACGAGTCGCTCCCGCTGTTTGAGCAGCACGAGGGCCCGGACACGGACGGGGCCGAGGCCCTCCCGGAGACCACGCCGCACGGGCGCATGGCCCACGACTATCAGAGCACGGGGCTGTCGCTCAAGGCCCACCCGGTCTCGTTCGTGCGGGCCGAGCTGCGACAACAGGGCGCCGTCGAGGCCGCAGAGCTGCGAAACGCACCGCGGTGCCCGCCGGGGCGACGGGTTTGTGTCGCGGGGGTCGTGCTCGTCCGCCAGCGACCCGCGACCGCCTCGGGCGTCGTCTTCATCACGCTCGAGGACGAAACGGGGACGGCGAACCTCGTGGTCTGGCCCAAGGTGTACGACCGGTACCGGCGCGTCGTTCGGCTCAGCACGGCGCTGGTCGTGCACGGACGCATCGAGCGTGAGGGCATCGTGGTGCACGTGCACGCCGACCGGATCGAGAGCCTCGACAACCGAATCGAGACGATCGGGTCACGATCAAGGGACTTCCACTGAGCCCGCGGGCCCTCGGGCGACTCTGGTACATTGGGGGCGTGCCCGAGCGACCCACCGATGCAACTGACCCAATCGAGCGAGCCGTGAGTGCGCACGGGCGTGCGTTTGGCACGCCGCCGACCCACGCGGCGACCGCGCCGGGGCGGGTCAATCTCATCGGAGATCACACGGACTACAACGGCGGGCTGGCGCTGCCAATCGCGCTCGATGCCCACGCCGCGGTCGTGCTCGGGCCGGGCGCACCGGGACGCCTTGAGGTCGTCGCAGCGGACCTGGACGAGCGACACGAGGGCGCGTTCGAGGCGAGCGATATCCGGGCTGACTCCACACCGGCGTGGTTCCGGTACGCCGCCGGGGCGGTGCTGCTCGGTGCGGGCGAACTCGGGCGAGACCCCGAGAGCGTGGGGCTTGGGATCACGCTGGCCTCGTCGGTGCCCGTGGGCAGCGGGCTCTCGAGCTCGGCCGCGATCGAGGTCGCGACGCTGACCGCGATCGAGTCGTTCTTCGGGCGGACGTTTGAGCCACGGACCAAGGCGATGCTCTGCCAGCGAACCGAGCACGAGTTTGCGCGCACGCCCAGCGGGCTCCTGGACCCGCTCGCCTCGATCATGGGGGCGACGGACACCGGGGTGCTGATCCGGTTCGACTCGCTGAGTTGCACGCCGGTGCCGATCCCGGCTGGGGTTCGGTTCGCGATCCTCGACTCGGGCGAGGGGCACTCCAACGCGGACGGTCGATACGCCCGGATCCGGGCAGCGTGCGAGGGGGCCGCCCGGGCGTTGGGCGTTGCGATGCTGTCCGAGTCGAGCCTGCGAGAGTTCACAAAGCGTGCCGATTCACTTGCGCCCGAGCAGCGAGGGGCGGCGGCGCACGTGCTCAGCGAGAACGAGCGGGTCCGGGGGTTCGTGCGCGCACTCGGCGAGGGGCGGCTAGAGCAGGCGGGGCAACTGATGAACGAGAGCCACCGCTCGATGAGCGAGCAACTGGGTGTCAGCACGCCCGGGATCGATCGGCTGCAGGCCGCGGCGGCGGGCGTGGCTGGGGTGCTCGGGTGCCGACTGACCGGGGGCGGGTTTGGCGGGTTTCTGGTCGCGATGCTCGACGCGGGCACGTCCGAGGCGGCTCTGAAGCAGATCCGCCAGACCGCGTCTGACGTGCTGGGCCACCCCGCGTCGGTACGGCTGATTCGGCCCGGGGCCGGGGCCCGCCCGATCGAATGGTGAATCAGCCGAGGATCGTCTTTCGGTCGCCCGCGGTATCCGGTATCATGCGTATCGGTCCTCAACACGCACCGGAAAGGCGAAGTGATGCCCAACGCGGCCTGTCTCGGCGACAATATCAAGCAGGACGCGCCGCACTGTCACGCGCCGATCCACCCGGCGGCCCCGGTGCCGACGCCGGTCCCGCATCCCGGGCTGCCGCTGGCGATCATCAAGGGCGCGCCCACCGTGATGATCGGGGGCAAGCCCGCCGCCCGGGCGACGGACACCTCCGCCCCGTGCATGCTGCCCGGGTGTGTGCCCGGCGGGCCGGGCATGATCGCCAAGGGCTCGGCGACCGTGATGATCTGCAAGATGCCCGCGGCGAGACTCAACGACATGACCAGCCACCCCGCGTGCGTCGCCCCGATCCCGTCCCCCGTCGGCAAGGTCATGGGGCCCGGCTGCGCCACGGTTCAGATCGGCGGCTGAGTGAACGCCGACGCCCCCGAACAGTTCCACGCGGTGTGCCCGATCTGTCGAGACCGCCCGGGCGGGCCCGCGTCGCTGGGTGTGGCTGACGACTTTGCGAGCGACCCCAGCGGCGTGCGGCACGGGGTGCTGCGGTGCGCCGATCCGGGGTGCGCCGCGGAGTTCCCGGTTGTGGACGGGTTGCCGATCGTGCGGGCCGACGCGCGTGATTTTCTCGCTGCGGCCCAGGGCGCGCTGCGCCGCCGGGCCGACCTGCCCGACGCCCTGGAGCGGGTGCTCGCCGACACGATCGACCCGGGCACGCGCGAGGACCTGGACCGGTACTACCTGTCCGTGTACGCCCGCGATGCTTATCCGGGCGAGGGGGAGACCTCGGGGATCGTGGCGTTGCTCGACGAGGTACTGACGATCTCGGGGGCGCCGCTGGTCCCGGGCGGGGCGGTGCTGGAGCTGGGGTGCGGTGTGGGCCGCGCGTGCTTCGAGCTCGCGGCACGCGGGCAGATTCGCGTGGTCGGGATCGACGCCAACCTTCCGATGCTGCGGTGCGCCGCGGGGGTCCGGGACGAGGGCGTGGCGCGGTTCGGGGTCCGCCGTGCGGGCGTGCTGTATGAGCCGGTGGAGCGGGCGCACGATTCGGTCGGTCGCGAGCGGGTCGAGCTGTGGTGCGCCGAGGCGCTGGACCCGCCGTTTGCGGAAGGATCGTTCGACACCGTGCTGGCGCTCAACGTGCTCGACTGCGTGGCCTCGCCGGTGAAATTGCTGCAGCGGGCCTCGGCGATGCTGCGCCCGGGCGGGCGGCTGATGCTGACCACGCCGTACGACTGGACGGCGGGCGTGACGCCGATGGAGGCGTGGCTCGGCGGGCACTCGCCGCGGAGCGACCTGGCGGGCGACCCGGCGTCGGTGCTGCGCGATCTTCTCGATCCGGACGCGCCGGGGCAGACGATCGACGGGCTACGGCAGACGGCGGAGAAAGACCGGCTGCCCTGGAGCACGCGGCTGCACGACCGGGCACGGCTCGAGTACACGGTGCACGCGATTGTTGCGGAAAAAACCGAGTAGGAATCCGCAGCCTGAATCCATTTAGATGTTGATGCGAGATGCCCCGCGGCTCAGAGCGGCTTGGGGTTCCAGCCGCCCCCACCGCCCCCTCCGCCGCTGCCTGAATCACCCGACGAGCCCCAGCCGGAGCCCGACTGGCCCGGCGGCTTGCGGCGCAAGGACCGCGGCGACGGCTCGGGCGGCGGTGGCGCGGCCTTGGGCGTCTCGCTCACGGTCGGTGCACCGGGCGAACGACGAAGCGACCGGGCCGCGGGGGGTGCCTGCTGCTCGGCCTTGGCGTCTTCTTCATGGGAGTCGGCCGCGTCGTCGGCAGCCGGGAGAGCCTTGGACTCGATCGTCGTGGTTGGGCCCGAACCCTTGGGCGGCTCGGCCTGGGCGTAGTCGAGCCCGAGCTTGAAGTACTCTTGCACACGCTCCATGATCTTCTCGGGGACCTTGGATGCGGTGATGTTGATCGCACCCGAGGCGGCCCGGGCGCACAGCCCCTCGGGTGCTTCAAGCGGCGGGGCGGTGATCGGGGCGATGCTGCCGCCGGACCACCCGATGGCGGCGGCGACCCACGAAGCGGGGCCGAAGTACGCCGACTCCTCGGCGGCGACCATCGCCTCACGGCGCAGCGGCGTGTCGCCCGGCTCGTCGAGCCAGTTCTGGGCCAGCTCGAGCAGCTCGCCGGTCATCTTGTTCTTCTTGTCGTCGTCCTCGGGCGGGGCCTTGCTCGCGCAGTCGAGCGACCAGGCAACGGCGAGCTGCGGGTGCAGGGCGCGGGCCAGAACGCGGACGGCATCGAAAATCTCTTCCGCATCGATGAGTGCCTGCAGGAACACCTCGACGGAGTCGCCGTCGAGGAGGATCTTCTTGCCCTCGTCGGAGAGATCGACCGCCTTGACGAAGGGCTCGGCGAGGGTCTCGGGCGGGATGTGCGGGAGGAGCTTGGGCATTGGTTCAGTTCGCTCTGGGTTAGTTGATATTGACGATGGCACCCTTGATGGTGCAACTGCCACCGCCGTCAAAGGTCCCCGTGGAGCCGCTGACCTTGGCCGCTCCGCCGGCACTGCCCGTGAAGTTGCCGCCGGCCTTGGCCTCGAAGTTGCCCCCGGGCTTTGCCTCGATATTGCCGCCAGCCTTCATGGCGATGTTCGAGCTGGCCTTCTCGGTGATGTTGCCGCTGCCATCGATAGTGATGTCCTTGCCCTTGATCGTGATGGTGCCGTCTTTTTTCATCACGATGCTGGCGCTGCCGGTCTCGAGCGTGATCTGGTCACCGGCCTTGATCATGATCGTTTTCTTGACGTCGATCGTTTGTTCGCCGGTGCCGACAATGATGTCGTGGTTGCCCTTCTTGATCTCGAGCTTGTCGTTGCCCTCGTTGAGCGTGACCGTGCGATCGTTGTGGATCTCGATGATCTGATCGCCCTTGTCCTTGGTCTCGAGCCCGATGGTCTGCTTGTCGTCGTTTTTGACAATGCGTTCGGCGTTCATCTCGGCCTGGATGAAGAAGAGCTCCTCGCCCTTCTTGTCCTCAAGCCGGATCTCGTTGAAGTTGGTCGCGGCGCCTTCTTTGCTCGACCGGGACTTGACGCCCGACTGGGTGGCGTTGGCGGGCAGCTCGAAGGGCGGCTTGTTTTTGCCGTTGTAGACACACCCGGTGACGATGGGTTTTTCGAGGTCCGCATCGATGTACTCGACGATGACCTCCATGCCGTGCCTCGGGATGATCTGCGAGCCCCAGGCCCCGTGGGCCCAGGCCTGCGAGACGCGGACCCAGCACGAGGAGTCCTGGTCGTTCTTGCCGAGCCGGTCCCAGTGGAACTGGACCTTGACGCGGCCGAACTCGTCGGTGGTGATCTCCTCACCCTTCTGCCCGACCACGATCGCGGTGTGCGCGCCCATGGCTCGCGGCACGGGGGTGAACCGTGGCGGGTGGTAGCGTCGGGTGGCGGGCATCGCGGAGAACGAGACGGTGTAGGTGTCGCACTTGACCAGATTCTTGTCCGGGTCCCAGGAGTCCTTGGTGGCCATCGCGACAGTGGTTGAGGACACCACGAGGTATTTCTGGTTCTCCGAATCGGTCACATGCCCCTCGAGCTCGAAGGTGTGCCCGGGCACGAGGCCAAACGCGTTGCCCTTGCCCTTGACCACGTCCGCGCCGAACTGAAGCTCGGCGAGGCGGGCCTTGACATGGCGGTCACCCTCTGCGGGCTCGACGTACTGCCCGGGGTAGTTGTACCACTCGTGCTCGGACTGGGCCGAGGGCCCCTTGTCCGTCTTCTTCTTCTCCAGGTTCTTGGCGGGGTCCGCGGGGTCGTAGTCGCGGTGCACGAAGGTGCCCGTCCGCACGGCCTGGCGGTGCACCCACTCCTCGATGTTCTCCGCGGAGCTTCCCTTGCGGGGGTCCTTGAACGAGATCTTCTCGTAGTTGGTGATCGGGGTGTGGGCCGAGGGAGAGTCGGCGAGCTTCATCTTGTGCGAGCTCGCCGTGTGCTCGAAGTAGTAGTAGATGCCCTCACGCTCGAGTATCCTGGAGACGAAGTCCAGGTCGGTCTCGTTGTACTGCACGACGTAGTTGAGGCTGGGGTAGGTCTCGCTGAGCCCACCCAGGTCGTAGTCCGACGAAAACCCCGCGTCGGTGAACACCTTCTTGAGGATGTCCTTGACGCTGTTCGGGGACTTGCCGTCGTTCGAGTTGAAGATGCGACAGTCGGCGCGGCGGGAGAGAAACCACGCCCAGGGGGCCAGGCGGATCTGGTAGGTGAAGATCTGTTCATCGGACTCGCCGACCTGCCCCGAGACCCGCGCCATCTCGATCACGTACCCCCGGAAGTACCGGGCGTGCCCGTCGGCCGTTGAGATCTCGACGCCCATCTCCTTGCCGCCGAAATCCTTGAAATCCAAGTTCCCTTTGGGCGACATCAGCTCGAGATTGATCGTGTACGGGCTGGAGAGGCTCTCAACCGCCTCGAGTTTTTGGAACATAAACCCGGTGTCGGGCACCGGGCCGTTGATCTTCACGGTTCGGGATTCGGTGGACAGTTCGGGCAATGGGGCGACCTCCGGCGGGAGTGTACCATGAAACCGGGAAACTGGTAGACTCAGGGCTCCGGCGAATCCGGTGATTGGAGGCACGATGGTCGGCGACAAATTAGTGTTCATGCTGCAATCGCTGGGCCGAATCCCCGGGCTGGGTTTCATGGACATTTACGCGACCAACATCATTGAGAAAACGCTGCAGGCACGCTCGCACAAAGAGCGGGCGCAGGAGCTCAAGGAACGGGGGGCAGAGGTCGGCCGGGCGGGCAAGGACATGGGCGGCGGCGGAAGTGAGAGCGAGGGCAAGGGCAAAGGCAAGGGGGGCAAAGGCGGCAAGCCGGGCCAAGGGGGACGAGGCGGAGGGGGCCCCTCCGGGCGCGGCCCGACCCACGGCGGAGGCGGGGGCGGCAGAGGCGGCGGAGGCGGGGGGAGCGGTGGACAGAACGACGGGTGGGGAAACGGCGGCGCTGACCGGGGCGGGCTGCGACGGGCTCCGCCCAGCAACACCGACCGCCTCCGGGGGTCCGACGACTCGGGCCGCAACCCGGAGCAGGACCGCCTGCGGCGGAAGAACTACGACCTCTGAGACCGGCACGAAGCCAAACCAGGACCAGCTCGGCCCCGATCGGAGTCGGCGAAACGAACACGACTGCCCCCCACGACGGAGACTCCCCGATGAGCTACGAGTTTAACTTCGGTTCCATGGACCTCAGCGGGGCCTCGCGGGTCGAGCCCAAGGCCTTCCGCATCGCCCTGCTGGGTGATTTCTCGGCCCGGGCCAACCGGGGCGAGCAGGAGAGCGGGGCCGATCTGGCCGGCCGCAAGCCGCACAGGGTCGATATCGACAACATCGACGACGTGCTCGAGCGGATGGGCATCTCGCTGACCATCCCGGTCGGGGGCGGCGACGACTGCATCGAGCTCAAGATCGGCTCGATGGATGACCTGCACCCCGACGAACTGTTCGACAACGTAGAGGTCTTCGCGGAGCTGGCCTCCCTGCGGCGCAAGCTGGACTCGGCCAAGTGGGAGGCCGCGGCGAAAGACCTGCAGGCCTGGGCCAAAGACGCGGGCAAGGTCAAGAAATCCAAGAAGAAGCCCAAGGCCCGGGGCAGCGCGATCCCCAACGCTCGGCTCAGCGGGTTCGGCGAACTGATGAACCGCCCGACCGGTTCTGATCGGGGCGCGAGCACGGTCGATGCGCTGGTGAAGTCCGTGGTCGGGCCGTTTGCGGTGGCGTCGCGCGACGCGGCTCAGGACGAGCTGATCGCGATGGCCGACGAGGCGTTGTCGGGGCTGATGCGTGACATCCTGCACCACCCGGACTTCCAGACGGTCGAGAGCCTGTGGCGGTCGGTGGACCTGCTGACCCGTCGGGTGGAGACGGGCAAGGACCTGCAGATCGTGCTGTACGACGTGACGGCTGAGGAGCTGGCGACGGACTTGGCTAGCGCCGAGGACCTGAGCGAGACCGGGCTGTACTCGATGCTGGTTGAGAAGCCGGTGCAGGACGCGCAGCAGGGCCCGCTGTCTCTGATCGTCGGGTTGTACGACTTCGAGCAGACCCCGCCGCACGCGGAACTGCTGGGACGGATGGCCAAGGTCGCTGCGGCGGCGAACGCCCCGTTCCTGTCGGGCATCAGCAACGACGTGATCCGCAAGCCGAACCCAGAGGACGATCACCCGCTGGTGACCGAGTCTTGGGAGGCGTTGCGGGGCCTGCCCGAAGCTGGGTACGTCGGGCTGGCGTGCCCCCGGTTCATGCTGCGGAACCCGTATGGGAAGAAGACGGACCCGATCGACCCGTTCAAGTTTGAAGAGTTCACGATGAAGGGCGGCGTCGGCGGAATGCTCTGGGGCAACGGCGCAGTGCTGGCGACGCTGATGATCGCGGAGTCGTTCAAGAAGGCTAAGAAGATCTCGGCGCTGCGGCTCGGCTCGGTCACCGCGGTCGGCGATATGCCCTACCACTACTTCACCGACGAGCACGGCGACCAGGTCGCGCTGCCCTGCACCAACCGGATGCTCAGTGAGAAATCCATGGCCTGGGTCACGGGGCAGGGGTACATCCCGGTGCTCTCGGTTCGTGGCGCCCCCGAGGCCCGGATCGGCGGGTTCATCGCGCTGACGGGCAAGGCGCTGGCCGGGCCCTGGACCGACCCGGCGTCGCTGCCCAAGCCGGAGGCGAAGGCGAGCGGGAAGGCCGCGGTCGAGGAGCCCGAGGACGAGGAGGACACCGGCACCGACGACGCGGACGATTCGGACGACGGCGACGACGATCTGGATGCGCTGCTGGCCAGCCTCGGCGACGACGACGATGACGATACGGGCTCGGATGATTCCTCAGACGATGACGACGATGACGAGGAGATGGACCCCGAACTGGCGGCGTTGCTCGCCGAGCTCGACTGATCCCGTCGGCTGTAGTCCAGGCATAGAAATCGCCCCGCTCAACCACATCGGTGTGGTTCAGCGGGGCGTTTCTGTTAGCCTCGGCTAAAGACTCGTCAACCTTCGCGAAGACCTCGATCAGGCTACGCAAAGACCTCAATCAGGCTTGTGACATCGCCCAGGAGCGAGTGGGCCGCGTTGGCCTCGGCCATCTCGTCCGTCACATCGAGCGCGGTCTGCTCGAGCTCGATGAGGACCTTGAGCGCGGAGGAGAGGGCGCTGGCCGCGTCTGTCGCGTTCGTGAACTCGAGGAACGGCAGGGCGTACTTCTGGATGTTCTTGGCCCAGTTGGGCACATCCTCCTTGAGCGACTTGCACCGCCCAATGTAATCCCCGATCGCGGCTCGCCCGTCGTTGTAGTCCTCCTGAAAACTAACGACGCTCACTAGGATGGTGTTGAGCGCCTCATCAGCCTTGTCGATCTTGGCCTGCACTTTCTTGATCGATTTGATCTGCTTGACGCCCTTGACCTCCTTGGCGACCGCATCGACGGCCTTCTTGGCCTCGGCCCCATCCTTGACGGCCACCCTGATTTTCGCGCCCGCTTTCACGGCGTTCGACTTGCAGCCCTTGAGCTTGTTCCCGAAGACCCCGATGTTCTTCTCGATCGTCGGGACCGAGTTGGACTGAAGACCGGTGAGCCGCTGCAGCGCGTCCTTGGCGATCTCTTCGCCTCCCTTGCGCAGCCCGTCCTCCTTGGCGAATTTCTTCTCCAGCTCCGTCAGGTCGCCGGCAATCTCCTTCGAGAGGGCCGCGGCCTTGATGTACAGGTCCGCGCAGTCGTGACAGATCTCGACCGCGGTGCGACAAGCCCCGACGAACCCCATGACCGCCCCGGCGCCGGTGATCCCACCCCCGATGGTCGCACCAACCGAGGCTATCAGGCCCACGATCTTGGCCCCCAGCTTAAACCCGGCCTTGACCTTGTACTGCGTGTACTCGATCTGGATCTTCTTGATCTCGCTAAATTTCTTGTCGACCGCGGCGGGCACGAGCGTGCTGGCGGCCTTCTCGAACTGCGCGTAGTAGGTCGCGATGGCCTTCTCGGCGAGAGCCGGCTTGAGCTCGCCCTTGATGAGCCGCTTGTCGATGTCCGTCAAGCGGTTGGCAAGGACCTTGCCCAGGTCGTCGATGACCTCGCGCGCCACCGCGTCGAACTCGGCGTGCAGCACCGCGTTCTTCTCCATCTCCGCGCTGCCCTCGACCGAGAGCTGCACATCGATGGGGTGCTTGCCGGGCAGCTCGATGAGCGTGAGCTTGATCTTCTCCTTCTTGGTCAGGATCTCGGTCAGGTCGAACGGCCCGAGGTCCCTCTTGTATTTCTTGGTGGGCTTGGGGGCGTCGGCCGCCCGCTTGATCACCACCTCGGTCGAGCCCTTGCCGCTCTTGAGTTGCTCGCGGTACTTCTCGAAGGTGGCCCATTCGGAGTCCAGGCTCTTGAGAGCCGTCCCAAAGTTCATTGACCCGCTCGAGATATCCTCGGCCGCGATCCGGGCCGATTTGGGAATCAGCTTGCTCTTCTTGAACTCCTTGGCAACCTCGCCGGCCTTTTTGGAGAGCGCCAGGGCATCCGTCCGGACCGTGAGAACACTCCCCTTGTAGTACGTCATGGCCTTCTTCTGCGCCTCGTCCACTTCCTTCTCGGTGTTGAGGCGGCCGTACCCGATCGCGGTGAGCTTGTCCCAGTCGATCTTTTTGTGCGCCGCCTCCAGGGCCGTGAGCTTCTCACCGAGGCCGGTTTTCTTCGACTTGGCCAGTGTGCCCTTCTGCTTCTGCCAGTCCTTGTTTGTCAGTGCTTTGGGATAGGCCACCAGTGCCATGTGAGATCCTCCGGGGTCAGAGTCCTGTTCGGTTCAGCGTGAAGAGAGCGATCGGATCGATGACGAGCGGCTACTTCGGCCAGGTCGCGCGACGCCATTTCTCGACGTCTTTGGCGTGAATCAACATCTCCCTGACCGCCTTTTTGACCTCCGCGAAGTCCACCTTCTCGTCCTTATCCAGGCAGCTCATCTGGACTTCATCCGTGAACTCCTTGGCGGTTCGCACGAGCTGCTTCGGCGGGGCCTTCTTGTTGTCGATCTCTTTCTTTTTGGTCACCATCTTGTCGATCTCGGTGAGCAGCTCGTACATCTCCTGCCCGGCGTCCTCGATGTTGTCGGTGTAGTACTCGCCGTCCTTGTCAGCAATGCTCTTGTTGACAAACTGCTTGGTGGCCTTGACCGCCTCGCCGAGGCTTTTGGAGACGTTCTCGATCTTCCTCGCCTCACGGTTGCGGTGCTTGACGGCCATCATGAGCCCCACCACCGCCGAGCCGATGCTCTTGTCCAGAGCAACGATGTCCGACTGGGCTTCACCGATCACTTTCGCGAGCGGGGGATTCTTCTTGTCCGTAACCTTGTTCACGGCCTTGAAGCCTTTATCCAGCTTCTTCACCCACGACTGGAACTTGTCGTGAGCCTCAGAGAACGCTTTAAGAAGGTCATCGGCCTCATCCCTGTCCGACTCCTCGAACTCCTTGCGGAACTCCTTGTAGGCCTCGTCGCAACTTGGCAGAGTCTTCCCAAAGGCCTTTAAGTGTCGCCCGGTCTCGGTGTCGTACACACGCTGCACGACCATCCCGGGTTTGAATTTTTTGAGGCCGGACTCGAGGTCATTCGTAATGTCATTCCATTCCTTCAGCCATTCGCCCTGTTTCATGGAACCGTCCTCTCGGCTGTTGGATCAATCATTCAAAGCCATACGTGAACTCGTCGTCCTTGACGCCGATCGCGACCTTCTTGATCTCCTCGCCGCTCATCACGGCCTTGAGGAACGCCTCGCTCATGGTCGGCAGGATCGTGTTGGTCAGGATCGCGTCGATCATGCGGCCGCCCGAGTCCCGCTCGGTGCACCGGCTCACGATGAGGTCGATCACGGCATCGGCGTACTCGAAGGGCACGCCGTGGCTCTCGTTGACCCGGTCGGCCACACGCTTGAGCTGCAGCTTGGAGATCATCCGGATCATCACGTCGTTGAGCGGGAAGTACGGGATCGTGACCAGCCGCCCGAGCAGCGCCGCGGGGAAGATTTTGAGCAACGGCTCACGCAGCGCCTTGTTCAGCGCCTCGGGGCTGGGCAGCAGCTCGGGGTCGCCGCACATGTTCATGATGAGGTCGGAGCCCGCGTTGGAGGTCAGCAGGATGATGGTGTTCTTGAAGTCGATGCTGCGGCCCTCGCCGTCCTCCATGTGCCCCTTGTCGAACACCTGGAAGAAGATCTCGTGCACGTCCGGGTGAGCCTTCTCAACCTCGTCGAGCAGCACGATGGAATAGGGCTTGCGGCGGACGGCCTCGGTCAGCACGCCGCCCTCGCCGTAGCCCACGTACCCGGGAGGCGCTCCCTTGAGCGTCGAGACGGTGTGGGCCTCCTGGAACTCGGACATGTTGATGGTGATGACGTTCTGCTCGCCGCCGTAGAGGGCCTCGGCCAGCGCGAGCGCCGTCTCGGTCTTGCCGACACCGGAAGTGCCCGCGAGCATGAAGACGCCGATGGGCTTGGAGGGGTTGTCGAGCCCGGCTCGGCTGGTCTGGATCCGCCGCGCGATCATCTCCATCGCGTGGTCCTGGCCGACGACGCGCTGGCTGAGCGTCTTGGCCAGGTCGAGCACGGCCTGGGCCTCGTCCTTGACCATCTTGCCCACGGGGATGCCGGTCCAATCGCTGACGACCGCCGCGATCGCGGTCTCGTCGCAGCTGGGAAGGATCAGCGGGTTCTCGCCCTGCATCTCGGAGAGCTTGTCCTGCAGTACCACGAGCTCGCTGCGCAGGGTCGCCCGGTCAGCGTCGGAGAGCGTCTCGACATCTTCGGTCTCGGAGGGGTCGTCCTCGGACTTTGGCGAGACCGGCTCGACGCCATCGGGGCCGCGGAGCTTGCCACGGATGTCGAGGATCTGATCCACGAGGTCTTTCTCGGCTTTCCAGTCGGCCTCGAGCCCCTCGAGCCGCTCCTGCTCGGCCTTGACCTTCTCAGCGATCTCGCCGAGCCGCTCGGTGTGGACCGAGCCGGTCTGCTCCTCGCGCGTCAGAATCCCGACCTCGGTCTCGAACCCCTGGATCCGCTTGCGCGAGTCGTCCACCTCGGGCGGGATCGAGTGCTGCCCGATCGCGACGCGGGCGCACGCGGTGTCCATCAGGCTGACGGACTTGTCGGGCAGCTGTCGTGCGGGGATGTAGCGGTGGCTGAGGCGCACGGAGGCCTCGATCGCCTCGTCGAGGATCTGGACCTTGTGGTGCTTCTCGAAGATGCCGGCGACCTTGCGCATCATGAGGATCGCCCGCTCCTCGGTGGGCTCGCCGACCATGACAGTCTGGAATCGACGTGACAGCGCGGGGTCCTTCTCGATGTGCTTCTTGTACTCGGCCCAGGTCGTCGCGGCGACGGTGCGGAGCAGCCCGCGCGCCAGCGCCGGCTTGAGCAGCTGGGCCGCGTCGCCGGTGCCGGCCGAGCCGCCCGCGCCAATCAGACGGTGCACCTCGTCGATGAACAGCACGATCGGGGTCTCCGAGGCCTGGACCTCCTCGATGACCTGCTTGAGCCGTTCCTCAAACTCGCCCTTCATCGAGGCCCCGGCCTGCAGCGCCGAGACATCAAGCTCGAGCAGCTTCACGTTGAGCAGCGAGGGCGGCACGTCGCCCTCGATGATCTTGTGCGCAAAGCCCTCGGCGACCGCGGTCTTGCCCACGCCTGCCTCGCCCACCAGCACCGGGTTGTTCTGGCGGCGACGCATCAGGATGTCCACGAGCTGGCGGGTCTCCTCGTCGCGACCGACGATGGGGTCGATCTTGCCGGTGCGGGCCTCCTCAGTCAGGTCCTTGCAGAACTGCTTGAGGGCCTCGCCCTTGCCCATCTGGGCGGGCGACATCGCGCTCGAGGCCTCGCCCGGCTCGCCCACGCCGCCGGCCCTGAAGCCGTCCGAGCTGCGCAGCCCAATCTCGCTCGAGCCCTCGGTGATCTTGTCAAAGTTGTCCACGAGCGTGTCGGTCTTGATTTTCGCAAACTCTGCGGAGATCCCCTCGAGCACCCGCTTGAGGCCGGGCGTCTTGACGATGCCGACCATCAGGTATCCCGTGCGCACCTGCGGCTCGTTGTAGAGCAGCGTCGCGTAAACCCAGCCCCGCTCGACGGCCTCCTCGATGTGCGCCGACAGGTCCGAGATCGACGAGGCCCCACGGGGGAGCGTGTCCACGCTCTCGGTGATGTCGCGGGCGAGCTTGGAGGGCTCGACGCCGAAGGCCTGGATGATCTTGTGGATGTCGGTGTCCTGCAGCTGCAGGATCTGGTGGATCCAGTGCACCAGCTCGACGTAGGGGTTGCCCCGCATCTTGGTGAAGACGGTCGCGGCCTCGATGGACCGGAACGCGACGGGGTTGAGCTTGCCGAAGAGGTTTGAGCGGGGGATTTCTGCCATGTCGGGTCCTGTCTGCTCCCTGCTGGAGCGAAGATCACGGGTCTCCGGAGTCGAAGACCGCGTCTGAAACGTCTTGCGTGGGTGTGTCGGTGGTGAGCCAGGTGGTGAGGCCGAGTTGCGAGCCACCCCCGAGCTGCACCGCGGGGACGTCCGGGCCCCGCAGGATCAGCTGGATCTCCCAGGAGAGGGAACGGCCCAGGTAGCCTCGGACCCAGTCGCGGAGCCGCTTGAAGCGGGCCGAGCCGGGGAGGAACGTGCGGAACTTGCCGATGCCCATCGGGCCGATGACGACGCGGAAGCGGGACTGGCAGTCCCAGAGTTGCTCGCCGCAGAAGGTGGTCTCGCCGAGCAGCCCGCTCGAGGGCGACTGCCCCAGGCGGAGCCGGTTCTGCTCGGGGATCTCCATCCAGGTGCCGATGAATGGCTCGATCTCCACGGGCAGCTGCAGGTCATCGGCGAGGATGCCCCGCAGCGCCTCGGCCGACCGGGCGTACGAGTTATAACGCCCCGCGTAGAACCGCTTGGAGTCGTCGGGGATCGAGTCCCGCTGCGAGTTGGAGTCCAGCCCGATGCCGATGAGGCTGCCCATGAACCGCGCCATGCCATCGTCTTCCGGGCGATCGCGTTGGACCTCGGGGCGGGAGATGCCCCATGCGCGGTAGAGGAGCGTGATCATGCGGTGGTGGAAGACGTTGAGGAACGCGCGAAGCGTGGGATCGTGGCTGTTGTAGTCCCGCTCGCGGACGTATTCGGCGAAGTGCAGCGGCATCGGACCGTTGGGCCCGAGCAGCCCGAAACAGTGCACGTCCACCTGGTGCAGGTTGAGGGTCTCGTTGCGGGTGGAGCCGGCGATCGCGGTCGGCGGGAACGCCACCGAGGGCTCCTGCCCGAAGCGGGCGGGGTCCTGCACTGGGCGTGTCGAATCGCCGAGGCGCGGCAGCTCGGGATGATCGCACTCGATCAGCCGCATGAGCTGGTAGAAATCAAAGCGGAACAGATCGGGACCGATCCGCTCACTCAGATGTTCTGTCGCAGGCCGTGCCGATAGGGCCATCGCTTGATCTCTCCCCGCTGTTCCGAGCGGATGACGGTTTCGGTGAAGACATTGATCGTGGCGTGCAGCGCGAAGAACCGCTCAAGCACGGAGCCCAGCACGAACACCCCCACCCCCTCGTAGGCCAGCTCGTCAAAGTCCACCGCGACCTGCAGCCCGCGGGCGAACGAGACCGGGCCCGCCCGAAGGATGCGGCGGACAATCGGCTCGGACTTGACCGAGCGGATGCCGTCGAGCTGCTGACGGATCTCGGGGCGGGTGGTGTTGGCGTAAAGGGCGAGGGTCTCGCGGAGCGTGTCCGCGGCGGACCCGTTCTCGCCGTCGAGCAACGAGCAGTAGCTCGGCATGAGGTGGGAGATCAGCCGCCACGAGATCTCGCCCGCGGGGTACGCCGCCTGCGGCACCGTCGGCGAGCCCAGACACCGGATGCCCTTGACGGGTAGGCCCGAGTCGAGCGTGAAGTCGGTCGACCCGGCGCCCAGCGGCATCTGGATGGGCAGGTCGCGGTTGGTGCAAAGCACCCGCCCGCCAAGCTGGTTGAGCCCCGAGTCGTAGGGCGGCGTGGACTCGTCCACGATCGATACGTAGACCTCGCTGCCGGCGTAGCGGGTCACCCGCCGGTCCTTCTTCTGCTCGTTCTGACTGAGCAGCCGCGGCACTCGACGCTGGCTGAAGTAGCGGTTGGCCGAGTCGCCGCGGGTGTCCCGCGAGGAGTAGAACGGCTCGAAGACCTGGAACTGCTCCTCACCGCCGGCCCCGAAGCCCTCGAGCTCGAGGATGCTGAAGACCTCGAAGTCTTTGGAGGCGGTGCGATCCACGATCACCTGGTGCTCCGACTGCGCGTCGGACAGGTTGATCCGGTCGATGCGCCGCTCGAACAGGTTGATCGCGGGGGTGCAGTGCAGGGCCAGGTGCTCCTTGCTCAGGCCGCCCTCGAGCTCGATGTCCGACTGGCTGAGCAGGATCGAGACGTCCACCTCCTGCGACGGACAGCGGGCCAGCCCGGGAGCCAGGCCGCCGACGCCGGCGAACATGAAGCGGGCCGGGAAGGCGAAGTACTCACGGAGCAGGCGGTGCCCCTCGAAGCCGGCACGCCCCGCGGGGATCAGGGCCTCCTCGGGCGAGTAGCCGATCTGACGGATCGCGCTGTCCTCGAGGCGCTGCGACCACGCGGGCGGGCGCCCGGTGTCGTGCACCACCACGCCCTTGACGTGGGTGAAGAGCTGCTCGTAGAGGCGGCCGGACGCGGGCCCGATGTCGCGGAGGTGCAGCACGAGCTCGTCCAGCGGAAGCTTGTTGAACGGGATCCCGCCGAGGGTCTTGAGGCGGATGCGCAGCACCGCGCGGACGCCTTCCATCTCGCCCAGATCGAGCGATGCGATGTTGCGGGTCTGGTAGTCCACCTCGTCGATCTCGATGGGCCACAGCCGGACCGGATGGGCGGTCTGGTAGGTGCAGGGCGTCTTGAGACCCCGCCCGGTCTGCGAGTGCAGGGTCGAGCCGCGCGGGGCGACCGGTCCCTCGGCCAAGGACCCCTCGGACATGTCGGGCATGAAGTTCACGATCGCCATCGATGGGAGCGGGCACAGATAGTGCGGGGCGAGCGTCGAGAGCAGGTGCTCGGTGAACTTGGGGAACTCGCTGTCGATCTGCAGCTGCACGCGGGCGGCGAGGAAGGCGAAGCCCTCGAGCAGCCGCTCGACGTAGGGGTCCGCGACCTCGAGCCCCTCCATGCCCAGGCGGCTGGCGATCTTGGGGAACTGCGCGGCGAACTCCCCGCCCATCTCCTTGACGTGCTGGAGTTCCTGGTTGTACAGCTTGAGGAATCGGTCGTCCATGGGGCGCTACGGCCTCGCTTGCTCTATGCGGATAGACCCGCTCTCTAGGTCGACTTCGGTCTGCAGGAACAGGTGCTCGGGCAGCGGGCGGGCCCAGAGGTCGCCCTCGATCTTGAAGGCAAGGCGGTTGCCGCTGGTCGCGTGCCCGGCGGCGTTGGGTTCCGCCTTCACCCGCACGGACTCGGGCAAGAGCCTTGGTTCGAACCGCCGCACGCACTCGCGGATAACCCGCTCCAGATCCAACGCGTCCACGCTGCTCTCGGTCACCCCAGTCATGTCGCGGAGGCCGTAGTTGATCACCGATTCGGACGCGTGCGGGTAGCCCTCGAGCATCCCGGTCGACTCCAGGTTGTTCGAGTTGAGCAGCCAGGTGAGATCGCGGATCACCGCCTCACGCAGACGGTTGAACGAGAGCACCCGATTCTCGCGCGACTCGACCTGCTTGCCCGGCTCCTCGTCGGTGAGGCGGTCGAGCAGCGAGGGCTGGAGGGTCTCAGATGAGGTCAGCTCGGGCAATGGGGCACTCCTACGGACGCCTGATGGACAGACAACGGATGAATCACGCCGGCTCGTCGGTCGGCGAGGTGAGTTGGAGTTCTCGAACGTCGAGAACAGGGATATCCTCGGTCTCGGTGGCGAGCAGCCGCTGACCGAGCCCGTGCACCTCGCCGTGTGCGTCCTCGACCCAATCGGTCTTTCGGGCCAGCCGAACCGCCGGGTCGGCGCTGGCGGCCGAGCCCGGATAGCGGGTGGGGATGAGTCCGACGGCCTGCCCGTCGTTCTCCCATGTGAACTGGGCGGCGGTCCAGACCATATCGCGCAGGTCCGCCGGGGCCTCGAGCTGGATGGACTTGATCCGCTGGAACGGGACCCAGTAGTACTTGCCGTTGACAACACACTCGAGCACCGGCCCGAGGCGTTGGTCTGCGTCTGCGATCCATTCGAACGCGGTCTCGTTCACCAGTCCCGGCGTGGCGGGCGCCAGGTCCAACGCCTTGGCCCGAAGCTCCCGCCCCGCGTCTGGCCGCCCGGCGCCGAACTGCTTGAGCGACTCGATGTGCAGCCCGAGCCATTCGGGAGGCTCTCCGAGCACGAGCGGGTCCCGTTTGCCCGCAAAAACCTCGGCCCGAAAAACTTCGGAGTTGAGCCCCTGGCGGTAGGTCTGGGCCATGGGCAGGGCGAGCGGGTCGAGATCGGCACAGACGTTGAGCTGCGTCATCGCCCGTTCCCACTCCCCGATGATGCTAAAGAGCTGAAAGAGCAGCACTCGTGGCGCGAGCTGTGCCGGGTTGTCCCGGACACCCTCCTTGGCCCCCGCGAGTGCACCGTCGAGATCGCCGGTGGAAAGGAGGTCTTTAACATCCGTCATCGGCGATCCATTCTGCCCTCACGAGGGGCGGTGCGAAACAACGGGCGGCAGTGCCGGGCATGATGAACCGGCACCGCCGCCCGCAAAATCCTCACACAATTGAACTCGAAGCGGGCACGGGCTAGGCCGACCGCACCCACCCGAGGATCAGGCGTTCCAAGGCAGGGCGGCGACCCGGTCCCAGCCCTTGGCTCCCTCGACCACGAACTTCTTGCCGTCCGTGGTGGACCGGTACTGCATCCAGACCTTCTTGTACCAGATTTTGAAGGTTTCCTCTGGGCGGTCGTCGCCCGAGGCGGACATGTTCCACCCGGTGATGACCGCGGTGTCGAGCTTGAGGTGCAGGTAGACCTCGGGGGCCTTGTCTTTCAAACCCTGCGTCGCAAGGTAGCAAATCTCGACCGTCCCGAGTGAGCCGCCTGCGATCGCCTCGTGCATCAGGTAGACCGAGGACCGGTCCATCACCTTGGAGCACTCAAGCGGCACAAGCTCGCCGATGCCCATGTTAACGTCTGAGGCACCCGCCTTGCCCGAGTCCTTGAACTCCCGCTCGATATCCCAGCCGCAGGATTCGAGGTTGATGTAATCCTTGAACTCCTTGATGTTGCAATCACCTTTAAGATTGTCGATCTTCATCACGATCATGGCTAGTTCCCTTCAATCATCGGCGCTCGGCGCCTGCTTGGTTTATCGTTGTCAACACGGTGAATCCGGGGCCGGGGCCCCTAGGCGAGACGATCAGGCCTTCCCGCTCGGGAGCTTGGAGACCAGACGCAGCGAGATGGTCAGCCCCTCAAGCTGGTAGTGCGGGCGAAGGAAGAACTTGCTGGTGTAGTACCCCGGGTTCCCCTCCACTTCCGCAACGGTCACCTCGGCACCGGCCAGCGGCTTGCGGGCCTTGTCCTCCTCGGACGCCTTCGCGGGGTTGGGCTCCACGTAGTTGCTGATCCACGTGTTCAGCCACAGCTCCATGTCCTCACGCTCGGCGAAGGAGCCGATCTTGTCCCGCACGATGCACTTGAGGTAGTGCGCGAAACGGCACGTTGCAAACAGGTACGGCAGGCGGGCCGCCAGGTTGGCGTTCGCGGTTGCGTCCGGGTCGTCGTACTCCGCCGGCTGCTGCAGCGACTGGGCCCCGATGAAAGCCGCCATGTCTGTGTTCTTGCGGTGCAAGAGCGGCATCATGCCGTTCTTGGCAAGCTCGGCCTCGCGACGATCAGAGATCGCGATCTCCGTCGGGCACTTCATGTCAACGCCGCCGTCGTCGGTCGGGAAGGTGTGGCAGGGCAGGCTGTCGACCGTGCCGCCCGATTCCACGCCGCGGATCTGGCTGCACCACCCGTAGGCCTTGAACGACCGGGTGATGTTGGTTGCCATGGCGTACGCGGCGTTAGCCCACGTGTACTTGGAGTGATCCGCGTTTTCGACGTCTTCCTCGAACGCGAACTCTTCGACGGGATCCGTCTTGGAGCCGTACGGGAGCCGGCTCAGGAACCGGGGCATCGCAAGACCGAGATACCGCGAGTCTTCACTCTCACGGAGCGAACGCCACGGGGCGTACTCGGCGGTCTGGAAGATTTTGGTCAGGTCGCGGGGGTTGGCCAGCTCCTGCCACGAGTCCATGTTGAGCAGGGTCGGGGCCGCACCCGTGATGAACGGGGCGTGGGCCGCCGCGGCGACCTGAGTCATCTCTTGCAGCATCGCCACGTCCGGCGGGGAGTGGTCGAAGTGGTAGTCGCCCACGAGGCACCCGAAGGGCTCGCCACCGAACTGCCCGAACTCCTCCTCGTAGATCTTCTTGAACAGGGGGGACTGATCCCACGCCGTGCCCTTGAACTTCTTGAGGGTTTTGCCCAGGTCCTTCTTTGAGACGTTGAAGACCTTGATCTTCAGCGTCTCATCGGTCTCGGTGTTATTGATCAGGTGGTGCAGCCCGCGCCAGGCCCCCTCGAGCTTCTGAAAATCCTCGTTGTGGATCACCTGGTTGACCTGCGCTGTCAGACGCTTGTCGATCTCGGCGATGATGCTCTCGATGCTCCGCACCGCGTCGCTCGAGACAATGTCGGCGGACGTGAGCACGTGCGCGGCGAGCGTCTTGACGGCTTCCTGCACCGCCTCCTTCTGCCGGTCGGACTTGGGCTTGAACTCCTTCTGCAGCAGGGCTGAGAAGTCACTTTCGGAGAACCCGCCGTCGGCGGACTGTGCTTGCTGTTCGGCTTCAGACATGGGTTAGCCCTCCTCGCTCGGGGCGTCGCCGCCGGTGTCGTCGTCAGTTCCCTCTTTGGCCGAACTGGCCAGAGACTGCATCAACGCGGGGTCGTTGATCGCCTTGGCGATCAGATCCTCGGCCCCGCTCTTACCGTCCATGTACGTCAGCAGGTTCGACAGCTGCTCGCGGGCCTCAAGAAGCTTCCGCAGCGGCTCGATCTTGCGGGCCACAGCGGCCGGCGAGAAATCGTCCATGCTCTCGAACGTGATGTCGACATTCAGGTCGCCGTCACCTGTGAGGGTGTTGGGAACACGGAACGCGGCCCGGGGCTTCATCGATTTCAGGCGGTCGTCGAAATTGTCGACGTCGATCTCGAGGAACTTCCGCTCGGCCAAGCCGGGCAGCGCCTCCTCGGGGTTGCCCGAGAGATCCGCCATCACACCCATAACAAACGGGAGCTGGATCTTCTTCTCTGCGCCGTAGAGTTCTACGTCGTACTCGATCTGTACCCGGGGGGCACGGTTACGTGCAATGAATTTTTGACTGCTCTGTTTCGCCACGATATTGCTCCTCGACGGGTTGGCCCGTCATCCGATGCCGCGGGACGCGGCGACTACGTCTTGTTCCAACGCCTGCTCTGACTAATCATCGTCGCTGCGGTCGCCGACTGCGATCTCACGCACCCTCTCGATCGTCTCGACCGCGTCAGCCGACATGGCCGACGCGATATCCAGAAACGACTTGCCGACGAGGCTCTGAGCCATCCCCACGATTACCGGCACGGGACTCGAAGGCTCGTGCCGATCGTAGTAGGTCTTGATCTTCTCGAATGCGGCGCTGACGTCCGAAATCGAACGAATTTCGCCCGACAGGGCCGCGCCGCCTCCATCGGACGAACCGGCGTTTCCGAAATCCTCACCAAAGTTGCCGGCATCGTCGGTTGCCGGGCCGCCTCCGCGCGAACCGGCCCAGCCAATCATTTTGTTGTCGGCCTCTTGCAGATCATGAAGCAACCCGTCAAAGTTGGCCGCCTGCGAAGCGCCGAGCAGTCCGGTGAGGCGGTCGTCGATTCCTTTTACCAGCGTCACGATGTCCGACATCGCCTCGCACTGCGTGGTCAGCTCGTCGCCGTCGACGTCCATCGAGATCGCGGTGATCCGCTGACGCCGCGAGTCGGCAGTGTCGCCGTCCTCCCCGGGCGGGGCGTCCTGGTTCTCAGACCGGTGGATGTCACGGAGCGTGACCCCGCCGAGCACTCGCGAGCTGATCAGGTGGATCTTGGCAAACCGGTCCCGGAACTGGACCGGGTCTCCCGGAGCGCCGACCTGCGAGCTCATCGCCTCGAGGATGTTCACCCGCTCGAGCGGGTCGTTGTCGTCGTCCGGGTCGAGCTTGGGGTGGACGTCTTCCCACCGGTCGTCGAGCGCCCACTTGAGGAGCTTGAGCCCGTCGCGCATCCCCTCAAGCCCGTCGGTCTGCATCAGCGCGACGGTGAGCGAGACCATCAGCCGTAGGTCTCGGCTCCGCTTCAAGAGCTCCAACCCCTCGCGGCGGACCGCCGGCCAATCCGGGTCCTCGGCCTCTTGGACCGAATCGCCCATGACCATCTCGGGCTTACCCGCAAAGTCGGTCTCAAACTGAATGAAGGCGGAGTCGTAGACCAGATCTTCCCCGCAGGGTTGGTCCGGACTGATCTCCGTGGTCAGGGATTCGAGGTCAATGCTCAAGCCGTTGCTCCCGCCGTGGACAACCCACGGGAGCGTCAAAGTACCATACCGGAACGGTTCGTACAAGTCAGGCCCGAGAACTCGTGGCCTGAACGTGTCAGGAAGACCTCGCAGAGCCATTTGCAGGCGCATTTTTTGCCGACGACCACCCCGGACGAGCCAGGGAATGGGCCCGCGACGAGATCAGTCTCGAAGCGAGATCTGGCTGGGCTCGACCACGGCTTCGTCCACCGGGCTCGCCTGGATGCCCGATGAGAGCTCGAGCAACCGCTCCAGCTCGTCGAGCCGGATGTTGTCCGGCTTGATCTGCTCAAGCGTCAGGCGGCGGGCGGTCCGGAACTCGCGGTCAGTCAGACCGAGGTTGGCCACGCTAACCAGCAACTCGTCGAGCTTGCCGAGGAAATCGATCACACCGGAATACTGCCCCTGCGCCATGAACCGATGGAACGCCTCGGAGGAGCTCTCGCCGCCCTGGCTCGCCGCGAGGGCGAATTCCAGCCGGGCCTCGGTGAGCTGCTTCTTAACCAGCACGCGGCGGTCGTCGGTCCCGGCGATCGTGGCCTCCTCCTCGCTCATGTCCTTGAGCTGGCCGAAGCCGTCGAGTACCTCGCGGACGCGGTCGTTGAGCAGGCGGTTGACCGTGACCTCGGGGATCTCGGCGAACAGCGTGTCGTTGTCGTCATAGAGCGCGACACCGATGCGGGCGTTGGACAGGTACTCCTCCGGGTCGGGCCGCTGGGCGTAGATGTTCAACTCGCGAAGCCGGAGCAGCTCGGTCATGCTCAGCGGGGTCTCGGCGGGCACCTCCTGGACCTCGGTGTCACGCGGCAACGCGCCGGCCAGAGCCTCCGAGACGCTCGTGAGCGTCGGGCCGCTCGAGGCCAGGTCGAAGAACAGGTCGTCGGAAACGTCCCCGATCGTGCTGTTCTCGGAGCGGAGCAGCTTGGGGTCGGTCAGGGTGCCGAAGTCCTGCTGGATGAACCCGCCGAGCCTGTTATTCACATCGCCCGCGGCCCCGGGGCTGCCAAAGCGGACCGAAGAATTCCCACCGCCCAGCACGAATGGCGTGACCGACCAGATGAAGTCACCGCCCGTGACGAAGTCCACGCCGTTGTCCGCGTCCTCGCCAGCCTCGATGAGCCCCGGGATGTTGGGGTTCTCGGCCAGCAGCACGCCGCCGGACCGGGCCCGCAGACCGATGTTGTCCGCGGTGATGATCATGTCGCCCAGCGTGGTGATGTCACCGAGCGTGGCGCTGGTGAAGAAGCCGGCGCCGAAGCTCAGGTTCACGTCCAGCACGCCCAGCACGGTGAGTTTCTCGTTCTGGCCCATCGTGAAGTTGCCGGTGGTTGAGTCAACCGTCAGGTCGCCCGTCGAGCCGATGGTCGAGACCTGGGGCACGATCGAACGCCCGCTGCCGTTGAAGGTCACGTTGCCGGTGGTGAAGATGTCGATCGCTCCGCCGGCGTTATCAAACCTGATCATCCCGGGGTCCTCCGGGTCCAGCGTCAGGTTGCCCGACTGGAGGCTCAGCGAGCCGAGGAGGCTGCCGACCGAGCCGAGCTGGGCCTGCATCAGGATGTCGGCCGCGGACTCGAACGCCAGGTTCGTGATCTGCGTGTAGGTCCCGCCGCTGACGGTCAGGTCGCCGTCCGAGGTGATCAGCAAGGCAAACGGCCCGGAGAAGTTGTTATCGATCTCGAGCCCGCCCACGTCCGCGTCGCGGATCGAGGAGTCCGCGACGAGCACCACGTCGGACTCGCCGATCGAGACGCCCGACTCGGTGAGCAGGTTTGCCCCGAGCTGGAAGGAGCCCGAGTTGTCCGTGGTCAACGAGGCGAGCCTGACGGCGCCGCCGAGCTCGGTCACGCCGCCGGAGTTGATGGTGAGGTCCTGCCCGCTGCCGTTGACGCCGCCGGTGAGCGAGACGTTCTGCCCATCGAAGGTGACCGAATTCGTCAGGTCCAGGATGTTGGCGATGAGAAGGTCGCCCGAGGTTGTGACGTCTGAGCCGGTCTGGGTGGTGCCCAGCGTCGTCGTCTGCCACGAGCCGACATCCACGCCCGCGCCCATCGCGGTCGTCCCGTCGGCCGAGGTACTCAGCCCGAACCCGCCCTCGGCCCCCTGGGCCAGGGTGAGCGAGCCACCAAGGCCGGTGCTCGTGAGCGAGGAGTCCGCGGTCAGCACGACCCGGTCCTGGTAGCTCTGCTGCCCGGTGGTGGTCACGACGCCGCCGACGAGCGTCTGCCCGCCCGCGTCGGTCAGCACCTGAGCCGCGGTGACCGTGGCGCCAAAGACGGTGTCGCCGGTCGATTCGAGATTCAGCGTCGAACCGCCCGCAGCGATCCCGCCCGAGAAGGTCAGGTCCTGCGTGTTGCCGGCCGTGAAGGTCGTGTCAGAATTAACGGTGAGCAGCTGCCCGAAGGTCACCGCCTGCGAGGCCTGAACCTGGCTCACGCCAATCCCAAGGGTCGCCGGCCCGCTGACCAGCAACGACCCGCCCGAGACCGTCACGTCGCTGTTGAACAGCGTGCTGTTGCTCCCGGCGACCGTCAGATCGCCCTGAGTCTTCGTGATCGTGCCCGAAGTGATATCGGTCGCGGCCAGGGTCTGCAGCCCCGAGCCCGTGAGGCTGAGCGTGGTGTCGAAGTTGAGCTGAGCCGCCTGAGCGTTGGCGCCCAGGGTGGTCGTCCCGTGTGCGTCCAGGTTCCCGGTCAGCTGCACGTTGCCCTGGATATCCAGAGAAGCGGTCGCGATGCCGTCAATGGAGCCGCCGGTGGCGGTGCCCTCAATCGTCAGGTCGGCGTCCGAGTCGATCGAACCAAACACCGCATCGCCCGAGATCGTGGTCGATCCCGCGTTGAAGAGCACCCCACCCGCTTGAGCGGTGCCAGCCACGGTACCGCCATCACGGAGAACAATGTGCTGGCCCGCGGTGACGCCCGCACCAGCCGTCAGCAGCCCGGTGACATCAACGTTCCCGAGGGTCGCGGTGATGTTGCCCGTCACGTCGCCGCCGTTGGCAAGAATCACATGCTGGCCCGCGGTGACGCCCGCACCGGCGGTCAGCACCCCGGTCACATTCACATTCCCGTTGGTCGCGTTGATGTCGCCCGTCACGTCGCCGCCGTTGGCGAGAATCACGTTCAGGCCCGCAGTGACGCCCGCACCAGCGGTCAGCAGCCCGGAAACATCAACGCTCCCGAGGGTCGCGGTGATGTTGCCCGTCACGTTGCCGCCGTTATTGAGAATCACGCTCTGGCCCGCAGTGACGCCCGCACCAGCGGTCAGCAGCCCGGAAACAATCACGTTCCCGCCGTTCGCGTTGATGTCGCCCGTCACGTCGCCGCCGTTGGCAAGAATCACGCTCTGGCCCGCGGTGATGCCCGCACCGGCTGTCAGCAGCCCGGTGACATTCACGTCCCCGCTGGTCGCGTTGATGTCGCCCGTCACGTCGCCGCCGTTGGCAAGGAATACGTTCTGGCCCGCGCTGACGCCCGCACCCGCGGTGAGCAGCCCGGTGACATTCACGTCCCCGTTGGTCGCCGTCAGGTCACCCGTCACGTCGCCGCCGTTGGCAAGGAATACGTTCTGGCCCGCGCTGACACCCGCACCCGCGGTGAGCAGCCCGGTGACATTCACGTCCCCGCTGGTCGCCGTCAGGTCACCCGTCACGTTGGCGCCGTTTGAGAGGAACACGCTCTGGCCCGCGGTAACGTTCGCACCCGCCGTCAGCAGCCCGAAAACAAACACGTCCCCGTTGACCGCCTGGATATTGCCCGTGGTCGTCAAGGCCGCGTCGGCGAAGACGCTGCTGTTCACTGAGGTCACCGACTTCACATCGGCCCCGCTCTGGAACCACACGACCTCTGCGGCCTGCACGTCAGCGCCGGTGAGCGTGGTATCACCCGTCACGATGAGGTTTCCAAACCCGCCCACCGTGATCGAGTTCGAGGTCCCCGCGATCGTGCTTCCCCGAAGAGACAGCGTCCGGTCGGCCTTGCTCAGGGTCCCGTTGAGTGTGAGAGTCCCCGCCGCGTCAACAAGCTGGTCCGCGAGATCGTTCGAGAAGACTGTGTCTCCGAGCGTCACCGCGTGGGATCCGATGACATCGCCGCCCAGGGTCAGCGTGCCAGAAACAGCGAGATCGCCGCCGGTGCGAGTAACCGCACCGCCAACGGTAAGACCGTCGGTTGTGGTGACGGTCTGCAGGACCGCGGCGTTCAGCGCAAGTGCCCCGGTGACATCCATCTGACCCGAGACGCCCACATTACCATTGATGGTGCCGTTGCCGGTGAGGGCGATGTCGCCGCCGCCGGTGCTGTTCAGGTCGCTGGTCGTGAACAACCCGGTATCAACGAGCAGCCCGCCCGAGGTCGCCGAGGTGTTGCCGGCGACCGTCACGCTCGTGCCCGAGACGGTGACCTGCGTGCCCGAGGTCGCCGCGAGATCGCCGCCGATGCCGATAGCCCCGCTCGCAGCGATGCCGTCGGTCGTCGTCACGCTGCCCGTGCTCGTGAAATCGCCAAGCGAGACGGTGACCTGGTTGCCGATCGAGACGGTCGTGGCGTTTGCCGCGAGCGAGCCCGTGGCCTTGGTCGCCCCGCCGTCGAGTGCGATGCTCGTGCCGGCAATCGACTGATCCAATGCTCCCGAGAAGATCGCCCCGCTCTCGAAGGCGACGGCCCCGCCAGAAGACAGGTTGGCCGCGATGGTCGCGGCACCCTGGAAGGTGAGCGCGCCGGTGGTGCTCAGCCCGGTCAGCACATTGGCCGTGCCCTGAAAGGTCATCGCGTCGGTCGCTGAGACCGCGGCGTTAACCGTGGCGTTGCCGCCGAAGTCCACGGTGGTACCGGCCGTCATCGCGGCCTGCACACTCGACGTCCCGTTGAGCGTGATCGCGCCGGTCGTGTCCACCTGCCCGGCGATCGTCGTCAGCCCGCCGGAGTTCGTGGTGAAGGAATTGGCGTTGAGCGCCGCGTTGAGCGAGATCGTCGTAGCGGCGTTGACCGTGAAGTCCGTCCCCGCAGCGAGCGCGCCGTTCGCGATCGTCACCGAGCCCTCGCCCGAGGTGAGCGTGTAGGTGCCCCCAAGCGAGCCGCCTGCGATCATCACCGCGGTCGGGCCGTCCGTGGCGGTGTCGATCGAGGCATCCTGCTGGAAGAGAAGCGAGCCGGGGCCGGAGACGCCGTCCGCGGCTGCGAACGTCGTGCCGGCGAGCAGGTCAACCTTCGCGAGCGCCCCGCCGCCGGCACCGTTGCCGGCCCGCAGCGAGATCGAGTCGCCCCGCAGCGCAACGCCGCCGATGGTCAGGTCGCCCGTGCCGTCGTCGCCGGCGTGCAGATCGATCGAGGTGACCGCGGTGAGGGTGCCGCCGATGGTGACGCCGTCGTGGTGCGTGAGCGTGATCGAGTCGGCCGAGATCGCGATCCCCGTGTTATCGAAGAACCCGCCGGTGCTGGTGAAGGCCCCGTTGGAGAGGGTGATCGCCGCGTCCACGTTGACGCCGGTCTCGCCCTCGAGACCCAGGTCGCCCGTGGCCTTGTTGATCGACTGGGCGATGGTGAGCGTCCCGCCCGAGGAGATCGTCTGGTTGCCACCGCCGACGAGGGTGACGCCGCTGTCGAGCGTCAGATCGGCACCCGAGCGGAGGTTGCCCACGACGGACGCGTCGGAGAGCAGCGAGAGAGTGCCGGCCGTCGCTTCCACGCCGCTGGCGAAGTCGAGCGTGCCCGCGCCGCCGAGCCCGGCCTCGAGCGTCAGGTTGCCGGTCGCCTTGGTGACCTGCCCGCCAAAGTTGGCCTGCCCGCCGGCCTCGATCGTCTGAGCGCCTCCCCCGGTCAGGGTTAGCGCGGCGCCGATGTCCAGCGTGGTGCCCGCGGTGATGTCCGCGCCCGCCGAGGCGGCGCCCGTGATATCGATCGCCCCGCCGCCCAGCATCGCGCCGCCCGCGTTCAGGTCGCCCAGGCCCGTGATGCCCCCGCCCGAGCTGACCGAGCCGGTCACGCTCAGGTCGCCGCTGGCCGAGAAGTCCCCGGCCGAGCTGATCGAGCCGCCGACCGTGTCGAGCCCCGCGCCGGTGGTCTGAATATCGATCGTGCCGACGTCGGCCGCGATGCTGCCCGAAGAGGCCAGCGAGTCGCCGATGAGGACGACCGAGCTCGCCGCGGTCGCCGTCAGGTCGCCCAGCGTGAGTGTGCCTCCGCCGGCGTCGAGCGTCAGGGTGGTCGCCGCGGTGATGATGTTGCCGTCGAGGTTGAGCCCCTGGGCCGAGAGCGAGGTCAGCAGGTCGTCGAGGAAGATGTTCTCGCCCGACGCGGTGAAGGCCCCGGTGAACCCGGGGTCCACGGTGAACGGGAGCGTGACATCGCCCGCGCCGTTGCTGTCGTTGTCCGCGGTGAGAAGCACGGAGGTCGCGTTGGCGACGCCCGAGCTGAGGGTAATGTTGCCGTCGGCGTTGACAGTCAGGACGCCCGCGGTCGCGAAGCCCAGCTGCCCGAGCAGCGAGACATCGCCCCTCGCGGTGATGTCCGCCGTCCCCCCGGTCAGCGTGAGGTCGAGCTGATCGAGCGTGACGTTGACCCCGTCGATCGTCAGGGTGCCGATGTCGGTCAGCGTAGCGATGTCGTTCCAGATCACGTCCCCGACGCCGTTGCCATTGCTACCGGGGGCCGCGAAGTTGAAGTCTGCCTTGAGAAGCAGCGCGACCAAACCCCCGATATCCCCGGTGATCACGATGTCGTTGCCCGCTCGCATCTCGAGCGACGTGTCCGGGCCGGGGGCGAAGACCAGGTCGGCGAGCAGCCGGATGTTGTTCTTGGCCTCGAGGATGATGTTGCCGTCGAGCGCCAGGATCTCCTCGACCGAGATCTCGTTGGTCGTTCCGTCGTTGGTCTTGCCCTCGCCGACGTCAATGGTGAGGTCGCCGTTCTGCGCATCGAACGGGCTATTGGGAGTGAACTTGTTGTTGTCGGCCAGGTCCGCGTCGAGGACGATGTCCAGGTCATAAGGGTCGATCAGCAGGGTGCCACGGTCGTAGCCCGAGGCGGCGCCCAGCGAGATCGTGCCGTACAGGTTCATCCAGTGCCCGGAGAACTCGACGAACCCGGCGTCGCCGCCCAGGTCGCCGCCCGAGACATCGAGCAGAGATTCGTCGGCGAGCTCCGAGTACCCCTCGTAGCTGTGGATCAGGACCTCGCCACCCTGCGCGTTGCCGCTGGTGCCCGCGGCCGAGACCACGCTGTCGCCCAGCAGCAGCGTGTAGTTCTGGCTCGTGACCTCGGCGTACCCGGCCTGGCCGTGCTCCGAGTCGGCCCGGACTTCGCCGCGGTTGACCACCGTCGGCCCGCGCACGATCACCGAGCCCGCGTCGCCCAAGGCCGAGGCGTCCAGCATCCCGTCGTTGAGCACGAGACCGTCATTCGCCGTGACCTGCACGTTGCCGCCCGAAGCGGTGACCGTGCCCAGGTTGTGGATGCCCAGCGCATAAAGATCGCCCGCGGCAAGGATCGCCGAGCCACCCGATGCATCGACCCACCCGGTGTTGAGCACGCCGGCCTGCGAGCCGATGCCCGGTGTGGTCGCGCCCGCCGAGGGGCCCAACGCCGCGTTGCGGCCGTCCACGTGCACCATCACGCCTGAGCCGTCCTCAGAGATGAGGAAGTCCTTGCCCGCGGCCATCATCACGAGCCCGCCGTCGGCGCGCAGGCTCCCGTGGTTCTGAACCTGGTTGCCCAGCAGGTGGATGCGTGAGCCGACGATCGAGCCGCTGTTGACCACCGCGCCCTGGGCGTTGGAGAACGCGTCTCGCCCGGCGATGAAGTCCGCGTGCGAGAGGCTCGCCGCGGCGGCGTAGATCCCGCCCACGTTGATCACGGCGCTGGGCCCGAAGATCACCCCGGCGGGGTTGACGAAGTAGACGATGCCGTTGGCGAAGATGCTGCCGTCGATGAACGAGGGCATCGAGCTGAGGATCTGGTTGTAGACCCGCGCGTCGCTCCCGGGCTGGAAGAACGTCACGATCTCGTCCATGCTCAGGTTGAACGAGTCGTACTGGATGACCGACCCGTCGCTGGCCGTGATGTAGACGTTGCTCCCGTCGCGGGTGAACGTCACGTCGCCAATGACGACCGTCTCGCCAGTCGGGCCGGCCAACGCCACCGGCGCAAGACCGACCGCGACCGCGGTGCCGACGGACCAGCGGGACACCGCACGTCCTGCACGAGCCATCAGTGCCAAACCCGACGAACTCTGATTCTCAGCCACGGTTCTTCTCCTGTCACCTCAAGGGCGATCACTGTCTTGCGTTAGAAGTCCCAGTCTACCGGGTGGTCTCTCCCGCACATACCCAAAACACAAGAAACCTCGGCTCAACGCCCTAGAACAAGGCGGTGAACGAGAAATGCAACTCGTTATCGCCCGCTTCGGCCGTCCCGTTCTCCGTGTCACGCATCGCGAAGCCCCAGTCCATCCGGGCCGTGAACCGACGCCGGAAGGTGAAATCCACCCCCACGCCCGCCCCGATCAGGGTCTCGTTGAACTCGAACGCCAGCCGCTCCGTGTTCTCCGTGCGACCCGCATCGACGAACCCCTTAAAGACCAGGTCCCAGTCCGCCTCGCCGAACGGCTCCTGCGGACGCCACCGGAACGGCGAGCCGAACAGCGTGCCCGTGTCGTCCGAATACCCGTAGCTCTTGGGCAGGTGGAACCGATACTCGGCGCTGGCGATATACACCGAGTCGCCCGCGGCCACCGACTCGGGATACCCCCGGACCGTGTACAGACCGCCCGCGACCTGCTGCTCCTGCGGGATCAGCCGATGGTCCGGCGAGTACTGCCCGCGGATACCCAGCGCGATCTCGTGCGCCAGCGTCGATGAGCTCGGCGTCTGCAGGTCAACCCAGTTCGCCCGGTTCACCAGCGGCTCCAGGTAGAACGAGTGCGACAGGTTCCACTTGGCGACGAACCAATCCTCGTCCACGAACAGCCGACCCAGCGTCGCCAGCTGGTTCTTGTCCTCGGTGCCGCCCAGGTCGGGCAGGTTGCCCTCCACCCAGACCGCCCCGTACGTCGTCACCGCCTTGCGGTCACGCTCGAACCGGACACCCACACGCGGGATCATAAAATCGCTCTCGCCCGTCAGCCCAAGCCCGACGTTCTCGACCTTCACGTGCTGGAAGCGGGCCCCCACGAACGCGTCAACGAAGAAGTCGCGGTGCTGATAGAAATTGTAGATCAGCTCGCCGCCCACCGCGTACGACTCGCCCTCGAAGCTCTCGCCCGCCAGGCCCACGTCCGACGCGGTGAACTCGCTGAAGTTGCCGTCCAGCTTCCACCGAAGCCGCTCGGTCCCCGGCACCCTCGCCTCGTACGTCGAGATCACCGCCTTCGAGGCGTCGAACCCCGCGGTGATGTAGTCCAGCGTGAGCACGTCGTCCATGTTGGCCAGCTGCGTGATGTTGAGCCCCGCCCGGTACCGGATCTCGTCGGTGCTCTTGGTGCCCGTGTTGGCCACCTGCACGTACCCCAGCGTCTGCTGCCGCTCGGAGACCAGGAAGTCCAGCTGGGCCCCGCGGTCCTCGGCCGGCGAGATCGCCGCGTCCACCCGCCGCCCCGTGAACCGGTTGAGCCGCAGGAGAAACTCGTCCAGCTCGTCGCGCCGAAGCAGATCGTGCCGCTCGCTCTGGTTGTCCCACACCTGCAACGGCGAGTTCTCCACGATCCGCCGATGCATCGGGTTGTTCTCCCGCTCGTTGTCGCCGATGCGCCCGCCAAAGGCCAGCGTCCGCACCTCACGCACCACGCCGGTGAAGATCACCAGCTTCAGCGAGTCGTCGTCCGGGCTCCGCTCGTCGGTCAGCGTGCGAAGGTTGATCGCCTCCGGGTCCGTCACGACCAGCACGCCGATCAGGCCGCGCTGCAGCAGCGCGTCTCGCAGGGCCACGTTGATCGCCAGCAGCGCGCTGGCGTAGAACTCGTTGGTCTCCAGGTTCGTCAGGTCGCTCAGGGCAATCCGCCGCGTCACGAACCGGTCGTCGGCCGCCACCCAACCCTCGGGCGCCCGGCTCAGCTCGACCTCCGTCTCGAACAGCTCCGCCATCGTCGGGTGGGCCGGGTGCTCCTCGAGGTACGCCGCCGAGAGCGAGCCGACCGGGTAAGTCCCCACGTCGATCAGCACCTCGACCGCCAGATCCAGCGCCCGCGCATCGGCCCCGGGCGGGATCGCCGGCGCGACCTTCGCGACCAGCCCGCCTTCGTACAGCCAGTCGCGGATGACCAGCCCCATCGCCTCCATCGCTTTGCGGCTGATCGCCGTCCCGTGGCTGCCGACCTCCGAGAGCGATGTCGTAAAAGTCTCGGTCCCCGCCGAGGCCTCCTCGGGGGCCAGGATCAGGCCGCGGCGAACCGCGAGCATAATCTCGAGCTTTGCGACATCTTCGATCGAGGGGAAGCCTGGCCGGAACGCCTGACTGTCCGAGTACCGCACCACCAACGAGCTCATCCGAGAGGCCTGCCGCCGACGGACCTGCCCGCCCGAGGGCTCGATCACTCGCCCCGTGTCGTCCACGATCCGACCGCCCTCGACCTCGCGCCCGTCACCGATCGCGTCGGCCTCCACCGGCGGCTCGTCGAAGCCGACCTGGGCCACCACCGGCGAGGCCGCCAGCCCCACCGAGAACGCCGCGGCAACACACAACCAACCACGGGACAATGCTCGATCAGCGAATCGCATGCTCACGCTCCTTGTGACCGCCCAAAGAAACGGGCGGTCCGGTTCAGATCCAATGTCGCGAGAACATCCGTGTCCCACTCCAGCCCGAGGCCTTCCAGCCGCGGGACCGTAATACCAACTCACCCGTGCTGCTCACGCGGCACCAGCGCCTCGACCCGTGTCCGGAACGCCGAGTCCATCGTATACGGAATCTCCGACGCGATAGGGAACGCGTTGGAAGATGTTCGTACACTCGCCATCGCGTCGGCGCCGGGACTCCCCGCCAGCACGTCCACCCAGTCGCACCCCGCCGGCGCCATCAGGAGCACCGAGAGCCGCTTGGGCATCATCGGCGCGAGCACCGTGTCCCACCGCCAGAGCCCCTCGGCCAGCCCCCCGCTCCCACGAGGCACCCGCACCCCGCCCGCACGCGGCATCTTGGCGATCTGAGACCCCGAACGCATCCGGCCAAACTCCACGCCAAGCTCCCGCTCGATCGCGTACAGCGTGCGCAAGAAATGCTCCTGCGACTCCCCAATCCCGGCCCCGTGCAGCGTGCGCAACGCCTCGGCGTGGCTCGGGTCCGGTGCCACGTTCGGCTCGGACGGGCCCGCACCGATCCGCCCGTGCAGATCCTTGTACCGCGACCGAACCTCGTCCGCGGTCGTCGCGGAGGTGAACCGCTCCTGCGCCCGGGCGAGCTCGGCCAGAGCCGTGAACATCAGCCACGACCGCATCGATGGCGGGCACTGCACACACGCGAGCATCGGGTACTTGGTCCGCCCTCGGCCGTCCGACGACGACCAGAGCCGCCCCGCCACCAGGTTGCCCGACTCGGCCTTGTACACGAACTCGTGGTCGAACCGCTCGAGCCTCGAATCCTCGGGCAGCTTCTCCCACGTGCCCAGGTCGATGTTGCGGCCGATGCCCTCCATATAGAGAACCTGCCGCAGCTCGACGAGCTCGTCGGTCGCCAGCCCGATCTCGTCCATGTGGTCGGCCCACCCGGGGTGCTTGCCGAACACCGCGACATGCACCGCACCGCCTCGGGCGGTATCACCCAGGCCCATGAGCTTGGTCAGCCTTCGGATCATCGGGCCACCCCGAAACGCCGGCTCACGGAGCCCCCCAGTCGGCCAGCTCGGGCAGCACCGCTTCAAACGTCAGTCGCATCCAGACGCTAAACGTCACGGACCGCCCGTCCACCTCGCCCTGGAAGATGAACTCGACGTCCCACTGCGTCGGGTCGTCCTTGGACCGAACGCCGTTGAAGCGATGGAGCATCGCGATGGGGGCCCAGGCCCCGCCGATCGACACCGGCGTCACCATCCGCTGCCCGCCCTCGCTGTAGAAGAACTCGAACTCGACGGGATCGCCCGGATAGGACAGCGACCCGAGATCCGCGCTCTCCACCAGCTGGCTCGCCGCCTGCCCGAGCTTCCGCTCCCCGTCGGCCGAGACCGAGTTGAGCTGGATGTCCGGGAAGCGGACCGAGCTCGGGGCGTACCCCGCCGACGGCGGTTTGGTGCCCAGCACCTCGACGCGGCACGAGAACGGCCGGGACGGGTCAGAGCTGAGCCCCTCGAGCACCCGACGATTCCCCAGCAGCTGGTTCTTCGTCGCCAACGCGATGCGGCTGCCCCGCATCCGCCGAAGCGCCGAGTCGATCACATCGTTGCCCGTCACGGTGCTGGGATGACCCAGCCGCCCGGCCTCGAACGACGCCCGGGACTCGGACTCGGGCAGGATCAGCTGCACCCACTCGTACGCCTCGCTGAGCTCCTCGGCGCTCATCACCCGCCCGGCCCCGGCCAGCCCGATGGTCCGCAGCGACTCAAGCTTCACCGAATCGTCCAGCGGCTCGAGCGGGAACCGCCGCAACAGCTTCAGCTGTTCCAGCCCCGTCTCGGTCTTGGCGCTGCCCTCTTGCTCGAGCGTGAGGACCGCCGACTCGGTCAGCTCCTTCCAGAACGCGACCGAGGCCCCCTCTCCCGCGGCCAGGTGTCCGAAGCTGTTGTTGAACTCTCCCAGGTCCATATTGAGCAGCGCCGCCCGGGCCGTCGCGAACGACACGCCCAGCCCTCGCCAGCGCTCCACCCACCGGTCGAACGCCCCATCGACCTTGTTCTGCTCGCCGATCATGCCGGTTTCCTGGTCGATCGATCCCAGCGCCGAAACCTTGTCACGCCCGAACTGGTCGTCCCACAGGGCCCCGTCGCTCACGTCCAGACTCTTGATCGCCTCCTCGCGCAAGCCGTCGATCTCGAGCAAGCCCGCGTTCAGGTCGCGCCACTGCATTCCCGCGAGCGAGGCCTGGAACGAGTCCCAGTCCTCTCCCGTGTCCACCCCGCCGCTCCGCTCGATCAGATCCGCCCAGTACCGCAGGTACTCCGCCGCGTACCGGGTCCGGACCTCGCGGTACTCCTCGGCCAAAGCGCCCTGACGCCGATCAAGCAACAGCAGCTCTATCCCGCCCAGCGACTCGATCATCGCCGGCCCGGAGCGGCTGTGGAACCGGGCGTCTAGCGTGCCCTCGCCCTCGATCGAGGTCATCGTCACGCTCGGCGCCGGGTCCGGCGTGAACGAGCTGCTCGCCAGCTCTCGCACCCGATCCTCAACATCCGTCTGCGTGCGCGGGCGGTCCTGCAGCACGAGCGCCTTCTCGAACAACACCTTGGCCAGCATATCACGGACCCGGTCCAGCGCGGTCCCCGTGGCGCTCACGCCGCCGTTGATCCGGGCCCCGGGCACGCCCGTGAGCTGCCGGTCGTTGTCGCCGCGAAGGTCCTTGATCCGGTCGTCGATGCCGCTGAGCTCGACGGGCAGATCCACGAACTGAGACAGCTCCGCGGTGTACCGGCGCAGCTGCTCGGCATCGCGATACATCGACGACCGCGCCTCGTACCCGAGCCGGTCATCCGCCCCCAGGCTCAGCAGGTCGTTGCCCAGGTCTGCTAGGTCGCTGCGCCGCCCCGCCAGGTCCGTCGCGGCCGACTCGATCGCAACCTTGGCCTCCTCGAGCCGACGACGCATCGCCAGCAGACGCCCGCGCACGCCCAGCTCACCCGTGGCGACCTGGTCCGCCGAGGTCTCCTCGGGCAGCGTCGCGAGCATCGCGTCGATGTCTTGGAGGTAGGTCGCCTTGGCGCCTGAGATGACGCCCAGGTACCACTCGGCGAACGAGGCCCCCGAGTAGTCCTTGGAGTACTCCCGGATATGGTCGGAGGCCAGAAGGATCTTGGGCACCGACGTCTCCCACACGCTCAGGTTGAGCAGGGCCGACCCGGGCTGGCCGTACGCGTCGATCACCAGGGCTTCCTCAGCCCGGAACCGGTTCATCGCGACCTCCAGCCGTCGGGCTCGGCCGAGCCCCTCGACCGGCGCGGCGCCATCGCCGAACTGCCGGGTCGCGCCCTGGGCGTACCGCGTTGTCGCGCTCTCGAGCATCGCCAGCGTGTCCGCTGTCGAGCCCTCGATCGCCGAGCGAGGCCAGTCCTCGCCCCGCCGGTTGGTGTAGACCACATCAAAGCCCGACTGGATCGACTGCACGTGCTCGCGGGCCCGCGCATACTCCTCGGCACTGGACTCGAACGTCAGCTCCTTGCGGAGCACGTACGCGAACAGTGGGTCCAGCTGCGGCTTGGCCGAGCCCTCAGCCTCGTACATCCGGAGCAGCTGCACCAGCACCGGGCCCTCGAGCGGGCCCACGCGGGTGCCCGTCTCGATCGACCCGACCGCGCGGCGGACCAAGGGATCCAGCACGGAGTTGCTCAGCATCGCCTGGGCCGCCTCCTGCCGCTTCACGCCGTGCAGGTTCCCCCCGCGGGTCGCGCTGGAGAACCACGTCGCGGGCTTGAAGACGAACGGGACCTTGATCTCGCGGACCACCTGCCCCGCGACCACGCCGGGCATGCTGGCGATGGTCTGCACCTTGCCACCGAACCGGAGCGATCTTTGCCCGATCCCGGCCGGGTTCCCGCCCAGATACACCAGCTCGGTGTCCGAGTTCCGGTCCGATTGACCGCCGACGATCACCGGGTAGTTCGGGTCCCTCGGGTCGCCCGAGTACACCCCGGCTACCGAGTCCCAGAAGTTCCGCGGCTCGCGGATCGTCTTGCGCAGCGTAGACGTCTGCCAGAACGTGACCAACAGCAGCAGCAGCACGGTCACCGCCGTGAAGGTGTACATCGCGACCTTGCGCTTGCGCTTGAGCTGGTTCGTGTCGCTGGCCCGGGTGACGAGCCCGCGTTCGCGGAACATCTTCTCGAGGAACATGTCGCGCAGGAAGTAGCTCCGGTCACGCTCCCACAGCTTCCCCTCGGGCAGCGTGTCGAGAGGCACCCCCATCGCCTCGGCCAGGTCCTGGTCCAGCGCCGACCCCTCGCGCATCGAGGAGACGAAGTAGATCCCGCGCAGGAACAGCGGGCGGTTGGACCACTCGCCCTCGGCGAAGATGAGCTCCAGGTACTTCTTGAGCCTCGGCACGATCTGCTCCACCGACTCGGGGAACGTGTACATCGCGTCGATCTCGTTGAGGCGCTTCTCGCCCTCGCGTGCGACCGGGTCGATCATCAGCCCGCCGCGCCGCCGGATCAGCTGGTCCTTGATCTGCAAGAAGTGCTCGACGACGTCCTCGGGGTAGAACGGGTCGTCCAGCTCGCCCTGGTTGGACCAGCCCATCATCTGGTGTTCCAGCTGCGGGTCGTCCAGCTCGTCGAAGAACTCGCGGAACCCGTTGATCAGGTCCGCCTTGGTGATGAGGATGAAGACGGGGAACCGCACGTCCAGCGTCCGCTGGATCAGGTCCAGCTGCCGCGCGATCCGGGCCCCCTTGGCCTCGATCTCCTCGGGCGGGTCCTTGATCAGGCTGTCGGCCGGCAGCACCAGCATCAGCCCGTTGATCGGGCACGTCGGGCGGTGCTTGCCCAGCAGCTTCAGGAACTCTTTCCACTCGCTGGTCGATTGCCCGCCGACTTCGTCGAACAGCAGCCGACCCGCGGTATCAAGCACGATCGCGTGGTTCGTGAACCACCAGTCCATGTTGATGGTGCCGCCCGAGCCCTGCAGCTCGTCCTGCAGCCCCGGCGGGAACCCGATGTCCGAGTGCCGGATGACCTCGGTCTTGCCCGAGCCCGGCTCGCCCACGATCATGTACCAGGGCAGCGAGTACACGTCCTTGCCGTGTCGCCGGAAGAGCTCGACGCCCTCCTCGAACCGCCGACGCAGGTCATCGAGCCTCGCTCGGCTCGCCGCCTCGCTCACGCCCGCCGGAGCCGCCCCGGCGTTGGACGCCAGCTCTTGCTCGAACGGCTTGCCCTTGTTCTTGCCCATCGAGCCCACGATCGCGCCGATCACAATGATCAGCACGAGCAGCACGATCAGACCGATCACCAGCGCCAGCCCAACCTTCCAGTCGAGCATGAACGCCCAGATCAGAGCGCCCAACAACGCGACCACGATCAGCAGCCCCACGACCAGCTTGGCCGGCCCGGGCAGCTTCCCAAATCCTTCGAACATCTTCTTGATCACGAGTTATCCCCCCCGCTCGCCGGCTGGGTCGCGATGATGTGGTCCAGCGATTGCCCAAGCTCGGCCTGGCTCGTGATAAACAGCACGATGAACGTCGCAAACAGCACGACGATCAGCCCCAGAACCACAAGCCCCAGCCCCACCATCTTCTTGGCCGGCGGCTCGATCAGGTCGCTCTGGTCAACGTTCTCGTACGCCTCCGGGCAGACCAGCGACGCATCGGACAGGTCGATGTGCTTGCGGACACGGCCTGAGACCTGCTTCATCATCCGCCGCAGGTAGTCAGGCTGACCCGCGTAAAACCCCGTGAACCCGAGCCCCAGGCACTGATAGAACACCAGCAGCCGCTCGGTCGCGAACTCGGTCTCCTCGCCCAACGTGTCCTCGAGCAGGTCGAAGAACTTCTCGTCGCCCGCGTGCTCGCCCTCGGCCTTGCCCAGCTCCTGCCAGTCATACGCGAACGGCAGGTCGCTCTCCTTGATCATGTAGTCGGCGAAGAAGATCAGCGGCATCCGGATCTTCTCGAACTGCGCCAGCAGCTCGGGCCGCGATGACGCCGTCACCTCCATCTCCTTGAGGATCGCCTTCAGGTCGGCCGCGACCGCCGCCGCGTCTATCTCCGCGCCCTTGCGCGCCGACCGATTGAGACGGCAGATGAACTGGAAGAACGGCTCGCTTAGCTCAAGCAGTAGTGACATTGTCGTGTTCGCTCCAACGCCCGGTTATCCCGGGCCGGTCCAAAGGACGCTTACTCTACCACCGTCATGTACAGGCTTACCTCGAAGTCCGAGCCCTGGATATCCGGCCAAACCGCCGCGATCTCCCGCTCGGCACTGATCCGCTCCCACATCCGCTTGCTCTCGTCGCGATGCAGCCGGAAGTAGTGCAGCCCGTTCTCCGCGGGCAGCTCCACCGGCGGGTGGCGATCTTCGCTGAGCCGGACCCCTCGGATGCGGTTCTGCCACATGCTCTTGGCCATCAGCTTGAACTTGTCGTCGTCCTCGATCAACGCCGCAAGCTCCCGCGGGTCCATCCGAGTCTTGACCGCCAGGAACATCTCGTTGCCCTCGGCGAGGTCCTCCTCGGACAGCGGCCCGGCGTGGAACTCGTCGCCCGCCTCGAGCTTAACCTTGCGGAACCGGTCGCCCTTGGTCGGCTTGAGCTCGCCACGGATCCGCTCGATCAGCGCTCCGAAGCACTGGGCCAGCGAGTCGTGGTCGTACGGGTCGCTCTCGAACGGGTCTCGGGCCGGGTCGGTCGCCGCCATCTCGCCCAGCAGCTCGCGCAGCTGCAAATACACCGCGAACGGCGTCACGTTGGGCATCGACACCAGGCTCGGAAGGCTCGCGGCGAACCGGTTGAGCGTCTGCAGCCGCATCATCTGCTGGAACTGCGGCCCGCGCATCGCCTCGCTGCTGAACCCCGCACGCGTCAGCACCACCACCATCTCGCGGCGGGCCGCCTCGAGCGCGTTGGACAGATCCCGAAGGCTCTGCAGCAAGAACTCGCTGCCCCCGATCACCGCGCAAGGCGGGATCAACGCCGGGTCCACCCTCGGGATCGCGCTCTGGGCCCCCGACGCGTGCTCGATCCGCAGCAGCGGGATCGTCTCCATGTCTGTCCGGTCCTCGTCGTCGAACATCAGCCGCGCGTTGACCCGCCGTGTCATGATCTCCTGCGGGTTCTCGCCCGTGTTCTCGTCGTTCTGCTCCATCGAGGAGACCTTGTAGAGCCGCTTGACACGGTGGTCCTCGGTGCCCGGATCGATCGCGTTGCCCCGCGTGGGGTACCACACGGGCACCCCCAGCAGCACCGTGATCGACTTGCTCGACGACTCGAACCGCTTCTTGATCTCCAGCGGGGGCAGGTCCGCGTTCGCCGGCGAATCCACCATCACCCCGCTGGGCATCACCGCGCGCAGCACGTCGAACCGCACCAGCAGGTTGTCCATCGCGTCGGTCGAGAGACGGGCCTCGAGAAGCCCGTAGGGGTACGGCAGCAGCAGCCGACGCTCCGCCGACGCCGCCTCGGTCTGCGAACGCTGCATCGCCTGCAGGTGGTGCGGCCTCAGAAAGAGGCCCTCGTGCCAATGGATCTGCCCAATCGTGGCCAACTTCTTATCCCTTCGTTTCGACCCGGTCCATCCCGGACATCAGCCGCTCGCCGTAGTCCGCGATCTGCTGCATGATTTCTCGTTCGATAGTCGCCTCGTCCGCGGTGCCGTACATCTCTTTGTACTTGCGCCAGCAGACCGCGGCGGCCGACTCCATTGATTTCTTCTCCCGCGCCGACCACTCCTCGATGTGCTCGGGCCCGAACCGCTCGGCGTGCTGCTGGGCGAACTGCCGCCCCGTCTGACTGATCGCCGAGACCAGCGAGGCCGACAGCTGCCGGAGCCGCTCCACGCTCCGCTGAACGTCCTTGGCCTCAACCCCGTCACGACCCGCAGCGTACGCCCCCATTGCCCGCGTCACCTCGCCCGAGCCCTTAATCGGCGAACGAGGCGAGAGCACCTTCCACGTGCTCCACATCACCTGATCGAGCCCCTTGGTCATCTCGGCCAACAGCCCGAGCATCTCAACCGCCTTTTCCGCGTCGATCTCGTCGTCGGGCTTGAGCCCGAGCACCTTGGCGAGCCGAGCGTCCACCCGCACCCGGCCGGCAGCTGAGGGGGCCGTGCCCGTGGGGGCCGGACCCGTGGAAACCGGCCCCGTGGGGGCCGGACTCGGGCTCGCCGACACCGGCTCACGAGTTTCCGGGTTCTGGCTCGTCGGGGTGGGCTGCTCGGCTTCAGGCTTGGGGGCCTCGGGCTTGGAGCCCTCAGGCCTGGGGCCCTCTCGCCGACTCCGCCGTCGTTGCGGGGGCTCAGCGGCTTGCGAAGCCACCCCGCCGCCGTCCACCATCGTCGGGAATCGGCTGTGCAGTTCCTCAAGGAACCCCGCGTGCTCGCTCGCGTCGAGCTTGCCCATCGATCGCTCGACCTCCTCAGCCAAAAACGACCGCAGGACGTCCTCGGGCTCCGAGGCGAGGTCCTGCTGCATCGCGGTCAGCCGCTCGATCGTCTCGTCGAGGAGGCGTCGGGTTTCGTCGCTTATTCGGGGCATGGGATCGCCGTTCTCCAGCCACGGTTCTCCGTGGGAAGGGCAGTATACAGATCAGAGACCAGGCGCACCGAACTCATCCCCCGCCCCCCCCCAGCACGTAGGCCTCGTCCAGGAAACCCAGCACGTACTCCGCGATCGGCACGAACCGCCCCTTGGGCACCAGAGCCAGCCGGAATCCCACATCCGCGAACCCGGACGGTTTCAGAAGCAGATCTCGGATCTCGACCGTGTTCACCGTCGCCACGCCCTGGGACGGTGCCGATAGCGCCGACCCGCCCGCAACACGCATCGATCCGCTCTGCTGCAACGCCCCGCGGAGCTCCTCGGTCGGCAACGGCACCGGGGCCGACGGGTCACGCTCCCAGGTCTCCGGGTCGTCGCACACCCACTCTGAGACGTTTCCCAGGAGGTTCTCGAACGTTTCGCCAGAAGCCTGGCTTGCCAGCTCAAACCAGAGCGTGCCATCACGCCCGCCGAAGCTGTCCTCGGGGTCCACATCATCTCGGAACGCGCCGAGCTCCGGCGTGAACCGCATCACGTTCGCCTTGCGAGCCACCTCCTCGATCGCCCAGCCCCGCTGGTCGACCCACGTCTGGTCGCGCAGGTTCGCCAAGAGTCGGCCCTGGCTGTCGAGCACCTGCTGCCGCAGCGTGTTCTCATCGGTGCTGCCGTACCGCTGAACCACCGCCTCGTGGTACTCCTGGCCCGTGGGCAGCCGACACCCCAGCACCCCGGCCACGTACAACGCCGTCTCGGGTGCGACATACTGCACGGGGTGCCGAAGCCGCGGCTGCCCAGGGTCCAGGCCCGGCGGATAGTCATCCCGCGCCAGCACACTCGTAGACATCCACTCGCCACTCTCCATCACCTGCCCGCCCTCGACCCGCCACACCAACGGCCCGGTGCCCGGCTTCTCGAAAACCTTCAGGACCTCCTCGACCCGATCATCGAGCCGCACGGCCGCCCGCAGGATCTCCAGCGAGACCTCCGTCCGGCTGAGCAGCACCGGGCTCGTGCTGCCCGGGTTGGCCAGCAGGAACTCGATGGTGAACTCCGAGTCGCTCCGCGTCTGCCGCACATAGTCGTACACCAGCTTCGTGGGCGGCCCCCCGACCGCGGAATCGGGCAACTCGCTCATCTCCTCATTAAACACAAAACCCACGGTCCGGGCCGGCCCGACCTCGCTGTAATCGACCTTCTCCTCCTCGGTCCCCGTCACCGACCGGCTCACGTTGAGCAGCCCGCCCACGCCCGCGGGCATCCCCGGGTCCGTCGCCAGGGCATCGCCAAGCGTCGCGGCCCGGTCGAGGAACCCGCGGACCACGAGCTTCGCGGCCTCGTCGTCCCCCGGATTGGGCATGGTCTCAAGAGCCCCGGCCAGCTCGGCCAGACGGATATCCCACCGCATCGTCTCGCTCAGTTGATCGTCGTCAACACCGAACCCCCCCCGGGCGCTGACCACCGCCCGGATCTCGCTCGGCGTCGTCGCCGCATCGGCGATGCGGGCCCAGACATCCGGCGACTGCCCCCGCACTCGCGTCGCAAACTCAGCCCTCGGGTCCGACCGAACCAGCGAACCCGAATCCCCGGTCCAGACCGAGATCTCGTCGAGCAGGTCCCGCGCCAGATTCAGCCCCACCGGGGCGTCATCGATCCGAGCCCCGCCCAGGTCGGCCAAACGACGCCACGCCGCGGTCAGGAGTTCGGGATACCGAAGTACGTCGCGCGTCGCGACCCCCTGCGCCAGCTCGGTGACGGTGCCCAGCGACTCAAGCTCACGCACCGCCGCGATCCGGTCTTGAACCCCCGAGACCGAATCGGCAAGCTCGGCAAACTCGGCAAGCCCCTGAGCCGCCCCGTCACGATCCTCGATCGAGCCCGCGCCGTCCCGATCCTCCGCGTCGATCAGCACGCCCTGATCGAGCTGCTGTGCGATCGTGAGGTACTCGCTGCTCAACGCCGTCGCCCGGTCGCCCCAGGCGGTGAGGTCCGTGCGCACGCCGCCGATCATCGAGGCGACCTCGGGCTCGTTAAGCCCCGGCCGCACCCCTCGCCCGATGAGCGTCTCGAGCTCTGCGATCACACGCTCGGTCGCGGCGTCTCGGTGAGCCAGAGCAACCCGGTCGAACGCCTCGGCGTCGAACCCGCCGCCCGTTGCTGCGGGAGCCGGCGTCGCCGCAAACCCCTCGTCTTTAAGCCACGTCACCGTGCTGCGCAACGATTCCATCACCGTCCGGAAGGCGATGTCCCGCTGCCGATCGGCCTCGAGCTGAGCCGCGGTCCCCCCGAGGGCGACCTGTGCATCCCACAGCCGCTGAGCCGAGGCGATCCCGAGAATCTCCGCGTTGACCTGCGCCAGATACTCGCGCGGCGGCACCGCGACCCGCGCGTACGTCGTCTCGGCCTCATCGGCCAGCGCCCGAATCTCCGTGGTCAGCCCGCCCGATCGGTCCGCCAGCTCGCTCTGATACTTCGTCACCACCGGCGTCCGCTGCAGGTGCAGGATCTGGGCTTGCAGGTCCAGCAGTCGCTGCTCGATCGGGTCGGCCTGCTCGGCGGCCGGGTACTCGCGGATCCCGTCGATCCGGCCCCGGATCTGCGTCCCCAGATCGTCCCAGAGCGCGAGCTCGCGCGGGTCGCTCTGCAGTTTGGCGTACTGCCGAGCCTCGCGGGCCCATGCCACGAACTCGCCCATCGCCGCCCCAGTCCAGTCCGAGCGTGTCTGGCGGCCGTCCGCCTCGAGCGCGGTCCAGTCCACCCCGGGCAAGCCCTCGCCGCCCGCCCAGACCATCTCGTCGATGACCGCGGCGTGCGTCTCGAGCAGCTCCACCCCACCGATCGCGCCGGGCGCCTGCGCCAGCAGCAACGACACCGCGTCGTCAAACCCGGCGATCGCCGTCGAGCTGGGCCCGATCGGGAAGCCCGCCTGCCCCTCGCCCGCGTCCACGTTCTCGATCTGTTCCCACCGGGCCTCGACCCGGCCCGCGGCCACCCCGACCTCGAGCGCCGCGAGCACCCGCTCGCCCGAGGGGCGTGGCGGCTCGCCGAACTGCACCGCCGCGAGGACCTCGCCCGCGGCTTCGCTCCAGCCGTGCTGCTCGAATTGGTCCGCGGTCTGCCGCAGAGTCACGGCGAGAGCCCACTCCTCACCCAGCAGGGTCTGGATATCCGAAACGGCCTGCTTCGCCGCTTCGACGTACGCAAGCTCGTTCTGCCCGAACCGAGACTGAAGGTCCGCGGGCAGCGAGTCACTGATGGTTTCTCGCAGCTGCCCGGGCATGAGGTTGTACCGCCGCCCCGAGTCATCGAGCCAGTAGGTGAACGGGTCGAAGATCGATCCCAGGTCGCCCGGCCGCTCGCCCTCTGTCAGAGCCATCCGCTCAATGACGCCGGCGCGGAGCTGCGCCACACCCTCAGCGAGCCGTGGATCGCTCTCAAACACATCGAGCGGCGAGCCCTCCGGGGCGACCAGATCCTCGCTCAGCGACTTGAACCAGACCGGGTACTCATCGATCAGGAAGACCAGCCCGTCACGCATGGGGCGGACCTCATCGTCGGTCAGCCGCGGGTTGTAGTACAGCTTCCACCACAGCCCGAACCCGATCGCCCCGACCGCCGCAACCGTCGCCAGCGCGCCGGCGGGCTTGCGCCAGTCGAACGGCTCCTTCGGGATCAACCCCTCGATCTCGTCGAGCGTCGGCAGCTCACCCTGAGCCGCGGCCCTCGGATCGAGCATCCGATTGGTCAGCTCCAGCCACGCGTTGCCGCTGCGGCCCAGACGCTTCCACTCGGGCCCGAACCGGATCGGCGGGTGCACCGGGAACCGCTCGTCGTGCCCCTCGACGATCCGGAAGATCAGCCGCCCAAGCGCCGGCACGTCCACCGACTCGATCGTGGACCGGTCGCGGTGCGTCAAGATCGGGTCGGTCAGCCGCACGCCCGATCGCGGGTCCGCCGGCTTGTTCAGGATGACCGTGCCCAGCGAGAGCGAGCCCATCGCCCGGTCGGTCGCGGCGTGGTAGGCCCGCAGGCCGGCGATCACGCCTCGAACAATGGATTCCAGATCGTCGGCGCTCAGATGGGCCTTGCGGTCCACGAGCCCCTGCATCGGCTCGCCGCCCGGCTCGGTGGCGATGAAGGCCTTGCCCCCGTCTCGCCCTTTTGCCAGCACCGGGACCCACTCGGGTGACCGCTCTGCGGCGGTAGCCTGCAGACCGCCGCTCTCGAGAAACCGGAGCAGGTCAACCGCGAGGTCGGGCCGTGGCCCGAGCCCAGCGGGGACCTCGAACACTCGCAATCGGCACGGGCCGCCGGGCCCCTCGGCCCGTGCGATCATCACCAATCCGTCATGACGAGAGGCCTCCGAGACCCGA